>CAKRFU010000003.1 GCA_934320845.1 uncultured Lachnospiraceae bacterium
GAGTTTAAAGAAATCTTTACGGTTTTCATACTAACTACCTCCCTTATATTTTGTTCACATATAATACTAGACATTGAGTGATGAAAAGTCAATATACAATGTTGCCAAAAAAAATGGCGCAAGTGTGTATATAGTTACTATCAGATTGCAAATAATTTATAAATTAATAAAATGTTTTGTAATATGTAACAAAAATAGGATGTGTTTTTTTGGCATAAATTTTAAAAATTGATACGATGTAAAATTTTATTTAATTTACAAGGAGGAAAAAAGTGCGAGTTGCTTTTTTGACATTAGGCTGTAAGGTCAATTCTTACGAGACTGAGAAGATGAAGATAAATTTTGAAAAAAAGGGTCATATGGTTGTTGCATTTGAGGAAAAAGCGGATGCATATATCATAAACACATGCACCGTAACTAACATTGCTGACAGGAAGTCAAGAAAAATGCTTCATCGGGCGAAACGTTTAAACCCTGATGCGGTCATTGTAGCTGCCGGATGCTATGTCGATTCGGCAAAAGCCAAAGGTGAGATTGATGATAGTGTAGACTTATTTATTTCAAATAAAGACAAGGACAATCTTGTAGAACTTGTTTTAGAAAAAATATCTCAGTCAGGCAGTTATGATACAAAAACGAATGGCGTGGCTATAGATGGTGAGCAGCAAAACAGCATCGAAACAATGTCTGAAGAAACGCCTCATATTCATATGTCGGAGGCAGCAGTTGAAGAAGAACATACAAGAGCATATATAAAGATACAGGATGGATGCAACCAGTTTTGTACATACTGTATAATTCCGTATGTGAGAGGACCGTTAAAAAGCAAATCGATTGATGAGATTACGGCAGAAGTTGAAAAACTTTCAAGACAGGGATACAAGGAGATTGTTGTTACGGGTATTCATCTGTCATCTTATGGCGTAGATGGCAAAAAGTCAGGTGCTTTCCTTGAAAAAGCGGGAAAGCCGTTACTTGAGGCATTAGAAGCGATAAACAATGTTGCGGGAATCGAGAGAATAAGGCTTGGCTCGCTTGAACCAAGAATAATAACCGATGAATTCGTAAAAAGATTGTCGGAAATATCATCAATATGTCCTCATTTTCATCTGTCTTTGCAAAGCGGAAGTGACAGTGTCTTAAAGAGAATGAACAGGCATTATACATCTGAGCAGTATCTTGATGGAGTAAAAATACTTGAAAAATATTTTGAAAATCCGGCAATAACTACAGATATTATTGTGGGATTTCCTATGGAAACAGAAGATGAATTTGTTGAAACGCTTAAATTTGTCAAAGAAGTGCGGTTTGCACAGATTCATGTTTTCAAGTATTCAAGGAGACAGGGAACAGTTGCAGATAAGATGGATGGTCAGATAACTGAAAGCGAAAAATCAGCAAGAAGTGAAAGATTGATTGAAAAAGAAAAAGTTCTTGAGTGTGAATTTAGAAATCGTGCATTAAAAAATGAAGAAAAAGTTTTATTTGAGGAAATTACACAGATAGACGGAAAAAAATATATAACAGGATATAATGAGAGATATATAAGAATTGCTGTAAGTGCTGAAAATATTGAGGATGCACAGAGTAAATGCAATAAAATAGTCAGTGTGAAAATTACCGGCAAAGTGAGTGATGGAGTGGTTATTGGAGAGTTAAATGATAACTTTTAAAAAAAATTATATTGTTTTTTTTTGTTGGATATATTAGTATATATGTATATATTTTTGAACGTGAAAAGGAATGGAGGTTTACTGCCTTTATGCAGGAAATAAATAATACACAATATTTTAAAGTACAAAAAGATCAGGTAATTGAAGTTAAAGATGTTATAGCGAGAGTATATGAGGCTCTTACAGAGAAAGGATATAATCCTGTAAATCAGATAGTCGGTTACGTTATGAGCGGTGATCCGACGTATATTACAAGTCACAAGGGAGCAAGAAGTCTTATCAGACGTGTGGAACGTGATGAGATAATTGAACTTCTTTTAGAGGACTATATAAAAAACAATTTTAAATAAAAATACAGAAAGAACAAACGGGTGAAAATATGAGAATCATGGGGCTTGATTATGGCGCAAAGACAGTAGGTGTAGCAATTAGTGATGATATGCTTATCACGGCGCAGCCTGTCGAAACAATAAGGCGTGAACGTCCGACAAAGCTCAGACAGACTCTTGCGAGAATTGAGACTCTGATGAAAGAATATGATGTAGAAAAAGTGGTTATAGGATTGCCCAAAAAGCTGAACAACGAAGAAGGCGAGCGATGCGAAAAGACAAGAGAGTTCGGGGAAATGGTAGAGAGAAGAAGCGGACTTGAAGTTATATATCAGGATGAGCGTCTTACAACAGTTCAGGCTGACAGTGTGCTTTCAGAAGGTGGAATCCGTAAAGAAAAAAGAAAGCAGTATATAGATAAGATGGCAGCATCATTGATTTTACAGAGTTATTTAGATAGTTTAGAGCGGAAATAAGTGCTTTCTGCCTGTTTATAGCGAAAGGATACAATTTAATATGGAAGAGAATAAGGAAACTAAAGTTGTTAATTTTACAACGGATAATGGAGAGGAAATTCCTTTTTTTGTGGTAGAAGAAACTAAGATAGCAGGGGAAAATTATCTCCTTGTTACTGACAGTGAAGATGATGAAGCGGACGCATATATTCTTAAAGAGGTTTCTGAAAACACAGAAGAAAGCTTTTATGAGATGCTTGAAGACGATGAGAAAATAAATGCAATCTCGAAAGTTTTTGCGGAGTTATTGGACGATGTGGAATTTGAAAACTAAATGAAAGGCAGGGAAAAAAATTGAAAACAGAAACAGAGAATTCTCAGAATGAGAACATTAATATAGAAGAACCGGCTGTGGAAGAGAAAGCTGTAAAAAGACCGGGAAGACCGAGAAGAAAGACAACTGACAAGCCGGCAGCAGCAAGAAAAACTGCGGCAAGGAGCACAAAGAAAAAAGAAGATGCTCCACTTGGAAAAGGACTTAAAATCATACCACTCGGCGGATTAGAACAGATAGGTATGAATATTACAGCGTTTGAATATGAGGACAGTATAGTTGTTGTAGATTGCGGACTGTCATTTCCGGAGGACGAGATGCTTGGAATAGACCTTGTTATACCGGACATTACTTATCTTAAAGAAAATATCGACAAAGTTAAGGGATTCGTGATAACACATGGTCATGAGGATCATATAGGTGCACTGCCATATGTATTAAAAGAGATAAACGTACCTGTTTATGCGACAAAGCTTACAATGGGTCTTATCGACAATAAATTAAAAGAGCATGTACTTCCAAAACCGGTTAAGAGAAAAGTTGTGAAATACGGTCAGTCAATAAATCTCGGATGTTTCAGAATAGAATTTATCAGAACAAATCATAGTATTTCAGATGCGGCAGCACTTGCGATATATTCACCGGCAGGCATAGTTGTTCACACAGGTGATTTCAAGGTTGATTATACACCTGTAAACGGAGAGACTATTGACCTTCAGAGATTTGCCGAACTTGGAAAAAAGGGTGTGCTTGCGCTTATGTGTGACAGTACAAATGTCATGAAGCCGGGCTATACAATGTCAGAGAGAACCGTTGGCAAAACTTTTGACAATATATTTGCCGACAATGAAAAACACAGAATAATTGTTGCGACATTTGCATCAAATGTTGACAGAGTGCAGCAGATTATAAATTCAGCAGAAAAGTATGGAAGAAAAGTTGTAATTGAGGGACGAAGCATGGTAAATGTTATTACTACGGCTACAGAACTCGGTTATCTGGACGTTCCTAAAAATATAATAATAGAAATGGAACAGATGAAGAATTATCCGCCTGAAAAACTTGTGCTTATCACAACCGGAAGTCAGGGTGAGGCGATGGCGGCTCTTTCGAGAATGGCTGCAAATCTTCACAGAAAAGTTTCAATAGAACCGGGCGATACTGTAATCTTCAGTTCAAGACCGATTCCGGGAAATGAAAAAAATGTTTCAAAGGTCATAAATGAACTTGCACAGAAAGGTGCAAAAGTTATTGTGCAGGATACACATGTATCAGGTCATGCTTCTCAGGAAGAGATAAAACTTATATATTCTCTTACAAGACCAAAATATGCGATACCTGTACATGGTGAATATCAGCATTTGAAAGCACATGCTGAACTTGCGCAGGGAATGGGTATACCTAAAGAAAATACAATAGTATTGTCATCAGGTGATGTACTTGAACTTACACAGGAGAGAGCTACACTTATCGGCAAGGTTCAGGCTCAGGGCATAATGGTAGATGGTCTTGGAGTCGGGGATGTAGGAAATATTGTACTTAGAGACAGACAGCATCTTTCTGAAAATGGTCTTATTATAATTGTACTTACACTTGAAAAATATACTAACCAGCTTCTTGCAGGCCCTGATATTGTTTCAAGGGGATTTGTTTATGTAAGAGAATCAGAGTACCTTATGGATGAGGCAAAGAGTATAGTTTATGCAGCTCTTGAAAGATGTCTTGACAATAAAGTTTCTGATTGGAGTAAGATAAAGACTGAAATAAAAGACAGTCTCAGTGATTATCTCTGGAAGAAAATGAAACGTAATCCTATGATTTTACCTATTATCATGGAAGTTGAGTAATTATGGCTTAGTTCTATATATGGCTGTACAGAGGGGAGCGGGATAATGAAAGAAATTGATGATGCATTAAATGCACTGATAAATGTTATAAAATCGACAAAAGAATATAATCAGTATCAGACACTTTTGAAAAAAGTAAAAAATGAACCGGAATTATATGGAAGAATATGTGATTACAGAAGAAAAAGTCTCGCTCTGCAGCTTTCGGATAATGAGAATTTTATTCAGGAAAATAACAATCTTCAGAATGAATTTGCTGACTTACTGAATATTGGTCTTTCAAATGAATATTTTGCGGCTGAACATCAGTATTGTGTGATGATACGAAAAATTCAGGAGTGTTATTTGGAGGAAATCAGTATTGAAACTGATTTTCTGGAGGGATAGATATGAGTGGTTCCCGAAGTGCAGGACAGGCATTAAATTTTTTCCGCAGAGGTATTCTTCTTCTGGTCAATGTTTTAGTATCTGTTTTAATTATTTTTATGATGTTTCATGCATGCAAAATGTGTTATGATATTTGTTATGAAATTTATGGTCCGGTTGTTGTAGAAAAAGCACCGGGAACGGATATACGGTTTTCAATTTCAAAAGACGAGTCAATGTACAAGGTGGCAAAAGAATTATATGATGACGGATTGATTGTAAACAGATATTCATTTTATATAAGAACCATGCTTATGGACAGAGATGAAATGAAATTGAAACCGGGAGATTATATATTAAATACAAGTATGGATTATGAAGAAATACTTGATATGCTTACAAAAAGCGATTGAAAAGAGAGGTATTTGTTTTGATTATTGATGAGAGGTTGTCAACGTATATTGATTCAATATCCTGGAGCATACCTGAATATTTAAAAGAGGTTGAGAAAGAGGCTTTGGCAGACGGTGTACCTATAATAAGACGTCCCATGCAGTCGCTTATTTCATTTCTTTTGACAGTAAAAAAACCGAAGGCGGTATTAGAGATAGGTACTGCAGTCGGTTTTTCAAGTATGTTGATGAGTGAATATGTATCAGATAATACGATTATAGATACTATAGAGAAAGTTCCGATACGCATAAAATGTGCTAAAGAAAATTTTGCTAGATATGAAAAGACAGAAAGAATAAATCTTTTTGAAGGTGATGCGGCAGATGTTTTAAAAGAACTTGCGGCGGCAGGGAATAAATATGATTTTATTTTTATGGATGCAGCCAAGGGACAGTATCTTAATTTTTTGGAACCTGTTATTGAAATGCTTGCCGAGGACGGTCTTTTGGTGACTGATAATGTTTTACAGGATGGGGATATTATACAGTCAAGATATGCGATAACAAAGCGTGACAGGACAATTCATGGCAGAATGAGAGAATATTTATATTTTCTGACTCATTCTGAAAGGTTTAAAACTGTTGTGCTGCCGGTCGGAGATGGTGCGGCATTGTCACAGGTTGTACCTGGTGGTATCAGTAATAACGATTAGAAATCAGAAAAAAATGAAAAATTTAAAATAACAATGCAAAGAGATAAAATAGGAGGAAATTATGTTAGCAAATGGAAAACCGGAATTACTTGTGCCTGCAAGTAGTCTTGATGTTTTGAAAGTTGCCGTCATGTATGGTGCAGACGCAGTTTATATCGGTGGGGAGTTATATGGACTTAGAGCGAAGGCAAAAAACTTTTCAAATGAAGATATTAAAAAAGGAATAGAGTTTGCACACGAATATGGAAAGAGAGTGTTTGTAACTGCAAATATTACGGCACATAACAGGGATCTTGAGGGAGTCAGAAGATATTTTGAAGAATTAAAAGAGATTAAGCCAGATGCGCTTATAATATCTGATCCGGGTGTGTTTACAATAGCAAAGGAAGTATGTCCTGAAATTGAAATTCATGTAAGTACACAGGCAAACAATGTAAATTATGCGACATATCTTTTCTGGCAGAGACAGGGCGCAAAAAGAGTTGTTTCAGCGAGGGAACTCTCAGTTGCTGAGATTAAAGATATAAGAGCAAATATCCCTGATGACCTTGAGATAGAGACATTTGTACACGGTGCAATGTGTATTTCATATTCAGGCAGATGTCTGCTTAGCAATTATTTTACGGGAAGAGATGCAAATCTTGGAGCATGCACGCATCCATGCAGATGGAAATATCATATCGTTGAGGAAAGCAGACCGGGCGAGTATCTTCCGATAGAGGAAAATGAAAGAGGAACATACATTTTTAATTCAAAGGATTTATGTATGATAGAGCATATACCTGACCTTGTAGATGCCGGTATAGACAGTTTTAAGATAGAGGGACGAATGAAAACTGCACTTTATGTGGCAGATGTGGCAAGAACTTATCGTCAGGCGATTGATGATTATTTCGAGTCACCAAAGCTTTATGAGTCAAAAAAAGATTATTATATGGAAGAAATCTCAAAGTGTACGTACAGACAGTTCACAACGGGATTTTTCTATGGACCGACTACTCATGAGACACAGATTTATGACAACAACACATATGTGAGAGGATATGTTTTCCTTGGAATTATCAGGGAAGTTGATGAGGAAGGTTATGCACTTATAGAACAGAAAAATAAATTCTGCGTTGGTGATGAGATAGAGATAATGAAGCCATCGGGAGAGAATGTGACGGTTAAAGTTCTTGACATGAAAAATGAAAAGGGTGAAAAAGTTGAGAGCTGTCCTCATCCGGGAGAACTTGTGAAAATACTTCTCAGTGAAACACCGGATGTTATGAATCTGATAAGAGTTAAGGAAGAGAATAAATAATATGCTACAAGGGTCAAAATACTTTTTGACCTCAACATCAATAATATAGAGTATGGAGGTTTCTGAATGACAGTACAGGAAAAATATTTAAAGATTGTAGACGAAGTGATTGAAAAAGGACCGTATAAGCCGGACTGGGTATCTTTGTCTGAGTACGAAGCACCGAAGTGGTTCAGAGATGCCAAGTTTGGGATATTTATCCATTGGGGATTGTTTAGTGTTCCGGCTTTCAACAATGAATGGTATTCAAGAAATATGTACATTCAGGACATGGAAGAATGGAAACATCACAGAGAGACTTTTGGCGAGCATACTAAATTTGGATATAAGGATTTTATACCGATGTTTACTGCACCGAAATTTAATCCGAAAGAGTGGGTTAAATTGTTTAAAAAAGCGGGGGCAAAATATGTTATGCCTGTAGCTGAGCACCACGACGGATTTCAGATGTATGACAGTGAGATAAGTGAGTGGACAAGCGTAAAAAAAGCCATGAAAAGAGATGTACTCGGTGAACTCAAAGAAGCAATTCAGGATGAGGGTCTTGTTTTTTGTGAGTCTAATCATCGTGTTGAGCATGCTTTCTTTATGGGACATGGCTGTGAATTTGAGAGTGATATAAAGCAGCCTATGAAACTCGGTGATTTCTATTGGCCTGCAATGCCTGAACCTGACAACCAGGATCTTTTCAGCCCTGCACCTCCAAAGGAATTTCTTGAGGACTGGCTTGCAAGAAACTGTGAACTCGTTGAAAAGTATAAACCTTCAATGGTTTATTTTGACTGGTGGATACAGCATGATTCTGTAAAGGAATACCTGAAGAAATTTGCCGCATATTATTATAACCGTGCCAGTGAGTGGGGCATGAAAGTAGGTATATCATATAAGCATGACGCTATGATGCTTGGAACAGGAATACTTGATATGGAGCGAGGTCATTTCTCGGAGGCAAAACCATTTTACTGGCAGGCTGACACATCTATGGCATTCAATTCATGGTGTTATACTGAGCAGAACAGATTTAAGAAATCAAGTGACATACTTCAGGATTTGGTTGATATTGTCAGCAAGAATGGCTGTCTTTTGTTAAATGTCGGACCAAAAGCTGACGGTACGATATGCGACGAAGAGATAAATATAATGGAAGAAATCGGAGAGTGGATGGATGTAAATGGAGAGGCAATCTACGGTACACATCCTTGGAGAATTCAGGAAGAGGGAAGTACGGAAGTTGTAGAAGGAATGTTCTCAGAAGAGGGAAGAAAAGATTTCACATCTGAGGATATACGATTTACATGTAAGGCAGATTGTATTTACATAATACCTATGAAGCAGAATGGTGAAGATATAATCGTTAAGAGCATGGGAGAAAACAGCAAAGATTTCCATGGCATTATTGAGGAATTTAAGGCACTCGGTTATGATGAACAGCCGGAGTTTATCAGAGAAGATGACAGAATGATAATAAAAGCACCGTTTGTAAAGAGCGACAAGCCTGTTGTGTACAGAATGAGACTTAAATAGGTATAAGAATGTGTGACTATATAAAATCAAAAAAATGTTTATATAACTTATAATCATGATATTTATAAAACGTAAATATATAAGAAAAGGGACATCAATAAAATGATGTCCCTTAATTAATGCTTTATTATAATCTTGTCAAAAAATCAAAAAAATTAAAATAAAAATATATCTATAAAAATAAGAATGAATCCATGCTTCGATTATAACAAATGTAAAGGTAAATTAGCCAACCTTTACAACATTTGAAGCCTGTGGTCCTTTTTCTCCGTTTACAACGTCAAATTCCACTTCTTCACCTTCGTCAAGAACTTTGAAACCATCCATCTGAAGTGCTGAATAATGTACGAATACATCCTTACCTGTCTCGTCTGAAATGAAACCAAAACCCTTTTTTGCGTTAAACCACTTAACTGTACCCTTCATTGTACTGCCTCCTAAAACTTTAAAAAATATTTATGCCCAAAATGGCATGCCATAGGGCTGATATGGTGTCTATGTAACCACCAACACAATTAAATCTATCATATAAAATGTTCAGTGTCAACGCATTTTTGTGGCGGAATACTTTCTTTTATCACCATATGGCAGTGTGTAAAATCAGGAATTATTTGCTATGTCTGCGGCAAGTTCTTCGAGGTACATCCACCTGTCCATTTTGTAGTCAAGTTTTTGTGAGAGCTCCTCTTTTTTTACTGATAACTCTCCAAGTTTTACAAAGTCATTTGCGGCTTTTAACATGGCATTGTCGGTTTCCTCAATCTCCTGTTCAAGGGCAGCAATGTCTGCTTCTATAGTTTCAAACTCTTTTTCTTCCTTGTAAGACATTTTTTTCTTTTTAACCTGACCGTCTTTCCAGTTGTCTTTTGTTACTTTTTGCTTGTCCGAAACGGCTTCGGAATTTTCTTTAAAATTGTTGTCAGTGCTTTCTGATGAAGCTAAACCTGCATCGGTAACATCAAGTTTGTGGGTTGTGTGGTTCAGATAGTCTGTGTAGCCGCCCTCATATTGATTTATGGTACTGTTTTCAAAACAGAATATTCTTGATACAACCCTGTCAAGGAAATAGCGGTCATGGGAAACCGTTATAACAATGCCGTCAAACGAATCAAGATAATCTTCCAGTCGTGTGAGAGTGGCAATGTCAAGGTCGTTTGTCGGCTCGTCGAGAATAAGGATATTCGGTGCTTCCATAAGTATTCTTAGAAGATAGAGACGTCTTTTTTCACCGCCTGAAAGTTTGCCGACAATTGAGTATTGCTGGTCTGGTGGAAATAAAAATCTCTCCAACATTACGGAAGCGGATACGGTACCATCTTTCGTGTGGATAAATTCGCCGCCTTCCCGCACATAATCAATGACTCTCAAAGAGTCATCCATAGTTTCATTTTCCTGTGAAAAATAACCTATTTTTACGGTTTGTCCTATAGTAACCTGACCTGAATCCGGCTTTATTTTTCCGGTTATTATGTTCATCAGGGTTGATTTGCCACAGCCGTTTGGTCCGATAATACCGACCCTGTCATTTCTCAAAAAGAAATATGTAAAATCATTGATAACAGGTATTCCATCAAATGATTTTGAAATGTTTTCAAGTTCGATTGTCGTTTTGCCAAGTCTTGATGATGCGGAACTTATTTCGATGGTACTGTCCGTAACAGGAGATTTCATGTCACGAAGATTTTCGTATCTTTGTATATGAGCTTTCTGTTTTGTGGAACGTGCTCTGGCACCACGCATCATCCATGCAATTTCAGTGCGGAGTAAACTCTGTCTCTTCCTCTCTGTTGCGTTTGCAATTTCTTCTCTTTGAGCTTTTCTCTCCAAGAATCCCAGATAATTACAATCGTAGCTGTATAATTTGCCTTTATCAATCTCAACAATTCTGTTTACGACACTGTCAAGAAAATATCTGTCATGGGTAATCATTATGAGAGCTCCGCGGTATTTTTTTAGATAGTCTTCAAGCCACTCGTTCATCGCACTGTCAAGATGGTTTGTAGGCTCGTCGAGAATAAGTATGTCAGCAGGAGTGAGAAGTGTACGGATGAGGGCAATTCTTTTTCTCTGACCGCCCGAAAGTTCATTTATAGGCTGGCTGTGATTTTTAAACCCAAGTTTGTTCATCATGTTTTTGGCCTGAGGTTCATAATTTACAGGGGAATCCGAAATGTCTTTCTGGAGTGGAAGTGCTGCTTCAAGAGCAGAAATATTTTGGGAAAACTCAGGCTTTTGAGAAAGATAACCTATTCGTAAGTTTCTTCCCATAATAATCTTTCCGTTGTCGGGTTCAACTGTTCCGGCGAGAATTTTTAATAAAGTTGATTTGCCTGTGCCGTTAATACCGATAATACCGACTTTTTCGCTTTCATTTAAACTAAATGAGGTATCATCAAGTAAAAGTCTTTCCGTATAGGAATGAGTAAGATGTTCTGCCGTAATTAGATTCATACTGATTTCCTCTTTTCTGAATTTATAATGTATGCCCTTTGTTGTTGCAAAGCGGCATTTAATAAGTTATAATTATAATTAGGTGTGAATAAGTATAGCCTATTACAAAGGGCAAAGCAACCATTATTTTTGGAGGCATATGGTTATGGATGAAAAGGGTTTGGCGTATAAGCGTCAGGTAAATTATTATGAAACAGATAAGATGGGGATAGTTCATCACTCGAATTATATCAGATTTTTTGAAGAGGCTAGGATAGACTTTCTCGATAAAATTGGATTGAATTATAAAAAGATTGAAGATATGGGATTGATTATGCCTGTTCTCAGTGTTGAATGTAAGTATATTAAGCCGCTTCATTTCAGTGAAGATTTTTATGTGAATTCAAGGGTTGCAAAATATAATGGAATGAAGCTTGTTGTAGAATATGAGATTTATAATATGAACGAAGAATTGGTTACAACTGGCAGAAGTGAACATTGTCTTCTAGACAAAGATTTGAAACCTGTGAATATAAAGAGAAATTATCCGGATATATATAACAAATTAAAAGAATTGGTTGAAGATAGATAGAAAAATATTATTTTCAAGGAAATGAGGATTGTGATGAAGAAAAAACTGATAACAGCATTACTTACAAGTGTTGTAATGCTTGCGGCAATGGGGATATTTGTATGGAAGATGAGTGGTATTTCCGACAAACTGAGCAGTGAAGATAAAGCGAAGATTGAGGAAGAAAAGGATCTTCTTGAAAATCAAAGCGGAAAAGTTATAGATAATGTGAATCAGATAGATATTAAAAATTTATATCTTTCAGGTAAAAGAAAAAATGTTGTTACCATAAATTATAAATCACCAAAAGATGTTTATAATCAGGCAAAATCAGCAAGAGCTGAAGAAACACTTACGAACATAAAAAAGAAGGTAAAGGAATATACTCCGGATGATGCGTTGTGGGCATACAACCCATACGGTACAAATTATTGTTCAATGTATGTATATTTTAATACAGACGGAAATTGCTATTGTAAATATACAATTTCAGTTAAAGATAAGAAGATTCCTGATTTTACAAGAACATTGATAGCAGGTGGTTCAGGAAATGTTGCAACGGAACATGAATATCAGCTTATAGGTCTTGTACCCGGAATGAAAAACTATATAACACTGAAATTGTACAATAAACAGGACAAGTTATCAAAACAATTGGTGTACAGTGTGGATATTCCTAAGAGCAGTACAGGTATGCAGACAAGACTTTCTGCTGTAAACGGAAGAAGCAGGCAGGAGATAAGCAACGGTCTTTATACGGTTTTTGGAAAAGGAAGAACCGTGAACAAAAAGTCTGTTAAAATTATTACAAAGAAGATAAATAAAAACGGCAAAAAGACAACTAAAAAAGTAAAGAAAACTGTAAACAGGAAAATTAAGAAATATGCAATTGCAATGTATGATAATTCAGGTGTGTTAAGAAGTGAGATGCCGCTTGACGGTCATATGGCAAAGAATATGCAGGTTATATATGATGGTATTGTTTATCCGTGTGCAGATAACAAATTTGCAATGTTAAATTCGCTTGGACAGGTTACGAAAGTTTATTCAGTAAACGGATATAAGCAGGACGGCGAATTTGCATATGACGGTTTTGGAAATATTTATTTCATAGCTACCGCATTTGGCAAAAAGACTACAAGGAACAGCAAGATAATGGGGATTGAACTGGAAACTGGCAAGGTTAGTCTCGAACTTGATTTCGATTCCTTTATTTCAGAAATGTATAATAAATCCGGAAAAAAGACAAACTGGATTGATATAAATTCCGTTCAGGTATGTGGAACAAACAAACTTATAATAGGTTCAAAATCTCTGTCAAGCATTTTTAAAGTAAGTAATGTGGGAAGTATTATTCCAAAACTTGATTATATTATTGCGGATAAAGAGATATGGAAAAATTGTAAGAACCTTAAGAAAAAGGTATTGAAAAAATATTCAAAGGACGCACAGGCAGATCCATCAGCAACAGCGTCGGCAACTGAAGACCCTGACAGTATAGATGTGATACTCAATCAGGGAAAGAAAAAGCCTGACCCGTTCAGGTCACAGTATAATCAGAATGCGATTACATGTAATTCATCAGGTAATGTTATCACGATGTTAAATAACAATTCAGGAAAATATGCGAAAAGAGCAAATAACAATTCATATTACTATCAGTTTAAAGTAAATGAGAGCGCAAAAACTTATCGTGTTGCTGCCAAAAAAGCTTTTGAAAAAACATCTGACAATGGTAACATAATTAAAGATAAAAATCTGTATATATATTGCTGTAGCAGCAGAAACAAGTTTATGGAAACAGATTCGACAGGAAAGCTTATAAAGAGCTTTAAAACAGGCTATGGTGCTTACAGAGTTTACAAAAATGACTGGAAGAATTTTTGGTTTTATTAGGAGTTAAAATCGTTGACCTGTTACCTGAAAAGTTGTATAATCACATTAACAAATCTATTTAGAGTTTTGTATAATATTTTAATATTTATTTAACTAACTATATTTTTTAAGGAGGAAGCAAGAGTATGAAATTTTTCGTAGACACAGCAAAAATTGAGGACATTAAGAAAGCAAATGATATGGGTGTTATCTGTGGTGTAACAACAAACCCATCACTTATTGCAAAAGAGGGCGGAAAGAGTCAGGAAGAAGTTTTAAAGGAAATAGCAGAAATCGTTGATGGACCTATAAGTGGAGAAGTTAAGGCAACAACAGTTGATGCAGAGGGAATGATTAAAGAAGGAAGAGAAATCGCTAAACTTCATAAGAACATGATTGTAAAAATTCCTATGACAGTAGAAGGTCTCAAGGCGACAAAAGTTCTTTCAAGCGAAGGAATCAAATGTAATGTAACACTTATCTTTTCAGCAAATCAGGCGCTTCTTGCAGCAAGAGCAGGTGCAGCTTATGTTTCACCATTCCTCGGACGTCTTGACGATATTTCAACACCGGGAATTGACCTTATTCAGAGCATTGCAGATATTTTTGCAAACTATCCTGAAATCAAGACAGAAATTATTGCAGCAAGTGTTCGTAATCCGATTCATGTAACAGATTGTGCACTTGCAGGTGCAGATATAGCTACAGTTCCTTACAATGTAATCGAACAGATGACAAAACATCCTCTTACAGATCAGGGAATTGAGAAATTCCAGAAGGACTACATAGCTGTTTTTGGAGAGTAGAGGCTGAGAGATGCTTGTACGACAGCATTGCTGTCTTTGGTGAGTAAAAGCTGATACTTTTATGACAGCATAGCAAATAAAAATATTTGGAATTTGAAAGTAAAAATAATAAAATCAGAAAGGAAGATATCATGGATATTTTAGCTTTAAAGAAAACTGCAAATGAAGTCCGCAAGGGTATTGTTACAGCAGTGCACAGTGCAAAATCCGGACATCCGGGCGGCTCTTTATCTGCAGCAGATCTCTTAACATATTTATACTTTGAGGAGATGAATATTGACCCTAAAGATCCTAAAAAAGCAGATAGAGATCGTTTTGTATTATCAAAAGGTCATATTGCACCGGGATTATATTCAACACTTGCACAGAGAGGATATTTCCCAGTTGAGGATTTAAAGACTCTTCGTCATGTAGGTTCTTATCTTCAGGGACATCCTGATATGAAGCACATTCCTGGAGTAGATATGTCAAGCGGTTCACTCGGACAGGGTGTTTCAGCAGCAGTAGGTATGGCACTTTCTGCTAAACTTGACAATGCTTCATACAGAGTATATACACTTCTTGGTGATGGTGAGATTCAGGAAGGTCAGGTTTGGGAGGCGGCTATGTTTGCCGGAGCAAGAAAACTTGACAATCTTGTTGTTATCGTCGACAATAACGGTCTTCAGATTGATGGAAAGATTGAGGATGTTTGTTCACCATATCCTATTACAGATAAGTTTAAGGCATTCAATTTCAATGTTATTGAGATTGATGCACACGATTTTGAGCAGATTGCAGATGCATTCAAGAAGGCAAGAGAAACTAAAGGAATGCCTACAGCTATCGTTATGAAGAGTGTGAAAGGTAAGGGTGTATCTTTCATGGAGAATAATGCAAGCTGGCATGGTACAGCTCCAAATGATGAGCAGTACGCACAGGCAATGGCTGACCTTGACAAAATCGGTGAGAGCTTGAAATAAGCGGATAGGAGGAAAAAATGGCAGACGTAAAGAAAATTGCTACAAGAGAAAGCTATGGTAATGCTTTGACAGAACTTGCAGAGCAGTATCCAAATCTTGTTGTACTTGATGCTGATTTAGCAGCAGCAACAAAAACAGGTATCTTCAAGAAAGCTTATCCTGAAAGACATATAGATTGTGGTATCGCTGAGTGTAATATGATGGGTATTGCAGCAGGACTTGCAACAACAGGAAAGATTCCATTTGTAAGTTCATTTGCAATGTTTGCAGCAGGACGTGCCTTTGAGCAGGTACGCAACTCAGTAGGATATCCAAAACTCAATGTAAAGATTGGTGCTACACATGCAGGTATATCAGTAGGTGAAGACGGTGCTACACATCAGTGCTGTGAAGATTTAGCACTGATGCGCACAATACCGGGAATGGTAGTAATGAACCCTTCAGATGATGTAGAGGCAAAGGCTGCAGTTAAGGCTGCACTTGACCACGAGGGTCCTGTATATATCCGTTTCGGAAGACTTGCTGTACCTGTTATAAACGACAGACCTGATTATAAGTTTGAACTTGGCAAGGGTGTTGTTCTTCGTGAAGGAAAGGATGTTACACTTGTTGCAACAGGACTTGAAGTTTCCGAGACACTTGAGGCAGCAGAGAAGCTTGCAGCAGATGGAATAGATGCAAAAGTTATCAATATTCATACCATCAAACCTCTTGATGAGGAACTTATAGTTGCAGCAGCAAAAGAGACAGGAAAAGTTGTTACTATAGAGGAACACTCAGTTATCGGTGGACTTGGAAGTGCAGTATGTGATTGTCTCAGCGAGAAAGCTCCTACAAAGGTTCTCAAGATTGGTGTAAATGATACTTACGGAGAGTCTGGTCCGGCTGTAGAACTTATCAAGAAATACGGACTTGACAGCGAAGGAATTTATGCAAAGGTTAAGGCATTTATGGCTTAATTAGCCTGAACTAAGAGCGATGGATACTTCTTGATTAAAGTTAGGAAGATTAGAATTTAGAAATGAATATATACACTCTCAAAGTGAGAAATCGAAAGAGTATTGCTTTGGGAGTTTTTTTTTGAAAAAGGAGAATAAAATGAAATCGAAAACGACAAGAAAATTAGCTATGGCAGGGGTATTTACCGCACTTGCGGTTGTTGGCAGTATGCTCAGTGTTCCTATTGCATCAAGTAAATGTGCACCTGTCCAGCATATGATAAACATTTTATCGGCTGTTCTTTTAGGTCCCGGTTACAGTGTGGGCATAGCATTTGTGGCAAGTCTGCTTAGAAATATTTTAGGACTTGGAAGTTTTTTGGCATTTCCGGGAAGTATGGTTGGTGCCTTATGCTGTGGGCTTGTTTATAAGTATTCAAAAAAAGTTTTTCCGACATGTTTTGCCGAGGCATTTGGAACGGGAATTCTTGGTGGCATCGCCGCTTATCCGGTAGCAAAATATGTGATGGGAGTTCCTGATATAGGTGTCTTTGTGTATGTTGTACCATTTCTTATATCAACAGTAGCAGGAAGTGTTCTTGCATTTATACTTGTGACTGCACTTAAAAAGGCTGGTGTTACTGAGATTTTTGAGAATTAAACATTTTTAAATGAGGGATTTTGTATTATGATATTTTGGAAAAAGAGCAACGATTTAAAAGGTGAAAAAAGTATATTGGATGGAAGTGCTATAAGTGACAGACAACTGAAGGCTATTGTAAAAAAATATATCGGTTACGTGAAAAGTACATCACCAAATGTACATTGTCTTACGAATGTTGTGACAATGCAGGATGTGGCCAACATGTTACTTGTATCAGGTGGCAGTGCAATAATGGCACAGGATAAAAAAGAGATGGAAGAGATAACTCAGATTTCATCGGCAACTCTTATAAATATGGGAGTTCCATCTGATGAAAAAATAGCCGCTTATATTGTTGCAGGCAAGGCTGCAAACAGACTGGGTCATCCGGTTGTTTTTGATCCTGTTGGTGTTGGGGCAAGTAACTACAGAAAAAGTTGTGCAGAAGAGATACTTAAAAACGTGAACCCTGATATAATAAGATGTAATCAGGAGGAGGCTAAAGTATTACTGGGCTTAAACAGAGAAATCAGATCAAATGGAGTTGAAAGCAGTATAAAATTGACAGAGAGTGAGCAGGAAAAAACTGTTATAGCTCTTGCAAATAAATTTAATACAATAGCTTTCATTAGTGGCAGTCTCGATACGATTTCAGATGGAAATGTCGTTTTGAAGATAGACGGCGGGGACAGCAGAATGAGGAAAGTAAGCGGTACGGGATGTATGCTGTCTGCTTTGTGTGCATTGTTTGCGGCAGGAGTGTATGCTGTTTCAGTGGATGAAAAAAATGTAAGTAATATAAAATATAGTGGAAATTCTGCTTTTAATGAAAAATATTTTTATGCCGCTTATTCGGCAGGAAAAGTTTGGAAAGAAACTGCGAAGAACACAGGAGTTTTAGCCGATATAAATGGTGAGGGGATAGGGACATATCACAGTATGTTATTTGATGAACTGGAGAAGACGATGGAAAACCGTTAGGTGAGTGGAGTTGGAATTGTATAAATAGGGGAAACTGAAAAATTCATTACAAAAGGTTTTACATTGTGATAAAATATAAACATTATAAATTAAAACATAATACGAATGGAGAAAAGCAATGAAGAAAATAGGTATAGTAATATGCAATTTTAATAAAGTTGACAAGGTACTTGAATGTATTCAGTGCATTCTTGAAAATAAATTTACGGATTATGATTTATATGTTGTTGATAATGCGTCAACAGATGGTGCGCCGGATGCTATAAAAGAGAAATATGGTGATAAAGTAAAGCTTATTGTAAATAAAGAAAATCTTGGTGGTTCAGGTGGTTTTAATACGGGGCTTCGTGCTGCATATAAAGAGGGATATGAATATCTTATGTGTGTAGATAATGATGCAATGCTCGATGAGAATGCAATAGGAAATCTCTATGAATTTCTTGAAGAACATGATGAGGTTGGTATGGCAGCGTCAAAAATATATCATCTGGAAGCACCTGACTATATCCAGCAGTTCGGGCAGACGATTGACTTTGAATATTTTTGTACTGATGTACCTCATCTTGACATGTATGAAGACGGTTCAATGCCTGATTATCTGTATGTAGACAGTGTAGCGGCATGCTCGCTTATGATAAGAAGAAGTACAATAGATAAAATCGGATTTATGCCGGAGGAGAATTTCCTTTATTGGGATGATACAGAATGGTGTTATCTGTGCAATAAGGCAGGAATGAAAGTGGCATCAGTAGGAACATCAAAGGCACTTCATGCAATGGGAGCAAAAAAGGAGACAGTTAATACATTTCCTACATATTATGCATGGAGAAATTGGATAAATTTCTTTGTGAAATATACGCCTGAAAAAGACCTTGACAGAATGGCAGACACATTCTTAAATTCAATGTTCCAAGTAGTATATGAGGGGCTTCATAATGGCGAATATAACAGGGCAAAAACAGTAATGCTTGCATATGATGATGCAATTCATGGTATTACAGGAAAAGCGGGCGAAAACAGAATATTTGAACTTGATTTTAATGAGAAACCATTTAGAGAACTTTTTGAGAGTGCACAGAGTTTTTGTATAAATGAAAATAATCATCCTGTAATGGCAGAGAGAGTAAGACTGCTTGCACAAAATTTTGGATATGATATAAATTGGTGTGAAAGAGCAGAATCCGGTGTAAAGGAAATTGTGATATGTGATAATATTTTTGATATAGATGACCTTTCAGGAGAGAAGATTTACATAGATATAAATGATTGCATATTAAGGACGGAGGACGATATGCTTGATGTGATAAATTATAACTATAGCAAGTGTAGTTTTGCATTTGCAAATAAACCGGTATTTATGCAGAAGATAAAAGAACTTAGAGCGAAGATGGAATGGAGTTGAGAGTATGGATTATGCACTTTTAAGTAATAAAGATGGGTATATAATATTTAAATATGGGGACTATTGTATACGTTTTAAGGCACCATATTCACTGGAAAAATTTGTATCAGTAAAGGAATGGGACGATGGATATATTGTCGTGATGGCTAAGTATGAACACAATACAGACAGTGAGGAAGAATATATTGATTTAATTCCAATATTAGAAAATTTATACATTTCACCAAAAGAGTTTTTGAAGCCTATAAAGGGGGTTAAAATAGAGAATGATTGATGTTGAAAAGATAGCTGATGAAGCCGATATGATAGTAAATGGTTATGCGTTTAGAAAATGTGAACTTGGATATCGCGTTTTAAATTTAGAACAACCGGAACATGCACTTGTTATTTAAAAAAAAGGTGAAACTATAGAAACAACAATGTGTGATATAGAAATACAGATTGTAAAAGATTATTTTGCAAGAAATAGGAGAGTTTTGGAGGATGATTAATGCCAAAATATTATATGTTTAAAATTGCAGGGTATTATTTATATTTTACATCATTGTGTACAGTTGAATGTATGCATGTTCATGCAAGTGACAAAAAGTTGACAGAGGCAGGGTCGGCTAAATTTTTTGTAAAAGAAAATGGAGATACAGTTTTACAAAAAAGGGGAATACTAAATGATAGAGAAATAAAAAAGGAATAGAAAACCCTGAAAGTGTACGAGACTTTCGGGGTTTTCATGTATATCCGACATGGATATATGATATCTTTTATCTGACGACATAATATCATATGCAAAAAGTATTTGCAATATATAAAAAACAGAAACAGTTATAACATGCTTTGTTTCTAGTGACACATCTCTAAAAATCGTTCATGAATTTTTGTGCTTTCATCAAGTTCCGGATGGAATGAGATGGCAATCTGATTTTTATATTCTACTCCCACGATATTATCATTAACTACTGCCGTTACATCAACTGTTGGTTCTGCTTCGGCAACATAAGGTGCTCTTATGAAAGTCATAGGAATTTCTCCAAGTCCTTCATAATTACTTTCTGTATAAAAACTTCCAAGCTGTCTGCCGTAAGCGTTTCTTTTCACGGTGATAGGAAGTGTTGCGAGATGTTTTGTATCATCATCCTCAATATCTTTTGCAAGAAGAATCATACCCGCACATGTTGCAAGGACAGGAAGTCCGCCTTCAATCTGTTCTTTTATATTGTCAAACATATCAAGTTCTCTTAAAAGTTTGCCCTGGACAGTGCTTTCACCACCGGGAAGGATAATTCCGTGAAGCTTTGTATCAAGGTCAGATTTTTGACGGAGTTCAGTGTATTTAACACCGAGTTTATCAAGTACCTTTTCGTGTTCAATAAAAGCACCCTGTAAAGCTAAAATTCCTATATTCATAGAAGCAGTACCTCTTTTCTGGTTTTTATCTTGTTTAATCAACACAGATTTTAATTCCTGACAAATTTGTGCTTTACACAAATTTTGTTGGAGAAAAAAATTGCGTATATGATTTTTTCTCCTTATTTTCCTCTTTCAGCCATAAGAAGGGCAATTTCCTGTTCATTGATGCCGACCATTGCTTCTCCTAAGTCCTCTGAAAGTTCTGCGATAAGTTTCGCATCTGTATAGTTTGTTACTGCTTTTACGATGGCAGCGGCTCTTTTAGCAGGGTTTCCTGATTTGAATATACCTGAACCTACGAATACACCTTCGGCACCAAGCTGCATCATAAGTGCTGCGTCAGCGGGAGTGGCAACACCGCCGGCTGCAAAATTAACAACAGGAAGTTTACCGTTTTCGTGTACATATTCTACAAGTTCATAAGGAACCTGATACTGTTTTGCTGCTTCAAAAAGTTCATCCTCACGGAGACTTGTAAGTTTTCTTATTGCGCTGTTCATCATACGCATATGTCTTACAGCCTGAACTATGTCTCCTGTACCCGGCTCACCTTTTGTTCTTATCATAGAAGCACCTTCATTGATTCGTCTGAGTGCTTCCCCGAGGTCTTTGGCACCACATACAAAAGGAACTTTGAAATCTCTTTTGTTGATATGATAAACGTCATCGGCAGGAGATAAAACTTCACTTTCATCTATGTAGTCGATTTCGATAGCTTCAAGTACCTGTGCTTCTGCGAAATGACCGATACGACACTTAGCCATTACGGGAATTGAAACAGCCTCCTGAATACCTTTTATCATTTTAGGGTCACTCATTCGTGAAACGCCGCCGGCTGCTCTTATGTCAGCAGGGATTCTTTCAAGTGCCATAACTGCACATGCTCCGGCTTCCTGTGCGATTTTTGCCTGTTCAGGAGTAGTTACATCCATTATAACTCCGCCTTTTAACATCTGTGCGAGTTCCTTATTAAGTTCGTATCTTTTATTCATTGTGTTTCCTCCATATTCTTTACAACTGATATGTGTATGATATAATAACTTCTGGATATAAAAAAATCATCAAAATAAATATATTCAAAAAGGTCAGTTTAAAGAGGAGAGTTGGTATGCTTACATATTCTTTTGCGGATATAGGTTCAGATTCACTGTATGAACATTTGTACAAATGTATTAAAAATGACATAAAAAAGGGAGTTTTGGGTAAAAATGAGAAACTTCCGTCAAAAAGAAGTCTTGCAAAAAATCTGGGTATAAGTGTCATTACAGTTGAGAATGCATATGCACAGTTAATTGCAGAGGGATACATATATTCGATTGCAAAAAAAGGGTACTATGTATCTGATATTAAAGATACTTATGAATGGGACAGCGATTATGATGTAAACAGACATGAAAAAAACATGTCTGATAATATGAAAAACAGTGCCAGACAGATTGAGCTTGTAAAAGAAAAGATGCGTGACAGGATTGATGAAGAATTTTCTGTTTCTGATGACGGTGCAGACGGAAAATACATAGCCGATTTTACAAAGAATAAGATGATTTCTGATATGTTTCCTTTTACGATATGGACAAAGCTTATAAGGGAAGTATTATCGGAACAGCAGAATGCACTTATGACAAATCCGCCAAGCGGAGGAGCTATGGAACTTAGAAGAGCGATTGCAAAGCATCTTAAGGAGTTTAGGGGGATGATAGTTGCACCTAAGCAGATAATAATTGGTGCGGGAACCGAATACCTTTACGGACTTATAATACAGCTTCTTGGAATGGATAAAAAATATGGGGTTGAAGATCCGGGATATGATAAAATTTCAAAGATATACAGGTGTCATGGTGTAAAGCAGGATTATATAGAAATGGATGAATATGGTGTTATACCGTCACAGGTAAGCGAAAAAAAGATTGATATTCTTCACATTACACCGTCACACCACTTCCCGACAGGGATAGTTATGCCGATAAGCAGGAGATATGAACTGCTTGGATGGGCGAATCAGGATGAAAAAAGATATATAATAGAAGATGATTATGACAGTGAGCTGCGCCTGAATGGTCAGCCAATACCGGCACTTCAAAGTATAGATGTATCAGAAAAAGTCATCTATATAAATACATTTACGAAAACACTTTCTTCAACAGTCAGGATAAGTTATATGGTATTGCCTGAAAAGCTGCTTGAAAAGTTTTACAGGACACTATTTTTTTATTCTTGTACGGTATCCAATTTTGAGCAATACACACTTGCAAAATTTATAGATGAAGGGTGTTTTGAAAAACATATAAACAGAATGAGAAAATATTATTCAGAAAAGAAAAAGAAATTTTTAACTGCGATAAAGAAAAGTAAATTAAATAAATATGTAACAGTACATGAGGAAGATGCGGGACTGCAGTTTCTTATGGAGATAAAAACAAAATACACTGATGAGGAATTTGTGAAAAGAGCAAACAAACAGGGAATAAAAATGTCGCCGTTATCAGGTTTTTATCATTTGGAAGAAAATAAATCGGAGCATATGTTTGTGATGAATTATCTGGGAGTTGAAGAAAATAATATAGGAAAAGTAGTTGAAAAATTGTGTACTATAGTTTGACTAATTTATAATCGTATCGTACACTATTATGTAGCTTCTTTTTACACCTATGGTGCGAAAAATAATAAAATTAAGGAATAAAATAATGACGGAGTACAAAGTAAAAAAATATTTGAAGGATGATATAGTAGCTGAGGTTCCGGGGTCAAAGAGTATTACCAACAGAGCTCTTTTGCTTGCGGCTATGGCAGACGGAACTTCAAGACTGGAGGGGGCCACGTTCAGTGAAGATTCAGTTCATTTTTTAAATGCACTTAAAGAATTAGGTTTTACTGCACAGGCTGATGAAAAAAAATGCAGTGTTGTAATTGAGGGACACGGCGGAAAAATCCCAAATAAAAATGCAAAAATATATGTTGGAAGTGCGGGTACCGCAGCAAGGTTTCTTACAGCATTTACGGCTATGGGGGATGGAGAATACATACTTGAATCGTCAGACCAGATGAGAAAAAGACCGATGAGAGAGCTTCTTGAGGCACTTGAAGGTCTTGGAGCAGAATTTACATGGCTTGAAGATGAGTATACTTTTCCTATGAAAGTAAAAGGTATATTATATGGAAGAAATTCGGAGGCAAATTCGACAGAAAAATCGGATATAAATTCGATAAAAAAGTCTGAAATGAATCTGAGTGGCGGTTCGGCAGGCAAAGTAAGTGAGCCTAAGATGGTTGATTTGAATATAGACAGGAGCAGTCAGTTTCTTAGTGCATTATTATTGGTGCTTCCGATAGCTTTTGAGGATGTTACCATAAAAATGACAGGTACAAGGCAAGCGAGGTCATATGTCGAAATGACGGAGCAGATGATGAAGCAATTTGGTCATACAGGCATTGAAAAGCTTGCCGGGGACTGCTACAGAGTAAGAGGAACAAAATACACCGCACTGGATTATAATATAGAGCCGGATGTATCGGCGGCATGTTATTTTTATGCACTCGCGGCAGCGACGGGTAAACGTGCAATGGTAAAGCGAATGAGAAAAGATTCATTACAGGGTGATATGAAATTTATAGGCATGCTTGAAAAGATGGGATGTGAAGTAAGCTGGGATAAAGAAGGTGGAAACAATCTTTGGCTTAAGGGACCTGATGGCAAGCTTAAAGGAATTGAAGTAAAGATGTCGGATTTTTCAGACCAGGCACTTACGCTTGCAGCTATTGCACCTTTTGCAGATTCAAAAGTCACAATAACAGGTATAGCACATATCAGAGGACAGGAATCTGACAGGATAAAAGTTATTGTTGACGAACTTACTAAAATGGGGATATCATGTAATGAATTGACAGATGGTGTGGAAATATATCCTGGTACACCGAAAAATGTTGAGATAGAGACATACAATGACCATAGAGTTGCAATGTCATTTGCGGTTACAGGACTTGCGGGTGACGGTATGACAATATTAAATCCTGAATGCTGTAAAAAAACATTTGCGGGATTTTTTGATGAAATAGACAGATTGGAGGAATAGAATTTAATGAAGAAAGTAATTGAAATATTGCAGGAAGAACTCAGCACCGCTTTTGAGAAAGCAGGCTATGATAAGAAGTATGCTAAAGTCGGTGTTTCAAACAGACCTGATCTTTGTCAGTATCAGTGTAATGGTGCTCTTGCAGCAGCTAAGGAGTATCACAAAGCACCTATTCAGATGGCAAATGAAGTTGTTGAATTATTAAATGGAAGTGACAGCTTTAAGGAGATAGTGGCACAGGCACCCGGTTTTATAAATATGACTGTAAGTGACAAATTTCTTGCTGATTATATAAATGAAATGGCGGCTTCAGAGACTCTTGGTCTTGAAAAAGCTGAAAAACCTGAAACTATAGTTATAGATTACGGCGGAGCAAATGTTGCAAAACCGCTTCATGTAGGTCATCTTCGTTCTGCTGTTATCGGTGAGAGCATAAAGAGAACTGCACGTTATCTCGGACACAAGGTAGTCGGTGATGTGCATCTCGGTGACTGGGGACTTCAGATTGGTCTTATTATTACAGAATTAAAACACCGCAAGCCTGAGCTTGTATATTTTGATGAGAATTTCGATGGAGAGTATCCAAAAGAACCTCCTTTTACAATGTCTGACCTTGAAGAAATTTATCCTTACGCATCAGGCTATTCAAAAGAACATCCTGAATATAAAGAAGAAGCACAGACTGCAACGGCAGAACTTCAGTCAGGGAGAAAAGGTTATCTTGCACTTTGGCAGCACATTATAAATGTATCTGTCGCTGACTTAAAGAAAATATATACAAAATTAAATGTTGAATTTGATCTCTGGAAGAAAGAATCAGACGCACAGCCTTATATTCCACAGATGGTTCAGGATATGAAAGATGGTGGATATGCACATATAGATCAGGGTGCACTTGTTGTAGATGTAAAAGAGGATACTGATACAAAAGAGATTCCTCCATGTATGATTCTTAAATCAAACGGAGCCACTCTTTACAATACAACAGATCTTGCAACTATTGTTGAAAGACGTAAATTGTTTGATCCGGATGAGATAATTTATGTAGTTGATAAAAGACAGTCACTTTATTTTGAACAGGTATTCAGATGTGCGAGAAAGACAAAAATTATCGGTGAAGATGTAAAACTTGAGTTTGTAGGATTTGGTACTATGAATGGCAAGGATGGCAAACCGTTTAAAACTCGTGACGGCGGAGTATTAAGACTTGAAAAACTGCTTGAAGATGTAAATGAACAGGTGCTTGACAAAATGAAAGACAGAGATATGGACAAGGATATGATAGATGATGCAGCAGCAAAGATAAGCCTTGCAGCTATCAAATACGGTGATCTCAGCAATCAGGCATCAAAAGATTATATATTTGATGTTGAGAGATTTACATCGTTTGAGGGCAATACAGGACCATATATTTTATATACTATTGTCCGCACAAAATCACTTCTTGCAAAAGTGAAAGCACAGAATATAACAGTTGATGAAAATAGTGCAATAGAGCCTGCTGACAGCAAATCTGAAACAGATGTGATGCTCGCACTTACAAAATGGTCAGAGACAGTTAATGCTGCGTTTGAGGAACATGCACCACACAAGATATGTCAGTTTGTGTATGAACTCTCAGATACATTCAATAAGTTCTATCATGAGAATAAGATAGTGACAAACGAAAATGAAAAGCAGAGAGAGTCATATATAAAACTTAGTGCACTGGTTGGAAAAGTTCTTGAAACGGCAATTGATCTTTTAGGACTTGAGGCACCAGAGAGAATGTAGAGAATGGAGGCGATTTTTGATGTATCGTTTGACATCAAAACTTGTAATTTACAGAAATATAGGAAAGGACAGTATTTTATTTAAACTTGCTGATATTTTTCAGAGATTTTCAACAGGACAGTATGTGAAAGAAGACCTTATTACTGAGATTTATGACCAGATACATAATCTTCTTGATTTATCAACACGCTATGGTTTTGACAAAAATCTGTGGCACAATTATCTTGCTTTTTTACTAGCGATGAGTGAAAATCCGTTTACACTCGTTTCCGAAAAAGTAGGTGCAAATGAGGGAACGGTAAATGAATTTGCAAAAGGTGATTTTGCAATTTTTAAGCAGTTATTTGATTATGATTTTTCTGCTATTGAAAAAGAGCTTGGAATTGATTGTTTCAGCGTTGTGTTGAATTATAAAGCGATTGTTAAGAGTGAGCAGATTTTCAATAAGAGTGTAAGTGAGAAAGTCCAGAAATTAAGCAGTGATATAGAAAAGGCTGAAGATGAGACTGAAATGTACAAGATTGTCACTGACTTTTACAGAACCTATGGTGTTGGAAAGTTTGGATTAAACAAGGCATTCAGGGTAAATCACAATGAGACGACAAGACAGACAGGTGAGATTTTGGAGCCTATCACGACAACGGGCAATATGTCACTTGATGACCTTATCGGATATGAGTCACAGAAACAGAAGCTTATTGAAAATACGGAAGCGTTTGTTAAGGGCAAGAAGGCAAATAACGTACTTCTTTTCGGTGATGCAGGTACAGGTAAATCTACAAGCATCAAGGCAATTTTAAATAAGTATTACAGTCAGGGACTTCGTATGATAGAAGTTTACAAACATGAATTTAAAGATCTCTCAACAATTATTTCTGAGATTAAAAACAGAAATTACAGGTTTATTATATATATGGATGACCTTTCATTTGAGGAATTTGAAATTGAATATAAATATCTTAAAGCTGTTATAGAGGGTGGTCTTGAAACAAAGCCTGACAATATTCTTATTTATGCTACTTCAAATAGACGACATCTTATAAGAGAGACATGGAGTGATCGCTCTGATATGTCAAAAGATGAGCTTCATCGTTCTGATACCATGCAGGAAAAGCTTTCGCTTGTTGCAAGATTTGGTGTTACCATCGGTTATTACAGACCTTCACAGCAGGAATATTTTGATATTGTTATCAATCTTGCGAAGAAGTATCCGGAGATTAAACTCACGGAAGAGGAACTTAGACTTGAGGCGAACAAATGGGAATTGAGCCATGGTGGTATTTCAGGTCGTACAGCACAGCAATTTATCAATCATCTTATTGGTGTTGCTGATAACTAGGCAGGTGTGTGGATATAGACAGAAAAAACATAATAAATGAGAATTTAGAGAGAAATATTTTATATAAATTTATAACAAAATATGTTTTTATATGGCTTATTTTTGCAGGCTGCATTGTTTTCGGGTGCAGAGCAGAGTCTGCATCGGCAGCAGTGCAGTCTGATTATGATAAGCTTAAAATAAAGGTGATAAAAGCATACAAAGAATATAAAAAAGAATTGGATATAAGTTCATTTGAATTTTACATAAATGATGATAAAAGCAGCATAAAAGACATAATGACCGAAGTTGTAAATAAAACCCCATCTTTATTTTATACAAATCACAGTTATTCATTGGAGTACAATACAATAAATGGAAAAATAGTGAATATACAGCTTGGGTATGCATCGGAGTATAAATATTCAAGTGGAAATGTAAATGAGAGTGCGATAAAAAAAGCAGCGAATAAAATTAACAAAGAGATAAAAAAGATAACTTCGCAGATAAAGCCCGGAATGAACAATGTTGATAGGGCTTTGTTTGTTCATGATTATATTGTGAAAAACACTTCATATGAAAATAAAAGTTCAAATAACAGCAGACTCACGGAATATGGTGTTTTAGTAAAGCACAAAGGAAACTGTCAGGGCTATTCATTGGCTTATGCTGCTGTTATGGAAAAACTTGGCTTTTCAATCGATTTTGTCAATTCGGATTCGATGGGACATGTCTGGAATTTGGTGAAAATAGGTGCAAAGTGGTACAACATAGATGTTACATGGGATGACCCGGTTGACAGCATAAGAGGTAAAAATCAGGATGGGGTTGTATATCACAAGTATTTTCTTGCAAGTGACAGTTATATGAAAAAGAATGGGCATCATGGATTTGAAAAGACAGAAGCAAAAAGTACCAACTATGACAAAAGCTATGTTAGAAGTGTTACAAGTGCATTTGATTATCGTTGCGGCAATTGGGTTTATATGAATTCATCAGGTATATACAGGCGCAGACATGTTAACTCGGGTACGGCGAAATGTCTTTATAAGGTAAAAGGAAAATGTTTTATAAAATATAATTCCATAAAGTATTATTATATATCGCATAACAGATTATACATATTTAGCTGCAAGAGCAACAAATCTGCGCTTGTCTGGAGCCCAGTAAAAAAATATGGATATTCATACTATATAGTGCAGATAAAATATGTATCGGGAAAAATTAAGTATTGTGTGCTTAATGCAAAAAATAATAAAGTGAAAACCGGCTCATTTGAAATAAAAAAAGGTGGGTTTGTGTAAAAGCGGTTTTTTTGTTTTTAACTTTATTGACAAACTAAAGGCATATTGCTAAAATGAAACATGGTGGTAAAGAAAAAATCCGGTTTTGGAGGAAACTTATGAAGAAAAAGGTATTATCAATACTGGTTGACAACACATCGGGTGTGCTTAGCCGTATATCAGGCTTGTTCAGCAGACGCGGTTATAATATAGACAGTCTCACAGTTGGAGAGACAGAGAATCCAAAATATTCACGAATGACAGTTGTAGTCAGAGGTGATGACCACATTTTGGATCAGATAGAGAAGCAGCTTGCAAAACTTGAAGATGTAAGATGCGTAAAGGAACTTAAAAGCGGACATTCCGTATGCAGGGAACTTGTTTTGATAACAGTCGGAGTTCAGGCATCAAACAGACCGGAGATTATTGCTATAGCAGATACATTCAGAGGTAAGATAGTGGATGTAGGAGTTGACACTATGATGATTGAGCTTACTGGAAATCAGACAAAGCTTAATGCATTCATTAAACTTCTTGACGGTTATGAGATTAAGGAACTTGTCAGAACAGGTATAGCAGGTCTTAGCAGAGGGGCAGAGGTTATGCTTGATGAGTTTGATTAAGCATATTTACATACAAAATTGGCGATAGCACAGGCAAAAGTCTGTACTTCACATATATTAATTAATTTTTCACAGGAGGAAAATAAAAATGGCAGAAGCAAGAATTTTTTATCAGGATGATTGTAATTTATCTTTATTGGATGGCAAGACAATCGCCATTATCGGCTATGGAAGTCAGGGTCATGCTCATGCACTCAACCTTAAGGAGTCAGGTTGTGATGTCATTATCGGTCTTTATGAAGGCTCAAAATCTTGGGCAAAGGCTGAGAAGCAGGGCTTTAAAGTATATACAGCAGCAGAAGCTGCAAAGAAGGCTGACATTATCATGATTCTTATCAATGATGAGAAGCAGGCAGATATGTATAAAGCTGACATTGAGCCAAATCTTGAAGCTGGAAACATGCTTATGTTTGCTCATGGATTTAATATTCATTTTGGATGTATCGTACCTCCAAAGGATGTAGATGTAACAATGATAGCACCTAAGGCACCGGGTCATACAGTACGTTCAGAGTACCAGGCTGGAAAAGGAACACCTTGTCTTGTTGCTGTAGAGCAGGATGCAACAGGTAAAGCACTTGATATGGCACTTGCATATGCACTTGGTATTGGTGGAGCAAGAGCAGGAGTTCTTGAGACAACATTCCGTACAGAGACAGAGACAGACCTCTTCGGTGAGCAGGCTGTACTTTGCGGTGGTGTTTGTGCACTTATGCAGGCAGGTTTTGAGACACTTGTTGAAGCAGGATATGATCCAAGAAATGCATACTTTGAGTGTATCCATGAGATGAAACTTATCGTAGACCTTATCTACCAGTCAGGTTTCGCAGGAATGAGATATTCTATCTCTAACACAGCTGAGTATGGTGACTATATTACAGGACCTAAGATTGTTACAGCTGAGACAAAGAAAGCTATGAAACAGGTTCTTACAGATATCCAGGATGGTACATTCGCAAAAGACTTCCTTCTTGATATGTCACCAGCAGGACGTCAGGTTCACTTCAAGGCTATGAGAAAACTTGCTTCAGAGCATCAGTCAGAGAAAGTCGGAGAAGAAATCCGTAAGCTTTATAGCTGGAATAATGAGGGAGACAAACTCATCAACAACTAATCCGGTTTGAGTTTATAAAATTACATATAGAAATATATCAAAAGAGGTTATCTTGTGTATATTATGTTGTTGTCTGCATCATAAGTGTGGACAGCAGCTTATTGTATGCGCCAGACAGCCTCTTTTTGAAATTTCTTTACAATTTGTTTGGATTCAATTATAATAAATTATATAGTTATTTAAATAAGTATCGTGAGGAGGAGAAAGATGGCACTTATAGCCGGAGTTATAGGGATTGTAGTGATTGCTGTTGTAGTAGTGGTAGCTGCGGTTACAGCGGTTACGGCAGGAGTGAAGCAGTCTCTCGATGATGAATGATTTGTTTTTTAGTAGAGCGGCTTGTGAGGTCTTACACAGGTTGCTCTATTTCTTTGTTGAACAGTGAAAGGAAGGATAATGTTAAAAATCAAAAATGTTGAAATAGGCAGCGGAATACCTAAAGTATGTGCACCTATAGTTGAAAAAAATCAGGATGATATTCTTGAAATGGGTGAGATGCTTATGGCCAAAAAGAGTGTTGATATTGTTGAGTGGAGGATTGATTTTTTTGAGGATTGTTTTAATACTCAAAAATTATTTGAGACAGTCGGACTTTTAAGAGCAGTTATACCGGGAAAGCCAATACTTGCTACATTCCGTACAAAAAATGAGGGTGGGGAAAAGGAGATAGAAGCGGATGTCTATGCTAAACTGCTGGAGGATTTATCTGAAAGCGGATATATTGATATGATTGATATTGAAGCATATTTTATGGATAGAGCCGAAACAGAAAAAATAATTAGTAAATTAAGGAACAAAACCGTTGTAGTCGGTTCATATCATAATTTTAACAAAACTCCTGAGTATGATGAGATATATGAGAGACTTAAATATATGAAAGAAGTCGGTGCAGATATTCCTAAACTTGCATGTATGCCTGAGCAAAAGAACGATGTTTTTACGCTTATGAGAGCAACAAATGATTTTGTGGCTGACAATGGAAATATTCCTATTATAACTATGTCTATGGGTGAAATTGGCAAGATAAGCAGGGCAGCGGGAAAGAGCTTTGGTTCTTCTGTCACATTTGGCTGTCTTGGAAAGGCAAGTGCACCGGGACAGATAAATGTAGATGATTTGAAAAATGTATTAAATATAATCTAAATATAGTAAAATTACCGGAGGATGAAGATGAGTAAACTTGAAAAACATATTTTTTTGATAGGCTTTATGGGCGTAGGAAAAACAAGTACATCACGTTTTTTAAGCAGAAAACTTGGAGTAAAGGAGGTTGATACTGATGCAATGATAGTTGAACAGGAGAAAAAAAGCATTTCTGATATTTTTGCTGACAATGGAGAAGAATATTTCAGAAAAAAAGAGACAGAGCTTATAGACAAAATTGGCGAAATGAAGCCATGTATTGTGTCGTGCGGCGGAGGAATGGCAATGCGTGAAATAAACGTGGAAAAGATGAAAAAAGTCGGACAGGTAGTTTGGCTTACTGCAACACCTGAGACTATATATTCCCATGTGAAAGACAGCACAAACAGACCTTTGTTAAATGGAAATATGAATGTTCCTTATATTAAATCACTTATGGATGCGAGAGAGCCAAAATACAGACATGCGGCAGATATTATTATTGAAACTGATGATTGTACACCTGCTCAGGTTGCAGATAAGATAACGAGGGAAGTAAAAAAGTAAAAACTTTTGTAAATTTACTTTTGAGACAGTTAGAGAGGTATAGAGGATGAGATTAAATAAGACTAAAAAGAACAATGTGAAAAAAAGAGGGATGGCACTGCTGCTTGGTGTGTCATTATGCATGTCAATGTTTTTTGATGTTCAGAGCAGCAATGTTTCAGCAGCAAAACATTCATCAAAATTAAAAAAAGCTGAGGTAGTGGATGCTGACGATGATGAAGAAGTTAAAGAGGATAAGGATATTGTATTCGATGCGTCTAATGAAGATGGGGAATACGCAGTTTCAGTAAATGACAGTGGTGCATTCTCCGTTATCAATTATGAAAATTCGGACAAAGCAGTAGAGTCAATAAAGTGGAGCACAGGTGATGAAAATATTATAAAGATTGAGGACTCGGCTGATTTTAAAGCAAATTATACGGCGTTAAGTCCCGGAAGAGTAAACGTATATGCAGATGTTACATACAGCAGAAACGATGCGAGTGAACAGGATGATACATATGATGATGACGATTCAAGTTACTGGGACAGATATACATTTAGTCTTTGTGTATATCCTGATATGTCGGGTGTTGAGCTGACAAGCACAAGCCAGACAAAATATATAACAGCGTATGATTACAATACGGAATTTACTTTTGATTTGAAGAGTGACATTTTGCTTGATGAAGATAATCCGGATGTAGGATTTGAAGCAAAAAGTTCAAATAAATCAATGTCTGTATCAGCTTCCTTAAAAGATAATGTTGTTTCGATATGGGCATATAAAGCGGGTCAGACAAAAGTAACATTTAAAATATACGATAAAGAGTTTGAAGTCAGCATTAAGGTTGTGAAAATATCGATAAATAAAAATACACTGCTCATAATAAAAGGAAGAACTGCAAATGTTAAATTAAAAGGTGTATCGAAGGGAATAAAGTGGTCATCAAACAGAAAGAAAATTGCAAGTGTTAATTCAAAAGGCAAAATTAAGGGCAGAAGAATAGGAACTGCTGTTATAATAGCAAATGTAAATGGAACAAAAGTAGGATGTGCCGTATCAGTTGTATCACCTAAAGTTTACAATGTTATAAAGAAAGGCCGCAGTATTGCAAAGGGAACATACAGCCAGCCTAGAAGAATGCAAAGAGGATATTACGACTGCAGTTCTTTGGTATGGCGTGCATACTCAAGATACGGAACTTATTTTGGTGCAAGGAGTTATGCACCGGTAGCAGCAGATATATGTAAATGGTGCTGGAGTTCAAAGAGTAAGAGAATAAGTTCAGGTTTAAAAGACAGCCAGATACAAAATATGAAACTGAGAGCCGGAGATATTATATTTAAGACAGGTGCCAAGAACGGAAGGTATAAAGGAATTTACCATGTTGAGATGTTCGCAGGTTATAGCTGTATTGGATTTAACTCAAAAGGAAAACCGAATTTAACTGCTGTATGGGTTAACAGGTCACAGGGATATTATGCATATGGTTCGCTTGTTGCAAGACCATAGTTAAGAAAATATACCCGCAAAACTTGATGGAGAATTGTTGTGATTACTATTGTTATGGCGGCCTACAATGGTCAGGAATATATAAATGAACAGTTGGAGTCTATCAAAAACCAGACTTATAAGAATTGGAAGCTGGTTGTAAGAGACGATGGGAGCAGTGACAAAACTGTAGATATTTTAAGAAAATTCGCTAAAGAAGTGGAACAGGAAGTTATAATAAAAGTTAACGAAGAACCAAGTGGTTCGGCAAAGAGAAATTTTGCACGTCTTTTACAGGATGTGCAAAATGACTCCTATGTTATGTTCACGGATCAGGATGATATATGGAAAAAAGACAAGATAGAAGTTACCTACAATGCGATGCTTAACGCTGAAAAAAAGTATGGCAGTAAGACACCGATACTTGTTCATGGTGACGTTGAAGTTATAGATGGAAGTGGAAATGTTCTTTCGGAGTCGATGTTTAATTTATCTCATATAGATGCAAATTCAGAGTTGTCTAAAATTATCATTCAGAATCATGTCACAGGCTGTACGATGATGTGTAACAGGAGTCTTTCAGCGGGGATTGCAAAATATTTGTCTGATGACAGAGTTATTATGCATGACTATTTTGCAGCATTATATGCGGCAGTGTTTGGAAAGATAATAGTTTTAGAAAGACCGATGTTGAGCTATAGGCAGCATGGGGATAACAGCGTGGGAGCAAAGAATAACAACAATATATTTTACCTTGCAAAGAGATTAAGCCAGGGAAGAAGAAGTTATAAAAATGCGATGCAAGAGTCAGAAGACCAGATTGCATTTTTTGTCAGTTTATACAAGGATGAAATGATTGAAAAAAAATTTGTCAGACAGTATGAACTTATGAAAGAATATTCTGTTCTTAACAGACATTCAAAAATTTACCGTATAATTTTCTACATGAAAAAAAATGTATGGAAAAAGGGAACAATAAGAAAAATAATGCAGATTATCTGGGGGTAGTTATGACAAAGATATTTAAAGCAATAAAGGTTGCATGTAAATATTTTGTAATGTTTCTTACTATGCTGATGCCGAGAGATTATCGATTGTGTGTATGCGGAGCATGGCTTGGAGAGAGATTTGCCGACAATTCAAAACAGTTGTTTATAGAAGCGTCAAACAGAAATGATATAAGAGCAGTATGGATATCAAAAGATATTGAAATTGTTGAACAGATTAGAAATCAGGGTTATGAAGCTTATTTGTGGGGAACAAAAGAGGCAATATGGGTTCAGCTTCGTGCGAAATATGCTGTGATTTCAAACGGGATAAGTGACCTTGAACATACATTTCTTGGAAACGCAGTGATTATAGATTTGTGGCATGGTGTACCCCTGAAAAAAGTATGTTATGACAATAAATATGAAAAAAACTGGGACAGTCCTAAACAAAAACTTAGGGACAGTCTTATTTATATACCGCTTGGAAAAATGTATTTTGTGGCAACAAGTGAAATGTTTGTGCCTATTTACCAGAGTGCATTCAGAAGAAAAAAAAGCCAGATAATATGTCTCGGCCAGCCCAGAAGTGATATTTTTTTTGAGGAAAAAAAGCCGGAACCGTATTTCCCTGGAAAAAATATCATTTTGTACTGTCCGACACACAGAAATGAGGGAAAAGAGCAGATTCACATAAATGAATTGTTTGATTTGGAAAGATTGGAGAATTACCTTTCACAGAAAGATTACTATTTTGTGATAAAAAAACATTTCTATCACAGAGAAGAAGTTGAAAATTTGGATAAGTATCCTCATATAATTGATGCTACGAGAGAGGATATAGATACACAGGTACTGATTATAGAATCAAAAGCACTTATAACAGATTATTCAAGTATTTATATTGATTATCTTCTGCTTGATAAACCGTTGTTATTTTACTGTTATGACTATGAACATTATCTTGAGAAAGACAGAGAGATGTATTTTGACTATGAGGATGTAACGCCGGGCAACAAAGCAAAGGATTTTGATGAACTGTTTAAACAGATATGCGGTGTGATTGAGAATGGAGACGATTATGGAAGAAAAGAAAGAGAAAAAGTAAAAAATATGTTTTACTGCAAAGAAGGTCAGGGACCGGTTGGAAATATTCTTATTGACATGATGGTTAAAAGGGAGATTGGAAAAAATAATGATTGACAAAAAAATCAAAATTGTGGAACCAAAAGCTCAAAACAGTGAGATTATGGATACCTGTAAAAAATTATGGAAAAATAATTTTGATGACAGTGAAAAATATGTGAAATATTATTTCGATGACAGATGGAAAGAAAGTACAACATTTTTGTGTGATGATAAAAGTATGTTACACTTAAATCCATACGACATGAAATTATTTGGAGAGAAAAAGAGAATATTTTATATCGTGGGTGTATGCACAGATAAAGAATACAGGCACAATGGATATATGGATTTTGTGTTAAAAACTGTTTTTGAAAAATTATATAATGAAAACGCTCCGTTTGTGTATCTTATGCCTGCATCAGAAAAAATATATACTCCATATGGATTTAGGGGAATGTACAATGTTACCTCTTTTAAAGCTTTGGAAAAAGAGACTGGTAGCAGAGTTTATAATGACGGTAAACATTCCTATGACATAAAAGAATTTGATGATTTGTCTAAGAGAGAAAAAATTGAACTATCAAAGTATGCATCAATGAAGCTTGAGAGAGAGTTTGAATGTTTTGTTCATAGGGATAGCAGTTACTTTGAACATAAAAATAAAGAGATGAAAGCGTGTGATGGGTCTGTGCTCATTTTGATGAGAAATGAGGAAATCAGGGGATATGCAATGTATTTATGTGAGGATGAACCGGAAGTTGTTGAGATGGTTGTCGATAAAGAGTATACGGATATATTTGTTGAAAAACTTTTTGAGTATGCCGCTTATAGGGCAGAAAATGAAGTCATGGACATGAAAATTATATTTGACGAGTCGTATTTTATAAAAGAACAAAACAGAAGTTTTGCTTTTTTTATTTCTGAGAAAAATACGGAAAAAATGCTTATGGCAAGAATTATAGACATTAAAGCATTTGTTGAGATGATAAGGTTAAAGGAGTGTACTGAGGAATATCATGTAGAGATAACTGATGACTTTATTAAAGAGAATAGTGGAAGATGGGATATAATACTTTCTGATAAAAGTGTTATAAAAAATGGGGGAAGCGATGAGAATAAATATCAAAAAATGACGATTGCAGAGTTTGGTGATATATTATTTTCAAAGATTAAATTTTATCTTAATGAAATGGTTTGAAAATTTGACTGACAGTGTTGTATAATGTATTATTATTATTTAAAAAGATATTAAGGAAGTGGTATTATGGCAGATACAGGATATACATTTTGGAATAAAGAAATAGATAGATTAAAAGATGGAAAAAGCAAATATGAATGGGATGAACTTGAAGAACTTATAACAGATGCATTTGAGGATGAGAAAATTACTTCGGATGAATTTGATAAACTTATGGAAAAGCTTATGGAACAGGAAATGTAGTCAGATGATACGGTAAAGCGGTATCAAGAGAGGGGCTTTGATAAATTGACACGTGATGAACTTGAGTATAGAAGATATTTAGAGCGAAGGATACGCAGGAGAAAACGAAGAAGGCAGGTTATGATAGCCAGAGCCATTCTCATTATAGTTATATCGCTGGCGGCATTCGGAATTTTTTCGATTGTAAAAAGAGTGATGTCAGGCGGCAGTGATAAAAAACAGGTGGAATATACAAAAAAAACTGTTGTTGAAACAATTAAACCGACAAAGATTCCCGAAAGTACAGCAGAGAGTGTACCGGAAAATGTACCAAAAGGTTATGAAGATGTTTACAACAAACTGCTAAAAATCCAGGGAAAATACAATGGTGTTGACGATATAATCATGAATATATCAAAATATCCTAAAAAGCTTTTGGAATTGGCAGTAAAAAATCCGGAGACGATAGATTTTGTCTCAAATTATCCAAAGCATGATAATGATACTGAGGCAACGGGCAGACTCAGTACAAAGGAAATCGAAAAAGGAATTCCTTTATTGCAGCAGTGGGACAACAGATGGGGATATGTAAAATATGGAGATTCCATAATAGGGGTAAATGGATGTGGACCTACATGCCTTGCAATGGTATATGCAGGAATTACCAAAGATACAGCGATGACACCGGCTGACATAGCGCAGTATTGTTCAAATAATAATTATTATAACAGTGATACGGGAACGTCATGGACATTGATGACTGAGGGAGCGAAAGATTTGGAGCTTTCAGTCAGAAAAGTATCAGTAAATGCGTCAGCAATAAAAAATGAATTGAAACAGAAAAGACCGATGATATGCAGTATGTCACCGGGAGATTTTACCACAGAAGGACATTTTATAGTTATAAGAGGAATTGATTCCAAGGGAAGACTTATCATAAATGACCCGAACAGTATGGCAAATTCAAAGAGAAGATGGCAGATTGCAAGAGTTGTAAAACAGATTAAAGCGGCATGGAGCTATTCTCAGGATTAAAACGATATGCAAGTTTAAATATATTACACAGGATGGAGGCAGCATATGGATAATAGCGAGAAAAAAAATGTGGAATTAAATATAGACAACGGTGAACTTAAAACAAGTATGATTCCTGAGGATTTTACTGACCCTCAGATTCTTTATGACAAGTTGATATCAATGATAAAAAAGTATCATCCGTCAGGAGATATTTCACAAATAGAAAAGGCATATAAAATTGCATACAAAGCACATGACGGTCAGCTTAGAAAATCAGGTGAGCCATATATTATTCATCCGGTTTGTGTATGCATTATTCTTGCGGAACTGGAACTTGATAAAGAGACAATAGTTGCAGGAATGCTTCATGACGTTGTAGAAGACACGGTTATGACGAGTGAGGAGATTGCTGCTGAGTTTGGTGATGAAGTTGCACTTTTGGTGGACGGTGTTACAAAACTTACACAGTTAAATTATGTTGCCGACAAGGTAGAGGTACAGGCAGAGAATTTAAGAAAAATGTTTTTGGCAATGGCGAAAGACATACGAGTTATTCTGATTAAACTTGCCGACAGACTTCATAATCAGAGAACAATGCAGTATCAGACACCGGAAAAGCAGAAGGAAAAATCAAGAGAAACGCTCGATATTTATGCTCCTATTGCCGACAGGCTCGGTATATCGAAAGTTAAGGTAGAGCTTGACGATCTGGCATTCAGATACCTTGAACCGGAGGTATATAACAATCTTGTTGCAAGACTTGACAAGGGAAGAGTCAGACGTGAAGAATTTATTAAACAGATTGTCGCAGAAGTTGACAAGCACATAAAAGCAGCCGGCATAGAGGCAACTATTGACGGAAGAGCAAAACATTATTTTAGTATCTACAAAAAAATGATAACACAGAACAAAAAGCTTGAGCAGATTTATGACCTTTTTGCTGTAAGAATCATTGTAGATACCGAGAGGGACTGTTATACTGCGCTTGGTGTTATTCATGAGATATATAAGCCTATTCCGGGGCACTTTAAAGATTATATTGCCATGCCTAAACCGAATAATTATCAGTCGCTTCATACAACACTAATAGGACCTCAGGGACAGCCGTTTGAAATTCAGATAAGAACATACGAAATGCACAGGACAGCAGAATATGGTATTGCGGCACATTGGAAATATAAAGAAAATCAATATGGACACAATACTGCTGACAGCGAGGAAGAAAAACTTGCATGGCTTAGAAGAATTCTTGAATGGCAGAGAGATATGTCTGATAATAAAGAATTTTTAAGTCTGTTAAAGAGTGACCTTGATTTGTTCTCTGACCATGTATATTGTTTTACAAAAGACGGAGATGTAAAAAATCTTCCGGCTGATTCAACACCTATTGATTTTGCGTACGCTGTTCATAGTGCTGTCGGAAATAAGATGGTTGGTGCAAGGGTAAACGGAAATCTTGTTCCGATTGAATATAAGATACAAAATGGTGACAGAGTTGAGATAATCACTTCGCAGAATTCGAGAGGACCTAGCAGGGACTGGCTTTCAATTGTAAAGAGTACACAGGCGAAAAACAAGATAAATCAATGGTTCAGGTCACAGTACAAAGAGGAAAATATAGTAAAAGGAAAGGAACTTCTCACCAATTATTGTAAGGCACAGGGGATTGTGCTTTCAGATTTGGTTAAACCTGAGTATACGGATGCATGCAAGAAAAAGTATGGATTTAAGGACTGGGATTCAGTGCTTGCAGCTATCGGACACGGCGGTTTAAAAGAAGGTCAGGTAATAAACAAACTTCAGGCAGAATACAAGAAGAAAAATCCTTCGTCACCTACAGATAAAGATATACTTGAGGCTGTCAATAACAACAATGCAATAACCGGAGCACAGCAGAATAAAGCTGCGTCGGTACGTTCTAAAAATGGAATTGTTGTTGCGGGAATTGATGATGTATCTGTAAGATTTTCTAAATGCTGTAATCCTGTTCCGGGTGACGAGATAATAGGATTTGTTACAAGAGGAAGAGGTGTTTCGATACACAGAACGGATTGTATAAATATGATGAATCTTTCTGAGGCAGACAGACACCGTATAATAGAAGCTGAGTGGCAGGTTAGTTCGGAAGGAAAGGATAACGAGCTTTATGATGCTGAAATTATCATTTATGCTAATGACAGAATGGGATTGCTTTTGGAGATAACAAAAGTGTTTACTGAGATGAAAATAGATGTCAAATCAATGAATATAAGAACAAGCAAACAGGGAATAGCAACGATAAATGTGGGATTTGCGATACGTGGTGTCGAAGCTTTGCATGAAGTTACAAAGAAAGTAAGGCAGATAGAGGGCATCAAGGATATACAGAGAACACAAGCTTAAATATAAAAATTGAAATGGAGAGAACAGATGAGTCAGTTAAAATGTGATTTCAGAGTTGTCGGACCGGTTCAGACCAATTGTTATTTTTTGTCAGATATGAATGGCGATTGTGTTGTTGTTGATCCGGGGGAGGAAGCGGCAAAAATAATAGATTATATAGAAAAGAAAGATTTGAAACCTGTTGCAATACTTCTTACACATGGTCATTTTGACCATATCGGTGCGGTTGATGAGGTAAGAGAAAAATATGGTATAAAGGTATATGCCGCAGCAGCAGAAAAAGAGACGCTTCAAAATCCGGACATAAATCTTTCATCGCAGTTTGGAGCAGGATTTACTGTAGAAGCCGATGAATATTTTGATGACGGTCAGGAGATAGAGCTTCTTGGAGAAAAAGTAAGATGCATTCTGACACCCGGTCATACAAAGGGTGGAATGTGTTATTATTTCACAAACAGCGGAATGTTATTTTCAGGAGATACCCTGTTTCAGCAGTCAGTAGGAAGAACTGATTTTCCGGGAGGAAGTATGAGTGAGATAGTTCGTTCAATAAGGGAAAAATTATTTGTATTGCCTGACTATGTGAGGGTATATACAGGTCATGGAATGATGACCACGATAAAAGACGAAAAGATGTTAAATCCTTTTGCAGTTGAGTAGGTGTTATTATGATAGAGATAAATTTATCGGAGCGTGATTTTGACTATGAGATACAGGCTCTTGTAAACAGTTTCTTTCCGGGACAGAAAAGTGTTGTAACCGCAAGCGGTGAGGAAAGAAAAGATGGCGGATATGTGGAAGATATTTTGCTTATTGTAAATGTAAGTCTTTCAATGAAGCAGATAAGTGTTGAGGTGGTCTGCAAAGATTACAGCTTGAAAAGAACAGAAGAAGTAACAGGAACAAAAGACTGGCATAAAAATAAAGATAAGACGACACATCCGTATAGGACATATTATAAAAATGTATTAAAAAAGCTCATTTTTGAGCAGCTTAGAGATATACCGGCTGAAATATTATCAGCCGGTCATTCATTAAAAAGAGTTATACCGCTTTGGGGAACAATGACCGGGGTAAGACCGACAAAGATTGTCATGAATGAAATGCTTTCAGACAAAGATGCACAAAGTGTAAAAAATGAACTTAAAACTACATATTGCTGTAGTGATGAGAAGATTGAACTTGGAATGAATATTGCATCGAAAGAACTTGATTTGCTTTTAAAACATGATTGTGAAAACGGTTACAGTCTTTATATAGGCATTCCTTTCTGCCCGACAACATGTCTTTACTGTTCGTTTACATCATATCCTTATGAAAAGTTCGGTTATCTGGCAGAACAATATCTTGAGGCATTGGAAAAAGAAATCAGATATCTTGCGACAGTCTATAAAGATAAAAAAGTGACGAGCATATATGTTGGAGGAGGGACACCGACAACGCTCACAGCCACACAGTTGGACACTCTTATAAAATGCATAAAAGACAATTTCCCGTTGGAGCTTGGATATGAGTTTACAATAGAGGCAGGCAGACCTGACAGTATTACAAAAGAAAAACTTGAAGTAATGTATAATCATGGTGTCAGGAGAATATCCGTAAATCCACAGACAATGCAGCAAAAGACACTAAATCTTATAGGAAGAAAGCATACTGTTGAACAGACGGTTGAAGCTTTTAGGATGGCAAGAAAGATAGGGTTTGACAACATAAATATGGATTTGATAATCGGACTTCCGGGAGAGGATGAAAATGATTTTTCAGATACATTAAGACAGATAAAAGAGTTAAATCCTGACAGCCTGACAATTCATTCGCTTGTTGTAAAAAGAGCATCGAGACTTCGCAGTGTTCTTGATGAAGAAGAAAAGAAAAATGCCTGCAGAACAGATGGAGTATTGTCTGAAAATGATAAGGCAGCAGTTATGGAAAAGATGCTTGAAATCGGTCAGAAATTTGCAGAAAGTGAAGGGTATGAGCCCTATTATATGTACAGACAGAAAAATTCATCCGGTCATTTTGGAAGCAGTGGACAGGAAAATATCGGATATGCGAGAAAAGGAAAAGAGTGCATATACAACATTCTTATAATGGAGGAGAAACAGACCATACTTGCAGCGGGAGCCGGGGCGAGCACGAAAAAGAAGTTTGGTGAAGATAAGGTTAAACGCTGCGAGAATGTCAAGGATGTTATCTCGTATATATCAAGGGTTGATGAGATGATAGAGAGGAAGAAAAGCTTGTTTGAGGATTAGAGAAAAGAAGCAGAAACGGAGTTTACTATGGAGAATTATTTTAAAAGAATTTTAGAAAATAATAGTATTCCTAAACAAATACGGGAAACGGTATGTTCAGAAATGCATCATGCACTTGAAGTGAGCAATATGGCGGTACTTATATCAAAGGAACTTGGAAAAGACGAAAAGTTCTGTGATGACATAGCGGTTGCCGGAGTGCTGCATGATATAGGCAAGCTAAGGGTCAACAGATATGTCTATTCAGATGAGAGTGACGATACGCTTGTTGTAGAGCAGATGAAGTATGTAAGAATGCATTCAGCATACAGCCGTGATATTTTGAGAGATGAGAATTATCCTGAAAATATAATAGAAGCTGTTTACCATCACCATGAAAATTATGACGGTTCAGGGTATCCTGACGGTTTAAAAGGGACAGATATTCCTGAAATGTCAAGGATACTTAGAACGTGTGATGTATTTTCGGCACTTATAACTAACAGAAGTTACAGAAAAGCTTTTGATAAGAAAACGGCAATGTCTATAATGATAGATGAAGTTGAAGATTATGATATGGAAGTATTTCTGGCTTTTCAGAGAGTATTTCATGATGATAAATTCCCTGAGATAAGAAAGCTTCAGGATATGGCAAGTGAAATTCAGATGGAAAATTTTCGGGTTTTTGAAAAAGAAGCATTGAATGGCGATTATTGACAACAGGGGAGTATATGATTATAGTGTAAATGTAGAATATTTTATGCTTATATGAAAAAGTAATTCTAAAAAAGTATACATCAAGAGGGAGAAATGAAGAACATGAAAAAAAACATGAGAAAAGCTATTGCTGCAATAATAGCAGGTTCGTTTGTGATAAGCAGTGTAAATGATAATGTATATGCCAATGCGGCTAAAAAGGTCAGTATAACAAAAACAGCTAAAGTAACAGTAGGTAAGAGTACAGTTATAAAATTGAAAAATAACAAAAAGAAAGTTGTATGGAAAGTAACAAAAGGAACAAAGTGTGTAAAAATAATCAAAAAGAGTAAGACAGGCTGTACTGTTAAGGCGGTAAAAAGTGGAAATGCGGTTGTGCAGGCGGCAATAGGAAAGAAAAAATATAAATGTAACATAACAGTGACCGCAGTCAAGAAGCCGGAGGCAACAGAAACACCGATGGTGACGGAAGCACCAGAGGCAACAGAAGCACCTACACAAACAGAAACACCGACGGAAACGCCAGCAGTTACGCCGACAAGTGAGCCGACGGCTGCTCCTGAAGAAACACCAACGGTTGAGCCGACGTCTGTTCCAGAAGAAACACCAACGAGAGAGCCGGCGGCTGTCCCTACAGAAACACCGACAAGTGAGCCGACGGTTGCACCTGATTTATCGGACATAAAAACAGTGGTATATGATGGAACAAATAGTGAAGAGATAAAAGAAATGGATAAAGAAGGCACTCCTTATAAAGTTGTTATAAAGGATAGCGTAACGAGTATAGAAAAGGAAGCATTTTCATGCTGTACCGGAATGAGAAGCGTAGAAATCCCGAATAGTGTAACAAACATATGTGATTCTGCGTTTGAAAGCTGTAGTGATTTGACAAGTGTAGAGATTCCATCAGGAGTTAAGGTGATAGAATGTGGAGCGTTTTATAATTGCAACAGCTTAAAGAATATTATATTGCATGACGGATTGGAAAAAATAGAAGATGGGTATGTAGATGACGAAAGTGGTGAGTGGGAGAGCAGCGCAGCATTTTTTTGCTGTGAGAGCCTGGAAAGTATAGAAATACCAAGCAGCGTTACAAGTATAGGTAAGTCTGCGTTTAATGGCTGTAGTGCTTTGACAAGTATAAAAGTAGATGAAAAAAATACGGCATATGACAGCAGGGAAAATTGCAACGCAATTATAGAAACCAAAAGCAATGAATTAATAGTAGGCTGCAATAACACAAAAATTCCAAAAAATATAACGGGAATAAACAGTATGGCATTTTATGGCTGCAGTGGCTTAACAAATGTAGAAATACCGGATAGTGTAAGCAGTATAGGAAATTCTGCATTTTATGGCTGTAGTAGTCTGAAAAAAATAAAAATTCCGGCTGGCGTGACAAATATAGAATATGCAACATTTTATCAATGTACGGATTTGGAAAATGTAGAAATATCAAACGGCGTAACAAGCATAGGAGGTACTGCATTTTTGGGTTGCAGCAGTTTATCAAGTATAGAAATACCAAGCAGTGTAATAGAAATACAAGCGGGAGCATTTTTGGGTTGTAGTGGTTTGTTAAGCTTAAAAATCCCCAATAGTGTAAAAGAGATAGGAGTAGAGGCATTTAATGGTTGTAGTGGTTTAACGGATATAGAAATCCCAGATAGCGTAACAACGATAGGTTTACCCGCATTTGATAATTGCGATAATTTAAACAATATTAGCTGGAATGGAACTACATATTTATCAGTAGATGAATTTCTTGCTGCTTTTAACGCAGTTCATTGATTAAAAGGTTATATAAAGACAAAAATAATACAGTAAATTCAATAGACAGAAGCTGTTGTGCTATTTATAGTGCGGCAGCTTTTGTTGTAATAAATAAAAGTATGTAAATATTGCTTTTTAAGTGATTTTGGTAAGGAGTATGAAAGAGGAAATAAGATACTTCACAAACACAAAAAAATCTGATATACTGCTAGATTAGAGAGTTTTTTATATAAGACAATAGAAATTATTGGAGGACTAGAGAAAATGGCTGAATCAATGAGAGGCATGAAGCGTACCTGCAGATGTGCCGAGTTAAGTGAGAAAAATATTGGAGAAGAAGTCACTATGATGGGATGGGTTCAAAAGCAGAGAAATAAAGGTGGTATCATCTTTGTTGACATGCGTGACCGTTCAGGAATATTACAGGTTATTTTTGAGGATGGAGAGATAAATGCTGACGATTTCGCAAAAGCAGAAAAGCTTAGAAGTGAGTTTGTAATAGCCGTAAAAGGTAAAGTTACAGCACGTTCGGGTGCAGTAAATGAAAACCTTGCCACAGGTGCTATAGAGCTTCGTGCAGAAGAACTTCGTGTTCTTTCAGAGTCAGATACCCCTCCGTTTCCTATAGAAGCGGACAGCAAGACAAAAGAGGAACTTCGATTAAAATATCGTTATCTCGACCTTAGAAGACCTGACCTTCAGAGAAATCTTATTATGAGAAGTAAGGTTGCAACATTGATTCGTCAGTTCCTTGCAGATGAAGGATTTTTAGAGATAGAAACTCCTATGCTTACAAAGAGCACACCGGAGGGGGCAAGAGACTATCTTGTGCCAAGTCGTGTACATCCGGGAACATTTTATGCATTGCCACAGTCTCCACAGCTTTTTAAACAGCTTCTTATGTGTTCAGGCTATGACAGATATTTCCAGCTTGCAAGATGTTTCAGAGATGAGGATTTAAGAGCAGACAGACAGCCTGAGTTTACACAGGTTGATATGGAGCTTTCATTTGTTGACGAAGATGATGTCATGGATGTAAATGAGAGACTTTTAAAGAAACTTTTCAAGGAAATACTCGATGTAGATATTGAACTTCCTATTCAGAGAATGACATGGCAGGAAGCTATGGACAGATTTGGTTCTGACAAGCCTGACCTTCGTTTTGGAATGGAATTAAAAGATGTTTCAGATGTTGTAAAGGATTGTGGATTCGGAGTGTTTACAGGAGCACTTGAAAACGGCGGTTCTGTTCGTGGTATCAATGCCAAAGGACAGGGAAGCATGCCTCGTAAGAAGATTGATGCACTTGTTAAGTTTGCAAAAGACTTCGGAGCAAAGGGTCTTGCTTATCTTGCAGTAAATGAGGACGGAACATATAAATCATCATTTGCGAAGTTTATGACTGAGGATGAGCTTAAGGCACTTGTTAATGCAATGGAAGGTGAACCGGGAGATTTACTTTTATTTGCTGCTGACAAGAATAAGATTGTCTGGGATGTACTTGGAAATTTGAGACTTGAGATAGCCAAAAATCTCGACCTTCTTGATAAGAATGTTTACAAATTCCTTTGGGTAACAGAGTTCCCTGAATTTGAGTATTCAGAAGAACAGGGAAGATACCTTGCGATGCACCATCCGTTTACGATGCCTTTTGAGGAAGATATAAAATATCTTGAGTCAAATCCTGAGAAAGTTCGTGCAAGGGCATATGATATCGTACTTAACGGAACAGAAATCGGTGGCGGTTCTATCCGTATCCATCAGGATGATGTTCAGGAGAAGATGCTTAGAGCACTTGGCTTTACAGATGAGAAAGCGCATGAACAGTTCGGTTTCCTTCTTGATGCTTTTAAGTATGGAGTACCTCCACACGCAGGTCTTGCATATGGTCTTGACAGACTTGTAATGATAATGGCACATGAGGACAGTATCAGAGATGTTATCGCATTCCCTAAGATTAAGGATGCGTCATGTCTTATGACGGATGCACCTAATGTTGTTGATGACAAACAGCTTGAAGAACTTTGTCTTGATATTTCAAAATCAGAACAGGAACAGTAAGCTGTATAATTGTACAATTTAAAAAATGTTTTGGAAATAATTATTTAGCAGGCAGCAGACCATAACTTTGGACTGCTGTCTGAAATCGGAGGATGCTTTGAAAAAAGAGACATATGAAAAGATAATCGGACTGCTTGGCAGCAAAAAAGCGATTCCGATAATTATAGATGTATTCGGAAAGATACTTACGATACTGACAGCTCTTTTATATTTTGTTGAGACAGGCTGGCTTGTTGTCAGCAGGGAATATAAGCTTGCCACAGGTCTTATTATAGTTCCGGCATTATTTTTTGTACTGCTGAGTAAATTCAGAGAAAAGATAAATGCAAAAAGACCATATGAATTGTATGGTTTTAAACCGCTTATAAAGAAAGATACAAAAGGACTTTCATTTCCAAGCCGCCATGTATTTTCGATATTTGTTATTGGCGGTTCAATATGGGTTATCAATAAGATTTTGGGAACTATCATATTGGTGATGGGATTGTTTCTTGCTGTTATAAGAGTAATAACAGGAGTACATTTTCCTAAAGATGTTGCTGTCGGAGCAGTTATAGGATTTATTTGCAGTATGGCGATGTTTATTTTTTTGATTTAGAATATAGATTTTAGCATTTGTTTAGATGCAGAAATGAGGTAGAAATGGCAGAGATGTATAACCATCATACGGTGGAAAAGAAATGGCAGAAAATATGGGATGATGAGAAGGCTTTTAAAACAGAAAATGATTACACAAAGCCAAAGTTTTATGCACTTGTAGAGTTCCCTTATCCGTCAGGACAGGGACTTCATGTAGGGCATCCCCGTCCGTATACGGCTCTTGATATAGTAGCAAGAAAACGCAGAATGCAGGGATATAATGTATTATATCCGATGGGCTGGGATGCATTTGGTCTTCCAACCGAAAACTATGCAATCAAGAATAAAGTTCATCCAAAAGAAGTAACAAAGAAGAATGTCGCAAGATTTAAAGAGCAGCTTCATTCACTTGGATATTCATTTGACTGGGATAGAGAGATAAATACAACAGACCCTGATTATTATAAGTGGACACAGTGGATATTCCTTAAACTTTTTAATGCCGGACTTGCATATAAGAAGGAGATGCCTATCAACTGGTGTACATCTTGTAAAGTAGGTCTTGCCAACGAGGAAGTTGTAAACGGTGTATGTGAGAGATGTGGTTCACCTGTTGTTCGTAAAGTTAAGAGTGAGTGGATGCTTAAGATAACAAACTACGCTGACAAGCTCTTAGAGGGACTTAATGATGTAGATTATATCGAGAGAGTAAAGACTTCACAGAGAAACTGGATAGGACGTTCAGAAGGTGCAGAAGTAGATTTCAGAATTAAGGATAAAGAAGATAAACTTCGTGTTTATACAACAAGACCTGACACACTTTTTGGTGCAACATACATGGTAGTATCACCTGAGCATCCTATTATTGACAAATACAAAGATGAAATCAAAAACTGGGATGCCATTGTGGAATATAGAGAGATGGCTGCGAGAAAGTCTGACTTTGAGCGTACAGAGCTTGCAAAGGATAAGACAGGTGTTGTACTTGATGGACTTAAAGCTATAAATCCTATAAATGATACTGAGATTCCTATCTGGATATCAGATTATGTACTTATGACATACGGAACAGGTGCAATTATGGCCGTTCCTGCACATGATGACCGTGACTGGGAATTTGCAAAGAAATTTTCACTTCCTATGATTCAGGTTGTAGAGGGAAGTGAAGGTTCTGTAAATATTGACGAGGCTGCATTTACTGATGTTGCTACAGGAAAGATGATAAATTCAGGTTTCCTCACAGGACTTACAGTTGAAGAAGCTAAAGAAAAAGTAAAAGATTTCCTTACAGAGAAAAAGATTGGTAACCGCAAGGTAAATTATAAACTTCGTGACTGGGTATTCTCAAGACAGAGATATTGGGGAGAGCCTATTCCAATTGTACATTGTGATAAGTGTGGTTATGTACCTCTTGATGAGAGTGAGCTTCCTCTCTTACTTCCTGAGGTAGACAGTTATATGCCTACTGACAATGGAGAGTCACCACTTGCTGCAATGACAGACTGGGTAAATACAACATGCCCTTGCTGTGGAGGTCCTGCAAAGAGAGAGACAGACACAATGCCACAGTGGGCAGGTTCATCATGGTATTTCTTAAGATATACAGATCCTGATAATACAGAGGCACTTGCAAGCCCTGAGGCACTTAAATACTGGCTTCCTGTTGATTGGTACAATGGTGGTATGGAGCATACAACACTCCATCTTCTCTATTCACGTTTTTGGCATAAATTCCTTTATGATGAGGGAGTTGTACCTACTCCGGAACCATATCAGAAGAGAACTTCACATGGTATGATTCTCGGCGAAAATGGCGAGAAGATGAGTAAATCACGCGGAAATGTTATAAATCCTGATGATATTGTAAAAGAGTATGGAGCAGATACGCTTCGTACTTACGAGATGTTTATTGGAGCATTTGACCTTAGTGCATCATGGTCTGATGATGGTGTAAAGGGATGCCGCCGTTTCCTTGACAGAGTATGGAAACTTCAGACAATGCTTGACAAGAGCAATGAGGGATATTCAAAAGACCTTGAGACAAAAATGCATCAGACAATAAAGAAAGTAAGCAGTGATTTTGAAAATCTTAAATATAATACTGCGATTGCTGCAATGATGGCACTTATAAATGATTTTTATAAGAAAAACAGTATTACACTCGGTGAGTATAAGACACTTATAACACTTCTCAATCCTGTTGCACCACATATTACAGAGGAAATTTGGGAGATAATCGGTGGAAACGGAAGACTTTATGAGCAGTCATGGCCTGAGTACGAAGAAGCAAAAACAGTTGAGTCAACTGTAGAGATAGCTGTTCAGATAAACGGAAAGACAAAAGTTACACTTTCAATCGGAAAAGATGATGCGAAAGACGATGTTCTTGCTAGGGCAAAAGAGGCACTTGGAGACAGACTTGACGGAAAGAATATCATAAAAGAAATTTATGTTCCGGGAAGAATTGTAAATATTGTAGCAAAATGATAAAAAGTCATTGAAATGACATATTAGCCATTTATTATAAGCACATGACAGAATACATAAGATATCTGATGCAATATCGGTCATAAATCAAGCACGAGTCGAGAAAAATGCGGTATGTTCTAACCGTATCCGGCTCGTGTATTTTAAGTAAAGGGATAGGGAAAAAGTTTTATTATGAGATTTATTAAAAAATATTTTTATTTGGCAGTAATTTGTTTCGTATTTGGCTTTGCAGGATACAGTTTCAACGGTGTATCAGCAATGGCAGAAGATGCGGCAGTCATTACACCGGAACCTTCGGTTACGAAAGTACCGGGTGAGACATCACAGCCGGGTGAGACATCTCAACCGTCTGAGACTTTGCAGCCGAGTGGAACTGAGGAGCCGGAACCTACTAAGCTTCCGCCACTTGTAAGTTATGACAAAACAAAGAAGAAAATTCAGTTAAAGTACGATGACAGACATACTTTTTCAAAGGAAGTAAGAAGAGTTGTAACTGAAAGTGTGACATCCACAAATGTTAAAACAGGTAAAAAAGATACTAAGATTATAAGCGTTGCTAACAGCAATAAGAAGAAAGTTTTTGCTGTTGGATGTGGAAAAGCAGTGGTTGAACTTGTTGATGGAACTACATATGGTATAAATGTAAGACCGGCAAAGATAAGCCTTTTATTACTTGTGGGACAGAGTAATATGGAGGGAAGCCACAGCGATGATAAATCGAAGGCTGAATATACAAACAACACGATATTAAATTATGCCGGAAAAGTATACAACACATATGGGCCTTCCTGCAGGAGCCATTATGCAAATGTTGGAAACTGGTCGACAGCTTCATCACCACTTTCGGTGAAAAATGCATCTAAGTTTGTACCCGGTACGCTTACAGACAACAGTTCACAAAATCAGTGGTGCAGGACAAATAATCTTACTGCGACAGGAACAGCTTCGGGCAAATCAGGTATAGACAGTGCGTTAGCTGACCAGTGGGTCAAAAAGCTTAAAGAGAAAGTCTGGATTGTGAATGCGGCACATGGAGGAAGTTCTATTACAACATGGCTTCCTAAGAAAGGTGTAGACAATAATTTCTGGCAGGCAGTTGCATTATACAAGGCATGTGAAAGAACCTTAAACAAGGAGATAAAAGCCGGACATTACACGTTAAGCCATAAGGGATATTTTTGGCTTCAGGGTGAACAGGATTTCAAGATGAATGCGGGAGATTATCTCAATCACTTTATGAAAATGCATAGAGCATTTAAAACGCAGCTTAGAGGAAGCAAAGCTGCTAATTATAAATATGTTCATAAGAGCCTTGAGTTTGCAGGAATATTGATGGTAAGGTCACATAGAAAACCAACTTCGCTTGCCGACCTTGAACTTACAGGACCTAGAAAAGCACAGTATTATATGTGTAATTCAAGTAAAAATGCATATAAAGACATATTCCTTGCAAGTCAGTTGTCGGAAGTATGGCTTAACAATAGTTCCGTAAAAAATTATTTTAAAAATAAATACAGCACAGATGCAAAATACACGCAGCAGAATAAAACAAGAAAAGGTTCATTAAAACTGCCTACATCTCTCAATCAGATTCACAGTACAATACATTATACGCAGCTTGCGTATAATGAACTGGGAAGGGATGCGGCAAACAATATATGTTATGCACTTGGATATGCGAAGCGTCCGTCAGCAACAACAAAAATTAAGGTTGTCGGAAAAGACGGATATAAAGATATAAGTTCAATAAACAGAACGGCTGTTAAAAATATGAATGTTGTCGTAAAGGTATTTCCTGCATGGAAATCAAAAAAGCTTGCCGTTCAAAGAAAACATGAAGTAATATCATACGATAAATGGAAAGTAAAATTTAAAGAAAATAAAGTATTTAATGCCAAACTTTTATTTTCAGTAGGAAAAACAAAAAAGAAATTTACGGTATATTCAAAAAATTCAACAGCACCTATAAAGAATCTTTATGCTGATGAAGATGGTGTAAAGATAAGCTGGAAAGCAAATTCCTATACATCTTATTGTAATGTTTACAGGAGAGAGAAGGGAACGAAAAAGTGGACGTATATTGCACGACTTGATAAAAAGACAGCGCAGTCGTATAATGACATTTTTGCAGAGTCGGGTAAGACATATGAATATGCAGTAACGGCATACGATGCGGACGGAAACGGTGGCGAGAAAGTTATCGGAGAAGTTACAACATTTTAAAAATAAAAAAACTATAAAAAATTAGCACTCTTTTGAAAAGAGTGCTAATTTTGTCTTGACATTTTTTAATACCCGTATTATTATACTCATTGTGAGAATTGTTAGCAGTCTACTATGATGATTGCTAACTGACTAAATTTAAATATGTAAATGACAGTCCTTTAAAGACAGTGACAAAAGGGACAGATAATATTTTAAAAGTTATGTGAGTAAAGGAGAGATTTTATTATGCAGAGCAGAAAAGGCAGTTTATCAATTGAATCAGAAAATATGTTTCCGATTATAAAGAAATGGCTTTATTCAGACCATGATATTTTTATTCGTGAGCTTGTTTCAAACGGATGTGATGCCATCACAAAACTTAAAAAGCTTGATATTATGGGAGAGTATACAATACCTGATGATTACAAAGCAAGCATTCAGGTCGTTGTTGATACGGAAGGAAAGAGCATTTCATTTACAGATACAGGTCTTGGTATGACAGAGGATGAAGTCGATGAATACATAAATCAGGTTGCATTCTCAGGAGCTACTGATTTCCTTGAAAAATATAAGGATAAAGCAAATGAGGAGCAGATTATCGGACACTTCGGTCTTGGTTTTTATTCTGCATTTATGGTAGCTGACAGAGTTACAATAGATACATTATCATGGAAAGAGGGTGCGACACCTGTACGCTGGGAGTCAGAAGGCGGCATCAACTTTGAGATGTCAGAAGGTGACAAATCAGAGATTGGAACAACTATCACACTTTATCTCTCGGAGGACAGTCTTGAATTTGCAAACGAGTACCGTGTCAGAGAAGTTCTTACAAAGTATTGTTCATTTATGCCTGTTGAGATATTCCTTTCAAAAGAGGGTGCCGAGCAGGAATATGAGACAATAGATAAAGAAGATCTCCGTGAAGATGATGTTGTAGTTGAAAACATTGTTGAGGAAGCAAAGACAGAAGAGAGAGAAAATGAGAACGGAGAAAAAGAGGTCGTTGAAGTATCTCCACGCAAGGAAAAGGTCAAGATTAACAAAAGACCTGTTTCAATCAGCACAACAACACCGCTTTGGATGAAACATCCCAACGATTGTACAGATGATGAATACAAGGAATTTTACAGATCAGTCTTCAATGACTACAAAGAGCCTCTTTTCTGGATTCATTTGAATATGGATTATCCGTTTAATCTTAAAGGAATTTTATATTTCCCTAAGGTTAATACAGAGTATGATAACCTCGAGGGCGTTATAAAACTTTACAACAATCAGGTATTTATCGCAGACAATATCAAAGAAGTAATTCCTGAATTTTTAATGCTTCTTAAAGGTGTTATTGACTGTCCTGACCTTCCGCTTAATGTTTCAAGAAGTGCATTGCAGAATGATGGATTTGTGAAGAAAATTTCTGACTACATTACAAAGAAAGTTGCTGACAAGCTTTCAGGAATGTACAAAGTTGACAAAGAAAATTATGAGAAATATTGGGAAGATATAAGTCCATTTATAAAGTACGGCTGTTTGAAAGATGACAAATTCAGAGAGAAGATGTCAGATTATATTATATTCAAGGATTTGAATGACAAGTATATTACATTGCCGGAATATGTTGATGCAGTTAAAACGGATGAAAATGGGGATGCTAATAAAGAGTCTGATGAGACTAAGGAAAATACAGGTGATTCAGCAGAAAATAAAGACGACAGCAAAGAGGAAGAACCTACAACTGTTTACTATGTAACTGATATGCAGCAGCAGAGCCAGTATGTTAATATGTTTAAGGAACAGAATATAAATGCCGTTATATTAAGTCACAATATCGACCAGGCATTTATATCACAGCTTGAACAAGGCGATTTAAAGGTAAGCTTTAAGCGTATAGACGCAGGACTTAACGATACAATGAAAGAGGATGCTGACGAGGAGACACTCAAAAAAGAAACCGAGGAACTTGGTGAAATCTTTAAAAAAGCACTTGGAAAAGATAAACTTGAAGTCAAAGTTGAGAAGCTTAAAAATGAGAGTGTATCATCAATGCTTACACTTTCAGAGGAAACACGCCGTATGCAGGATATGATGAAGATGTACAGCGCAGGCGGAATGGGAATGGATATGTTTGGAGATTCAGAGACACTTGTACTCAACTCTTCAAATAAGCTCGTGCAGTATATTCTTAATAATAAAGATGCAGAAAATGTTGGTATGTTCTGTAAACAGCTTTATGACCTTGCTGTGCTTGCAAATCACCCTCTTAAAGCAGAGGAAATGACTGAGTTTGTAAACAGAAGCAATGAGATTATGCTTTTGCTTGCTAAATAATCGAATATTAGATTGTGAAAGTTTTGTGACTTATTGATAGAATAACAAGCTTTGGAAAACACTTTTTGTGTGTTTTTGATAAAAATGACCAACAGTCAAATTTGATATTGACTGTTGGTCATTTTTGCTGTAGTATATGGATTATAGAAATGACCATCGGTCAGTTGATGATAAAAATGGTCAATAAAAAAGTCTGTTCAAACGTCAATAAAATTTGGCGGAGAGGTCAGACAGGAATGAAGAAAGGAAGAGAAAAAATGTTAGGAAAATGGATAACAAGACATAAGAATATCATCTTGATTATTGCGTTTGCATTGCTTATACCATCTGTATTTGGATATGTAAGTACACGAGTAAACTATGATGTATTATCTTATCTTCCGAATACTCTTGAAACAGTATCGGGTCAGGATACACTTGTTGATGAATTTGGAATGGGTGCCTTTTCTATGGTTGTTGTCGAAGATATGACGAACAAACAGGCAGCAGCACTTGAGAAAAAGATTGAAGGCATTGAACATGTAAAGGATGTACTTTGGTACGATGATATTCTTGATATAAGCGTACCGACAGAGATGCTTCCTAAGAATCTTGAAGAAGCATTTTTTAATGGAAATGCAACTATGATGATAGCATTGTTTGATGATACTACATCAGCGGACGATACGATGGATGCCATTACAAATATTCGTAAGACGGTCGGAAAAGATGTTTATGCGAGTGGAATGTCAGGTGTCGTAACAGACATCAAAAATCTTGCTTTAAAGGAGATGCCGGTATATGTTGCAATAGCAGCAGCGTTATCACTTCTGGTTCTTCTTATCACAATGGATTCATTCCTCACACCGGTTATATTCCTTACCAATATAGGAATGGCGATAGTGTTCAATCTTGGAAGCAATATCTTCCTCGGAGAGATTTCATATATCACGCAGGCACTTGCAGCGGTGTTACAGTTAGCGGTTACGATGGATTACTCGATATTCCTTCTTGAAAGTTATGAAGCGAATAAAAAGAGATTTCCTGATGATAAAAAGAGAGCTATGGCACATGCCATATCAAACACATTCAAATCGGTATCAAGCAGTTCGGTTACAACAATCGCCGGTTTCGTAGCACTCTGTTTCATGACATTCAAACTCGGTGCCAATATCGGTATCGTAATGTCAAAGGGTGTTGTAATAGGTGTTATCACTTGTGTAACTGTTCTTCCGGCGATGATTCTTACATTTGACAAGGCAATTGAAAAGACAACTCACAAGGCTTTGATACCACCGCTTACAAAAGTCTCAGATTTTATTGTAAAGCATTATAAAGTTGCTATTGTAATTTTCCTTGTTTTACTCGGACCTGCGGTATACGGAAACAGCAACTACAAAATTTACTACAATATTGACCAGGGACTTCCAAAGAATATTCCTAGTGCGATAGCAAATGATAAACTTAAAGAACATTTCAATATGAGTAATGTTCATATGGTTCTTTTGAAAGACGGTCTTAGTGCAAAAGAAAAGAACCAGATGATAAAGAAGATAGAAAAGGTTGACGGTGTCAAATGGGTAATAGGTCTTAATTCCCTTGTCGGACCAAACTTCCCTGACAGTATGATACCTGAGGATGTAAAGAGCATGTTAAAGACTGATAATTATGAATTGCAGTTTGTATGCTCGGATTACAGTTCGGCAACTGATGAAGTAAATGCTCAGCTTGACGAAATGCAGAAAATTGTAAAGGGATACCAGAAAGACGCTATGGTAATCGGTGAGGCTCCTCTTATGAAGGATCTTCAGGATACAACAGATATAGATTTAAAGACGGTAAATTACATATCTATAGCAGCTATATTTGTAATTATCCTTGTTACATTTAAATCTATTTCAATACCTATTATTCTTGTATCTGTAATTGAATTTGCGATTGCATGCAACATGGCAGTTCCGTATTATACAAATACTTCACTAGCATTTGTTGCAAGTATTGTCATCGGAACAATTCAGCTTGGTGCGACAGTCGATTATGCGATACTTATGACAAACAGGTATCATAAAGAGCGAACAGTAAACGGATGCAATAAGAAAGATGCGATAAGAATTGCACATGAAACTTCAATGAAATCAATACTTACAAGTGGTTTCTGTTTCTTTGCCGCAACATTCGGAGTAACAGCATACTCTGCAATAGATATGATAAGTGCTATATGTAATCTTCTCTCAAGAGGAGCCATAATAAGTATGATAGTTGTTATCTGTATACTTCCGGCAATGCTTTGGATATTTGACCCTATCATTATAAGAAGTTCATGGGATATGATAAAAGCGGGAGTAGCACAGAAAGACGCAGAAAAGAAGCAAGCAAAATAAAAAGATTAGTATAAAATTCGTGAATTTATAGAATGATATAGGAGGCAGTAACATGAGAAAAAATATTAAAAAAGTTGCCAAAATCGGTGTCTCAGGACTTTTAGCAGCAGGACTGCTTGTAGGAAGTGTAGAGTATGCATCTCATATGTTTGTTATGACAAACAAGGCAGTTGCTAAACAGGTAAATAAAGTGACGGAAGAAGTTAAGACAAATTCTAAGTCAGGACTTGATTCAGAAGATGTTTCAAAACAGGAAACAGTTTATGCAACACTTGATGCAAATGGTAATAAAACAGACGTTATCGTATCTGACTGGCTTAAAAATGCAGCAGATAAGGGAGAAGTAAAAGATGCTTCAGATCTTACAGATATAACAAACACAAAAGGTGATGAAAAGTTCACACAGGACGGAAATTCACTTAACTGGAATACAGAAAGCGAAGATATTTATTATCAGGGAAAAACTGATAAGGAAATGCCTGTCGGAATGTCAATAACATACAAGCTTGACGGAAAAGAGATTGCAGCAGATGAACTTGCAGGAAAAAGCGGAAAGCTTGAAATGAAGATAAAATATACAAATACTTCAAAGAGCAAAGAAAAAATTGGCGGAAAAAATGTAGATATATACACACCATTTGTTATGGTAACAGGAATGATTCTTCCGGTTGACAACTTCAAGAATGTAACTATCGACAACGGAAGTATTGTATCAGAAGGTGACAATAACATAATCATGGCATATGGAATGCCGGGACTTTCAGAAAGTCTTGACCTTGATAATCTTGATTTGGGTGATGATGTTGACATTGATCTTAGCAAAATCAACGATAAAGTGACAGATACGGTTACTATTAAGGCAGATGTTACTGATTTCGAGATGAAATCAACTTACACGGTTGCAAGTTCGGAATTTTTCTCAGACATGGATTTGGATGATATAGGAAACACTGATGATCTTACAGATAAGCTTGATGATCTTACAGATGCAACACAGGAACTTATAGATGGTTCTGATAAACTTAGTTCAAATCTTGACAAACTTGATAGCAAGTTTGGTGATTATTCAGATGGAATGGATACACTCAAGGATGGTGTAAGCTCAGCAAAGAGTGGTGCGAACACACTTAAAAACGGTATCGTAACATACACAAGCGGAACAGATAAACTTCTTGACGGAGTTGTTACTTATGTCGAGGGAACAAAGACATTTGGAAAGAGTGTAAAAAAATATTCAGCTAATACAAAGAAAGTTGTTGATGCGGTAGGAAAACTTCAGAAAACAGGTACTTCAAAACTTGCCAAAGGTTCAGATAGTTTCAACACAAATCTTGATACTTACGTTAAGACAGTAAATGCATCACTTAACAGTGTAGACACACTTGCACAGGGAATAGAGACACTTCATTCAGGAGCGGCAGCTTTGCAGAACGGGGTGACAGGTGACGAAGGCTTAAAAGCAGGAGTAAAACAGCTTAAAGCAGGAGTAGGTTCGCTGCAGACAGGCATAAGCGGTGAAAACGGAATTAAGGCAGGGGTTAAGAGTATAAATGAAGGAGCTAAAAACATTGCCGTAAGTGATGAACAGGTAAATACAATGCTTACAGAGCTTGAAACTCTTAAAGCAGGTGTTGAGTCAGAAACAGACAAAGCTAAGATTGAAGCAATCGAAAAATATGTAAAGGCTTCTCAGACAGTTGGAAATGCAATAGAGAGTTCAACATCTGATTCGTCAGCACTTGTTCAGGGACTTGATTCTATATCGACAGGTCTTACATCTGTTGACGCAGGACTTGACGGCTTAGACGGTGGTCTTGATCAGGTAAGCGCAGGACTTGCACAGATGGAAACAAGTACAGATACAACAGCCGAAGATTCACCACTCAACGGAATAAGTGACAAACTTAAACAGCTTAAAGAGGCAGGAACAATGCTCTCAACAGCATATAAAGAAGAGCTTAATCCTAGTGTTTCAAAGCTTGATGAAAGTGTACAGAAGATGTACAAAGCTGGTTCAAAGCTTACATCAAACAACAAGAAACTTGACAATGCGGCAGATAAACTTATCAAGAATGAAAAGGCAATCAAGAAAAATTCTAAGAAAGTTACAGGAAGCAGCAACAAGTTAAGAAACGGTGCAAAATCACTTGCTTCTGGAGCAACAAAACTTTTCAGTGGTGTTTCAACTCTTGTATCAAAGACAGGAGATGTATCAGATGCTATAGGAAAACTTGCTGATGGTGCAGGAGATCTTAAAGACGGTGTTGTTGAGTTCAACGAAGAGGGAATTGAAAAGCTTACAGGAACAGTAAATGATGTTATTGATTCAGGTGATGATTTCAGAGACAGACTTGACAAGATTGTAAAGGCATCAAATAATTACAAGAGTTTTTCAAAAATTTCAGATGGAATGGACGGAAGTGTTAAATTTGTAATGTCTACAGCATCAATTGAGAAAGATGATGATAAATAATCAATTTATAGCTGAAAAATAGTAAGTTATGGAGCCATACATCGGGGAGATGTAAATCTTGATGTGTGGCTCTATATGGTTGAAATCAGAGGTGATGCAGATGAGTAAAATAGAAGAAAAAAAGAAAAACAAACAGGAAGCATTGCTTGCATCAGCGTTTAAGCTGTTTACGGAAAAAGGAATTAATAATACGTCTATTTCAGAGATAGTTAAAAATGCAAAGATGGCTAAGGGAACATTTTATCTTTATTTTAAAGATAAGTATGATATAAGAGACAGACTTATAACACATAAGGCAGACAGGCTTTTTGAAATTGCGTATGAGGAACTTGAAAAAACTGAATATAATACACTTGAGGACTGTATATTGTTTATTGTAGACAATATTGTAAATCAGTTAAGCAAAAATCAGTCGCTCATGAAATTTATATCAAAAAATCTCAGTTGGTCGCTTTTTTCAAACGTAAGGATAGGCCAGCTTGACAATAAAAGTTGCATGGATATATTTGACGGAATAATAGAAGAATCGGGGAGAAACTTTAGAAATATTGATACAATGATATTTATGATTGTGGAACTTGTAAATTCAACATGTTATAATGCAATATTATATGCATCACCTGTTTCACTCGAACAGTTAAAACCGGATCTGCATAAATGTATATGTGGAATTATGAAACAATTTGAGGTATAATATAAAAAGCAAAAAATGCTTTACTTTTAAATTGAATGGTGATAGTCTATTATTCTAGGTAGAGGAAAGCGGTTTATGGAGAGTAAAATTAAATGGGAAATTGCATGGCGGACTTAGTGAATAAACTGGTTGCGAATAACAGTTTATCAAAAGGGGAGCTGGAAGAACTTTTAAAATTCAGAAATAAAGAAACGACAGATTATCTGTTTGAAAAAGCTTTGATTGCAAAAGAAAAGCTGTATGGCAAAAAAATATATATAAGAGGAATAGTAGAACTTACAAATTATTGTAAAAATAATTGTTATTATTGTGGACTTAGAAGAGACAATATATTTATACCGAGATATAGACTGGACGAGAAAGACTTGCTTAAATTCTGTGAAAAGGGATATGGCAAAGGTGTCCGGTCTTTTATGCTTGTTGGGGGGGATGATTACAATTTTACGGAAAGCAGGGTCGCAGATATGGTTGCCATGCTTAGAGAAAATTTTAGTGACTGTTCTATAGGGCTTGCGTTAGGACAGAGAAGTGAAAGTACATACAGAACATGGTTTGAAGCTGGAGCATCGAGATATGAACTTAGCCACGAAACTGCATCGGACAATCATTTTAAGAAGATACATCCGCCTGAAATGTCACTCTTAACCAGAAAACAGTCATTATGGGAATTAAAAATGATAGGTTATCAGGTGGGAAGCGGATTTATGGTGGGAACGCCTTATCAGATGGTTGCGGATGTTGTTGAAGATTTGTTATTCCTAAAAAAACTTGACCCGCAAATGGTACATATAGTTCCTTTTATGCCGACATCATATACAAGGTTTGAGCATGAGAGAAGCGGAAACGGTGATATGACACTTTATCTTATGGCTATCGCAAGGCTGATGCTTCCAAGAGCAATGATTACGGCTGATACGATACTTGATAATGTTTTACAGGATGGAAGAAAAAAATCATTTGAGGCAGGGGCGGGAGAAGTAAATGCTGAGCTTTGCAGCGATGATATAAAGGAATATTACAATGTATACAATAAGAGGATAAATTTGAAAAATACTGCCGGTGACGATGTCAGCAGAATAATGGAGAAAATATTGGAAAGCGGTTTTGAACCGGGAAAGGATAGGGGCGATTATAAACCGGTACCGGAGGAGGAAAAATTGTATGGCAGGATACATCGTATTATGCGACCATAACATCGAATGGCAGGAAAGATTTCAGGCAAAGCTTTCACAAAGAGGGATAGATGCTGTTTCAATAGAAAATGTGAGTGAACTTGAGTTTCATTTTGAAAATTCAAGGTTTACAAATATAATTGTTTGTTCACTTATAGAACTAAGAGAATACATGAAGAAATATGAAGCACAGAAAGAGAATGCACAAAGCATATTTGAAAAAGCAGATGTGTTTGTTATAGCAGATGAGAAAAATGATGATGACGAGATAAAAGCATTTAGGGCAGGCTGTGTCGATTTTCAGAATCGAAAGCGTAATATGGATGTTATATTGCAGCGTCTTATTTCACAATTTGAAAAAAAGATAATTCGTGAGAAAACAATAATAAATATTAAAGAAATGCTTGTGGAATACAAAGATATTTCCGTGGAAATAAAAGATAACGAGGCAAAGCTGCTTGCTCTGCTATTAAATTCAGACGAGGAATTTGTCGGCGTTGAGAAAATCTGCCAATATTTATGGAACAGATCAGATGATATAACGAGAGTAAGTCTTTCAAGTCTTGTTTACAGGCTGAGAAAGAAAATGCCGGATGGCGGAAAATGCATAAAAAGCATTTACGGAAAGGGATATTATTTGTCGAAAAATGAGATACAAATGTGCGTATAAATTATATATGACTGTTGACTCTGGTACAATGAATAACTGATAATTAGATATGACAGATCTTTTTATTGTAATATGTACTCTCGGTATCTTCTGAATGAAGAATTTCGAGAGTACATTATTTAGAAGCGGAGGAAACATGTATGGAATTTATATTAAAAAAAGAGATGGAAGAATACGGCAGTTTCAATCATGAAAAGATACTGTTGGTGGATGATAATGATACAAATATTTTTGTTGTAAAAACCATACTTGAAGACAGAGGGTTGATTGTTGATACTGCGTTATGTGGAAAAGAGGGGATAGATAGATATAGAAAATCAAAAGAATTTGAATATAAAATTATTTTTTTAGATATAAACATGTACGATATAGATGGATATGAAGTATCAAAAGAAATAAGAATGTCAGACAGAAAAGATGCTGCTAAAATACCTGTTTATGCTTTGTCAGCAAATATTTTTGCAAAGGACAGAATTAAGGCAAAAGAGTCGGGGATGAATGGTTATGTAACCAAACCGATTATATATAAGACATTGTTTGGTCTTATAAGAGAAATAATTGAAAAAGATAGTGACAGTACCGGCAAAGAAAGTACGGTTAAGAAGTTAACAACAGATAAAACTGCAGGCAGGCGGGAAAAGAGAACACTCTCAGAGAGTAATTTATTGGAAAATATTGGAGGACATTTTATTTTTAATGCGCTTAATACAATAAAAGGTTCGGTGATTATGAAATCTGAAAATTCATGTTCACTCATAAATGACATTTCTGCTTATATGCAATACAGATTTAAGACATTGGCAGGAGAAATTACATCTAATGTGGGTAAGGAATTATTTTATTTAGAAGCGTATTTGAGGCTTGAGAAGGCAAGATTTTCTTACATCAATTATGAGATAAATATATTTGATGAGGAAGTGAAAGAATTAAGTCTGCCTGCCATGTCGCTTATTTTTTTGGCAGAAAATGCCATTCATCACGGGCTGCTCGAAAAAGAGTATGATATGTGCGAAAAGGCGTTGGTTAATATAGTTATTGCAAGAAGGAAAAACGAAACAGTAATCTGTATGGAGGATAATGGTCTGGGATTTGATGCTGAGACAGTGGAATTTTCAACAGAATTTGGCGGTATTAGTTATATAACGGATATTTTTAAAGAAATATGTAATGGAGAGCTTGAAATAGACAGCGAGAGAGACAAAGGGACAAAAGTTATACTACACTTGACTAGTTGGAGGAAGATTGATGAGAACGATTGTGGTAGATGACGAGGAGATGGCACTTGTTGCATTTATGGAAGAAGCAAAAAATATCAAAGAATTAGACATTGCAGGAGTTTTTAACAATGCAAAAGAAGCGGTTGAATTTATAAAAGATAATGATGTTGAACTTGCAATACTCGATGTGAAAATGAAAGGAATTGACGGGATAAATCTTGGAAGTATTTTTAGACAGATAAATCCTGATATTATGCTTATTTATATAACCGGGTATGAAAAATATGCATATGAGGCAATAAAACTGCATGCGGCGGCATACCTTGTAAAACCATTTTCGAGTGAACAGCTTGAATATGCCGTAGAATCGGCAAGATTGCTTTCAAAAAGGAGAAAAAGCAGAATCTATGTGAGAACATTCGGGCATTTTGATATTTTTGTAAATGAGAACCCGGTTATGTTTAAGAGTAATAAAGCAAAAGAACTGCTGGCACTGCTTGTGGACAGGCGTGGAGGAACTGTCACAACAGACCAGATTATCGGTACATTGTGGGAGGAACGGCCTAATGACCCATATACACAAAATTTGTGCAGCAAGATTGGAAAGACGCTCGAAAAAGAGCTAAAAGAAAATGATATAGGGGACATACTTGTATCATCAAGAGGTGTAAAGAGAGTAAATACCGAACTTTTTGACTGTGACCTTTATGATTTACTTGATGGAGATGAGAGAGCAGCAGAAAAATTTTTAGGAGAGTATATGCTTGATTACAGTTGGGCAGAAGAAAGAATGGCACTTCTTGCAAAATATATTTAGCCCAATTCCATTTCAATTCCTTTTTAAATACATAAGCATTCATGTTTCATATGTATAATTATATATGAATGCAAAAACATTTCTTTTATGTTTAATAGTGTGGGAAGAATCTTTTGACAAAGTGGGTAGAGGAAAAGTATATCGAAAAGGAGAGAATAATGAAAGACACGCAGTTAAAAGTAATTATAGCAGACAGTAATGTACAGGACAGGGAAAGCAAACAGCTTTCAATGGAAGCAAAGGGAATGGAAGTGGTATTGTCGACAGGTGATGGAAATAAGGTTCTTAGAGCAATTAGTGACGGGAAAGCAGATGTTATTGTAATGGATATGATATTGTCAGGGTTAGACGGTATTGGAATATTAGAAGAATGTTCACACATGTCCGGAAAAAAGCCAATTTTCATTATTCAGACAGCTTTGAGAATGGAAAATCTTGTTGAACAGGCAATAAAATACGGTGCTGATTATTATATGATGAAACCTGTATCTAATCAGATGCTTATATCAAGAGTTCGGCAGCTTGTGAATAAGAGATATCTCAGAGAAAACGGACATTTATCAAGAGGCGGTTTGTTGAAAAATGTAAAAGAGTATGAGACGGTAAAATCAGTTGACAGTGTTCGTTTGGTAAATCTTGAAGTGGATGTGACAAATCTTTTATTAGAGATTGGTATCCCTGCTCACATAAAAGGATACCAGTATATCAGAGAGGGGATAATGTTTGCATTTTATGATAAGAATATGCTTCATTTCATAACTAAGTGTTTATATCCGGCAATAGCAAAGAAGTATAATACAACATCAAGCAGTGTCGAAAGAACAATAAGACATGCGATAGAAGTTGCATTCAGAAGGGGAAATAAAGAGATGTTGGAGGAAATATTTATAAACACGGTAAATGCAAAGAAAAATAAGCCGACAAATTCAGAATTTATAGCATTGCTTGCTGATAAATTGAGATTGGAGTATTGTGCGTGCAATGCATCCTGATTCTAAATAATTATACATATAATATGAATATTTAAAGACTGGAAACTTGACTATTCCTACTACTTTGATGTAAAATGATGAGAAAAAGTGAATGGAGGTGCCATAATGGATAATGAATCTATGATGGCTTTAAGTAAACAGCTTGAAGTTGAGTTTGACGGCCTGGTTGAAAATTGTTTGGTTTCAGGAGCCATAGATCTGAATTTATATCAGGAATACGATGTAAAAAGGGGCCTTAGAGACAGTTCCGGAAAAGGTGTATTGACGGGACTTACGGAGATTTCAGATGTTACCGGTTATGATGTTGTAAATGGTGTTAAGGAGCCGGCAGACGGAAAACTTTTTTATCAGGGATATGATGTTAAGAATCTTGTAGGTTCAGGTATTAAAAAGAAATTTGCATTTGAGGAGACGACGTATCTTCTTTTATTTGGAAAGCTTCCTACAGCAGAGCAGTTGGAAGTGTTTATAGAGATTGTAGGCAGTCTTCAGGAATTGTCAGGACAGTTTGTAAGAGATGTTATCATGAAAGCACCTAGTGCAAATCTTATGAATGGACTTCAGAAGAGTGTTCTTACACTGTATTCTTATGACAGTAATCCGGATGATATTTCGATACCAAATGTATTAAGACAGTCACTTCAGCTTATTGCGAAACTTCCATTGATTGCAGTATACAATTATCATGCATACAGACATTTCAATTTTCTTGAGAGTTTGGTTATTAAACCGCCTATCAAGGGATTATCAACAGCAGAAAATATTCTACAGATGTTAAGACCGGATGGAAAGTATACGGAACTTGAAGCGAGAGTTCTTGATGCAGCACTTGTTCTTCATGCAGAACATGGTGGTGGAAATAACTCAACATTTACAAATCATGTTGTAACATCATCAGGAACAGATACATACTCGGCAGTTGCCGCATCTATTGCATCACTTAAAGGTCCTCGTCATGGTGGAGCAAACTTAAAAGTTCAGCAGATGTTTGCTGACATTAAAGAAAAGGTAAGTGATACAAAAGATGACACACAGATAGAGAGTTACTTGAAAAAAGTTCTTAAGGGTGAGGCATTTGACGGTTCTGGTCTTATTTATGGTATGGGACATGCCGTATATACTATATCAGATCCAAGAGAGCTTATTCTGAAGAGTTTTGCAGAGAAACTTGCCAAAGAAAAAGGTATGGAGGATGAGTTTTTGCTTCACGATTCAGTAGAGAGAATCGCAGCGGAACTTATCATGGCAAGAAGACATGTTATAAAACCTGTATGTGCAAATGTAGATTTTTACAGTGGTCTTATATATACAATGCTTGGAATACCGGAAGAATTATTTACACCGTTATTTGCACTTTCAAGAATTGCAGGATGGAGTGCACACAGGCTTGAAGAACTTGTAAATAAAGAAAAGATTATAAGACCTGCATACAAGTATGTCGGTCATCATAAAGAGTATGTTGAGCTGGAAGAGAGAAAATAGTTCAGGCAGATTTTAAATAAAAGTTAGAAAGTTTTAATTAATAAAAACACAGAAATTACAGGATGTTCAGGAAAAGACAGATGCGTCAGTTTCAGATATTAAAAAAGGATGTATAATAGAAATTGCATTAGACGGCGATAGTGTTTCTAAGGTGCTTATAAGAGAAGAGACAGGAAAAAATACTAAAAACACTGATAAAGAAACATCAGACAGCGGAAATAGTACAAACTAAACTGCATAGTATAAGATAAGAAAAATTTCATTGGAGAAAAGCGTGATAGCATTATATGCGAGAATATCAAAAAAAGATAAAAGAAAAAATACGGTGAGTAATACAATTGAGAACCAGATGTTTCTTTTGAAAAGTTATGTCAGCGATAATGATTTATGTTCAGACAAAGAAAGCATATGTGAATTTGTGGATGACGGATTTAGCGGAACGGACAGGAAAAGACCGGCATTTATGAAAATGCTTGCATGTGTTGAACTTAAAAAGGCAGATACTATCGTAGTAAAAGATTTCTCGAGACTTAGCAGAGAGCATCTGCTTATATCAGAATTGCGTGAAAAATATTTTCCGTTAAAACAGGTAAGATTTATAGCTATATTGGATAGCTATGACAGTGACAGTGCAGAGGATGCAGGCATAATACATCCATTTAAAACATTATTTAACGAGTATTACTGTAGTGATATTTCAAGAAAGGTAAGAAGTTCACTCGAGGCAAAGAAAAATGCCGGTGAATATGCTGTTGCAAAACTTCCGTATGGTTATAAGGCGGAGAACGGAAAAATTGTGATGGACGAAAAAAAAGCGGAAGATATAAGGACAATGTATAAAATGAGATGTAATGGCATTACATACGAAAAGATTGCACAGACATTTGAAATGACTGTGTCAATGGTGTGGAGAATACTTCATGAACCATCATATCTCGGATATCATGTCTGGCACAGATATGAAAATGAAATTTTTCCACCTAAAAAAAGGACGAAACAATACCCGGAGCAGTGGAAGATAATCAGAGACACAAAGAATAACCTTGCTATAGTGGATGAAACAATGCTCTCGGAGGATATAATAAGATATTATGAGAACATTCACAAAAGAAAGGAGCCAAGACATATTTTTCATGGACTTACAAAGTGTATGGCATGTAAAAAGGCACTTGTGTCAGACAGGGCAAAGAACGGTTGGCTTTGCTGCAGAAACTGTACAAAGAGAGAAAAAAAGCTGATAGAGACCGAGAGGTTATATCAGCTTTTTTTTGACAGGCTGAATATTTTTTTGCTGGAGGAGATAAAAAAAGGGGGACAAAAAAGCAATGTTTGTGAGTACATTAAAAAAATTCCGAATAATTTGAGTACGAATGTGGAAAGAGAAATGTTACTGAATATATTTGTAAAGAAGATATTTGTCGGTGAGAACGAAAATATAATTATATTTTGGCGATTTAAGAGATAATGGGAGGCATTGAGGGTGAAAGTAATAGTTAAATATTATGGCAGTCTTGACAAAGTGAGAGAGATTGATGAGAGTGTTAAAGTATCAGAACTGCTTGCACAGTATGCGATAGTTGACATTGCATATGAATTACTTGATGAATTGAGAAATGTACCCGAGATAATATATATTGAAGAACCAAGAAGAGTTTATCCAACAAGGGCAGATAAATCAGATGCCGGAAAAATGGATGGAATTTTTAAAAATGTCCCGGAAGAAACAGAGGAAAAAGTAGAGATTATGCAGAACCGCATATCTGAAAATGGGCTTAGCGGAAAAGGGGTTATAATGGGGATTATAGATTCGGGGGATTGTGTTAAGAAAAATATCGGTTGTTGTGGGAATATCAATAGAAAGAATGTGAACAGGGCTGCAATTTATATAAGACTTAGCAGAAAGGACAAAGAAAATACAGGTTTTTACAGTGAAAGCATTTACAATCAGAGCAAAATTATAAATGAGTATATAGAAAATTATAATAAGGTGAACATGGACAGTATTTTGATTTGTGATATTTACATTGATGATGGCTGCAGCGGTCAGAATTTTGACAGACCGGAGTTTAAAAGAATGATATATGATATAGAAGATAATGATATAAATTGTATAGTCGTAAAAGATTTATCGAGAATAGGCAGAGATTATATAGAGGTTGGCAGATTTCTGAAATGTTATTTGAGAAAAAGGAGAATAAGGCTGATATCAATTGCCGATGATTATGACACTAAAAAGGATACAGACATTTTTCAGACGCAGATGTATATTCAGATGAAAAGCATAATAAATGATGAATATTCGAGGGATATATCAGTGAAGGTAAGGTCTCAGCTTTATGCAAGTATGAAAAAGGGAAACTATGTTGGTGCATTTGCTCCATACGGATATAAAAAATCATATAAAGATAAGAATAAACTTATACCTGATATGGAAGTGACAGATACAATAAAGGATATATTTTGTTTGAGAAGTCAGGGATATTCCCTAAAAGAAATTGCAGATTATTTAAATGCCAAAAAAGTTTTGACACCATTTGAACTTAGGAAAAAAAATAAGGAAAAATTCAGGACACCGTTTCAAAAAAAGGATATATTATCGGAGAAAAAGGGAAAATGGTATCCGCAGACAGTAAGCAGAATACTGAGCAATGAAATATATGCAGGAGTTTTAGCGCAGGGAAAAAACAGAAAAATAAACTATAAATTATGCAAAACAGTGAAAGAGGACAGAGAAAAATGGATTGTATGTGAAAAGAAAGAACTGGCTGTCATAGAAAATGAATTGTATATGAAAGTAAATAAAAAATAGAGGTAAAATTGTTTTGAACAGATATTGTGCGGGCATATATGCAAGGCTTTCGGTAAGAGGATGCGAAAAAAAGGCACAGTCGATAAAAAACCAGATTATGATATGTAAGGATTATATCAAAGTTAATAACGACATAACATTAAAAGAATGTTACAGTGATTATGGAAAAAGCGGAATGAATTTTGAAAGACCTGAATTTAAAAGAATGTATAAAGACATTGTTTCGGGGGAGATAAATTGTGTGATAGTAAAGGATTTATCTCGTTTTGGAAGAAACCACATTGATGTCGGAGAATATATCCAGAAGATGTTTCCTGTTTTGGGTGTGCGTTTTATATCAGTAACTGACGGATATGATTCTCTCTATGATATATATGGAAGGAAGGAATTCAGCGTCAATTTAAAAAATCTTGTGAATGAACTTTATGCGGCAGATATATCGGTTAAGGTGAAAAATGCAAAAGAAATAAAGCGACGAGAGGGAAATTATCTTGGCAGTGTTGCTCCCTATGGTTTTAAGATAGTCTATGAAAAAGGTATAAGAATTTTAAAAGAGGAAGAAAAGTCTTATGAGGTGGTATGTTTTATAGGGAGAATGAAAAGAGAAGGAAAAAACATAAGGGAAATTGCAGAAATTCTTTATGATAAGAATATAAATCCGCCTGGAGAATATTTAAAAAGTGGGAAGATTGTTGACAAAAATGCAAAAAAATGGTGCGAAAGTTCAATAAGAAAAATTTTAAGCAATAAGAAAATTAACACAAGGGGGGATTGATTATTTTCATCCCACATTCAGGGATGTAGACGGAAAAACAAGAATACTTTATCTGTGGAACCAGAATATTGAAGGTGAGATGGCAGAGGGGAGAGAACCTTTGGGATATGGATACGGTGCACAGTATGACAGTTTGGATATAAACAATGCCTTAGATACCGGAAACCGGAGGTTTGCGGAAATGCTCGTACCGGCAAGTGACGGTCTTAGCGGTCATGGAACGGCGGTAGCATCAATAGCTGCAGGAAGCAGAAGCGGGCAGTCAGGCGGCATTGCATACGAAAGTGAAATTATAGCGGTTGCACTTAAAAGAACAGGGGGGAGCGACGGTGGGTACACAAGAACAATCGATATTATGGAAGGAATTGATTATGTGCTTAGAAAAGCCATAGAATTAAATATGCCGATTGTTATAAATTTGAGTTTTGGAACAAATGAGGGTGCTCACGACGGAAATACATTGTTTGAAAATTATATTACCGATATAAACGGAATATGGAAGAATATAGTGGTAGTGGCTGCCGGAAATGAGGGGGATTCAAGGCATCATGTTAGAACAAATGTCAGCGGGGAAGGTAACAGGACGGAATTTGCGATAGGTGATAATGAGAGAAGTATAAGATTGTTTGTATGGAAATATTTTCAGGATGAGTTTGAACTATATTTAAATACACCATCAGGAAAACGGATAAATATTTCAAATGATGTTACGCTGAGTTCACAGAGGGAAAATATCGAGAGTGTATTGGTTATGCCGACGCCATACACATCAAAACAGCTTGTTGAGGTGTCGATAAGTCCGGGAAACAATGAAACTTATGTGATTTCTGGCATATGGAGCATAGAATTTATGGTTACGGGAAATATAAAATGCGGAATTGTGGATATGTGGCTGCCTACTATAGAGGCAATCGGTTTGTCAACGGGATTTTTAAGACCGTCACCCGATACAACTGTGACAATACCTGCTACGGCGAGAAAAGTGCTTTCTGTCGGAGCATTCAATCAGACGGACGGCAGCATGGCACCGTTTTCGGGCAGAGGTTATACAGCGGATGGACGGCTTGTACCACTTATAGCTGCATCTGGGGTTGACGTACAGACAGCAGGATATGGCGGTGGATATGTGAGAAAAACGGGCACATCATTTGCAGCACCGAAAGTGTCGGGATATGCTGCGCGTATCATGGAGTGGGGGATTGTCAGAAAAAATGACGAGAATATGTACGGTGAAAAGCTTATTGCGTATATGACAAGATATGCAGTCGGAATAGAGGGGGAAGAAATGCCTGGAATAAGACAGGGATGGGGTCTTATTTAGCTGTAAAATGTTGTAAAATAAGTAAATAAAATGTGAATTTTTTTTGTTAAGAAAAAAAACGCTCTCTATTATATTGCTTTTTTCGACCAATTGTATATAATTATTTATGTAGGTTAAAGTCTGTATTGTGATATAAATGTACCGATTTATTTATGTGTATAGTATCACATTATGGATTTAAGTAAATTTTAAGAAAAGAGGTTAAAAAGATGGCAAACATTGATTTAAGTAAGTATGGCATTACAGGAACTACAGAGATCGTGCACAACCCTTCTTATGAGACATTATATGAGGAAGAGACAAAAGCAGGTCTTGAAGGATATGAAGTTGGTCAGGAGAGTGAACTTGGTGCAGTTAACGTAATGACAGGTATTTATACAGGTCGTTCACCTAAAGACAAGTATATCGTTGTTGATGAGAACTCAAAAGACACTGTATGGTGGACAACAGACGAGTACAAGAACGATAACCATCCAATGACAGAAGATACATGGGCAGTTGTTAAGGATATCGCTAAGAAAGAGCTCTGCAACAAGAAGCTTTTCGTAGTAGATGCTTTCTGTGGAGCAAACAAAGATACTCGTATGGCTATCCGTTTTATCGTTGAAGTTGCATGGCAGGCACATTTCGTTACTAACATGTTCATCAAACCTTCAGCAGAAGAACTTGAGAACTTCGAGCCTGATTTCGTAGTTTACAATGCATCAAAAGCAAAAGTTGAGAACTTCAAAGAGTTAGGACTTAACTCTGAAACTTGTGTAGCATTCAACATCACAAGCAAAGAGCAGGTTATCATCAATACATGGTACGGCGGAGAGATGAAGAAAGGTATGTTCTCTATGATGAACTACTTCCTTCCACTTAACGGAATGGCTTCTATGCATTGCTCAGCAAATACTGACTTAAATGGTGAGAATACAGCAATTTTCTTTGGTCTTTCAGGAACAGGTAAGACAACACTTTCAACAGACCCTAAGAGACTTCTTATCGGTGATGATGAGCACGGCTGGGATGACAATGGAGTATTCAACTTTGAAGGTGGATGCTACGCTAAGGTTATCAACCTTGACAAAGAGTCAGAGCCTGACATTTACAATGCTATCAAGAGAAACGCTCTTCTTGAGAACGTTACACTTGACAAAGATGGAAAGATTGACTTTGATGACAAGAGCGTAACAGAGAATACACGTGTTTCTTATCCTATCGATCACATTAAGAACATTGTTCGTCCTATTTCTTCAGCACCGGCTGCAAAGAATGTTATCTTCCTTTCAGCAGATGCATTTGGAGTACTTCCTCCTGTATCTATTCTTTCACCGGAGCAGACACAGTACTATTTCCTTTCAGGATTTACAGCTAAGCTTGCAGGTACAGAGCGTGGAATCACAGAGCCAACACCTACATTCTCAGCTTGCTTCGGACAGGCATTCCTTGAGCTTCATCCAACAAAATATGCTGCAGAGCTTGTTAAGAAGATGGAGAAGAGTGGAGCTAAGGCTTATCTCGTAAACACAGGATGGAATGGAACAGGAAAGCGTATTTCTATCAAAGATACTCGTGGAATCATTGATGCTATCCTCAACGGAGACATCAACAAAGCTCCAACAAAGACTATTCCTGTATTCAATTTTGAAGTACCAACAGAGCTTAATGGCGTAGACACAGGTATCCTCGATCCTCGTGACACATATGCTGATGTTTCTGAGTGGGAAAAGAAAGCTGATGATCTTGCAGACAGATTTATCAAAAACTTCGCTAAATACGAAGGAAACGATGCTGGTAAAGCTTTAGTAGCAGCAGGCCCACAGAAATAATTTGAAATTTAATTAAGCAGAAGAGTGACCCCATGGTTATATTTAACACAAGATATGTAACCATGGGGTTATAACTTTACAAAAGTGTAAAATATGATATGAAAAGGGAGTTGGTTAGAGTGTTAAAAAAACTTGACAAAATGAAAATTGGGCAGCGTTTAAAAGAATCTTTTAGACATGTAATTATAGTCTTTATGGTTTTATTGATTATCATAGTAATAGCTATGGTATATATAGTAAAAGATTACTCAAAAGTATTAGACAAATATGCTTATCCTCAGGGAGACATAGCAATGGCTATGAACTATTCGGCTGAAGTACGTTCTTCAACAAGAGGTACTGTTGGTTATGATTCTGACGAATACATAAATCAGATGAAAGAGCAGCATGAGGAAGCTATTAAGAATTTTGATGCAAAAATAGAAGATATTCGTACAACGATGGTCACAAAAGAGAGCAAAGAATGCATGAGTGCCATTGATAAAGCATGGAAAGAATACAAACAGATTGATGAAACTGTTATAGAAAAAGGAGCAACAACAGATGATACAAAGTCATTGGAGGCACAGAAAATGATGTTTGATGAGTTGGCTCCAAAATATGAAGCTTTAGATAAGACTCTAAAGAATTTGATGTCAGTTAATGTATCCAAAGGCAATACAGAAAGAGTTAAAATTGAGGTTGTGCTGATTGTACTCATAGTGATTATAGTTATTGTCTGCGTAATTGTAGCAGTTTACTCAACGAGGCTTGCAGTGAAGATATCAAATGGTATAGAAAAACCATTAAATGAGTTGGGTGAGAGATTTATTACTTTTGCCAAAGGCGATTTAGATTCGCCTATGCCTGTTGTCGAAACGGAAGATGAGATAGCGGAACTTGTCAAGAGCGTAGAAGATATGGCAAAAAGGATACATATAATTATAGAAGATACAGGAAGAATGTTGAATGAGATGGCAGGTGGAAATTTTGCTGTTTCAACTGAATATGAAGAACAGTATACAGGAGCATTTAATGCATTGCTTCTTGGAATGAGACATATGAATCGCCAGATAGATTCAACTATAAAAGGTGTAAATGACGCATCTGAGCAGGTGCTTGCGGGTTCGGAAAACCTTGCTCAGGCATCGCAGTCTGTAGCAGAAGGAGCAACGGATCAGGCGGCAGCGGTAGAGGAATTGCAGGCCACTATTGATGAATTGAGTAATGGAATAAGAGCTACAGCAGATGAACTTGACGAATCTTACAAAGAGGCATACAAATATGCAGAACTTGCGGAGCATAGCCGTACGGATATGACAGCTATGATGACATCAATGCAGCGAATTAGTGAGACATCTGAAAAGATTGGTGATATTATTGCACAGATTGAGGATATAGCAAGTCAGACAAATCTATTGTCATTGAACGCATCTATAGAGGCTGCAAGAGCAGGTGAGGCAGGAAAAGGCTTTGCGGTTGTTGCGGATCAGATTCGTAATCTTGCAGAGCAAAGTGCACAGTCAGCAGTTGATTCAAAAGCACTTATTGAAGCATCTGTTCATGAAGTTGATGAAGGTGACAGAAATGCAACGAGGGTTTCAGAATCATTGAACGAAGTGGTTGTGGGTGTACATACCGTTGCAGAAAATGCAAAGAAGATGAAAGCGATATCCCTTAATCAGGCAGAGAGTATGGATCAGGCAGATTTAGCAACAGCTAAAATTGCAGAGATTGTACAGAACAACTCAGCAGCAGCACAGGAAACATCAGCTACAAGCGAAGAACTTACAGCACAGGCAACTGCTCTTAGCGGACTTGTATCTAAATTTAGGTTAAGAGATTAAAGATTGACAGGATAGATGATAAAAGTTGTCTAACAACAGTAAAATAACTTGTATACATAAAATTCAATGTTATACTATTGCTGTAACATAATAATAAAAAAAGCATATATTTTAGGATATATGCTTTTTTATCTTTGTATTAAATCAGCAGGGAGGAAAAAAGTGAATGAATTTATAATATTGGCGATTCCATTTTTGGGCACATCGCTTGGAGCAGCAATGGTATTTTTTTTGAAAAAGCAGATAGCACCAAAATTTGAAAAGTTTTTGCTTGGATTTGCGGCAGGTGTGATGATAGCGGCATCCGTCTGGTCACTTCTGATACCGTCAATAGAGATGGCAGAAAAGCAGAATACGATAGAGTGGTTTCCGGCGTTGATAGGTTTTATGTTTGGAATAGGATTTTTACTTTTATTAGATACGGTTATTCCGCATCTTCACCTTGAGAGTGATAAGCCTGAGGGACTGAAACTTGGCGCATCAAAAATGACGATGATGTTATTAGCCGTTACACTGCACAACATTCCCGAGGGGATGTCGGTAGGAGTTGCATTTGCAGGAGCAGCAATGGAGGGGAGCGGGATTACAAAGGCGGCGGCACTTGCTTTGGCAGTTGGTATAGCAATACAGAATTTCCCGGAGGGTGCGATAATCTCAATGCCTTTGTGTAGTGAGGGTATAGGCAAAAAGAGAGCATTTTTCTATGGTGTAATGTCGGGAGTGGTAGAGCCTGTAGGTGGATTTATAACTATACTTATTGCCGGCAAAATTTCTCCGATACTTCCGTATTTTCTTTCATTTGCCGCAGGAGCAATGCTGTATGTTGTCGTTGAGGAACTCATACCGGAGGCACAGAGGGGGGAGCACAGCAATATAGGAACAATAGGGACTGCATTTGGCTTTGCACTTATGATGGTGCTTGATGTAGCTTTGGGGTAAAAGATATTCATAAAAATAGAAAGCGGTACGATATATATTAAAAGAAAACATATTTAGTGTAGTGTAAATAGGATATTAAAATGGGAGGTTTAAATTAATATGGAAGCTTTTAATATATCGGAAATATCAAAATTAAAAAATGATTTGTTAAATGAAAAGAAAATGTCAGGTGAAACAGAAAATAAAAAAACAGTTTTAGCTGATATATGGAAACAGGCTTTGGAGGATATTTTAGACCCAACAAGCAAAATGTCGGAAGCTGAGGAAAAAGAATATCACAATAAGATAATTAGAAAATTAAGACAGGGACGCCGTTTGACAACAGAAGAAAAGAATTATCTTCAGATACATGACCCTGAAATGTACAAAGTTGCTCTCCGTGTGGAAATGAGCCGAAAAAGATTTGTTGAGCAGGTAAAACACTGTAAATCAAAAGAGGAATTTCAGACATTGGTAAGCAACAGCATGAAAACCGTTGAACAAGACCCGATGAAAGAATATATACAGGCAGCTATATCATACGAAGCACAGAATATAAGAAAATCACCGTCGTATGCAGCACTGCCTGACACAAACCGAGAAGCAGAAGAAAAGAGAAAAAAGGGCAGGAAAGTAAGAAAATTAAAGGTTGATGAAGATAAAGAAAAAAACGAAGATAAAAAATCGCCACTGCCATCAGAAAATTATGGCAGTGACATGAAATTGGCTTCATTAAATATGACATTGAAGCCGGCGTTTGATAACTTTAGTCAGCATCGTGCTTAACAGACAGATTTTCAAATCTGCTGATGCCGTCACCATTTTCGTTTATGGCAAAAAGTCCGATAATGGTTCCGGTAAAGCCGCCGGCAACTTCTGATGAAAGGTAGCGTGTCTCAGCATTGCTAAGGAATACATCATCACCGTTTTCATCTTTAAAGAAGAAATGATACTGCAAAGGTTCAGATTTAATATGGAGTGTTACTTTATCTGAATTTATCTCATAGTGTGTGCTTTCCTGCCAGATACATCCGATTGTCTGGCGGCTGTACACATATGTTTTGTTTTCTTTTTTCTCAACGATAACTTCATAGTGATGTTTTTCATCCATATAAAATGATATACCTGATTTTTCACTTCCCGGTATTACATCACATGTTATATCAAGGTCAAACTCAGTCTGTCTTATGCCGGCAAAAGTAGGTGAAGCAACATCATCAATAGTTACATCAGTTCCTTTTAATTCAAGACCGTTTTTATCAAACTTATAATTTTCAGTGTTCGGAATTCTTATATAGCACCAGTCAAGTTTTTCATCGAGATTTTCAAAAGTTTTGTTGTAAGAAAATTCCTGAGGAGCAAACTTAATATTGTCAGGAAGTTCAACTTCTATAGGTGTTGTACCGTTTACACCAATCTCAAACCATCCGTCATCATTCCATTTGACAGGGACAAGACATACCTCTCTTCCAAGGTGATGATATGTCTGCCACATATGTATCTGTCTGAAAGCGAGATGTGCAAACCACCAGTTTCCGTCGTTATCTTCAAGAATATCTCCGTGACCGGCAGCCTGAATCTGGTATCCGCCGAGATTTCTGTTTGTGAGAACCGGATTATTAGGATATGGAGTGTATGGTCCCCAGATATTTTTACTGCGTGAGTAATTTACCATATGACCATATTCTGTACCGCCCTCAGCTTCGAGAAGATAGTAGTATTCACCGAATTTATAGATATGTGGTGCTTCAAGAAAACGACCACCTGTTCCGTGCCAGAGGAATTTGCTCTCTGAAAGTTTTTTACCTGTCTCAATATCAATCTGGCACATCTGGATGCATCCTCTGCCGTCAGCATCATTTCCATTGCTTATAAAATAGCATTTGTCATCCTCAAAATATAGTGACGGGTCAATGCCATCCTGGTCTACAATAACAGGTTCAGACCATTCTCCGTAAATATCATCAGTATACACATAGAAATTTTGATGATAACTGTCATTGGTTGTTACCATATAAAATCTGCCGTTGTTGTATCTGATAGTAGGCGCAAAGACACCACCTGAACTGTGTACAGTGTAAAGGTCAATCTGTGAAGCTCTTGTGAGACAATGGCCGATTTGTTTCCAGTTTACCATATCAGTGCTTTCAAAAAGCGGAACACCGGGGAAAATGTGCATTGAACTGCATACCATGTAATATTTTCCGTTCGCAGCGCAGATGCTTGGGTCAGGATAACAACCTCTTACAATAGGATTTAAGTATTTCATATGTTATTTTACCTCTTTCTTTTTATTTTGCGTTGTATAGTGTTGTTTTATTTTGTTTTTATAAAAATTGTGTTATCTCTTGAGAACAGAGATAATAGTTTATATAATATGATGTTGGGGTCAAAAGGTATTTTGACCCTTGCATCATATTATATTCTACAAACAAGATAGCAGTAAAAATGGCTGTTTTCATTAATTATTAAGACAAAAAAGTATACAAATCGGACATCAGTAAAAAGATAAGGAAACGGTAAAGGAGAAAAAGATGCAGGGGAGTAATGATTATAAAATATATGAACTGAGTGAGTTTTACAAATGACAGTAATTTTCCGTTTTTTATTCAATATGGCAGGCACGATAATGAACTGTTTGTTCACAGCCATAAAGATTTTTCGGAGCTTACGATAGTTCTTTCGGGAGAAGCGTGTCATATTGTGGAATACGACTGTGGATTTAAAAATATGAGTTATTTTTACAGGGTATTTGGAGAGAAGATGAATATAACACCGAAAAAATATCGTAAATCCATATAGAATATGATTTGTCTATATTTTTTGCTAATGAATTGTTTTTATGGTAAACTATATAAGATTGTTTGAAAAAAATAAAATGATATACATAATAAATGTATTATCAGGGAGGGAGAAATGAATGATACTTGAATTAAAAAACATTGAAAAGTCTTTCGGTGACAAAAAAGTCTTAAAGGGTGTGTCATTAAGAGCTGAGAGTGGAAAGGCTTTTGGAATGCTTGGACGAAACGGAGCTGGAAAAACAACATCTATCCGTATTATGATGGATGTATTCCCGGCAGACAGCGGAGAGGTGCTGTTTGATGGCAGACCGATAGACTATGACAAGGTGGATTTTGGATATCTGCCGGAAGAAAGAGGTTTATATCCAAAAAAGAAGATAATAGAGCAGCTTGTTTATTTTGCCGAACTTAAAGGAATGAAAAAGAGCGATGCCGTAAAGGAGATAGATTACTGGCTTGACAGGCTTGATATGAAGAAATACCGCAATAAGCGTCTTGATACATTGTCAAAGGGAAATCAGCAGAAGATACAGCTTATCACGGCACTGGCGCACAATCCGGAAATAGTTATACTTGATGAGCCGTTTTCAGGTCTAGACCCTGTAAATGCAATGTTACTTAAAGATGTGGTTAAGGAAACGATACAAAAAGGAAAGATTGTATTATTTTCAAGCCATCAGATGAATTATATAGAAGAATTTTGTGACAATATAGCTATTATAAACGGTGGTGAGGTTGTGCTTACAGGTGACCTGCATGAGATAAAGCACAATTATCCACGCAATCGTCTTGTAGTGCGCTCAGTACAGGATAGTGAGATAGCATCAGAATATGGAGAAATGTGCAGCAGGGGAGAGAGTGGAGAACTTATCATTACACTTAGAACACCGGATGAAAAGAAAGCTGTCATGAAAAATATTACTGAGAAATATGATGTTGATGAGATAAAAGTTTATGAGCCTGCGTTAAACGATATATTCGTGGAATATACAGGTGATAATAAACATGGGGGAGAATGATGAAACAATTTGGAAAAATATTAAAGTTTGAATTAAAAAATTATATGAAAAACAAGGTTTTTGTGGGCGTTACGGTATTGCTTGTGGTGATAATAGCTGTTGTTATGTTTATGCCGCGTATTTTGAATCAGAGTGGAGATGAAAGTGATGATAATTCGATTGAAAATCCAACTGAGGTAATGCTGCTTGCAGGAGATAATAAGGAAAATGAAAAAATCGCAAAAGAAGCATTTGCAAATGTATTTCCTGACTATGAAATAAAAATTGTGGATAATGACATAAAGAGCATCAAAAAGCAGATAACTGATGGTGATGCAGACTGTGCATTTGTGCTTAAAGGTCTTACTTCTTATACATATTATGTAGAAAATCTTTCAATGTATGACAGCAATCAGGAGGCAGTGGAAGAAATTCTTAAAGAAGTTTATCGTTCAAATGAAATGCTTAAAAGTGGACTGTCTGAAAGCCAGGTAAATGCCATACTTACAAAACAGATTGACGGTAATACAAAGGAACTTGGAAAGAATCAGATGCAGTATTTTCTCTATACATACATAATGGTGTTTGCACTTTATATGGTAATACTTTTATATGGACAGATGGTTGCCACAAATGTTGCATCTGAAAAGAGTTCGCGTGCAATGGAACTTCTTATAACGAGTGCAAAGCCTGTTGCAATGATGTTTGGAAAAGTCATTGCATCCTGCATAGCGGGATTTATACAGATAGCAGCCATATTTGGAGCATCCCTTTTATGCTTTAACATAAATAAATCATACTGGACGGATAACGGTTTGATAAAGTCAATATTTGATATACCTGCTGAGCTGTTTGTATATATGCTTGTATTCTTTATACTTGGCTTTTTAATATATGCATTTTTATATGGTGCAGTCGGTTCAACAGTGTCAAAACTTGAGGATATAAATACGGCAGTTATGCCTATAAGTCTTATATTCATTGTTGGATTCGTGGTTGTAGTATCTGCTATGTCGGGTGGAAGTGTTGATACACTGCTTGTAAAGATATGTTCGTTCATACCGTTTACATCACCTATGGCTATGTTTACAAGGATAGCAATGACAACAGTACCTTTTTATGAAATACTAATATCTATTGTGATACTTATCGCATCAGTCGTTGGAATAGGTGTTGTATCAGCTAAGATTTACAGGGTAGGTGTGCTGTTATACGGAAAAGCTCCAAAACCTATTGCTATAATAAAATCAATATGGAAAGCGTAGTTTTGTGAATGCAGGAAGTGCATGGCTTAGCTGTTACAAATACTTTCAGGATTTTCCTGTCGTTCTTTACAAATGGGGTGTCTATGTGTAAAATAGTATGTATATAGATTAAATATCTGAAGCAAAAAGATATTTTAAAACAGTTAGAAATGGAGAGACAAAATGGACAATCAGAAGTTAGCGGATTTATTGTTCCCGGAGAAATTAGAGACACCGGAATACTACGAGGAGAAATTTCCATATAGAAAACTGCCAAAGGGTGCAGAAGTTACAAGAATGGCGCCAAGTCCTACCGGTTTTATACATCTTGGCAATTTATACAGTGCTTTGGCTGACGAGCGTATAGCGCACAGAAAAAAAGGTGTATTTTATCTTCGTATAGAAGATACTGATGCAAAAAGAAAAGTAGAAGGTGCAGTTGAGACTATTATAAATGTACTTCGTTATTTTGATATAGAATTTGATGAAGGTGCCGGATTTGAAGGTTCGGATGAAGGAAATGCATATGGACCATATTTCCAGAGACAGAGAGTTGAGATATATCACACATATGTCAAGGAACTTGTGAAAAAAGGTCTTGCTTATCCTTGTTTTTGTACAGAAGATGAACTTTCAAAAGTCAGGGAACAGCAGGAAGCAGACAAGGTACTCACAGGTTATTACGGAAAATATGCGACATGCCGCAATCTCTCATATGAGGAGATAGAGAAAAACATAAAAGAAGGTAAGCCATATGTTGTAAGACTTCGCTCACAGGGACAGCCTGACAGGGAAATCACATTTGTTGACAGCATAAAGGGAGAGATAAAACTTCCTGAGAATATACATGATATTGTTATATTGAAGCAGGATGGTGTGCCTACTTACCACTTTGCACATGCGGTTGACGACCATCTTATGAGAACGACAATGGTTATCAGAGGCGGTGAGTGGCTTGCATCGGTTCCTACACATTATGAGCTTTTCCATCTTCTTGGATTTAAGATGCCAAAATACGGTCATACAGCACATCTTATGAAATTTGATGAGGAGACAGGTGGAAAGAGAAAGCTTTCAAAGAGAAAGGATCCTGAACTTTCACTTGATTATTATAGAAAAGACGGATATCATCCATATTGTATGAAAGTATATCTTCTTACATTGCTCAATTCAAACTTTGAAGAATGGCACGACAAATTCCCTGACAAGGATATAAATGAATTTCCGTTCTCTGTTGACAACATGAGCAAGTCAGGTGCTTTGTTTGACAAGGACAAACTTCACAACATCTGTAAAAATGAGCTTTCAAAGCTTTCGGAGAATGAAGTTTATGATTTTTTATATGATTGGGCATGTGAAAATGAACCTGAGAAGAGTAAAGTATGGTTTGCAGATAAAGAAAAAATGCTTGCTATATTGAGACTTTATATGGGTGTCGGAATGAAGCGCAGAAGAAAAGACCTTGTTTATGCAAAACAGGTATTTGAGATGATTTCTTATTTCTTTGATATTGAGCAGGAACAGGAAAAAGATGAATTTAGAGCAGATAAGGAAACTGTAAACGAAGTATTAAAAGAATATCAGGCACTTTACAGTCATGATGATGATAATTCACAGTGGTTTAACAAACTTAAAGAGATAGCAGACAAGCTTGGATATGCGTCAGACATGAAAGCATACAAAGCTGAGCCTGAGAAGTATAAGGGAAATGTTTCTGATATAGCAGAAATTGTAAGAATTGCAATTACAGGCAGAGCAAATACTCCTGATCTTTGGTCTATAGTTCACATTATGGGTGAAGAGCAGATGAATGACAGAATAAACGCTGTTATAACACAGTAGGCAGCAGAAAAGCAATATTTAAAATGAAAATACACAGGAGGAAATTTGGATGAGCAAGCTTACGGAAGAACTTTCAAACCATGGCTGTGATATGAAAGTGACTTTGGAAAGATTTTTAGGTGACGAAGATTTCTATGAAAAGTGTCTTAGAGAAATGCTTAATGATTCAAGTTTTGAAGAACTTGGCAAAGCAATTGAAGCAAATGATGTAAAAGCAGCTTTTGAGAGTGCACATACATTAAAGGGATTAGCTGCCAATATGGGACTTGATCCAATGCTTGATATAGTTGTTGAACTTGTGGAACCGTTAAGAAACGGTATTTTAGATGGAATGGATGTCATATATCTGAAGCTTATGGAGGAAAAGAAAGAATACGATAAGCTCATAAACGGATAAAAATAAAATGATTTATTGGGCAGGTTGAGGAAAATAGGAGAAATGATGAAAAATAAAAAAATATTGATAGTAGATGATGCGGTGACAAACAGAGTGTTGTTAAAGAAGTATCTCGAGGATGATTACGAGATAATGGAAGCAGCAGACGGACAGCAGGCTATAGAAATTATACAAAAACAGCAGTTAAATATTTCTCTTATTTTGCTCGATTTAGTAATGCCTGAGAAAAGCGGGTTTGATGTACTTGATTTTATGGAAGAGTACGGGTATATGACTGAAATCCCTGTCATAATCATTACCGTTGAGAAAAATTATGAAAGTGAGATGAAAGCTTTTGAGTATGGTGTCAGCGATTTTGTAGCAAAACCGTTTTATCCTCAGATTGTAAGAAAAAGAGTAAAGAATATTTTGGATTTGTATGAGACACAAAGAAATTTAAGGCAGCTTCTTGATGAGCAGACTATGGATACGATGGAGCTTGTAGCGCAGATAGAACAGATGAGCAGCAATTAGTATAATGAAGGGTGATTTTAAATTATTCTTTAAGTTATAAAGCTATAAAAATATAAATTTGGAAGGGAAAAATATGGCTGGCAAGTTTTATGCTGTAAAAGAGGGAAGAAGTACCGGAATTTTCGAAAGCTGGGCTGACTGCAGGAAACAGGTTGACGGATATTCGGGAGCAAAGTACAAAAGTTTTAAAAGCAGAGAAGAAGCGTTGGAGTATATTGACGATACAAAGAAAGCATGCACAAGTGATGAATATGAAATTACGGCGTATGTAGACGGAAGTTACAATATAGCGACAAAGGAATTTTCTTACGGTGTTGTTATATTGAAAGAAAATGAAGTAATTACAAAATTCAACGGCAGGATGGATGATGAAAATTTAGCATCAATGCGGAATGTTGCAGGAGAGATAAAGGGTGCCGAGGCAGCGATGAGATACGCTTTAGAGAATGGATATAAGTCTATTGCCATATATCATGATTATGAGGGAATAGCAAGATGGTGTCTTGGTGAATGGAAAGCAAACAAAGAGGGCACAAAGGCATATAAGGTGTATTTTGACAGTATAAAAGACCGTATAAATATAAGGTTTGTAAAGGTAAAAGGCCATTCAAATGACAAGTACAACGATATGGCTGATATATTGGCAAAGGAAGCTTTGGGTTTGAATTAAAAGGAGAATAAATATGCAGAAACTTCATAAAAAAAATATGTTGATTGTAGAAGTAGGAGTTTTATTACTTATTATCATGACTTTTGTGAGTTATGGTGTATCAGTTAAAAGTTATATAGGTACAGTGATTTTGATATTGTGCGGTTTACTTGTATTTGCTGGATATAAGTACATGAAAAATGATTTGGCAGCAGCACTTATGATAACAGTAATACCTTCGGTTGGAACATTTGCATACGCATTTGTAATGGGGGGCAATCCGATAACATTTCTTGCAAATTATGTATTTCTTGCTATGATGGCTATGTATTTTGAAAGTACATATGTGTTATATTTTGCAATACCTGTTGGTGCGCTTGGTCTTATATTTACAATTATAAGTCCGGCAGTTATTGCGGGAGCAAGGGAAAGCCGTACTTCAGCTTTTATGAAAGTATTATTCTTTGCATTTACCGGTGCAGTTCTTGTAAATGCGACAAAGAGAGGCAGAAGTCTCTTAAATAAAGCTGAGAAGGCGAGAGATGAGATTAAAAATAATGAAAATGTTGCTATGACAATTGCCGATGAACTTAGAGGAGCAATAGCAGAGTGCCGCAGTGAGGTAGATTCACTTGATGAAAACGCACAGAATGTAGGACAGGCAACAGAGCAGATGAATGAGGCAACAGACAGTACATCCCAGGCAACAATAGCTGTAAGTGAAAAAATTGGCCGTGCTACAGATGATATAAATGAAAATCTTGAGTATGCCAAAAAACTTGAAGAAAGTTTTGAAGATGTAAATAGTGCTGTAGATACAGGAAATAAAGAGGCAGGTTATGTAAAAACAGAACTTAGCAGAATGTCGGGAACCGTTTTAGAAGCTAAGGATGCTACGCTTTCCCTTATAAATGAGATGGACAGGATTAAGGATATTCTTGCAGAGATAAATTCTATTGCATCACAGACAAATCTTTTGTCATTGAATGCTTCTATAGAAGCGGCAAGAGCAGGAGAACATGGAAAAGGTTTTGCTGTTGTTGCCGATGAGATACGTGGATTGTCGGAGCAGAGTGCACAGGCAGCAGGAAATATCCAGCAGATTCTCGGTAAGCTTGCGGAATCAATAAATGATGTCGCAGATAAAATTAGTGATGGTGCTAATGCGGCAATCGAGGGCGTTGATAAGGTGACGGCGCTTGCAGGCTGTTTTGACAAGATAAATGATGCAACAGATAATGCAAATACATTTGTTAAAAATGAGTATGAACTTATTGAGTCGGTTCAGAATAATTTCAAGTCAATACATGATGAGATTGAGACTTTGGTATCCACATCGGAAGAAAATTCTGCAATGATAGAAAATGTTTTTGCCAGTGTAAAAAGCCAGACAAATGCTATTACAGGTGTCGTAGGCTATATTAAAAATATAAGTTCACTGTCAGATAAATTGGAGGAACATTTTGAAAAATAATATTGTTTTGGCGATGCTTGCCCATGTTGATTCGGGCAAGACAACGCTTTCAGAAGCGATGCTTTATCTTTCGGGAAGTATAAGGAAACTTGGAAGGGTTGACCACAAAGATGCTTTCCTTGATACATATTCAATGGAGAAAGACAGAGGAATAACAATATTTTCTAAGCAGGCTATGTTTGGGTGGAAAGACCTTGACATAGCCTTGCTTGATACACCGGGACATGTTGATTTTTCTGCCGAAATGGAAAGAACACTGCAGGTACTTGATTATGCAATACTTGTGATAAGCGGGCCGGCAGGAATACAAAGTCACACTGAGACTGTATGGAGATTACTGAAAAGATATAATGTACCGGTTTTTATTTTTGTAAATAAAATGGATATCGGTGATTGTAAAAAAGACGAAATAATGTCAAGTATTACAGAAAGATTCGGAAGTGAATGCGTAGATTTTACATGTGAAATTAGTAATGAATTTTTTGAGAATATTGCAATGTGTGATGAGGATATACTTGAGAAATATATGGATTCTGGGAATATAGATAATGAAGATATAAGAAAACTGATTTTTGAGAGAAAATTGGTTCCATGTTATTTTGGTTCGGCATTAAAACTTGACGGAGTTGAAGAAGTCCTTAACGGGCTTGAAAAATATACTTTAAAAAAAGAGTATCCTAAGGAATTTGGAGCAAAAGTATATAAGGTATCAAGGGATGACAAAAATAAAAGGCTGACATATCTTAAAGTGACAGGTGGAGAACTTAAAGCTAAGATGTATATTGAACAGCTTGAAGAAAAGGCAGACCAGCTTAGGATTTATTCCGGAAATAAATTTACTTCGGCTGATGAAGTTAAGGCAGGTCAGATATGTGCCGTAACCGGACTTGAGAAAACTTATCCCGGAATGGGACTGGGTGTTGAGAAAAATTCAGAAATGCCTGTACTTGAGCCGGTTATGACATATAGGGTCACACCGCAGGAAAATGACGATATACATAAACTTTATGATGATATGAAAACACTTGAACAGGAAGAACCGGGTCTGCATGTGGTGTGGAATGAAGAACTGCAGGAAATTCATACGGGAATTATGGGCGAAGTCCAGATTGACGTACTTAAAAATCTTATATGGGACAGGTTTCATACGAGAGTTGAATTTGGAGAGGGAAGTATAGTCTATAAAGAGACAATCGCAGATACGGTAGAGGGTGTGGGTCATTTTGAGCCACTAAGACATTATGCGGAAGTACATTTAAAACTTGAACCGGGAGAGCCTGACAGTGGAATTGTCGTTGAGTCACAGGCAAGTGAGGATAAGCTTGATAAGAATTGGCAGCGTCTTATAATGACACATATAGATGAGAGAGAGCATCCGGGAGTGTTGACGGGTTCATCCATAACTGATATAAAAATAACGCTTATGTCGGGAAGAGCACATGAAAAACATACCGAGGGCGGTGATTTCAGACAGGCAACGTATAGAGCCATAAGACAGGGACTTATGAATGCGCAGAGTGTTCTTTTGGAACCTTATTATTCATTTAGGATTGAAATTCCAAATGACTGCGTAGGCAGGGCTATGACTGACTTTGACAGGATGGGAGCAAAGTTTGAAGGTCCTTTTCAAAAAGGTGAAAAATCAGAGTTTACAGGAATTGCACCTGTAGCTAAGATGAGTGGTTATATGATGCAGGTAAATTCATACACGGCAGGAAACGGAAGACTTTCATGTACACTTAAAGGCTACAGACCATGCAAAAATCAGGATGAGATAGTAGAACAGAAAATGTATGATCCGGAAGCTGACATAAACAATCCGACAGGCTCCGTATTTTGTGCACACGGTTCGGGATTTTATGTACCTTGGTATGAGGTGCCTAAATTCATGCATCTTGAAGCGTCTGTACCTATGGACACTGATAACCCGGAAACTGAGACACCGGATGATGATATATATAAGACGGCAAAAATTCGCAGCGGTGCATTCAGGGGAAGTGAGAGTGGTTCAGTCGAGGAAGACAAAGAACTTGAAGCAATCTTTGAGAGAACATTTGGAAAAAGTGCATCTGGGAAAAGCGGTGGCAGTGATACTGAGGGAAGATTTGGATATGAGAGAAAGAAATGGTCAAAGAAACCAAAAGAGCCGGTTTATGATGTGGGCGGCGCAGAGTATTCAAAAAGACATGAAAAAAGTAACAAATCAGGCAGGCAGTATCTTCTCGTAGACGGATATAATATTATTTTTTCATGGAAAGAATTAAATGAGCTATCAAAAGAAAATCTTGAAGCGGCAAGAACAAAACTTATGGATATATTGTGCAATTATCAGGGATTTAAAGGATGTGAGCTTATACTTGTATTTGATGCATACAAGGTTAAGGGAAACCCGGGAGAAGTATCAAAATATCACAACATAAATGTCGTATATACAAAAGAAGCAGAAACAGCGGACATGTATATAGAAAAAGTAACACATGAGATAGGAAAAAAGCATAATGTCACGGTAGCAACATCAGACGGACTTGAACAGATGATAGTCATCGGCTCAGGAGCATACAGAATGTCGGCAAGGGAATTTGAGCAGGAGATAAAAAAGACGGAAAAAGAGATTGGTGAAATGATTGACTTATAAGATTTATACCGTGGATGTTGGATATTATACGACAAATGGGCGGTTCTCGTTCAGGGGAACATTAAAAAAAGATGGTAGTTTATTAAAAGAAGATAAACTATCATCTTTTTTGTTGACATATGACACCTTGTCATATATAATTGCGTTTGCGATATGACAGGGTGTCACATTTGATGCTATAAAGTATATGCGAAACTGTATTTATACTATACGGAAAACAGATTCGCTTCATAAACCTTAAAGAAAGGAAACGCAAAAATTATGACAAAAATGTTTGTTAAAAAACCGTATCTTACTTTGGTAGCGATTGTTATAGTTCTGGCATTTGGTGGTGTTAGCCTTAGTAAGATGCAGACAAATCTTATGCCGGATATGGAGATGCCGTATCTTGCAGTTATCACTACTGAGATAGGTGCATCACCACAAAAGGTACAGGACAATGTAACCGAACCTATAGAGGATGCACTTGGAACGATAAGTGGTGTAAATAAAGTGTCAAGTACATCAAGCAGTAATTATGGAATGACAATGCTTGAGTTTTCAGATGATACTGACATGGATGCAGCTCTTGTAAGAGTGTCAAAAGCATTGAACTCACTTGAACTGCCTGATGACTGTGGTACACCTAATATCATGGAGATAAGTGCTGATATGCTTGCTACAATGTCAGTAAGTGTAGGCTATGACGGCAAGGATATAAAAGATGTTACTGCATTTACCGACAAAGTTGTCATTCCTTATTTAAAGAGACAAAATGGTGTTGCAAGTATCACGGAAACGGGAAACATAAATGATACCATAGAAGTACGTTTAAACCAGAAAAAGATAGATAAGGTAAATAAGGATATTCTGATGCATACAAATAAGAAATTAAGGGATGCACAGAAAAAAATAGATAAAGCTAAGAAGAAGTTAGATGAAGGAAACTCAAAATTAAAAGAGCAGGAAGGAAATTTAAGCAGTAAGCAGGATGATACGACAAGTAAGCTTGCAAAAGCTTCCGTTGCATTAAATCAGGCTCAGGCGATGAAGGCTTCATATGAGTCAACACTTACAAGTTTAAAGGCAAACAAGGCGGCACTTTCTGCTGAGAAGAATGCGTATAAGGATGCAAAAATTTCTGATACATATAAGTCATTAAATGCAATGTTTGCTGCATTTAATGAAAAACTCGGTGAAGCGGCAAAGATGAGTGGAATTACTATTCCTTCAAATGTTAAAGATGCAATAGATAATCCGAGTGAGTTTAACAAGTTTAAAACATGGCTTACAAAAATGGGACAGGGAGCTTCAGTTAAGAAACTTACTGTTGCATCAATGAAAAAAGTTTATAATATTGCAGAAGTAAGAATGCCTCAGATAGATACAGAACTTGCGAACTTAAAGACAGAGATAAAAGTTGCGCAGGCTATGGTGGATAAAATAAATCAGAAGATGAAGGGCATGGACAAAAAGCAGGAGCAGGCAGTTGCAGGAGGTTATCAGGCATCAGCAGGTTTTGGTTCAGCTCAGGCCCAGATGCAGGCAGGCAAAAAAGAGATAGAGAATGCAAAGAAAGAGCTCAAAGATGCTCAAAAGCAGCTTGACGACTCGAAAGACGCAGCACTTGAAAATGCGAACTTGGATTCACTTCTCACTCTTGATACATTGTCACAGCTTATAACGGCACAGAACTTCTCAATGCCGGCGGGCTATATCGATGATAAAAATGATGACCAGTGGCTTATACAGATTGGTGAGAATTATGAGAGTGCAAAACAGATTAAAAATATGGTTCTCACAAAGGTAAAAGGTGTTGGCTCTATAAAAATTTCTGACGTCGCAAATGTAGTTACAGTAGACAATGTCGGAGACCAGTACGCAAAGATAAACGGTAAAGACTCTGTTATGCTTGCAATATATAAGTCAAGTACAGCTAGTACAAGTGATGTTACAAATGCACTGACGGATTCATTTAAGGAATTGGAAGGAAAGTACAAAGGTCTTTCAATAACACCTCTGAGCAACCAGGGTGATTTTATCAAGAATATTATTTCAAGTGTTTTAAGCAGTATAGTTATGGGTGCGATACTTGCTATTATTGTGTTGGCATTGTTCCTTAAAGATGTAAGACCGACTGTAGTTGTAGCGTTCAGTATTCCGTTCAGTGTACTTTTTGCACTTGTTATAATGTACTTTACGGGAATAAACATAAATGTAATGTCACTTGCGGGTCTGTGTCTTGGTATAGGTATGCTTGTTGATAACTCGGTTGTTGTTATGGAGAATATATACAGACTTAGAAATAAGGGGCTTTCAGCACCGAGAGCAGCAGTACAGGGAACAAAACAGGTACTCGGACCAATTATAGCGTCAACCATAACAACAATATGTGTATTCCTCCCTATGGTATATACATCGGGAACAGTAAGCCAGATGCTTATTCCGTTCTCATTTACAATATCATATTCGCTTATAGCATCATTGCTCGTTGCCATAACGGTTGTACCGACTTTGGGTTCAATAACGCTTAAGAAAGTCAAAAATCCTAAGCATAAATTGTTTGACAAGATAAAGGATGCATATGGAGAATCACTTGAGTTCTTCCTCAAACATAAGGTAGTTCCACTTGTGATTGCTGTAGCATTGCTTGTGGTGTGTGTATGGAAACTTTCAGGCATGGGTCTTGTAATGATGGACAGCATGGAGAGTAATCAGATTTCGGTCAGTCTTGAAGTAGACAAGAAAGAAAGCAAGCAGAGTGCTTATAAGACTGCCGATAAGGTAATGAATGCAATAATGAAAGTCGATGGAATCGACAAAGTCGGAGTAACGGACGGGAATGCAAGTGCCATGTCAGGTTCGCTTGGCGGGGCATCGGATAATTATACAAGTTTTATATTCAATATAATTACAAAGAGTGACATTAAGACTACAAAGCAGTTTAGAAAGATAAGAAAGACAATCGAAAAAAACACTAAAGATATAAAATGTAAAGAACTTACTGTTTCATCATCAGCACTCGGCAGTATGGGAAGTATGATGGAACAGGGGCTTGAGGTCAATATATACGGTGACGATATGGATAAACTTGTCGATATAAGTAATGACTTCAAGAAAATGATGAATGATATTGACGGATGCAGCGGTGCCAAAAACGGTCTTGAGGATGCCGACAAACAGCTTCACCTCACACTCGACAAAAATAAGGTTGCGAATGCGGGACTTACTGTTGCGGGAATATATCAGCAGCTTGCAGCACGTATCAATACAGATAAGACATCAATCACATTAAATGTTGATGATACGGACGTTGATGTTAAAATTGTAAATAAAACTGATGAGCTTACTTATGAGAATCTTATGAAAGCAGATATTACTGCTACGACAAAAGATTCAAATGGAAATGACAAGAAGAAAACTTATAAGCTTTCAAAATTTGCAAAGATAGATGAAGGAAAGACAGCGCAGACTCTTTCAAGAGAAAATCAGTCACAGATGCTTACTGTTTCTGCGGATGTAGATGAGAGTGAGAATGCAACGCTTCTTTCAAGACAGCTTCAGAAAAAAATTGACAAATATAATATGCCTGAGGGATATTCAGCCGAGATAGGCGGTCAGGCGACACAGGTTAAAGACATGATGATACAGCTTGTTCAGGCACTTGCACTTGGACTTCTGCTTATATATCTTGTTATGGTTGCCCAGTTCCAGAGTCTGCTCTCACCATTTATCATTATATTTACAATTCCGCTTGCGTTTACAGGTGGTATGCTTGGACTTCTGTTATTCGGTCAGTCAATCTCAGCAATGTCAATGATGGGATTTATGATTCTTATGGGAACAGTTGTAAACAACGGTATTGTGTTTGTTGATTATGCAAACAGACTTAGAATCGGTGGAGTAGAGAAACGCAGGGCACTTGTGGCTACAGGTAAAACACGTATGCGTCCTATTCTCATGACTGCACTTACGACAATACTTTCAATGAGTGTAATGGTGTTCTCGCAGGATGCAGGAAATGCGATGCAGCAGGGTATGGCTATTGTCGTTTGTTTCGGTCTTATATATTCAACATTTATGACACTTTACATTGTGCCTATAATGTATGATATTCTCTACCGCAGACAGCCAAAAGATATAGATACCGGAAGTGATGATATGGATGATATTCCGGATGAGGCACAGGACTATTTGACAGACGGAGAGTAAACAGGATTAGCAGAATGGAGTTTTAGTATGCCAAAAGAAACATTTTACAGGCTGCCTGATGAAAAAAGAGAAAGGATAATGGCTGCTGCCGAGCGTGAGTTTCTTGAAAATTCATTTGAGGCGGCATCCATAAACCGCATAATAAAAGAGGCGGCGATACCAAGAGGAAGTTTTTATCAGTATTTTGAGGATAAAAAAGATATATTTCTTTACATTGTAAACACACATAAAAATGAAGCATTCAGTTTTGTAGAAAATTTTATAAAAGATTGTGACGGTGACATATTTTCTTTTATGAGAAAAGCGATAGAATTTATAATTTCTGCCGAATGCAGTGAAAAGGCAGAAGGCATGAAAAGAATATTTTCACAGCCGTGGGTGTTCGATATGATTGTCAGTGATACAATGAAGGGAAAGCAGGAAGAAGCCAATACGCCAAAGGGAATAATGTTTAAATATATTGATAAAAATCAATTGAATGTGGAAAATGATGATGAGCTAATCGCACTGATAAATATATTTGCTTCTATAAGTCTTGGATTGTTCTTTAAGATTTTTATTATTGGAAAAAATGTGGAAATCGATAAAGAAAAAATACGGAAAACCATTTATGATGAAATAGCTACATTGGAGAAAAAATATAAAAAGAAATAGATGTGTAATATGGCAAAGTAAAAATAAAACTCTTTGACAAAACAGAAATAATGTACTAGGATAAGTCTATCGTAATAATTTAAGAGTATTGACATCGTGAGTTGTATGACATTATTTACTGATAGTAAAAAGGAGTATTAAAATAATGAAATTTAAAAGTGCGGTAAAATCAGGACTCAACATTATCATTGTAGGATGCGGAAAAGTTGGAAATGCATTGGTAAGACAGCTGAGTAAAGAGGGGCATGATATTACCATTATAGACAGAAATCGTGAAAAAGTTATGGAGATAGCAAATCAGTACGATATTATGGGGCTTGCCGGAAACGGAGCAAGCTACAGCGTACAGATGGAGGCTGGTATAGAAGCTGCCGACCTTCTTATCGCAGTAACAGATTCAGATGAATTAAACCTTTTATGTTGTACTGTTGCAAAACATGTCAGCCAGTGTGACACTATTGCAAGAGTAAGAACACCTGATTACAGTACCGAGGCAAGTTATTTAAGGGAAAAACTTGGTCTGACCATGATAATAAATCCTGAACTTGAAGCTGCTATTGAGGCTACAAGAATTCTTTGTCTTCCGACGGCACTTGAGGTGAACTCATTTGCCCACGGACAGGCAGAACTTATCAAATTTAAGATTTCAGAAGGAAATATGCTTGATGGAATGTCAATCCAGGAATTTGGCAGGAGAGGAATTGCTAATGTTCTTATCTGCATGATAGAAAGAGATGGAGAAGTTTATATTCCGTGGGGCGATTTTGTGATGCATCAGGGTGATGTTTTGTCATTTGTTGCGCATAGAAAAACAGTAAAAAGTTTTATGCAGAAGTTTGGGTTAAAAACGAAACAGGTAAAAAATACAATGATAGTAGGCGGAGGAAAAGCAGCATATTATCTTGCAAATCAGCTTATTGCGATGGGAATATCAGTTCAGATAATTGAGCAGAATAAGGCAAGATGTGAGGAACTTAGCATACTTTTGCCAAAAGCTATTATTATAAATGCAGACGGTTCGGACGAGGAAGTGCTTTTTGAGGAGGGCATAGAAAATGTTGAGTCATTTATACCTCTTACAGGTATAGATGAGGAAAATATAATGCTCACACTTCATGCGAAACAGGTTTCAAATGCTAAAGTTATTACAAAGATAACGAGGACAAACTTTAAAAATGTAATAAATAATCTTGATCTTGGAAGTATTATGTATCCGCAATATATTACATCAGAAGCCATAATAGCATATGTAAGAGCAAAGAATGCATCAAAGAATAACCATATCCAGACACTTTACCAGCTTTGCGATTCGAGAGTTGAAGCAATTGAATTTTCTGTTGAAGAAGCGTCGGCAGTTACAAACAAAGCAATTATGGAGCTTAATATTAAAAAAGGAGTTCTTATTTCATTTATAAACAGAAACGGCAGAATTATCATTCCGACAGGACAGGATTTCATACAGGTAAATGATACAGTCATGATAGTGACGACACAGACAGGATTTAATACTATTCTCGATATTTTAGAGTAGACCGGGCTTAAAGCGAGGGATGATTCTTGAATGAAAGTCAAGAAGAAAAATTGTAGTAAAAATTCAGGGAGATATTAAAAAATGAACAGGTCGATTATAAGATATATATTAGGCAGTGTTTTAAAGATTGAAGCAGCATTTATGCTGCTTCCATGCATTGTTGCGGTTTGTTATGGAGAAAAACAGGGCTTTGTTTATCTCGGTGTTGGAATTGTTACTTTTTTACTCGGTATGCTCATGACACATAAAAAAGCAGGCAGTTCAGTTTTTTATCTGAAAGAGGGATGCGTGGCAACTTCCTTAAGCTGGATATTTATGAGTTTTTTTGGTGGCATTCCATTTATTTTAACAGGAGAGATACCATCACTTATAGATGCACTTTTTGAAACTGTATCAGGATTTACAACTACGGGAGCAAGTATATTAAGTGATGTTGAGGCATTGTCGCATTGTTCACTTATGTGGAGAAGCTTTACTCACTGGCTTGGTGGAATGGGAGTTCTTGTATTTCTGCTTGCAATAATTCCTCTTGGTGGAGGTTCAAGAATAAATCTTATGAGGGCAGAAAGCCCGGGACCTTCAGTTGGAAAGCTTGTGCCAAAAGTGAAACATACGGCACAGATATTGTATATTATATATATTACATTAACTGTAGTACAGATAATATTCTTACTTATAGGAAGAATGCCACTGTTTGATTCGCTTGCAATGGCATTTGGAACAGCAGGAACAGGTGGATTTGGTATAAAAAATGACAGTGCGGCAAGTTATTCGCCATATATACAGTGGGTGCTTACTATATTTATGATACTGTTTGGAGTTAATTTTAATGCCTATTATTTTATTCTGTATAAACAGTTTAAGAAAGCATTTAAGATGGAGGAAGTAAGATATTATTTTCTCATTATTATAGCGGCTGTAGGCATTATATGTTTTCATATAATAGACACGACAAAATCGTTTTTTGAAGCATTAACACAAGCATCATTTCAGGTCGCATCAATTATAACGACAACAGGATTTTCAAGTGTCGATTTTGATAAGTGGTCGCAGACATGTAAGACGGTACTTATATTTTTGATGTTCTGCGGTGCATGTGCAGGAAGTACAGGCGGTGGAATTAAGGTATCGAGATTTATCATACTTGTAAAAACAATTATAAAAGACCTTGAATCGTATATACATCCAAAATGTATAAGAAAGATTCAGATTGACAAAAAGCCTGTAGAGCATGAGGTTGTCCGCTCAGTAAATGTATTTTTTATAACATTTTTCATTATATTTGCAGCTTCGATTTTTATATTGTCATTTGAGGGTAAAGACTTTATCACTAATTTTACGGCAGTAGCGGCAACGATGAACAACATAGGACCGGGACTTGCACTTGTGGGACCTACATGCAGTTTTGGGCACTTTACGGTAATATCAAAACTTGTACTTATATTTGATATGCTTGCGGGCAGATTGGAATTATTCCCACTGCTTATTCTTTTCCATCCGGCAATATGGAAGGAAATGTTTAAGATTAAGAATAACAGAAAGTGTATGAGAGAATAGAGAAAGATTTAAATTTAAAAAGAGAGGAACAAGAGTTTTTTAATTATGAAAGAGATAAGAAAACCTAAATTTATGCAGGCAGCAGCAGTAAAGAGAGGGCATGGAATATTTGGAGAGATTTGTATTGCTATAGCGTTATTCATAGTAGGTTCTATGGCTGGTGGAATTATTCAGGTTCCGGCTATGATGTTTAATATGCTTGGAAATAATGAGTATATAAAAATGATAACTTCCGGTCAGCCGGACATAAATAAAATGATGCAGCTTATATCGGATATGCCTGAGTGGATGACGATAGTCACACTTATCTCAGAGCTGTTGATTATTGTAATTGTATGCCTGTATTGCCGGTTTGTAGAAAAGAGAAAATTAAATACACTTGGCTTCAAGAAAAAAGGTGCTGTTTTAAATTATTTAAAGGGAATGTTTTTTGCACTTGTGATTTTTTCAGTCGCATATCTTATCTGTATTGTGACAAAAAGTATCACTTTTGACGGTCTTACACAGAATATTCCGGTAGTTTATATCGCAGGTTATTTTATTGGATATATGATTCAGGGAATGGCGGAAGAGGTTCTTTGCAGAGGCTATCTTTTCGTTTCGCTTACCAGAAGATACCATGTAATAAATTCAGCAATATTTAGTGCAATATTTTTTGCAATGCTTCATGGAATGAATGTGGGAGTAGACGGATTTGCAATGTTTAATCTGTTTTTATATGGTCTTTTCGCCGCATTGCTGTTTGTTGATTGTGAAAACATATGGATAGTTGGAGCATTTCACAGTGTATGGAATTTCGTTCAGGGAAACCTTTACGGAATAAGTGTCAGTGGCAATAAGATTACAAGTTCAATATTCACGTCAACAGCGGCTGATGGTGGAGCTACAGTAATAAATGGAGGAACTTTTGGCATGGAGGGCGGTTTTGCTATTACCATAGTTCTTATTATTGCTATTGCGGTAGTCGGAAAACATCTTGAAAGCAAAGGAAAACTTATAGAAAAAAGTGAACAGCCAAGCCAGAATGAAATTGAGTTTGAGGAAATTAAAAAAGAAATGGAGAGCCAGATGGGAATGTCTGATGATGATATTTTCGGAAATCCAAATGGATATGATAAGAATAGAGATGTAAAGGATATATTTAGTGGCAATCCAAATAGTGGAAACGCCGACAGCGACGGAGCATTTGAAAAACAGGAAAATCCGTATCAGAAGGCAGATATAAATGTGAAGGATAAACAAAAAGAGGAGAAGAAATCTGAAAAAACAGAATTTGACAGTAATTATTTTGGGTCATAGAAGAAATGAGTGAAAAGATGGTGAGAGCATATGAATAAAATAGAGATATACCGTTATTTAGAAGAGCAAAATATAGAGTATGAAGCTGCTGAACATAAGGCAGTTTTTAATATGAAAGAGCTGGAGACCATTGAATTGCCTCATCCCGAATGGGAAGCGAAAAATCTGTTTGTTCGTGATGATAAAAAGAAAAATTATTATGTGTCTGTCTTTTTATAAGGAGAGAGAAAAGGCAGAAGTCTCAACGCGCTTGAACCTTAGAGAAAGGGTAGAGTTTGATAATGGGGTGGATTATACAGCCCCATTTTGTTCATATAATATAGTTTCAAAGACTAAAAATTTCTTTAAGCCTTGCACTGTAGGTATGTTTATTCTTTACTGTTTCAAGTCCGTGTCTTGCGATTGCAACTCTTTTTTCGTCATGTTTTAAATAGTAATCCGTTTTTTCAAGTAGGTCATCGAGTCCGTCATAAATTTCTAAATCTTTTCCGATGGTAAAACAATCTTTTAAATCTTCCCGCCAGTCAGTTATAAGAAAACCGCCTGCTCCAATAATATCAAATACTCTGAGAGGTATACCTGTTTCGATATTTGGTGCTGTCATGTTTATGTTTATTTTGGAATGTGCAAATACAAGAGGAGCTTCTGAAAAATAGTCTGCACCGTTATGTGTCACAAGTGCAGGAAACAGGGGAGAGGTATCACTTGTTGTAAAGAAGTGGACTTTGCCCGGATATTTCATTGCGAGGTTGTTAAGTGTCATAATACGCATTTTAGCCGCTGTTTTATGTGCAAGTACACTTGTTGCAAAATGAAATTTTAAATCGGCATGTGACTGAATACTGGTTTTGACATTGGTATATCGCGACAGCATATCAATAATTTCGGGTGTGAGCATGTTTTTTAAAAGATTTCCACCGTTTACATTTAACTGTGCTTCAATTGCTGCATCCATATATCCGCACAGATAGTCAGGCAGAATATGCATGGTATCATCATATCTGTTTTTATCGTAAAGATTTCCGACAAAGGAAATTTCGTATTTGTATTGGGATGGTGAAGTTTTTTCATAGTTGTTTAAAAGCGTCTGCACGCGTTCAGCATTTGTGCAAAGGGGCATGTAATAAACAGTGCCTATGCCATTATTGTTAAACTCTTTGGCTTCTTTGCTGTCAAATGTGTATATATGATTGGTTTTATAATTTATTGACGGGTGCTGCATATTTAAAAGCGGAGAATCAATATTATAGCATATATACTGAATGTTAAGACTGTGGCATACCTCGGCTATATAAGAGAAGTAATTAACGGAAAAAACTGCATCATATTTTGAAGTGATTTTACATTCAAGCTGTTTGGTAAATGTTTTTATTTCATCATCACTCATTTTTATTGCAGAAAAATCAAGGACATCAAAAAGATGTCCCTGATTTTTTAAAGTATCTAATATATCAGGATATACGAATATATCCCATCTGCATACAAGTATATTCATTAGAAAACTCCATTTTTAAGCTGTTTCTTCATTGTCTTTTGAATCTGCATACAGATTTTCTGTTTGCAGATTTTTTCCTGCTGTTGAGAGCATAAGTTTAATTCTGTTAAGCTGATTTACCTCACTTGCCCCCGGGTCATAATCAACAGCAACGATATTTGAATCAGGATACTGATGACGAAGTTCCTTTATTACACCTTTACCTACTACATGGTTAGGCAGACAGCCAAATGGCTGTGTGCAGACGATATTTGGAACGCCTGATTTGATAAGTTCTATCATTTCACCTGTGAGGAACCAGCCCTCACCAGTCTGATTACCGCAGGATACGATTGGTGAAGCATATTCTGCAAGCTTCTGAATAGGAACGGTAGGGTGGAAGCGTTTGCTTGCCGCAAGTGCATCATTTGCACATTTGCGGTATCTCTCGATAAACCAGATTAGGAAATTGTTTATTTTTGCACTTGATTTTTTCTTACCGAGATAGTCAGCCTTAAAGTTCGCATTGTATAAGCTGTACATAAAGAAGTCGATAAGGTCAGGGCATACGGCTTCTGCACCTTCTTCTTCCAAAAGCTCAACTATAAAGTTGTTTGCAAGCGGCATAAACTTAACAAGAATTTCACCTACGATGCCAACCTTTGGTTTTTGTATATTTACAAGTTCAAGTTCATCAAATTCTTTAATAATATTTTGGATGTTTTTCTTAAACTGTTTTTTGTTGGCAGTCTTTACGGACTCTATCGCAATTTTTTTCCATTTTTCATGGAGAGAATTTGCAGAGCCTTTTACTTTTTCGTAAGGTCTTGTTTTGTAGAGAACACGCATAAATACATCACCGTATATAAGTGCCTGTAATGCTTTATTTGCCATTTCAAGATTTATCTTTAATCCCGGATTCTTTTCGATACCGGCACTCATTGAGATAACAGGAATATAACCCATACCGGCTTTTTCAAGCGCACGTCTGATAAATCCTATATAATTTGTTGCACGGCATCCGCCGCCTGTCTGAGTGATAATCAGTGCAACCTTGTGAAGGTCATATTTACCCGACAGGAGTGCCTGCATAAACTGGCCTACAACGATAAGTGAAGGGTAGCATGCGTCATTATTTACATATTTAAGACCGTAATCTATACATTTGCTGTCAGCTTTGAGCACTTCAACATTGTAACCGCATGAAGCAAGAGCAGGCTCCAATATCTCAAAATGGATAGGAGACATATCAGGAACGAGAATTGTGTAATCTTTTCTCATCTGTTCTGTGAATATTACTCTGTGGTGTGCTGTATCGACACGCTTAGCCTCAATCTTTTTGCGCTCCCTGTCTTTTACGGCGGCGAGAAGCGAGCGTATACGGATTCTGGCTGCACCTAAATTGTTTACTTCGTCTATTTTTAATACGGTATATATTTTATTTTGTTTTGTGAGAATATCACTAACCTGGTCTGTTGTGACAGCGTCAAGACCGCAGCCGAAAGAGTTGAGCTGTATAAGGTCGAGATTGTCATTCTTTGCGACAAATGAAGCTGCCTTATAAAGTCTTGAGTGATACATCCACTGATCCATTACGATAGTAGGACGGTCAACCTCGGAAAGTTCAGATATACTATCCTCGGTAAGAACAGCTACACCGTATGATGTGATAAGGTCGGGAATACCGTGGTTTATCTCTGGGTCGCTGTGATATGGGCGGCCTGCAAGTACGATACCGTGGCGGCCTGTTTCTTTGAGGTATTGAAGGACCTCTTTACCCTTTTTACTCATATCATCACGTACAGCCTGCATTTCAAGCCATCCCTCATGTGCTGCAGCTTTTATCTCAGCGGCAGGGATACCGTTTTCTTTCTGGAAGAAGTCTACAAGACGTTTTGTAAGTATATCTTCACTTTCAAGAGATACAAACGGGTTCTGATATTTTATTTTATCGTCACGAAGTTCCTCGATGTTGTTTTTAATATTTTCGCCGTATGATGTAACGATAGGGCAGTTGTAGTGGTTTCCGGCATCAGGTACTTCGACGCGCTCGTAAGGAATACAAGGATAGAATATGTATTCAAGTCCCTGCCTTATAAGCCATGTCACATGGCCGTGTGCAAGTTTTGCCGGATAACATTCCGATTCACTTGGAATTGATTCTATACCAAGTTCATAAATTTTTCTGCTTGAAACAGGTGAAAGTTTTACGCTGTAACCAAGCTTTGTAAAGAATGTAAACCAGAATGGATAATTCTCATACATATTTAACACGCGTGGAATTCCGACAACTCCTCTAGGTGCTTCTGCCTTTTTAAGTGGTTTGTAATGTCTGAATACGCGTTCATTTTTATATTCAAAAAGATTTGGAATATGGTCTTTGTTCTTTTCAAGTCCCAGACCTTTTTCACAGCGGTTTCCTGATATAAATTTACGATTACCCGTAAATTCGTTTACAGTGAGCAGACAGTGATTTATACATCCCTGACATCTGGTCATCGATGTTTTAAAACGAAGTTCGTTTATCTCATCAAATGAGAGCATTGTGCTTTTTTGACCGGTGTATCTGTCTTTTGCGATAAGAGCAGCACCAAAAGCTCCCATGATACCTGCAATATCAGGTCTTATTGCTTCACAACCCGATATGCGCTCAAAACTTCTGAGAACTGCATCATTGTAAAATGTACCGCCCTGAACCACGACCTGTCTGCCGAGGTCTTTAGGGTCTGTAAGTTTGATAACCTTAAGCAAAGCGTTTTTGATAACAGAGTATGCAAGACCTGCTGAAATATCAGCGACACTTGCGCCCTCTTTCTGAGCCTGCTTAACTTTAGAATTCATAAATACAGTACATCTTGAACCGAGGTCGATAGGGTTTTCGGCAAACAAAGCGATTTTTGCAAAGTCTGCTACCTCATAATTAAGAGATTTTGCGAATGTTTCGATAAACGAACCGCAGCCTGAAGAACATGCTTCATTTAACTGTACTTTATCAACGGAATTATTTTTTATTTTGATACACTTCATATCCTGACCACCAATATCAAGAATACAGTCTACATTTGGGTCAAAGAAAGCGGCGGCAGTATAATGAGCAACTGTCTCAACCTCGCCTTCGTCAAGGAGAAGTGCTGATTTAAGCAAAGCCTCGCCGTAACCTGTAGAGCATGAACGCACGATTTTTGCTCCCTCAGGCATTTTTGAGTATATATCTTTCATTGCTTTTAGAGCAGTTTTTAACGGACTTCCATTGTTGCTGCTGTAAAATGAATATAGTAAGGAACCGTCATCACCTATAACGGCAACTTTTGTAGTAGTCGAACCGGCATCAATACCTAAGAAAAGATCTCCTTTGTAAGAAGCAAAATCGCCTTTTTTGACATTGTGTTTATTGTGTCTTTCAGTGAATTCTTCGTAATCTTTTTCGGAAGCAAATAACGGCTCCATTCTCGTTACTTCAAATTCAAGTTCTATTTTATTTGAAAGTTTTTCTTTTAATTCTCCAAGAGAAGACTGTACATCGGCATGGGCGTTCATTGCGGCACCTGATGCTGCAAAAAGATGTGAGTGGTCAGGTGCTATTATGGCATCTCCCTCAAGTCCCAGAGTTCTTACAAATGCCTGTTTAAGTTCTGTGAGGAAGTGAAGTGGTCCGCCTAAGAATGCGACATTTCCTTTTATTGGTTTACCACAGGCAAGTCCGCTTATAGTCTGATTTACGACAGCCTGAAAGATAGAAGCCGAGAGGTCTTCCTTTGTTGCACCTTCATTTATAAGAGGCTGTATATCGGTTTTTGCAAATACACCGCATCTTGCGGCAATAGGATATATAGCTTTGTAATTTTTGGCATATTCATTAAGACCTGCGGCATCAGTTTTTAAAAGTGTAGCCATCTGGTCGATAAATGAACCTGTACCACCGGCACATATACCGTTCATTCGCTGGTCTATACCGCCTGTAAAATAAATGATTTTTGCATCCTCACCACCAAGTTCAATAGCAACATCGGTTCTTGGTGCATAATCTTTAAGCGATGTTGCGACAGCAACGACCTCTTGCACAAAAGGAATTTCCATATGTTTTGAGAGTGTAAGTCCGCCGGAACCTGTTATCATAGGTGCGACAGGCATATCACCAAATTCCTCGTATGCTTTATCTACAATTTTAGCCAAAGTTTCCTGAATATTGGCATAATGTCTCTGATAATCTGAAAAAATTATCTCACCGTTTTTGTTCAATATAGCAATCTTAACAGTAGTTGAACCAATATCAATACCAAGTGTATTAAAATCTAATTTCATCATGTACCTCTTTCTATATCATAGCTAAAAAATCGCCACATTCTGCTATTATATGACAATTATTTTCTTATTTCAAGTAGCTTTGCTTTGAAGCCTTCTTAAAATTTTTGTGTCAATATTAAATTACGGTGAATATAATATAAAGAAAGTTTGAAAATAAAATATGATACCCTATTAAATATGTTAGAAGTGGTTGATTTATTACGCATTTCAGGGAAATCGTATAAAAGAGGTTTTAAATGAATTATGATAATTGTGATGGAATGACATATACAATAAAACAGGGGGATACATTATATGGAATAAGCAGAAAATATGATGTACCCCTTGCAATGATACTTCATGCAAACCCATATGCAGATGTTTACAGACTTAATATCGGGGATACTATATGTATTCCTGTTAAAAATAAAAAGAAATGCTGCAAAGATAAAAACAGTGTTTCAGTAAATGATAATGCTGACAGAATGGAAAATTTCAGTGAAAACGAAAATGCCCGTGTACCTGATGGTACAGATGAAAATGCAGAAATGTCATACATGGCAGATAACATGAATCTTCCGGATAAGATACAGGATGTGTCTGTGGAGATATCTGCTGAAAATATGCAAAGAAATGTAAACATGGATGACGATAAATGGGTAAAATATGTTGCACAGCCCGGTGATACATTGTTTGATGTATTTGAAAAATCAGATTGTGGCATTGAGGAATTTTTGAACAAAAACGGCTTAAAAGGAATTTATATTTTACCGGGTCTGGTTTATTTTGTTAAAGAAAAATAATGAATAAATAAACATACACACAAATATATTTATAAAGAAGTGTCATGCCCCGTAGCTTGCTGCGGGGTTATTTGACTGCGGACAATGTTTTGCGGAATAGTTTGACAAAGATGTAAACGATAACTATAATCAAATCATGATGTTATTATCATGGGTAAAAAGACCATAAAAATTTATAGTTTGAAAGGATTTATTAGTTTTATGAACAATTTTCTTAATAAACTTGAGAGAAAGTTTGGCAGGTATGCCATACCTGATTTAATAAGGTATGTTATTATTTTATACTGTGCGGGTGCAGTCATAGGTATGATAAACGAAAATATTTATTATGAGTACCTTTGTCTTGATATGTCGGCAGTATTCAGAGGCCAGATATGGAGACTGGTCACATTTCTTATTGAGCCGTATGGTTTTTCAAGCGGTATGGGAATGTTACTCAGTATTTTGTTTTTTGTGATACAGGTTCAATTGTTCTTTTTGTTTGGACGTTCACTTGAACAGGCATGGGGTACATTTAAGTTTAATATGTATTTCCTAAGCGGATATCTGTTTAATATTATTGCAGCATTGATATTATATTTGTCACCGCTGCACAGCCAGATTTATTATTCTGGTTTCCAGTATATTTACTGGTCCATGTTTTTTGCATTTGCAGCGTTAAATCCGGACATGCAGTTTTTATTATATTTCATCATACCGATAAAGGTAAAATGGCTTGCTATCCTTGATGCAGCTTATATGCTTTATCAGGTAGTACAGAGTTTTTACTATGGAATACTGCTTTACAGCAAGGGTGCTTCTGGCAGCGGCGCAGCATATATATCAATGGGAATTGCCATTATTGTGGCTATGGCGAATTTTCTTATATTCTTTTTCTCAACGAGAAATTACAGGAGAGTTTCTCCAAAGGATATACACAGGCGAAGAACATTCAAAAAGCAGACACAGACTTCCACTTCAGGTCCGAGACACAGGTGTGCAATCTGTGGAAGAACGGAACTGGATGATGAAAATCTTGACTTCAGATTTTGTTCAAAATGTGATGGAAATTATGAATATTGTTCGGATCATCTGTTCACACATCAGCATGTTAAAAAATTTATGTAAGGAGAAGTAAAAATGGCAGCTATTAATATTGTTGCGATATTGGGTTTGGTAATTATGATTTTGTGCTGTAACCCAATTAGCAGCCTTATTAGAGAAAAAGGAAAGGAAGAAAATAATCAGGACAAATCATATTTAGTTTTACTCTGTATTATATTCGGAACTGCATTTGTTATAAGAATTATTGCGGCAGCAGTTTATAAGGGAAATGAGACTGACATGAATTGTTTCCTGCTATGGTCGCAGAATGTATTTGATGAGGGACTATCAAAATTTTATCTGTCGGATTCATTCCATGATTATCCGCCAGGATATATGTATATACTTTATATTGTAGGTGCAATAAGAGCTCTGTTTTCATGGGCTTGGGACAGTAAGGCGAGTATAGTTCTTACAAAACTTCCGGCGATAATTGCAGATATGTTTACGTCATATCTTATCTTTAAAATTGCATCAAAGAGATTGAAGAAAAGCGGCGCAGCATTTTTGTCTGCTGTTTATCTTTTCTGTCCGATGGTTATTCTTGACAGTGCAGTCTGGGGACAGACAGATTCGGTGTTTACCGTATTTATGGTTCTCATGTGCTATCTTATCACTGAAAAGAAGCTTATACCTTCATATTTTGTATTTGCAATCGGAATATTGATAAAACCACAGTCGTTGTTTTTCACGCCTGTACTTATATGTGGTATAATTGATCAGGTTTTTCTAGAGGATTTCAATTGGAAGAAATTCTTTAAAAATCTTGTGCTCGGTGTAGCTGCAATTCTTATGATAGGAGTTTTGATGCTGCCGTTTGGTTTTTCTCAGGCGTTAAATCAGTATACGGGAACGTTAAAATCATATGAATATGCGACGATAAATGCATATAATTTCTGGAATATGCTTGGTCACAACTGGGCAAGCCAGTATGACAAGCTGCTCGGAGTACAGTATAAGACATGGGGAACGATTGCTATCATTTTAACGGTAATAATTTCCATTATAATAAGTTTTTGCTGCAAGAAAAATGCGGGCAAATACTATTTTATCGGCGGATTTGTCGTGACGACAGTATTTATGTTTGCAGTGCGCATGCATGAACGTTATCTCTTTCCGGCAATGGTTATGTTCCTGCTTGCTTTTGCAATGAGGCTTAGAAAAGAAATTTATATGCTGTATGCGCTGATATGTACTGTCGCATTTTATAATGCGGCACATGTGCTTTTTGTCTATGACAATACTAATTTTAATCCGAAGGCACCTGTACCTATTGCGATTTCAATAGGTTTGCTCCTTACAGTAATATTTATGTTTTATGTTGCCGTAAAGCTGTATTTTAAGCCGGCAGATGACAGTCAAGAAGTATCTGAGATTATGACACAGATAGAGAAAAAGAATCAAAAAAAGCAGGATAAGATTACAAATAATAATCCTATTAAGAAGTCAGCAGTTCTTGCGAGAATGACCAAAAAAGATTTTATCGCACTCGGTGTTATCACATTGATTTATGCAGTAATAGCATTTGCAAGGCTTGGTAATATGAATGCACCGAAGTCAGATTATTCTTTAGTTAAACAGGGTGCTGTAACACTTGATATGGGTGCCGAGGTAAATGTTGCAAAATTGTGGGATTTTCTTGGTTACAAGAATAATCCGACATATTATATCGAGTATGCAAATGATGTAAACGGTGAATGGACGACGCTTTGTGGTCAGGGTTCAGAATGGGATGCAGGTTCTGTATTTACATGGAATCAAAAAGATATAAATATTGCAGCAAGATATTTCAGAATCAGTCCATCAGCAGAAAACGGTGAGGACAGCATTTTGGAACTTGTATTTACGGATGCAGACGGAAATTTACTCGAACCGGTAAATGCAAAAGAGTATAAAAATCTTTTCGATGAGCAGAAGCTGTTTACAGGACGTTCAACCAACTTAAACGGAACATATTTTGATGAAATATATCATGCCAGAACAGCATATGAAATGATACATCATCTGTATTGTTATGAAAATACACATCCGCCACTTGGAAAAGCGATTATGGCAGTAGGAATACTTATTTTTGGAATGTGTCCGTTTGGCTGGAGATTTATGGGAACATTGTTTGGTGTTCTTATGATTCCGATAATCTATAATTTTGCTAAAAAGTTTTTTGGCGAGACATGGATATGTATTGTAACAACATTGTTATTTACGTTTGATTTTATGCATTTTGTTCAGACACGAATTGCAACGATAGATGTGTTTGTAACATTGTTTATAATGCTGTCGTACTATTTTATGTATTGTTATACAAAGTTAAACTTTTACGATACGCCACTCAAAAAGACATTTATACCGCTTGGACTTTGTGGTATAGCCATGGGACTAAGCTGGGCAAGCAAATGGACTGGAATATATTCGTCAGCAGGTTTGTGTGTGATATTCTTTATACAGATGTACAAGAGATTCAGGGAATATCAGTATGCAAACAAAAATATAGACGGAAGTACGGATGGTATATCGCATAAATATATATCAGATAATTTCGTTAAAATGTTTATTAAAACCATCGGTTTCTGTTGTATATTCTTTGTTGTAATACCGGTAATAATATATACATTGTCATATATTCCGTTCAGCGACGGAACAGACAGAGCATTTATTACTAAGGTTATAGAAGCACAGAAAACAATGTTTAACTATCACAGTGCATTGTCAGATACACATCCATATTCATCAAAGTGGTATCAGTGGCCGATAATGTACAAACCGATGTGGTATTATTCAGGAATCACGGCAGACAATCTTCATGAAGGAATAAGTGCGTTTGGAAATCCTCTTGTATGGTGGGCGGGTATACCGGCATTTGTCTATATGTTATATCTTATCTACAAAGACAGGGACAAAAAGGCAATATTCCTTACACTTGGATATTTATCACAGTATGCACCGTGGCTTATGGTCACAAGAACAGTATTTATATATCATTATTTCCCTAGTGTACCTTTTGTTACGGTAATGCTTGGATATAGTTTTTATAAAATTGTTCAGAAAAATCCGCAGAGAAAGAAATGGGTATTTGTGTATACTGCAGCTGCGATAGTACTTTTTGCAATGTTCTATCCGGTATTGTCAGGATATCCGATTACAATATCATATGCGAATATATTAAAGTGGTTTGATTCATGGGTTCTTGTTCAGACCTGGTAAAAATTAAGGAGTTATATAAAAATGAGTAATTCAATCAGACAATGCGTAAAAGCGTTGGATAAAAATAAAGATGTGCGTCAGATGCTTCCGGATTATGTAGACAAATGTATGCATATGAATTATGAAGATGCAAAGTTAAAACTTATGATGCATTATTATGTATATTATGAAATGGTTACGGAGGGAATAAATCCGTATATAGAGTCTGCAAGAGATACTACTGATGCCGTAAATGAGATTATAGCTGATATTTACGAAAAGGGACTTACAGAAGAAGAGATGTCAGAGACAGCAGACAAACTTTTGAAGCTTAGAAAAAATGTAATGGATAAAATGCAGGTGCTTACTGCATATGTTGACTGCTTTGTTGTATATGAATATGTATTAAACAGAGTACAGTACAGATTTGAGGAAATGAAAAAGCTTCCCGATGATACGGAGTTTGCACAGGATGTTGTAAAGTTTATTTTCGGTTCAAAAGATAATGTTGCAATAAATGACTGTATTCACAGTATTATAGGCCAGCTTCCGATGAGAATGACAAGGTCAAGATATATTGATATTATCAGAAACAGTATATCTGTTTATGACGGAAGTGATATGAGTTCACTTGAAAGCTTTGTCTATATGTTTAGAACTAATGCCATGCTTTACAAAAATGATGACATGGCTAAATATTTTACGGAGTTTATTCCGGTACTCGACGAACTTTCAAAGGTTGATTATGAAAATATTACAAAAGATCTTTATGATATTTATGCTGAAAAGATTAGAAACAATGCAGCTAAGTTAAATGATGTGTCAGATCTCTATATGCAGCTTGGGCAGATTATAAACGAGCTTTATATAATAGCTGTATCTTCAAAATATAATGAAGAACCTGACAAAGAGGCGGCACAGCAGGTTGTTATCCGTGGAATAAATTCATTGTTTACAAATAGCGAAAGTGATGTCTGGAGTCTTTCCGTGGAAGAATTTGAGGACGAGGAAGCAAAGCTTTACTGGCTTGGCGAGTATTTCCATGAGATAGAGGGAAAACAGGAACAGTTGTCCGATGCAATGAATATGGCAGGTGCTGTTCTCGAAGAGACAATAGAGGCTCAGAAAGATATAATAGAAGAACTTTCTCTCACACAGGAATTTACATATTTAAGGCAGATGTCACAGCTTAATTCAAACAGTGTCTTTGCTGAAATTGATGAGGAAATTGCTGACAGAAAAGTGACAGCGGACGATATAATGAAAGTTTCAGATGAGCTTACAGTGGAGATAAAAGAATATTTGAAGAAAAACAGCCGTATGGTAAGACGTGCAATTATGGCAAACACTATTGACAAATTACCGGTATTTTTCAATAGTCCACAGGAAGTGGCCGATTATGTGACTATGTCGCTTGAACAGTGCGATGATGAGGCAGAAAAGTATGCATCAAAACAGCTTATTATGGAAATGATGTTTTAATGAATTGCAGGGAACAGGGGATTTATGATAAAAAAGCAAAAAGGTAAAAATTCCTCGGTTGTATGGAACCGTAAAATTTATATGGATGATAAAGTTTTAAAAAAGCCGGTAAAGTACAGAAGAATGATAGAACGCGGAAAAATTTTACCGGCATGCTACTGTATAGCACTTGCAGCAAACAGAGAAAACACCCTCGACATTTATTCGTCAAGAGAGTTTTGGTTTAAATATCAGGCGGAGGCAGGGATAGAAATTGTAGGTCTTGCTGCAGATTATGGGGGAGTGCTTGAGCTGTTAAAAAAAATGGTTTCAGATATAATAAGCGAAAAAGGGGAGTTTAATTCAAAAACTGTATCAGAGTATTTCAGGTAAGGGGGGAGAGTAATGTTTTTTACGATATTGGCAATAATAGCAAAAGTGTTATTAACAATATTAAAAATATTACTCTTTCTTTTTTTGTTTGTTCTGCTGGTAACAGGACTTGTCCTTTTTGTGCCGGTAAGATATAAAGTGGCAGGAAGATATTATGAAGATGAAAAAACGGTTAAATTACGTTTATCCTGGCTGCTTCATATAGTATCTTTCAGAGTGGAAAGTGACGGCAGAGAAGTTTCATATATTTTAAGAATATTCGGAGTAAAGGTATTTCCGGGAAAATCAAAAAATAAGCAGAAACGGAAAGTTAAGCCGAAGAGTGAAAATAAAACGAAACCCCGAAAGAACAGTAAGACTAACGTAGAAAATGAAATTGAAGAAGTAAGTAATAAAAAATATTCTTTAAAGGTGGCGGAGACAGAGCCAGACATTGAGATAAGTCAAAATAAAGAGAAAACAAAACATGATATTGAGATAAGTGGAAACAAAAAACAAATAAAACAAGATATTATATTAGACGAAAATAAAAAGAATAATGGACAAAAAAATAAAGATAATCGCAAAAAGTCTTTATGGAAAGATTTTATTTCAAAGTTAAAACGTTTAATGCAGTTTCCTAAAAAAGTAGCAGATTTGTTTAGAAAATTGTCATATGCCGTTAAAAAAATATTTGTAGCTGTAAGGAGCGGTACAGAAAAAGCCGTTCTAGTAAAAGAGTTTGTTTTTGGTGAGGAGTGTCTTGGTTTTGTTTGCGTTGTGAGAGATAATGTGTTACATTTATGGAGACATATAAAACCAAAGCTTTTAAAAATTGATATGACTATAGGTTTTGATGACCCGGCGGTAACAGGACAGGTGCTTGGGATTATCGCAGCATTCTGTGGTGCGGCAGGTATAATGCCATGCGTCACACCAGATTTTGAAAAAAGGGTATTTGAAAGTGATATAGAAATAAAAGGCAGAGTAACAGTATTTGTTCTGCTTAAGATATTGATAAAAGTTTATTTTTGCGAAGAGCTGAAAGAATTCAAGAAAAGTTATAAAAGTATAAGGGAGGTATTATAATGGCAGATAACGGATTTAATTCAACAGTACAGTCACTGTTTAAGGGACTTGAGGGTTTTTTGACAACAAAAACAGTAGTTGGGGACGCTGTGAAATTTGATGACGGTACGATTATTCTTCCACTTGTGGATGTGACATTTGGTGCGGGAGCGGGAGCATTTTCAGGAAATTCATCTGAAAAGGGTAAAAATGGCACAAAGAATAACGCAGGCGGTGGTATGGGAGGAAAAATACAGCCGAGTGCGATTCTTGTTATAAAAGACGGAGAGACAAAACTTGTCAATGTCAAAAACCAGGACGGAATGACAAAAATTCTCGATATGATTCCTGAGTTTATAGATAAGTATGCACCGTCCAAAAAGGGCAAGGCAAAGAAAAACAAGGCAGATAAGGCTGCTTCAGAAGAGGAAAAACAGGCACAGGATGTAGAAAATGTGGTAACAGATTATGTCGAAGAGGAATAAGAAAGAAATTACGGTTATAGATCATACTTTTCTGGAAAGCGTTTCTGATGTATTGCTGCAGGCAAGAAAAAATGTGAAAACGGCAGTTAATCTCACTATGGTATATGCCTATTATGAAATTGGAAGAATAATTGTTGAGGAGGAACAACGTGGAGAACAGCATATGGACAGCAGCTGTTGCAGGAGAAACTTGGCGAATGGATAAAGGAAGTGTAAAGTATATTTTTTTCATGACGAAAACAAAAATTCTAATTTAAAAAAGAAAAAGTACTTGCATTTTGAGATAAAGTTTGTTAGAATGGTCGTGTTGTGCTAATAAATACTGATTCGCAATAAATATAAATCAGGATTCAATGGATTAAATATAAGGAGGTGCTTACGATGGCAAAATGTGCAGTTTGTGGAAAGGGTGTTCATTTCGGTATTAAAGTGAGCCATTCACACAGAAGAAGTAATAAAATGTGGAAGCCAAACATTAAGTCTGTCAGAGTTAAGGTTAATGGCGGCACAAAGAAGATGCCGGTATGTACAGGATGTTTACGTTCTGGAGCTGTTGAGCGTGCGTAAGTGCATCTCGGATATAAATGGGGATCGGACAAACCGGTCCCTTTTCTTTTTTATTTAAATTTTTAACAGCAAAAAAGATTATATCCGAGTATAAGCAGCAGTATTATAATTATTATTGCAAGAATCCCATTTGTGACAAAAAACATGATTGTCATGCCTATGGCAATCCAAAAAAATATAAAACCTATCATTCTTTTCATGTGGTTGCAAATAAATTCCTATTATTGTATAGTAATATTATATGTTGTTGGAATAAAATGTAGTATAATAAAAAGAAATTTGTGGTATCAGTTGAAGTCAAAATATTTTTTGAATTTGACGTCATACTATTACAAAACAGATAGCAGGAGGAATGTATATGAAGGGTAAGATGAGTACCGAAATGGGAGATATTATTATAGATAAAGATGTACTTGCGAAGTACGCCGGTGCTGCGACAACAGAGTGTATCGGAATCGTCGGAATGGCTTCAGTAAATGTAAAAGACGGAGTGACAAGACTTTTAAAAAGAGAGAATGCCGGAAGAGGAGTAAATATAAGCATCGTTGACAACAAGATACGAATAGAACTTCATATCATTGTAGCATATGGAGTAAGTATTCGTGCCGTGTCGCAGAATGTGCTTGAGAATGTACAGTATAAGATTGAAGAGTTTACCGGCATGGAAGTTGAATCCATAAATGTCATTGTTGAAGGTGTTCGTATTATTGACGAGGATTAAGCAGGTACAAGGAGGAACAAGAAAGTGGCTTTAAAATCGATAGATGCAGTTATGATACAGAAGATGTTTTTGTCAGGAGCAAAAGCATTGGAAGCAAAAAAAGAGTATATTAATGAACTTAATGTATTTCCAGTACCTGACGGAGATACAGGAACAAATATGACAATGACTATCATGTCTGCGGCAAAAGAGGTTACCAACCTTGAAAAGCCGAGTATGGATGAACTCGGAAAAGCAATATCCAGTGGCTCATTAAGAGGAGCAAGGGGAAATTCAGGCGTTATAATGTCACAGATATTCAGGGGATTTGTAAAAGAGATAAAGGGAAATGATACACTTGATGTGACAATCATTGGAAATGCCGTACAGCATGCCGCAGAAACAGCATATAAAGCGGTTATGAAACCAAAAGAGGGTACAATTCTCACTGTTGCAAAGGCTGGTGCTGAAAAAGCAGAGGATATGCTTATAAACTCAGATACGGATGATATTATAGAATTTTGTGATGCAATCGTTGCATATATGGAAGATACACTTTTAAAGACTCCTGATATGCTTCCTGTATTAAAACAGGCAGGGGTTGTAGATTCCGGCGGCGAGGGTCTTATGACATTTTTAAGGGGAGCTATTGATGCACTTAAAGGCAAGGTGTCTGACTTTACCGTAAAGGTTTCAGGAACATCAAAAGTCGTGAAGGCAAGCACTACAGCAACAGAAGAAGCAGACATAAAATTCGGATATTGTACTGAATTTATTATAATGCTTGAAAGAGAGCAGGATGTTGTGGAACGTCAGCTTAAGGAATATCTCCAAAAAATAGGTGACTGTGTCGTAGTTGTAGCAGACGATGATATAGTAAAGGTGCATGTTCATACAAATGACCCTGGACTTGCTATTCAGAAAGCACTCACATACGGTTCACTTACAAGTATGAAGATTGACAATATGCGTGAGGAACATCATGAAAAAGTTATAAAAGATGCTGAAAAGGCTGCAAAAGCTGAAACAGAGGCAAAAAGTGAGCCTGAAAAGGAAGTAGGATTTATAGCAGTTTCAGCAGGAGAAGGGTTATCTGATATATTTAAGGATCTTGGTGTTGACTTTATTATAGAAGGCGGTCAGACAATGAATCCAAGTACGGAAGATATTTTAGAGGCGGTTGACAAAGTTAACGCTAAAAATATTTTTGTACTTCCAAACAACGGAAATATAATTCTTGCGGCTGAGCAGGCAAAGCAGCTTACAGAAAGCAAAAACCTTATCGTTATTCCTTCAAAAAATATTCCTCAGGGAATTTCAGCAATGATAAATTATGTGGCAAACAAGTCTGTTGATGAAAATGAGAAGAATATGTCAACAGAAATGCTGAATATAAAATCAGGTCAGGTAACATACGCTGTCAGAGATACAAATATGGACGGCAAAGACATAAAACAGGGTGATTTTATGGGACTGACTGATAAGACTATAGTAGCTGTTGAGAAAAATGTTGATGATGCGGCTACAGCTCTTATTGACAGCATGATAGATGACGATGCAGAACTTGTAAGTCTTTATTATGGTGCAGATGTTGATGAAGATGGTGCACAGAAACTTGCCGACAAACTTGCTGACAAATACGAGGATGTAGAATTTGAAGTACAGTTTGGAGGACAGCCTGTATATTCTTATTTCATATCAGTAGAATAAAACCACTTTTTAATGGAATAGGAAAATGCTCGTAAAATAGCGGAAAGCCAACGAGAATTGCGAAGCAATTCTTGGAGGGCAAAACGCTGGTTTTGCCCTTTTTTAAAGAAAATATAGGAGAAATTCGATGGAACTTAATGACAGTATTATAAAAATTAAGGGAATCGGAGAAAAGAGTGAGAAGCTTTTCAACAAATTGGGAATATCAACGGTTGGAGAGCTTCTTTGCTATTATCCGAGAGAATATGAGATATTCAGACAGATAGAAAATATTTCAGGAGTAGTGGAAGGCAGAACGGTTATAATTGAGGGAAGCCTTGTCTCAAAACCTAAGAATGCAAGACACGGTAATTTGAAAATAATTGAGTGTGATATAAAAGATGCAACCGGAATATTGAGGGTTGTGTGGTTTAATATGCCGTTTTTGATGAAAACGCTTCATATGGGAACTAAATATATTTTAAGGGGAACTGTTGTAAACAAAAATGGAATATTAAGACTTCAGCAGCCAAAGATGATAAGCATGCAGGAATATGCAAACAGTATAGACAAGCTGTTTCCGATATATTCACTTACAGCGGGACTTACAAACAATATGGTGACAAAGGCTGTAAAAAACTGTATTGATAATGTGGAATTTGATAAAGATTTTCTTCCGGCGGAACTGAGAAAAAAATATAATCTTATCTTGTGGAAAAAGGCAATAAAAGGTATTCATTTTCCGAAAGATAAGGATGAATGTATAGATGCAAGAAAACGTCTTGTATTTGATGAATTTTTTCATTTCTTTACTGCGATGAAAAAACTCAAGAGAGACAATACAAAAGAAAAGTCTGCTTTTGAGTTTCAGAATATGAGTATTGAAAAAAAGATAAAAGACAAATTGCCATATGAGCTTACAAAGGGACAGGAGAATGCACTTAGTGACATAATAGGAGATGTTTGTTCAGGCTATGTCATGAATAGGCTTATACAGGGGGATGTAGGTTCGGGAAAAACAATAGTTGCCATTATAGTTCTTGCATTAGCAGTGGAAAATGGCTGTCAGGGTGCGATTATGGTTCCGACGGAAGTTCTTGCAAAGCAGCATTACCAGTCATTTTGTGAGATACTTGACGAATTTGGAATAAGAGTGGGAATGCTTATAGGTTCCATGACGGCATCGCAGAAGAAAAAAGAATACGAAAAAATAGAAAACGGTGAAGTTGATATAGTAGTGGGAACACATGCACTTATACAGGAAAAAGTTAAATTCAAAAATCTAGCACTTGTCGTAACAGACGAACAGCACAGATTTGGCGTAAAACAGAGAGAGACATTATTTTCAAAAGGAAAAGAGCCTCACATGCTTGTTATGAGTGCAACTCCGATACCGAGAACGCTTGCGATAATATTATACGGTGACCTTGATGTATCAGTTATAGATGTTATGCCGACGGGACGTTTGCCGATTAAAAATTGTGTTGTCGGAACAAATTACAGAAACCAGGCATATAAATTTATGCAAAAGGAGATAGCAGCAGGTCATCAGGTGTATATTATATGTCCGATGGTTGAGGAAAGCGAAAATATGGAGGCAGAAAATGTAACTGACTACACAAATATGCTTGAGACAACTATGGCTCCGTCCATAAGGATACAGGCATTGCATGGCAAAATGAAAGCTTCACTAAAAAATGAGATAATGGAACAGTTTGCAAATCATGAGATAGACATTCTTGTATCAACTACTGTTATAGAAGTAGGAATAAATGTTCCGAATGCAACTGTGATGATGATAGAAAATGCTGAGAGATTTGGTCTTGCGCAGCTTCATCAGTTAAGAGGTCGTGTTGGAAGAGGCGACAGCCAGTCGTACTGTATTTTTATGGCAGGAAATCCATCGAATGAGACGATGAAAAGGCTTCGCGTATTGGAGGAGTCAAATGATGGATTTTTTGTTGCAAAACAGGATCTTAAACTGCGTGGACCGGGAGACTTTTTTGGAATAAGACAGAGTGGAGAAATGGATTTTAGGCTGGCTGATATTTATCAGGATGCTGATATAATGAAAATGGCGAACGATGCCGCAAATGAGTTTGAAATATCCGTAAATGATTGCAATTATGGAAAAAAGATAGTAATATAAGCAATAAAGGTGTTACAGGGAACGGTGTGTTTTGAAAGTTTGGAGGATTTTGATTTGATGGCAGCAGAACAGTATACACAGGATAAACTGCTTGAGCTTGGCAAGGACAACTATAAAAAACTCGTATCATATTGTGAAATACTCGAGGTAAACGGTTTTTGGGATCAGGCTAGGCAGGTTATGAAAAAGACAAGCACTCAGGTACTTGACTTGTATGTACAATCGGTACTTATGAATCTTGCAATTCATTGTGGTGATATATTGGAAAATCAAAAAGATTTTATAAGGTTGGTGACAAAAACCAATCCGCTTTCCATACCTTCAAACAGTAATATTGAAGAAAAGTCATATGCACAGAGCAGGCAGTATTATGAATTGCCACCTGTTCTTTTGCAGCTTTGCGGCCTGTATGATAAAGAGCGGAAAGAAATTATGACGGAATATTTTTTGGATGCTTTTCTGAATATTCTTTTGTGCATGGCATATCTGAATGACGGTAAGGACAGTAAAGTAAACGAGTTCATACAGAAATATTATGATAAGATAAGCAATTTTGTTATAAACCGAGATGCTAAAGTACATTCTGAATACATTATCAGAAAACTTACATCAAATGTTATAAGATGTGATGTTGAGTGGGCAAGACAGAAACAGACCGTGATTAATCAGGAGAGGGACAGAAAACAAAAAGAAATAGAAAAAAAGAGAGCAGAAGCGGAAAAAAAGAGAACGGAAGAGAAGAAGAAAAGAAAAAATACTGAAGGAGATTTAAAAGAAAAAAAATATAAAGATAAGGGAACTCAAGATTCAACTAATAAAAGAAACAAAAGCGTAAAAAAGATAACTAAAGCCAAATTAAAAGAGATTATTACAAGGGATGATGATACAAAGAAATTTGTTCTGACAAATGAAGGGAATACATTATCCGATGAAGAAATAGAGAAACAAAAGATTGTAAAACAGCAGGAAGAAGAGCGTCTCGCAAGAGAAGAATTTATGAAAGTTAAACAACGTATTCTTGAGAGAGAGCGTCTTCAGAAAGAAGAAAAAGAAAAGCGGATAAAGGCACTTGTGGACGAGCTAAACGGAATGGTAGGATTATCTGAAGTTAAGGAGGAAATACAATCTCTAATAAACCTTATCAAGATAAGAAAGTTAAGAGAAGAGATGAATATGCCTGTTATGGATATGTCATACCATATGGTATTTACCGGAAGTCCGGGAACAGGAAAAACGACAGTTGCAAGACTTGTGGGAAAGATTTATAAGGAACTTGGAATATTATCTGACGGAAAGATGATAGAAACCGACAGGTCAGGTTTGGTTGCGGGATATGTCGGACAGACTGCGATGAAAGTTCACGATGTTGTAAAAGAAGCGATGGGCGGTGTATTGTTTATCGATGAAGCCTATTCACTTGTAAATCCGGATATGCCAAATGATTTTGGAACAGAGGCGGTAGATGCACTTGTCAAACTTATGGAGGATAACAGGGACAATCTTGTCATAATAGTTGCGGGATACACAGAAGAGATGAAAACATTTCTTAAAAGCAACACGGGACTTGTATCAAGATTCAACAAATTTATAAACTTTCCTGATTACACAAAGGAAGAACTTGTAAGTATATTGTCGGTTATGGCAGGAAAGGCAGGACTTGAGATAGAAGAAGGAGCTAAAGTAAAAGTTCTCGAGCTGTTAAACAAAATGAAAGCATCGCAGTGGAAAAATTTCGGAAATGCGCGAGGAATCAGGAACTTGTTTGAAAAATTTGTGATGAATCAGGCAAACCGTCTGGTTAAAATTGAAAATCCTACAAGGGATGATTTGATGACTATAAAAGAAGCGGATGTGTTTGACCGTTAGCAAAGAGTGTGTTAATATATAACAATAGATGTATTTTGCTTAAAGAAATGTCTATAAGTAAAATAAAATATATCCGTTTTGATGGAGAGACTTAATTATGAGAATTATTGCAGGAAAAGCAAGAAGGACAAACCTGGTTACTCCGGAAGGCAGGCATACCAGACCGACATCAGACAGAATAAAGGAAACATTGTTTAATATGCTTCAACAGGAGTTATATGATGTAAGTTTTTTGGACATATTCAGCGGGAGCGGTGGAATAGCACTTGAAGCTTTGAGCAGAGGTGCAAAAGAAGCTGTTATGATTGACAATGATTCCGAAGCCGTAAGATGCATCAAGGAGAATATAAAAAGAACACATTTTGAAGATGTGACAAGAGTTTTAAAGATGGATGCTGTTTCGGCACTGAAAAAATTAGAATTGACAGGAAACAAATTCGATATTATTTTTATGGATCCTCCGTACAATCATGATATTGAAGCAAAGATATTAAGCCTTTTGTCAGATTCAGATATTGTGCATAAAGATACTCTTATAATTGTAGAAACTTCATTAGATACAGACATTTCTTATATGTATGATATATACAATGTTGAGAAAGTTAAAGAATACAAGACAAACCGTCATGTATTTATAAGGATAGATGATTGAGGAAAAAAGATGAGTATAGCAGTTTTTCCGGGAAGTTTTGACCCGGTTACAAAAGGGCATGTGGATTTGATATACAGAGCTTCAAAGATGTTTGACACATTGGTACTTGGAGTTCTTATAAACAGTTCAAAAAAGCCGCTTCTTACTTTAGAAGAAAGAGTAGAGCTTCTTGGGGAAGTGACAGAAAAAATGCCTAATGTGAGGGTTGAAGCATTTGAAGGTTTATTGGTTGACTTTGTTGATAAATGTGATGCAGATGTCATAGTGAGAGGTTTGAGAACAGCAAATGATTTTGAATATGAACTTCCGCTTGCACAGGCAAATTACAAATTAAATGGCAGGGCGGATACGGTATTTCTTGCTACATCACCGCAGTATTCATATGTGAGTTCAAGTGCCGTAAAAGAACTGATGAGATATAATGCAGATATAAGTGATTTTGTTCCGATGGAAGCACTTAAATACTTAAATCGAGATAAATAAACGGGGGAATTAAAATGCAGGACAGCAGAGACAGTAGAATTGAACAGAAAATTGAAGATATTTATGCGTTTGTAGAGAGTTGTAAGATGCAAAGACTATCAGCTACAAGAGTTATAGTACCTAAAGATGAACTTTATGATCTGCTTGATGATCTTCGCAGGGATATACCAACAGAAATAAAAAGATACAGAAAAATATTAAATCAGAGAGATCAGATACTGGATGATGCAAATACAAAGGCACAGGCCATGCTTGCCGATGCAAAAGAGCAGTATAAAGCTCTTGTCGAGGAACACAATATTATGCAGCAGGCTTATCAGCAGGCAGAAAAGACTGTAAATGAGGCAAATGCAAGAGCTCAGTCTATTATTGATGATGCGAGAAGCCAGGCGGAAGAGATTGGAAACGGAGCTATTTATTATACATCTGACCTTCTTACGATGGCAGAAAAGACTATACAGGCAGCCTATACAAATACTTTGAACAATTCAAAAGTTCTTGAGAAATCCCTTAGTGATTATCTTGAAACTGTAAGAAAAAACAAAGCGGAACTTGTTGTAGACCAGGGTAATGCAGCACAAAACAACAGTGAAGCAGATAAAGAACAGATGGCGGATGATGCATCTGCTGAGTAGACATCATGTGCAAGTGATATAATCAAAGGAGAAAATGGCAGATGAATACAAAAAATGATGTTGAAGTTATTATAAATGGAAAACAATATACACTAAGTGGATATGAGAGCAGTGATTATCTTCAAAAGATTGCTAACCATATAAATGACAAAATAGCTGAGTTTAAACAGCAGGAAAGTTATCTCAGACTTGATACTGAGATGCGCAACATTCTTCTTGCCATAAATCTGTCAGATGAATATTATAAAGCAATAAAAGATTCAAATGATTTAAAAAATGAAAATGAAGATATGGAAAAAGAAATATTTGACATAAAACATGAAATGCTTACAATGCAGTCGGAGATAGATAAGGCGAAAGAAAAGATTAAGGAATTGTCGGATGAAAAGCAGAAAGCACAAAATGAAATAATAAGGCTCGAAACAGAGTTAGGAAGAAATAGACGCAGATAAATAAAATGGGGACTGTTTACAGTCCTCTTTTTATGGAATAGGAAATTGCTGTAATGTAGTAGTGTACCAACAAGAATTTCTTTGAAATTCTTGCTAGGGCAAAGCGCTGGCTTTGCCCTTTTTTATGATTTTGAAGGAGGAAAGCAACTTGGCAGACAAGATAAAAGTACCTGAGATACTTGCACCGGCAGGCTCTTTTGAGAGTTTAAAAGCGGCGGTTGCAGCAGGATGCGATGCTGTTTATATAGGAGGAAGCAGATTTGGCGCAAGAGCATATGCAGACAATCCCGAGGGAGATGACATGCTTAAAGCAATTGATTATTGCCATATGTATGGAGTAAAACTATATATGACTGTAAATACATTGATTAAAGAGCGTGAGATGAGTGAACTATATTCTTTTTTAAAACCGTATTATGAAGCGGGACTTGATGCGGTAATAGTTCAGGATGTTGGTGCCATGAGAAACATTCACACATGGTTTCCCAAAATGGAGATACATGCAAGTACGCAGATGACTATAACAATGGGTGTCTCAGACGATTTGTTGAAAAAATACGGAGTTACAAGAATTGTTCCGGCAAGAGAACTTACCATCGGCGAATTGGAACAGATGAGAAAAGATACTTCAATGGAGATGGAGGTATTTGTTCATGGAGCATTATGTTATTGCTATTCAGGACAATGTCTTTTCAGCAGCATGCTTGGAGGAAGAAGCGGCAACAGAGGAAGATGTGCACAGCCATGCAGACAGCCATATCTTGTGGAAGGAAAAAAGAGTGATATAGGTGATTATATATTAAGTCCAAAAGAATTATGTAACCTTCCGTATGTTTGTGAGATGATTGAGGCTGGAATTGATTCGTTTAAAATAGAAGGACGTATGAAAAGACCTGAATACACGGCATTTGTGACATCAATTTTCAGAAAATACGTCGATTTATATGCAGCTATGGGGAAAGATGCTTATAAGGAATATCTTAGGAAATACAATAAAGAGTTTAAAAAAGATATGGAAAATCTTCAGGAAATATATAACAGAGGCGGATTTACGCAGGGATATTTAGAGGGATTATCAGGTGTTCCATATGAGAAAAACAAGAGTAAAAAGGGAACGATGTTATCTGCAAAAAGACCAAAACATGGAGGTGTATTGGTTGGAGAGGTGGTTTCAGTTGGAAAAGGCAGATTGAAATATAAAACAGTTAAAGAATTGTATCCGCAGGATGTGGTAGAATTTTGCAATGATAATATGGAGCAGGAATACGAGTATACTATCGGTGAAAACAAAAGGGCAGGAAGTATTGTAGAAGCTAAATTCAAATATGGGAGCCGTATACATCAGGGAGACAAGGTTTACAGGACAAAGAAAGCATGTCTGCTTGAAAAAATAAGAGCAGATTTTATTGAAAAGGAAAAAAAGATACCTGTTATTGGAGAATTTTATGCTTCAAAAGGACAAAAAGCGTATTTAAAAGTAAAGTGCGGTGAAGATGAATATACAGTATACGGTGATGTATGCGACACTGCACTTAAAAATCCGGCAACAAAAGAGAGCGTGGCAAAAAGCATATCCCAGACAGGAACAACTAAATTTGAATTTCAAAAATTGGATATACTTATAGATGATAATCTTTTTATTCCTGTCGGAATGTTGAAAAAAATGAGACGAGAGGCTCTTGCGGGTCTTGAAAATGAGATATTGTCAAAATATAGAAGAAATTGTGCCGGAAGTGCTGACAGCCATACTGAAACCAACAGCCAAAAGGAAAAGACACAAAAGCAGGCTGAAATAATAATTTCAGTTATGACATTAGAACAGCTTCAATGTGTTCTTGAACTTAGCATCACCGGTTTAAAAAAGATATATCTTAGAACAGAAATGTTAAACCATAAACAGTTAAAAGATGCGCTTAATATGATAAATTCAAAAGGAATTGACGCATATATTGTTATGCCTCATATATTCAGAAAAAATGTATGGGAAAAACAGAATGAAGAAAACGGGTGTGCAGGATATGTGATAAAGAACTTTGAAGAATTTACTTATCTGACACAGAAGTGTGGTGTCAAACCTGACAATATAGTTACAGATGCACAAATGTATACAATGAACAGCGATGCAGTACGTTTTTGGAGAGAAAATGGCATAGAGCGATTTACAATGCCGTTTGAACTTACAATGTATGAAATGGATGAGCTTGCAAAGACTGACGGCTGTGAGTTTATTTTGTATACGCATATTCCAATGATGGTTTCTGCACAGTGTATAAGACATAATGTTGATGAATGTGCCGCTTTATGTGCAGATAAGAATAAAATGAATGATATGTTGTGTTTTGAAGATAGAAAGAAAAGAAAGTTTACGGCAATAAATTATTGCAAATATTGCTATAATATTATATATCAGGCAAAGCCGCTTTATCTGAAAAAATATGAGGATATTCTTTTGGAGAAAGGCATAGCTTCATTTAGGTATGATTTTACATTTGAGGAATGCGAAACTATAAGAGATATATTGTGCGGCAGATACAGGGGAGATTATGATGAAGGTCATATGCTAAACGGCGTGGAATAGCAGGAGGAGTTTTTGATTTATGAACAAGCAGGAAGCAGCTGACAAACTTATAAATATGTTCGGTAATATGAACATTATCGGAGTGTTGCATTCAATACTCGTGGAAACTTCAAAGTATATAATTATTATACTGTTTGCAATTTATGCGTGGCATTGTTTTACGGTATTTATAGGAAAAGACAGAGAGCGTGAGGAAAGAGTATATAAAAGACAACAGAAAATAATGTTTAGTATACATTTTATAGCTACGCTTGTTTTGTTTTTAAACAGTATTGATACAAAAATATTAGTATATTATGTATGTCAGCTTGTCCTTTTGGTATTTATGTGTAAGGCATATCCGTATGTTTATAAAGGAATGTCAAAACTTATCCTCAACAATATGATGATGCTTTTGAACATTGGATTTATAATGATAGAACGACTTGGCGGCAACGATATAATAAGGCAGATGATATTTGTTGCAGCAACAGGTTTCGTCTCATTGTTTATTCCTCTGTTGATAGAAAAATTTCCTTATTTTGATAAGTTTGGAGTTTTTTATGCCATAATTGGTATAGTATTGCTTTCACTCGTATTTATTATAGGAAAAGAGAAAAACGGTTCGAGAAACTGGATAATAATCGGCGGTTTTGCATTGCAACCATCTGAATTTGTCAAGATTATATTTGTTTTTTTTGCGGCGGCAATGCTTGCGAGAGTGAGAAATTTTGCAGATGTTGTAAAAATATCAATACCCGCCGCCATACATGTGCTTATACTTATAGCAGAAAAAGACCTTGGAGGAGCATTGATATTTTATATAACTTATATAGTAATATTGTATGCAGCAACCAGAAAAGAAGGCTATATTTTGCTTGGATCAGGAGCATTGGCGGCGGGAGCAGCTGCAGCATATAAGCTTTTTTATCATGTGAGAGTAAGAGTTGCAGCTTGGAAAGACCCGTGGAGTGATGTCGCAAACAAGGGATATCAGGTGACGCAGTCACTGTTTGCCATCGGAACCGGAGGCTGGTTTGGAATGGGACTTTGCGAGGGAACACCACAAAAGATACCTGTATCAAAAACCGACTTTATATTTTCAGCCATATGTGAGGAAATGGGTGTTTTTTTCGGATTATGCATTATACTGGTTGAGATAAGCTGCTTTGTTATGTTTATCAATATCTCATTGAAGATAAACAGCCGATTTTATAAACTTACTGCTTTGGGGCTTAGTGTTGAATATATGTTTCAGACTTTTCTGACTATAGGCGGCGTAACAAAATTTATTCCGTCTACAGGTGTTACACTTCCGCTTGTTAGTTATGGAGGAAGTTCTGTTACAAGTACAATGATATTATTTGCTATAATTCAGGGATTGTATGTTAAAAATAACGGAAGGGGGGAGATTAGTGAGACAGACAGTAAGAGACAGAGACGCAGCAGAAGAAGTGAGGAGTAGAAGGCGGTCAAATCCGGATGAGAGGGCATATGATGAACAAAAAAGAGGAAACCGCCAGATATTTATCATAACTTATTTTTTTGTCGCATTGTTTTTGGGAATGATGGTATATATAACTGTATTTATGGTCAGGGACAGTGCGGATATAATAAATAATTCGTATAACAAAAGACAGGAAGTTCTTGCTAAAAAAGTAAAGAGAGGAAAAATACTGTCGGCGGACGGTAAGATTCTGGCGAAAACGATAACCGATAAAAAGGGAAATGATAAGAGGTATTATCCTTATAACAATATGTTTTGTCATGTTATTGGGAGAATTACAAATAGCATGACAGGTGTGGAATTAAGTCAGTGTTATCCACTGCTTACCTCCCATGCAAATCCATTAGAACAGCTTACGGACAATTTTAAAGGTGAGAAAAAGCCAGGGGACAATGTTGTTACGACTATCAATTATAAGCTTCAAAAAACAGTATATGATGCGCTTGGCAGTTACAGAGGAGCAGTAGTTGCCATGGAACCGTCTACGGGAAAGATTCTTGCGATGGTATCAAAACCCGATTATAATCCTAATACCGTTGAGAAAGACTGGAATAAGCTTATATCGGGAGATGACGGAAATTCAGCATTATTAAACAGGGCAACACAGGGAATATATCCGCCAGGCTCTACATTTAAGATACTTACGGCAGCGGAATATATTATTGAAAACGGAAGTAAATATAAAAATTATAAATATGTGTGCAAGGGAACAGATGAGTTTTACGGAAATAAGATAAGCTGTTACGGCGGTGAAGTACACGGAAAAGTAAACTTAAACAGAGCTTTTTCAGAGTCATGCAACGGTGCTTTTGCAAATATAGGTTTGAAGCTTAATGTCGATAATTTCAAAAGCTTATGCGAAAAATTTGGATTTAATAGAGAATTACCGGTTAATTTTGAATACAAAAAAAGCAGTTTTGTTTTGAATGGAAAGTCAGACAAAGGTGAGATTATGCAGACTGCAATAGGTCAGGGAAAGACAGGCATAACACCGCTTGAAAATGTTCTGATCAGCAGCGCAATTGCAAATAAGGGAAAAATGATGGTACCGTATGTAGTTGACCACACTGAGAGTGATTCGGGAAAACAGGTAAAAAAATATTCGCCCAAATCAGTCGGGAAAATTATAGATAAAAGTGTTGCAGTGAGTGTTAAAAATCTTATGAAATCGGTTGTAAAAGACGGAACGGCTTCATCATTAAACAGATTTTCGTATAGAGTGGCAGGAAAAACCGGTTCAGCAGAATTTGATTCAAAAGGTACATCGCATGCGTGGTTTGTGGGGTTCGCACCGGCGGACAATCCTAAAATAGCTGTGAGTATAGTTGTTGAGGGTGCCGGAACAGGAAGCAGATATGCGGTGCCGATAGCCGAAAAAATGTTTAGAGAGTATCTCGGTGATTAAATGTTCTTGCAAAGAGCTATCAAAAAGAGTATACTTATATAAGTATGTTCACGCACACCAAGGAGGAATTGCAATGATTGAAGCAACGAGCTGTGGCGGCGTGGTGATTTTTAGAGGAAAGATTTTATTGCTCTACAAGAATTATAAACATCGATATGATGGCTGGGTTCTTCCGAAAGGGACAGTCGAAGCAGGAGAAGAGTACAAGCAGACTGCTTTAAGGGAAGTGAAAGAAGAAACAAGTGTGGCTGCCAGTATTATCAAATATGTTGGCAAGAGCCAATATACCTTTAACACACCGAATGACACAGTAGTAAAAGATGTACACTGGTATCTTATGATGGCGGACAGTTATCATAGCAAGCCTCAAAGAGAGGAATATTTTGTGGATTCAGGATATTACAAATATCATGAGGCATATCATTTGCTTAAATTTTCAAACGAAAAACAGATACTTGAAAAAGCGTACAGCGAGTATCTTGATTTGAAAAAAAGTAATTTGTGGGGAAGTCATAAATATTTTTAAAAAATTGTTTACTTGTCTGTGGTTGCAGTGCAGGTGTAAACGTAATTATACTTTTAAATAAATAGTTTTGATGGAACCATTTACTTGACACAAGTTCTTAAAAGATATATAATCTAAGACAAGAATTGTAGTCAAAAAGGCTGACAAAAGAAAAGTTAGTTTTTGGGTGAATCATATTAAATGCCGTTTATTACTGAAAGGCTGATATGATTTGTTAATAATTTATGCAAGGGAGAATGACCATGGGAAATAATATTTTAGTTGTTGATGATGCGGCATTTATGCGCATGATGGTAAAGGATATTTTAACAAAAGGTGGTTACAATGTAGTTGGGGAAGCAGAGAATGGTGTAGTTGCTATTCAGAAATATACAGAATTGAAACCGGATTTAGTTACGCTTGATATCACTATGCCTGAGATGGATGGTATTCAGGCTTTGAAGAAGATTAAGGAAGCTGATGCCGGAGCAAATGTTATTATGTGTTCAGCAATGGGACAGCAGGCTATGGTTATAGAAGCTATTCAGAACGGGGCGAAAGACTTCATTGTAAAACCGTTCCAGGCAGACCGAGTTTTAGAGGCTGTTAAGAAAGTTATTGGTTAAAAATATCTACATAATTATTAATTATTATTAGTATTCCTATTGAAAATAATCTGCCACATTTTGATTATGTGGCAGTTTCTTTTCAGGAAAAAAGTATCATTCGGGGATGAGTTGAAAAAAGAAAAAAGTTATTGACATTTGAGTGGTTTAGTAGTATTATATCAGATGTTGTGGCAACGCAATATGCACTAGTGGCGGAACGGCAGACGCAACGGACTCAAAATCCGTCGGGGGTGACCTCGTGAGGGTTCAAATCCCTCCTGGTGCATTTACATATTGAGAGATTAGAACTTGTGCATTAGAGTTTCTGCTTTGATGTTCAAGTTTTTTTTCGACTTGATTTGTGATAATAGCAGTTATTTATTAAAAAAAATTATTGATAAATGTTTTCAATAAGAAAAGCAATATACTGTAACTATCGTGTTGACATTGAAAAAAGCAATGTTATAATAATCCTTGTTGATAAGTGTTTTCGTTAAATAGAGAAAAACACTGGGATATATAAAATAAATCAATATGAGACAAAGGAGTGGACAAATATGAGTAAGTGTATTTATATGGATAATGCAGCCACTACACAGGTATATCCTGAAGTATTTGAGGCTATGAAACCATATTTTACTGAGTTTTATGGAAATCCATCAAGTATATATAGTTTTGCAGGAAACAGCAAAAAAGCTGTTGAAGATTCAAGAAAGACTATTGCAGATTTTCTTGGTGCAAGAACAGAGGAAATTTATTTTACAGGCGGCGGAAGTGAGTCTGATAACTGGGCATTGAAAGCCACCGCTGATGCTTATGGGAATAAAGGAAAGCATATTATCACATCAAAGATAGAGCATCATGCTATTCTGCATACTTGTGAATATCTTGAGAAAAAGGGATTTGAAGTTACTTACCTTGATGTAGATGAAAATGGTTTTGTAAATCCTGACGATGTAGAGAAAGCAATCAGACCGGATACTATTCTTATTTCAATCATGACAGCAAACAATGAGATTGGAACTATAGAGCCTATCGCAGAAATCGGAAAGATTGCCAAAGAGCATGGTGTATTATTCCACACAGATGCTGTTCAGGCATTTGGTCATATTCCTATGAATGTGGATGAGATGAACATTGACATGCTCAGTGCAAGTGGTCACAAGATAAACGGACCAAAGGGAATCGGTATTATGTACATTAGAAAAGGTGTAAAGATTGGTTCATTTGTTCACGGCGGAGCACAGGAAAGACAGAGAAGAGCAGGTACTCATAATGTTCCGGGAATTGTCGGAATTGGAAAAGCTGTAGAACTTGCAAGAGACAACATGAAAGAGCGAATGGAATATGAGACAAAGCTCAGAGATCATCTTATCAGCAGAGTTATGGAAGAAATTCCTTATGCAAAATTAAATGGTGATAAAGTTAAGAGACTTCCAAACAACGTAAATGTATGTTTTAGATTTATTGAGGGTGAGTCAATGCTTATATGGCTTGACCAGAATGGTGTTTGTGGTTCAAGTGGTTCTGCCTGTACGTCGGGTTCACTTGATCCCTCACATGTTTTACTTGCCATCGGACTTCCACATGAGATAGCACACGGTTCTTTAAGACTTACATTATCAGAAAAGAATACTATGGAAGAAGTTGATTTTACAGTAGACATGCTTAAAGGAATTATAGAAAGACTTAGAAGCATGTCACCTCTTTACGAGGATTTTGTTAAGAATAATAAATAGATAAGAGCAGAGAAATGGAGGCTTACTATGTACAGTGAAAAAGTTATGGATCATTTCAACAATCCAAGAAATGTTGGAGAAATAGAAGATGCAAGTGGTGTAGGTACAGTTGGTAATGCAAAATGTGGTGACATCATGAGAATGTACCTTGATATTGATGATAACGGAATCATTCAGGATGTAAAGTTCAAGACTTTTGGATGCGGTGCAGCAGTTGCGACAAGCAGTATGGCAACAGAACTTGTAAAAGGAAAAACAGTTCAGGAGGCTTTGCAGGTTACAAACAAGGCAGTTATGGAAGCTCTTGATGGACTTCCACCGGTAAAAGTCCACTGTTCTCTTTTGGCGGAGGAAGCTATACATGCAGCTCTCTGGGATTATGCAGAAAAGAATGGTATCAAGATAGAAGGTCTTGAAAAGCCTGTAAATGATATCAGCGAAAAGGAAGAAGCTCCGGAAGAAGAATATTAGGAGTTATTCGTTGATAAGTTTTTTTAGTGCAATTTACAGAATGAACAAAAATATTCTTAAATCATAGTTTATGAGTAGGAATTGTGAAAATATATGGTCGTATTATGAGAGATAATGTGTTATCATTTAGTATAGATGCAGTTGTCTTTTGTGATACGGCTATTGTTGCTTTATAGAAAGATATGATACTTAAACATTTAATGAAAGGGTCAGATATATGAAAAAGAAAGTTGTTGTCGGAATGTCGGGTGGTGTTGATTCATCGGTGGCAGCCTATTTATTAAAAGAACAGGGATATGAAGTAATTGGAGTAACCATGCAGATATGGCAGCAGGAAGATGCCTGCACTGTGGAGCATGAGGGTGGATGCTGTGGAATGTCGGCTGTGGAAGATGCGAGACGTGTGGCATCACAGCTTGATATACCGTATTATGTAATGAATTTCAGAGATGATTTTCAAAAGCATGTTATAGATTATTTTGTCGATGAATATAAGAAGGGACATACGCCAAATCCGTGCATAGCATGTAATAAGTATGTAAAATGGCAGTCACTTTTACAGAGGTCTATGGAAATAGGAGCCGATTATATTGCAACGGGACATTATGCAAGAATAGTTAAGCTTGATAACGGAAGATACACAATAAAAATGTCTGCTACAAAAAAGAAAGATCAGACATATGTATTATTTAATCTCAGTCAGGAACAGCTCAGCAGAACGCTTATGCCTGTTGGAGAATACAATAAAGACCAGATAAGAGAGATAGCAGAAAAAATAGGGCTTGAGGTTGCACATAAAAGTGACAGCCAGGACATTTGTTTTGTGCCTGATCATGACTATGCAGGTTTTATAGAGAGAGAGACAGGTAAAAAGAGTGTGCCTGGCAATTTCATTGATGAAAAGGGAAATATTCTTGGAGTGCACAAGGGTATAGAGCATTATACTATAGGACAGAGAAAAGGACTTGGACTTCCTTCAACTGAGCCTTATTATATAAATAAAATCTGTCCGGACACGAAGGAGATTGTGCTCGGTGACGGTCAGAGTGTATTTTCAGATACTGTATATGCAGAAAACATAAATTATATGTCAATTGAAAATATAACAGAGCCAACAAGATTTATTGGAAAGATAAGATATGCACATCAAGGTTCGCCATGTACGGTTTATCCTGAGAAGGACGGAAAGATAAAATGTGTATTTGACGAAAAACAGAGAGCCGTGACACCGGGGCAGGCTATAGTCTTTTATGATGGTGATGTGATAGCAGCAGGAGGCTGGATAACAGCATAATAAAAATAATATTGAAAAATATATATATTTCCTATTGACAAAGTAGGAATAGGAGTGTATTATAATTTTTGTCAGCAAATCATACTAAGGTAATATGAAATATATGACAAGTAGAATATGGAGGAGACTATATGACTTATAGGCGAGTGTTTATCGACTATACAATGAAAGATAGTCGAATGTGCAGTTTTAAATGGTGGCATGATTATTGTTGCTGCTGATTATTTATTATAATTTTTAGAAATAGAATGAAGTTGTAAATTAAAATCAGAATATAAAAACAGATAAATAGAATTTAATTTTTGGAGGACATATATATGAGTAAGAAAGCAAGAGCAGATAGAAATTTTAAATTTGAAACATTACAGTTACATGTTGGTCAGGAAACGGCAGATTCAGTTACAGATGCAAGAGCAGTTCCTATTTATCAGACATCATCTTATGTATTCCACAATTCACAGCATGCGGCAGACAGATTTGGTCTTAAAGATGCAGGTAACATTTATGGAAGACTTACAAATCCTACGGAGGACGTTTTTGAAAAGAGAATTGCAGCACTTGAAGGTGGTGTGGCAGCGCTTGCAGTTGGTTCAGGTGCGGCAGCAGTTACATACACTATTCAGAACCTTGCACTTGCAGGTGACCACATCGTAGCAGCAAAGAACATTTATGGTGGAACATATAATCTTCTTGCACACACACTTGTAGATTATAACATTGAGACAACATTTGTTGACCCACTTGACCCTTCGGCTTTTGAAGCAGCTATCAAGGATAATACAAAGGCACTTTATATTGAGGCTCTTGGAAATCCAAATTCAGAAGTTGCAGATATCGAGGCAATTGCAAAGATTGCACATGCACACAAGATTCCGCTTGTTATTGACAGCACATTTGCAACACCTTACCTTCTTCGTCCACTTGAATACGGTGCAGATATTGTAGTTCATTCAGCTACTAAGTTTATCGGTGGTCATGGAACTACAATCGGTGGTGTTATCGTAGACGGAGGAAAATTTGACTGGAAAGCATCAGGCAAATTTCCACAGCTTACAGAGCCAAACCCAAGTTATCATGGAATCAGCTTTGCCGATGCAGCAGGCCCTGCAGCTTTTGTTACAAGAATAAGAGCTATTCTTCTTCGTGATACAGGTGCTACTATTTCACCAATCCATTCATGGATATTCCTTCAGGGACTTGAGACATTATCACTTCGTGTAGAGAGACATGTGGAAAATGCATTAAAGGTTATAGATTACTTAAAGAAGCAGCCACTTGTAGAGGCTATTCACCATCCATCAGTATCTGAAGACCCTGAACAGCAGCGTCTTTACAAAAAATATTTCCCTAATGGCGGCGGTTCTATATTCACATTTGAGATTAAGGGTGATGCAGAGAAAGCAAAAGAATTTATTGATAATCTTGAACTTTTCTCACTTCTTGCAAATGTTGCAGATGTTAAATCACTTGTTATTCATCCTGCATCTACAACTCATGCAGAGCTTAACGAAGAGGAACTTGCAGATCAGGGTATTAAGCCAAATACTATCAGACTTTCAATTGGAACAGAAAACATTGATGATATAATTGAAGATCTTGACGAAGCATTTAAGGCAGTTCAGTAGAAATAAATAAAACATAATATAGATATAATAGGAGGATTATTATCATGGCAAATATATATAAAGGTGCACTTGGACTTATCGGAAACACACCACTTGTAGAACTTACACATATTGAGAAGGCATTTGGTCTTGAAGCAAAAATTCTTGCAAAACTTGAGTATTTCAATCCAGCAGGAAGTGTAAAAGACAGAATTGCAAAAGAGATGATAGAAGATGCAGAGGAAAAAGGTCTTTTAAAAGAGGGCTCAACGATTATCGAGCCTACATCAGGAAATACAGGTATCGGTCTTGCAGCCATTGCAGCAGCAAAGGGATACAGAATTATAATTGTACTTCCGGAGACTATGAGTATTGAGCGTAGAAATATTATCAAGGCGTACGGTGCTGAGCTTGTACTTACAGATGGAACAAAGGGAATGAAAGGTGCTATCGCAAAGGCAGAGGAACTTGCAAAAGAGATAGAGAACAGTTTTATACCTGGTCAGTTTGAAAATCCTGCAAACCCAGCAGCACATAAAAAGACAACAGGTCCTGAAATTTGGAATGATACAGACGGAAATGTAGATGCATTTGTAGCCGGTGTAGGAACAGGTGGAACTCTTACAGGAGTAGGCCAGTACCTTAAAGCAAAGAAGTCAGATGTAGAAGTAATTGCAGTAGAGCCTGAGACATCACCTGTATTGTCACAGGGACACGCAGGAGCACATAAGATTCAGGGAATCGGTGCAGGATTCGTTCCAAAGACACTTAACACAGAAGTTTATAATGAAGTTCTTACTATAAAGGATGACGATGCATTCAAATACAGCAAGGCAATCGCAAAAGAGGAGGGTATTCTTGTAGGAATATCATCAGGTGCAGCACTTGCAGCAGCTATTGAATATGCTAAGAGAGCAGAGAATAAGGGTAAAAACATTGTTGTATTATTACCGGACAGCGGTGACAGATATTATTCAACATCATTATTTACAGAGTAATTTTTAGTGAGAATATTGTTGATATGGCAAAAAAAGTAAACAGATAATAAATAATAAAAAGATATTAAATCATGGAAATAGAGATTTTCCTGTTTTAATATCTTTTTGTTTTACTGAAAATTAGAAATTGTAAAATTAAAAAATATAAATTATTAAATGCAGTAATCGCCTGAACCGTCAACATGCCATTCGACAAGATCCTCAAGTGTGATATTGTCAACAACGTCACATATTGCTGAATAAAGTTTTTCCCATACAACATATGTTGCGCAGTTTTGCACACGCTCACACGGTTCTGCATCTTCTTCGACACATGCAACAGGCGCAAGAGAACCCTCTGTAAGACGTAATATCATACCTACCGTATACTCCTTAGGTTCCTTTTTTAGCAGATAACCACCCTGTGGACCACGGACACTTTTTACATATCCTGCATTATTCAAAATAGAAATTATCTGTTCAAGATATTTATCTGAAATATTCTGCCTTTTTGCAGCTTCTTTTATACTAACGGGTTTTTCAGCACAATGCTGTGCAATGTCAAGCATAAGTCTTAGCGCATACCTTCCTTTTGTAGAGATTTTCATAATTGCCTCCATATTTTATATTATTTTAGTCTGATAACAGTATATAACATAAATCATACTAATTCAATAAGAATTGTGGGGAAACGCACATTACGGCAGTAAAATCTAGGCTGAACGAACGTCATGGAAGTGGTTATTATACGACAAATGGACGGCTCCCGCCTCGAATAACACCTGTAGTGGCACGTAAAGACATAAAATACATGTCTTAAGTGCCAACGGTGTTAGAATATCAGTCAGTATTTAGTGTGCGTTTTTTGCACACTTATGTACTGTTACTGATATTCTCCGAGGTGCAAACCGTCCATGAGTCGGAAAGTTTATATCAATTCATGCGTTAAAATATTGAAAGCAAAATTTATCAAAACAAAGCATTAACTATGCATAAATTGCAAATAGTATATTTATGTGGAGTTAGTGCCTCTTTTTGTGTATTTATAAAATGATGAGAATCCTCAGCATGATATATTTATACTAAAAAGACCGCTTTCCATATAAATATCACAGGAAAGTGAGGTTTATTTATTATGAAAGACAAAGTTTTTGAAGTCTTACAGAGAATTGGAAGAAGTTTTATGCTTCCAATCGCAATTCTGCCGGTTGCAGGATTGTTACTGGGGCTTGGCAGTTCGTTTACGAATGAGACAACTATTGAGATGTACAATCTCGGAAAGATTCTCGGAGATGGTACAGTGTTACATGCACTGCTTGTTATTATGAATAAAGTCGGAAGTGCTGTTTTTGACAACCTGCCTCTGTTGTTTGCAGTAGGTGTTGCTATTGGAATGGCAAAAAAGGAAAAAGAAGTTTCAGCTTTATCCGCTGTCATCGCATATTTCGTTATGAACATAGCAATCAGCAGTATGCTCGAGATAAACGGAAAAATTCTCGCAGATGGAAGCGTATCAAAGGATGTGCTTGAAGGAACGATTGCCTCCGTCTGTGGTATAAATACTTTGCAGATGGGTGTTTTTGGAGGTATTATAGTAGGTCTTGGTGTTTCAGCACTTCACAACCGTTTTCACAAGATACAGCTTCCTAATGCTCTGTCGTTCTTTGCCGGTTCAAGATTTGTACCTATAATTTCAACAATAGTTTATATGTTTGTAGGCATTTTGATGTATTTTATATGGCCTGTGGTACAAAATGGTATTTATGCACTTGGTGGTCTTGTTACGGGAAGCGGATATCTTGGAACACTTGCATTCGGCATAATAAAGAGAGCACTTATTCCGTTTGGACTTCATCATGTATTTTACATGCCATTCTGGCAGACTGCTGTCGGTGGAACCATGGACATTGCAGGAAATCTTGTTCAGGGTGGGCAGAATATTTTCTTTGCACAGCTTGCAGATTCAGCAAATATTACACATTTTAGTGCGGATGCGACAAGATATTTCTCTGGTGAGTTTATCTTTATGATATTTGGTCTGCCGGGTGCGGCACTTGCCATGTATCGTACTGCAAAGCCTGAAAAGAAAAAACAGGCAGGAGGACTTTTGTTCTCAGCAGCACTTACATGTATGCTCACAGGTATTACAGAGCCTATTGAATTTTCATTTTTATTTGTAGCACCTATATTATTTGGCGTACAGGTTGTGCTTGCAGGTGCAGCTTATATGATAGCTCATATATTAAATATAGCAGTAGGACTTACTTTCTCAGGAGGACTTCTCGACTTGTTCCTTTTTGGTATACTTCAGGGAAATGATAAGACAAGCTGGCTTAGGATAATCCCTGTCGGTATAATTTATTTTATATTGTATTATGTTATCTTCTCGTTTCTTATCAAAAAACTCAACCTTAAAACTCCGGGAAGAGAAGATTATGCAGGAGAAGTTAAACTTTATACAAAAGCTGATGTAAATGCAAGAAAAGCAAAAGGAACTGATGCGGAAGGTGTACCGGAGGATGAACTTAGCAAAGATATAACAAAGGGACTTGGTGGAAAGAAGAATATTGAGACAGTTGACTGTTGTGCTACAAGACTCCGATGTACAGTTGTAAGTCCAAATCTTGTAAATGATGCCGCATTGAGGGCAACAGGAGCAAGTGGTGTTATTCATAAAGGAAACGGAGTTCAGGTTATTTACGGACCACATGTAACCGTAATAAAGTCAAATCTTGAAGATTATCTTGAAAGTGCACCTGATATAGAATATACTGAAAGCAGTGAGGATTTATCGGAAGAAACTGACAGGAAAGACGAAGATAAACAGGAAAATGAAACAAAGAAAGTTGTAAAAACAATCGTCGTGTCAAGTCCTATAACCGGAAAAGCTGCTGAACTCTCTACTGCACCTGATGAGGGATTTGCAGGTAAGATGATGGGAGATGGGGCTGTTGTTACACCTGAAGATGCGGTTATAAAAGCACCGGAGGATGGAGAGATCGTATTTGTATTTGACACAAAACACGCTATAGGATTTATGACAGATTCAGGACTTAGTCTGTTGCTTCATATAGGTATAGACACAGTAAAACTTGATGGAAATGGTTTTGAAGTGTATGTCGAAAGTGGGCAGAAGGTAAAAAGGGGAGAGCCGCTTATGAAGATAGACATTGACTTCCTGAAAGAAAATGCACCATCACTTGTTTCACCTGTTTTATGCACTGAACTTGAAGATAACCAGAAAGTCCGCCTGTTAAAAGATGGAGATATAAAAGCAGGAGAGGAACTTTTTGCAGTGGACTTTTATGAGTAGAGTATATAAAAATTGTATATTTGTTTGATTGTATCTGGCTCAGGGTATCGGGGAATTTTTAATTTACCGGTATCTTGGGCTGATAATGGTTAAGCAATGAATATCTGCCATGTTACAAGCGATGAATTAGAGATGGCGGATGATTAAAAAGGAGAGTCAGAAATATGATATTTGGATTGATTTTAGCCGGTGGCATCGGAAGCAGAATGGGTGCGGACATGCCAAAGCAGTATCTTGAAATTAGCGGCAAACCCATAATCGTACATACATTGGAGCGTTTTTTGGAATATGAAAATTTTGAAAAGATAATAGTGCTTTGTCCTGATGAGTGGATAGAATACACAAAAGATATTGTCAGGGATAAATGTAGTGATAAAAAAGTGACAGACATAGAAATTATTGCAGGTGGAGACAGCCGCAATGAAACTATAATGAATGGCATAGCATATATTGAAAAAAATTATGGAATTCATGATGAAACTATAATAGTGACACATGATGCCGCAAGACCGTTTATAAATAAAAGAATATTGTCGGAAAATGTTGAAAAGGCAGTAAAATACGGTGCTGTAACAACAGTAGTTTCTGCCGTTGACACTATTTTAAAGTGTGATGACGGTATTATAGAAGATATACCTGATAGAAGTAATATGTACCAGTGCCAGACACCTCAGACATTTCACGCAAAACAGCTTAAAGAACTTTATCTCAATCTTACCGATAAGGAGCGAGAAATACTTACGGATGCATCAAAAATATTGGTTCTCTCCGGCAAAAAAGTTGCCATCGTAGATGGGGAGAGAACCAATATAAAAATTACTTATAAAGAAGATATGATTTTTGCCGAATCAATTTTAAAATCTATGGTTGGCTGAATTAACCTTACACCATTCTTCACAGGCTGATACATTCCATTCATCAGAGTGGAATGTATTCCAAGCCTTGTCTATACCATCTGATAATAAAAGGCTGTGATATTCTTTTTCAGCTTTATCATACTCATCAGCAGAGATTTTTAATTTTCCATTATTGTCAAAGTAGAGTGAATTATATGTCCCGTCAGGATTGTAGACAAGCCGTCTTGCTTCTGTATACATTGCATCTCCGAAAGAGAAAAATCTGTATTTCATTTTAACAGCTTCTTTATATGCAGACATTATGTTATCTCGTCCGGTAAGTGCAGAAACAAGCATGAGCAGGGTAGACTCAGGAAGATGGAAATTTGTTATAAGTCCGTCTAGAACCCTGAAACGGTATCCGGGATAGATAAATATGCTTGTATCTCCCTCGCCGGCTTTTACAATGCCGTTTCTGTCAGATGCAGATTCAATAGTACGACAGCTTGTAGTGCCGACGCATATTATCCTTCCACCGTTTTTCTTTGTATTGTTTATGGTATCGGCAGCTTCTTTTGAAACCTGATAAAATTCAGTATGCATATGATGTTTTGAGACATCATCTACTTTTACGGGTCTGAATGTTCCAAGTCCTACATGAAGTGTAACTCTGGCTATGTTTACACCACTTTTTTCTATGTCGTCAAGAAGTTTTTCAGTGAAGTGCAGACCTGCTGTAGGTGCGGCGGCTGAGCCTTCATATTTGGCATATACCGTCTGGTACATATTTTTGTCTTTTAATTCATGTGTTATATATGGCGGAAGCGGCATCTGACCGAGTTTATCAAGGATTTCTTCAAATATTCCGTCAAATTCAAACTTTACAAGGCGGTTTCCTTCTTCAATTATGTCTACTACCTCGGCTTTCAATATCCCGCCGCCAAATACTATCCTTGAACCGATACGTGCTTTTTTTCCGGGTTTTACAAGTGTTTCCCAAATATTGTTTTCTTTTCTTTTGAGAAGAAGTATTTCAACTTTCCCGCCGGTATTTTCTCTCTCACCTATAAGTCTTGCAGGAATAACCTTTGTATTATTTATGACAAGACAGTCTCCGGGATTTAGATAATCGCCTATATGGTGAAAATCTGTATGTGTTCGTTTTTCTGTTACTTTGTCTATAACAAGCAGTTTTGAAGCTGCTCTGTCTGAAAGAGGATCCTGAGCAATAAGTTCCTCTGGCAATTCATAAGCAAAATCAGCAGTTTTCATTTGTTACCTCCGTTTTTAATTTTTTAATCTAATAACATATGATAACACTGAACAAAACATTTGCAAAGAGTAAATTATAAAGGTATAATCTATTTTAACTAAGATGATAAGTGAGGTAACTTCATGAGTAAAAAAATGTTATTTATCTATAATCCGATGGCAGGAAAAGAACAGATTAAAAATAAATTATCAGAGATAATTCAAATCTTTTGCAAGGAGGGATTTGAGGTTACTATATTTGCAACAAGAGGCAGAGAGGATGCTACAGAGATTATCGAAAAAAAAGGTGAAAAGTATGATTATGTGGTCTGCTCAGGCGGAGACGGAACTATGAATGAGGTTGCAACAGGTCTTATGAAACTTGAGAAAAGACCTATATGCGGATATATTCCGGCAGGAACGGTAAATGATTTTGCTGCGAGTCTCAAAATTCCCAGAGTTATGAAGAATGCAGCAACGCTTATTACGGACGGTGATGTTTTTAAGTGTGATATGGGAAAATTTAATGACAGGTATTTCACATATGTTGCCGGTTTTGGTGCATTTACGGAGGTTTCATATCAGACACCTCAGGAGTGGAAAAACGCACTTGGAAAAGCGGCGTATTTTATTGAGGCATTAAAGCATATTGCAGATATAAAACCTCATCATATGAAGATAGAGTATGACGATGGAGTTATTGAGGGGGAATTTATATTAGGTCTTATAAGCAATTCTGTTTCTGTGGCAGGTTATAAATATTATGCAAAGAAAAATATAAAGATGGATGACGGACTTTTTGAAGCATTGCTTATAAAGAGCCTTAAAAATCCTATTGAATTGCAGCAGGTATTGAATGCTCTTTTATCAAAACAGCTTGATGCGGATAATATGTGTTATTTGAGCAGCAATTTTATACATATAGTAAGTGATGATGATGTACAGTGGACTCTTGACGGTGAGGATGGCGGTTTCTGCAATGATGCGTATATGCAGAATATTAAAGAAGCATTACCGATAATTTGTGACAGGAGAGCACTTGTGAGTGTTTCATCAAAGAGGACGGTAGAATAATGGCAGTTAAAAAACTTTATTTTGCGCCGATGGAAGGTGTTGCGGGGTATATATTCAGAAATATTTATGTTGATTTTTTCGATGATGCGGATAAGTTTTTTTCTCCATTTGTGGTCACAAGACCATCCGGAATTATGAAAAACAAAGAACTTAGGGATATACTTCCGGAAAATAATGAAAAACTTGTTTTGGTTCCTCAGATTCTTGCAAATAATGCAGACGGTTTTATAAATGCATCAAAGCAGATAAAAGAACTTGGCTGCGATGAGGTAAATTTAAATCTTGGCTGTCCGTCAGGGACTGTAGTTTCAAAAAAAAGAGGAGCAGGATTTTTGAAATATCCCGAGGAACTTGACGAATTTTTTGACAGAATTTACAGTGAATGCGATGTAAAGATTTCAGTTAAAACCAGGATTGGATTTGAAAAGCCGGAAGAGATTTACAGACTTATTGAGATTTTTAATAAATATCCTATCCATGAGCTTATTATTCATCCGAGAACGAGAATGGATATGTACAAAAATAAGCCTAATCTCGAGATGTTTGAATATGCACTTGACAAAAGCAAAAATCCGGTCTGTTACAACGGTGATATAAAGACTAAAGAGGACTATGAGCTGATAACAGAAAGATTTCCAAAGACTGACAGTGTTATGATTGGAAGGGGAATATTATCAAATCCCGGATTGTTTGGCGAGATAAAAGGAAAAGGAGCTATAAATAAGGAAATATTTAAAAAATATTATCAGACGATATTTGAAAAATATTGTGAAGTTTATGATGGAGATACATTTATCCTATTTAAATTAAAAGAATTGTGGGCATATTTTGCAAATGATTTTGAAAATGCGGATAAGTATTTAAAAAAGATAAGAAAATCAAAAAAAATCATGGAATATGTGGATGCAGTAGAAAAATTATTTAGTGATTGTGAGTTTAAAATTTGATTTTACACATAAAACCTTTTCAGGGTGCATATATTGTTATGGAAAAGTTTTTTACTTATAATATATGAACGGAGGTTTTTATGTGTGGAATAGCCGGTTTTTTTTCAAATGATATAAATTTTGAAGTAAGTGATAAATACAGAAAGATACTTATGCAGATGAAGAAAAGTCTTTATCACAGAGGACCTGATGATTCGGGGATTTATTTGAATGAGCATTGTGGATTTGCCCATACACGTCTGGCAATAAGAGATGTAAGATATGGCAGACAGCCGATGAGAAGAACAATAAATAATAATGATTATGTTATTGTTTACAATGGAGAAATTTACAATACGGACATTTTAAGAAAAGAGTTAAAGAGAGCAGGATGGCATTTTGAATCGAAATCAGATACAGAAGTTATACTGCTTTTATTTTTGCAATATGGGCCGGAATTTGTAAAAAAAATTGATGGAATATTTTCGTTTGCAATATATGATTCAAGTCATGCTATATTATATCTGTATAGAGACCAGTTTGGCATAAAGCCGTTATTTTATACATTTGTAAAGGAAGATAATGCTATTGTATTTGGCTCGGAAGTGAAGGCTCTTTTTGAATACGGAAAAATTAATGCGGTTGTAGACAGTGACGGATTGAATGAAGTGTTTGGAATAGGACCTGCAAGACAGCTGGGAAATGCTGTGTTTAAAGGAATAAATGAATTAAAACCCGGAAATTATCTCACATGCAGCAAATACGGTGTGATTTGTAAAGAATACTGGAGGTTAGAGAGCAGGTATCATGAGGACGGTTATGAGAGAACAATCGAAAAGACAAAATATCTGTTGGAGGACGCAGTTGTAAGGCAGATGGTATCTGACGAGGAAGTGCCTATATGTACATTTCTGTCGGGTGGGATTGATTCGAGCCTTGTATCATCAATATGTGCAGCAAAACTTAAGGAAGAAGGTAAAAAACTTTCAACATATTCATTTGACTTTACGGGAAATGAAAAATATTTTAAGGCAAACAGTTTCCAGCCGTCGCAAGATGCTCCGTATGCAAAGAAAATGGTTGAGTATCTTGGAACCGAGCACAAAATTTTGAACTGTGATTATGAGATACAGGCAAATCTTTTATATGAGTCCATTGATTCACATGACCTTCCATGCATGGCTGATATAGACTCATCGCTGATATTTTTCTGCCGAGAAGTAAGTAAAAATCATAAGGTAGTGCTGACGGGAGAATGTGCTGATGAGATATTCGGGGGGTATCCGTGGTTTCACAGAGAAAAATTTTTGAAATGTAATACGTTTCCGTGGACACCTGATTTATCGCCGAGAAAACAGCTAATGAAGCCGGATGTATTAGAGGTGCTTGATATGGATGAATATGTGAAGAAAGCTTATGAGAGTGCCGTAAAAGAGGTGGATATACTTCCGTGGGAAAATAAAATTGAAGCTGACCGAAGAAGAATAAGTTATCTAAATATAAGGTTTTTTATGCAGACCCTTTTAAACAGAATGGATAGAACAAGTATGCATTCGGGGTTGGAAGCAAGAGTTCCGTTTGCCGATAAACAGCTTGTTCAGTATGTATTTAATATTCCGTGGGATATGAAAGCGAGAAACGATATGGTAAAAAATGTGCTAAGACAGGCAGCGAGAGGGCGTGTACCTAATGAAGTCCTGTTTAGAAAAAAGAGCCCTTATCCAAAGACATACAATCCGTATTATGAAAAACTGCTCATAAACCGTCTGAAAAATGACTTAAAAAATGGTGCACCAATTCTTCAGATAATAGATGAGAAAAAACTCACAGCCTTTATGGAAGGAGAAAAGGATTATGGTGCACCATGGTACGGTCAGCTTATGGCAGGTCCCCAGATGCTTGCATATCTTATACAGATAAATTACTGGTTGAACAAATATAAGATAAAAATACAGATATAAATTTCCATATTAAAATTTTATGATTTATTTTTCATATAAAACCGGTTGAAGCTGTCCCCCTTTTAAGGCAGCTTCTATTGTTTTGTCGATAAGGTCAAATTTTGCAATCAGCGAACATGGTTTTTTTTCGGGATTATCTTGGAAAAACGGCACAAAATAAATGTTTTTTACATTGTAAAGCTTACCTATATTCTGGAAATTTAATCCCATTGCATCGTTGGTGGAAACAGCTATGATAAGTGGTTTTTCGTTTCTGAGGTGAGCTTTTGCAGCCATGAGAACAGGAGTGTCTGTTATTCCATTTGCAAGTTTAGCAAGAGTATTTCCGGTACAAGGAGCAATGACAAGGGCATCAAGAAAATTTCCGGGACCAATGGTTTCAGCATTCTGTATGGTTTTAATGTTTTCTTTGCCTGTGATTTCTTCTAATGATTTTAAAAAGTCGTCACAGTTTCCGAAACGACTGTCCATGTTCGCAGCATTAAAAGAAACAATCGGAAATATTTCGTATTCTTTTTCGTGAAGTGAATTTATTATTTTTTTGATTTTGCTGTGTGTGCAGAAAGAACCGGTTATGGCAAAACCTATTTTGTTTTTTTGAGATTTATTATTCAAGGTTAACCCTCCCTTTTTAGGTTTACAATTTCATTAAATATAATGTGGGCGGCGGATTTCGGGGCATAAGTTCCGGGGATACCGGGACAGAGTTTTGCGGTTATACCATGTTTTTTACAATAATCAAAGTCAGTACCTCCGGGTGCGGACGCAATATCAATAATGGTGGTATTTTTGCTAAGCTTTTCTAAAATGTTATGTGTGAGCACTTTAGATGGTGCGGTGTTAAATATAAAGTCAAACTTATGAATGGATTTTATTTCGTTTATATTTTCGTAGAATAATGCATTGTGGCATTTGGTGCGCATGCATAAATCCTGAGTGTGAAAATTTTTACTTTTCATATCATTTTCGACAACATATATACAGGCTTTCATGCATTTGAGAAGACTGCATATTTTTTTACCGCAGTTGCCGTATCCTATAACTAAGCATTTACTTCCTGAAATTGTTATTTTGGAAGAATGCATCGCATTAAAAACAGCACCTTCGGCGGTTATTTTTGCATTGTTTGTCACAAAAGTTTTTGATTTGTATAAATCATAATAATTTATGCCATAATATTTGCAAAAATCTATAAGTTCTTTATCAAAAAGTCCACCGATAAGATAGTTATTTTTGTATGCAAAAGGAAATATATTGTCTATCATTTCTTTTTTTACAGGAATCGGAAAAACAAGAAAATCCGTTCCTGAAAAAGATTTGCTTTCATTAAAACAATGTGAGTATTTTATTTTTTTGTTTTCACCGGAAAAACAGTTGGATGAAATAGCGGTATTAAACCCTTTTTCGAGAAAAAGGGAAAAAAGGGCACGCTGTCTGTCATCATCTCCAAATATATATATCTTGTCATTAAAAATATTCAATGCTACCACCCACATAAATTTAAGAATACTACAGTATATGCAGAATAAGTGGTGTTGCAACTTGCAAAAACTTTAAACATAGTGTTGCTGCTGTTTACCTCTGCAGTACATCGGTAGTATTATTTTTTTGTTGTTGAGGGCGGATAATGACCGATTTTAGTCTTTTTAATGGCGAAATATGTAAAAATACTTGACCAAGTACGTTATTTTCTGTATTCTATAATCAGATGTGAAGTTTATGAGGAGAATATATCTATGATAAAAGTTGCAGTATGTGAGGACAGTGAAATAGACAGGAGTATGTTAGAGGAAATTGTAGGTTTCCTCATGACTGACAGAGGGTTGGAGTATGAGATAATACCATATTTAAACGGTGAAGAACTTGTTGCAGGTTACAAAAATCATCCATATGATCTTATTTTTCTTGATGTGATGATGAATGAGATAGACGGTATTGAGACAGGAAAACTGATACGTCAGATGGATGGAAATGTTGAAATCGTTTATTGTACATCCAGCAGTGACTTTGCGATAGCAGCGTATGATGTACATGCTATGGGATACCTGCTTAAACCATACGAACCGGGAAGGATAGGTGCGGTTATTGATTATTATGTTCAGAAACACCCGCAGAAAAATCAGAATTTTATTGAAGTTAAGTCCAGAAGAAAATCACTTATTATACCTTATAAGGATATAATAAACATGGAGTCGGATAATAAGGTTGTTTACATATACACTACGACACAGGGAGCCGTAAAAGTTTATAACAAGCTGGATGTGTTTGAACAGGAACTGGCAGATAAAAGATTTTTAAGATGCCATCAGAGTTATCTTGTCAACATGCAGTATGTTGCAGGACTTGTCGACTCGGATTTCATAATGATAAATGACAAGATGATACCTATAAGAAAAAGCGGAAGAAAGCTTATCGTAAAAAAATATGAAGATTTCTTAAAAGATTCACTGAAGCAGCAATAATTAAAATAAAAGGCAGACTATATATTTGTATGTAGTCTGCTTTAAAAATGAAATGAGGATTTTGATGAGACAGAAAAAATATATTTTAAAACAGATTGCAATTATATGTACGGCTGCGTTTCTATTTACAGGATGCGGAAAGGCTGACAAATCATATGATAAAGGGATGGAGTATATTGAAAGTGAAGATTATGGGAAAGCGTTAAAATGCTTTGAGGAGGCTATAAGTGAGAATGCCGACAAAGCAGAATATTATATCGGTGCAGGCATGGCATATAACTATCTGGGCAGATATGATGAGGCTGTAGAGAAATTTTCACATGCATTTCAGGAGTCGGAGAATACGATTTCAAATACAAATAATAAACAGCTTTATTACGGAGATGCAATATCAAAGTATGGTCTTGCAAAATATGATGAGGCGATTGAGGATTGCAAAAAAGCATTAAACATAAAGCAGGTTGACAGTCTTGATGAAAAAATAAATCTCTTGCTTGCAGCGTCGTATCAGGCAAATGATAATTATACTGGGGCACAAAAAATATATGATTCGATTATAAAGTCGGACAAGAAAAATACAAAAGCCTACATTGCAAGAGCATCTTTATTTGTAGAGGTGAAAGATTATGAGTCTGCTGCAAAAGATTATACAAAAGCAATGGACACAGATGAAGAATGTGACGATGCATATTTTGGATTGTATAATGTATATAATCTTCAGAAAGATGAGGAGTCTGCAAAGAGCATTCTAAACAAGCTGATTGACATGGACAGCGATGACAAGAAACATGATATAGCTTCAGGAAAGGCATATTATTATCTTGGAGAGTATGATAATGCACTGGCAGCTTTCAAAAAGGCGGTTAAAAATGGCGAACAAGATGCGTTGTACTTTGAAGGAATGACATATGTAGCAAAGTCAGATTATAATTCTGCAAAAAAATTATTTAAGGAATATATCTCAAAAGAGGATTTGACAAAAAATATAGACGCATATGTCCAGATTTCAAATTGCCTTATTGAAGTTGAGGAATATGAGCAGGCACTTACTTATGTTCAAAAAGGTCTTGACCTCGGGGAAACATCGGTTCAAAAAGCATTGTTGAAAAATAATGTTATAATTTATGAAAAAATGGGACAGTATAAAAAGGCATATAGTGCAGCAAGAAAGTATGTAAAAATGTATCCGGATGATAGGAAAATGAAAAGAGAGTTAACATTTATCAGAACAAGGATATAAAAACGGCAGACAACAAAAAAGCTGAGTAAAGATAAGTGGAGGTAAAGCAGTGGAAGAAAAGTTGTATGATACATCAGAACAGAAGGAAAAAATAATTGTAGTTGGTGTAGCTACATCAGAAAATGATGATACCGACAAATCATTAGATGAGCTTATCGAACTTGGTCAGACAGCAGGCGTAGAGACTGTTGCTAAGGTTATTCAGAACAGGGAGAAAGTTCATCCGGGAACATATATAGGAAAAGGAAAGATAGAGGAAGTAAGGGAACTTGTAATAAAGCATAAGGCAGATACTGTTGTATGTGATGATGAACTTACACCGGCACAGTTTAATAATCTTTCACAGATGCTTGATGTCAAGGTTGTTGACAGAACGGTTATGATTCTTGATATATTTGCTAAGAGGGCATCCACAAGTGAAGGAAAACTGCAGGTAGAACTTGCTCAGTTGAGATATAGGGCATCACACCTTATCGGTGGGCGAAGTGAACTTTCAAGACTGGGTGGTGGAATTGGAACAAGAGGTCCCGGAGAACAGAAACTTGAGATGGACAGACGACTTATCAAGGAAAGGATAACACAGGTAAGAAAAGAACTTGAACAGGTAAAGAGAACGAGAGAACTTACAAGAAAAAAGAGACAGGAAAATCCGATACCGGTAGTTGCTATTGTGGGCTATACAAATGCAGGAAAGTCAACTCTTTTAAATCATCTGACAGGTGCGGGAGTTTTATCTGAGGACAAACTTTTTGCGACGCTTGATCCGACAACAAGAAAACTTGTAAGGGAAAACGGTGAGGAAATTTTATTTACCGATACCGTAGGTTTTATAAGAAAACTGCCTCATCATCTTATTCAGGCATTTAGAAGTACACTTGAAGAAGCAAAATATGCTGACCTTATACTTCATGTTGTAGATTGTTCAAATGAAGATATGGACTCTCAGATGCATACAGTCTATGAGACGCTTAAAAAGCTTGAGGTAGGAGACAAAAAGATTATAACTGCGTTTAACAAGATTGATGTATGTGACAGGGAAGAGACATTGAAAGACCTTGCAGCTGACAGGACAGTCAGAATATCTGCAAAGACGGGACAGGGAATAGAGCAGATGCTTTCTGTTATAAGCGAAGTCATAGCAGAGGGAAAACAACTGCTTGATAAGGTATTTGGGTATGACGAAGCGGGAGCTGTGTCAAATGTAAGAAAATACGGACAGGTTATGGAAGAAGAGTACAGAAATGAAGGAATTTATATAAAGGCACTTATACCGAGAGAGTATATGTATCTTTTTGTTGAAGAAAAAAAGAAGAAAGAAGAGTGGGAAGAATGAATCTGATAGCATGTGTTGACAAAAACTGGGCAATTGGCAATAAAGGTGAACTGCTTGTATCAATTCCTTCTGACAAAAAACTTTTCAAGGAACTTACTGATGGAAAAGTTGTCATAGGTGGCAGAAAAACCATGGAGGCAATTCCTGGGGGAACCACACTCGGTGGAAGAACAAATATAATTCTTACATCCGATAAAAAATATTCTTACGGAAATGCCGTGATAGTCCACAGTATTGATGAGGCGCTTGAAGAATTGGAAAAATATGATGATAAAGATATATTTGTCATAGGCGGAGAAAAAGTTTATAAGGAATTTATGCCATATTGCAGCCATGCCTATATAACAAAAGTCGATTATGAGTATGAAGCGGATGCCTATCTAGAAAATCTGGAAAAATCGGATGAATGGATTATGACTCACGATTCAGACGAATGGACATATTACGACCTCGAATATTATTTTTATCAGTATAAACGAAAATAATACATTTCGTATTTACAAAATTGATAGCTGAATATCAAAATAAAAGAATATCCAAATAATAAAGGGATATACATTTGTCGATATTAACAAATGTATATCCCACTTTTTTGCATTAGAAATTATTAAATTCTGTCTGCAATTTCATATATAAGTTTTTCTGTATCATTCCATCCGAGGCAAGGGTCAGTGATGGATTTTCCGTAAACACCGTCACCAATCTTTTGATTTCCTTCTTCAATATAGCTCTCAATCATAACACCTTTAACAAGCTTTTCAATATCTTTTGAAACGCTGCGGCTGTGAAGAACCTCAGATACAATACGAGGCTGTTCGTAGAAGCATTTGTTTGAGTTAGCATGGTTTGCATCAACAATACATGCAGGGTTTTTGAGTTCAAGCTTGTGATACATTTCATTTAATAATGTAAGATCCTCATAATGATAGTTTGGAAGTGACTGGTCATGTTTATTTACGGCACCTCTTAAGATTGTATGTGCAAGAGGGTTTCCGTCGGATTTGACTTCCCATCCACGATACATAAATGTGTGGCTTCCCTGTGCTGCTATACATGAGTTGAGCATGATGCTCAAAGTACCGCTTGTAGGATTTTTCATACCGCATGGAATATCAATTCCGCTTATTGTAAGTCGGTGCTGCTGATCCTCAACTGAACGTGCGCCTACGGCAACATATGATAATATATCTGAAAGATAAGGCCAGTTTTCAGGGTAGAGCATCTCGTCTGCTGAGAACAGATGTGTCTCGGCGATAGAGCGAAGGTGCATTTTTCTCATTGCTATAAGACCTTCGTGAAGGTCAGGTGCTTTTTCCGGGTCAGGCTGGTGTACGATTCCCTTGTAACCTTCGCCTGTTGTTCTTGGTTTGTTTGTATATATACGAGGGATAATAATTAATTTGTCAGCGACTTTTTCCTGAACTTTTGCAAGACGTGTAGTGTAATCACATACTGCATCCTCGTTGTCGGCAGAACAAGGGCCAACGATAACCAAAAATTTGTCAGACTCTCCTGTAAAGACTTTGGCAATCTTCTTATCTTTTTCTGCTTTTAATTTTTTGTGAGCTTCAGGAAGAGGATATCTTTCAAAAAGCTCCTCAGGTGAAATGACTTCTTTAACATAGGTAACGCCCATTGTTTTTCCTCCATTCTGCCGTTTTCGGCGTAGTTAAGTTTTTTATAAATTTTCTCAATGTTGTATAAAAGTATAAACAAAATAAAGGTTTACACACAACAAGTCTTTATTTTAGGCAATAATGAGGCATTAGTCAAGTGTTCGTGCAGACAATAGCAATATATTTATATGTAGAAACAGGAATATAAGACATTATTCTCAATAAGAAGCAGTGTGGTATCAAATCTTCATTTTGTAAATATAAGTAAAAAAGTGTTCAAAATGCATAAAGTTAGTTATAACAAACCTGTAAATATGTAGAAATCGTACAATAAATCCAACAAAATTTCGACTTTTTACCTCAAAAATTCGACTTCGATTCTTTACTTTTTTTATCATTAGTGTTAAGATAATGAGAAGAATTTAATAATAAGGAGGAAATTATAAAGATGGCTAGAGCTAAACAGTCAATGGATGGTAATACAGCCGCAGCTCATGTAGCATATGCTTACACAGAAGTAGCTGGTATCTATCCTATCACACCTTCAAGCCCTATGGCTGATTCAGTTGATCAGTGGTCAGCAGCAGGACAGAAGAATATTTTTGGAAACACAGTTAAAGTTGTAGAGATGGAGTCTGAGGCAGGTGCCGCAGGTACAGTTCACGGTTCACTTGCAGCAGGTGCACTTACAACTACATTTACAGCTTCACAGGGTCTTCTTCTTATGATCCCTAATATGTATAAAATCGCTGGTGAGCAGTTACCTTGTGTATTCGATGTATCTGCACGTACAGTATCATCACACGCATTAAATATTTTTGGTGATCATAGTGATGTTTACGCCTGTCGTCAGACTGGTTTCGCTATGTTAGCTGAAACAAATCCACAGGAAGTTATGGATTTAAGCCCTGTTGCACATCTTGCATCAATCGAGGGAAAAGTTCCTTTCATCAACTTCTTTGATGGTTTCCGTACATCTCATGAAATCCAGAAGATTGAAAAATGGGATTATGAAGATCTTAAAGAAATGTGCAACATGGATGCAGTGGCAGAGTTCAGAGCACATGCTCTTAATCCTGAGCATCCTGCATCTCGTGGTTCACATGAGAACGGTGACGTATTCTTCCAGCATCGTGAAGCATGTAACAAAGCATACAATGAGTTACCTGCTGTTGTAGAAAAATACATGAAGAAGATCAATGATAAGCTTGGAACAGATTATGACTTATTCAACTACTATGGAGCAGCAGATGCTGACCGTGTTATCGTAGCTATGGGTTCTATCTGTGACGTTGCAGAAGAAGTTATTGATTACCTTACAGCTAAGGGAGAAAAAGTTGGTCTTATCAAAGTTCGTTTATACCGTCCTTGGGTATCAGCAAGCCTTCTTAAAGTTCTTCCTAAGACAGCTAAGAAGATTGCAGTACTTGATCGTACAAAAGAGCCTGGTGCACTTGGAGATCCTTTATACCTTGATGTAGCAGTTACACTTCGTGAAGCAGGACTTAACGATATCGTGCTTACAGGTGGACGTTATGGTCTTGGTTCTAAAGATACACCACCTTCATCAGTATTCGCTGTATACAAAGAGCTTGAGAAAGATGATCCTAAACCACGTTTCACAATCGGTATTGTTGATGATGTAACAAACTTAAGCTTGCCAGAAGTTAAGCCAGCTCCTATTACATCAGCATCTGGTACAAAAGAGTGTAAGTTCTGGGGTCTTGGTGGAGACGGTACAGTTGGTGCCAACAAGAACTCTACAAAGATTATCGGTGACCACACAGACAAATACATCCAGGCATACTTCCAGTATGATTCAAAGAAAACCGGTGGTGTTACAATTTCTCACCTTCGTTTCGGTGACAACCCAATCAGAAGCCCATATTACATCAATCAGGCTGACTTCGTAGCATGTCACAATCCTGCATATGTAACACAGGGAATGAAGATGGTTCAGGATGTTAAGCCGGGCGGAGTATTCATGATTAACTGCCAGTGGTCAGATGAAGAGTTAGATAAGCATCTTAATGCTGAAGCTAAGAAATATATCGCTGACAACAACATTCAGCTTTACACAATCAACGCTATCGATAAGGCTATCGAGATTGGTATGGGTAAACGTACAAACACAATCCTTCAGTCTGCATTCTTCAAATTAGCAGATGTTATGCCTATCGATGATGCTATCGAGTTCATGAAAGCTGCTGCAAAGAAATCTTACTCTAAGAAGGGTGATGCAGTCGTAGAGATGAACTACAAGGCTATTGATGCCGGTGTAGATGCAGTACACAAAGTTGAAGTTCCAGAGTCTTGGAAGAATCCAGCTCCTGATGCTGCTGCAAAAGAAATCACAGGACGTCCTGAGGTTGTTAAGATGGTTAAAGATCTTCTTGAGCCAATCTCTAAGATGGATGGAGACAGCCTTCCTGTTTCAGCATTCATTGACAATCCTGACGGACAGTTCGAGACAGGTGCTTCTGCATACGAAAAACGTGGTACAGCCGTAACAGTTCCTACATGGGATCCTGAGACATGTATCCAGTGTAACAACTGTGCATTCGTATGTTCACATGCTACAATTCGTCCATTCTTACTTTCAGAGGATGAAGTTAAGGCAGCACCTTCAAATATCAAACTTGCTGATACTAAGCCAAAGGCTGGAGAGTACAAGTTTACTATGAGCGTATCTCCACTTGACTGTATGGGATGTGGTGAGTGTATCACAGTATGTCCTAAGGCTTCTGAGGGAGCTATCAAGATGGTTCCACAGGCAGAGGAAGCAGATGAGCAGCCAGTATTTGATTACTTAGTTGCAAACGTAGGAAAGAAAGACAGCGGATTTGCTGACACAACACCTAAGGGAAGCCAGTTCAACCAGCCACTCCTCGAGTTCTCTGGTTCATGTGCAGGTTGTGCAGAAACATCTTATGCTCGTCTTATTACACAGTTGTTTGGTGAGCAGATGTACATCTCAAATGCAACAGGATGTTCTTCTATCTGGGGTAACCCTGCTGCTACAGCACCATACACAGTAAATAAAGATACAAAGAAAGGACCAGCTTGGTCTAACTCATTGTTCGAGGACAACGCAGAGCATGGTCTTGGTATGTATGTAGGTCAGAAGTACCTTCGTGACCAGGCTATCGAGTCTGTTAAGGCTTGTGCAGCATCTGACAAGGCTTCAGCAGAATTCAAGGCTGTTGTAGATAAGTTCCTTGAGACAAAAGAAGATACAAAAGCAAATGTAGAGCCAACAAATGCTCTTATCGCTGAATTAGAGAAAGCCGCTGCAGAAGGATGCCCTGATGCTAAGGCAGCTCTTGACAAGAAAGATTATCTTGGAAAGAAATCTGTATGGATCTTCGGTGGTGACGGTTGGGCTTACGATATCGGTTTCGGTGGTCTTGACCATGTACTTGCTTCAGGCGAGAATGTAAACGTAATGGTATTCGATACAGAGATGTACTCTAATACAGGTGGACAGGCTTCTAAGGCTTCAAACATCGGTGAAGTTTGCCAGTTCGCTGCAGCCGGAAAAGAAATCGGTAAGAAGAGTCTTGCTGAAATCGCTATGAGTTATGGTTATGTATATGTTGCTCAGATAGCACTTGGTGCTAACCCTGCACAGGCTGTTAAGGCTATCGCAGAGGCTGAGGCTTATCCAGGACCATCACTCATCATCGGATATGCACCTTGTGAGCTCCACGGAATCGCTAAGGGTGGTATGAACCACTGCCAGGATGAGATGAAGAAAGCTGTTAAGGCTGGTTATTGGAACCTCTTCTCATTCAACCCTGCAAACAAAGCAGATGGTAAGAATCCATTTACATTCACTTCAGAGAAGGGTGTAAGCTTCGATGATTACCAGGCATTCCTTAACAACGAGGCTCGTTATACTCGTCTTGTTAAGCCATTCCCAGAGCGTGCTGAGAGACTTTTCAAGGAATCTGAGGAAGCTGCTAAGGCTCGTTATGAGCACTTACAGAAATTAGTTGAGCTTTACAAATAATTATAAATTTATATAATTTAAATATTGTTTGATATATCATATTGATATAAAGCGTTGACGAATATATAGAGGCGCCGCATCGTTTAGATGCGGCGCCTTTTTGAGATGTGCTATCGGGGATGTATGTTAGTAAAATATCAAAGATTTATTTGTAAAAACTAATTTCCTATGCTAAAATAGCAACCATTAAAAAAGGAGTGACCTACGATGCCATATAAAAAAATACTAAAACTCTGTTCCATCGTCCTTCCATCCATAGCCGCCATTGCGCTTCTTATCTTACTTATAACAGTATCACACACAGAGGATATATCCGTTACCGGGACAAGAAGCAATTCCGGCTTTATGGAAATGAAAGAAGTGACGGAAACAGAGTTTGCAAGGGAAGATGCCCCAATCGGGGTGCAAAAGACAGCAGATGCAGATTGCAAAATTAGACCGTGAACTTGCACAGAAAGACAGAGAACTAGCAAAGTCAGAAAGACAGGTCGCACAGCAGAACCGTGAGCTTGCCGAAAAGGAGCACAGACTCACCGACAGCCGTATAAAAGTGATGATGAGCCAGATACGTTCCCACTTCATTTTTAATGTGCTTGCGACCATAAGCACCTATTGTAAGATTGATCCGAAAATGGCAGACAAGGCACTCGTCTGTTTCTCACGATATCTGCGTAGAAATATCCATATCATAGAGGTAGATGGACTGATTGATTTTTCTTCTGAGTTGGAGCAGCTTGAGGATTATGTAACACTTGAACAGTTGCGATTTGCAGAGGAGATAACCTTTGAAAAAAAGATTGAGACAAGCAGCTTTAAAATCCCTCCGCTTACCGTACAGCCGATTGTAGAAAATGCAATCAAGCATGGTCTTGTAGAACATGGAAAGAGTGGCACAGTCTTTTTACATACAGAGAAAAAAGAAAATAATATAGTGATTACTGTAGCAGACAATGGCGTGGGATTTACACCGGGAATGTTAGCGAAAACAGAATCAGTCGGCATCAAAAATGTACGTTACCGTTTGGAAAATATGACAGGTGGAACATTAAATATTGAGAGCGAGCCGGGAAGAGGAACAACAGTTACAATACAGATACTGCAGAAAAGAGTGTACTAAATGAATGTAATTTATGTAGATGATGAAAAATTGCAGCTTACAAACTTTCGTCTGACCGTAGAGGAAATGAAAATTATAGACAGTCTTGAAACATTTGGGGAAGGGGAGAAAGCACTTGCATGGGCAGAAAAACATCCGGTAGATGTTGCATTTCTTGATATAGAAATGCGTGGCATGAATGGAATAGAACTTGCCAGACACTTAAAGGCGATAGACGAAAATATACAGGTAGTTTTTGTGACAGCATATGAGCAGTACGCACTGGAAGCCTACGGGGTGGACGCTATCGGTTACCTGTTAAAACCGTATCTGAGTGAGGACATCGAAAAGCATTTAAAGAGGGCAGGCTGTTTCAGGAAAATACCTAAAAAAGAAATCCAGATACACACCATGCCGGAATTTTCCGTATCAGTAAATGGAAAACCAATATTGCTTGGGCGTAATAAACCGGAGGAACTATTTGCACTCCTGGTTGACAGGGGAGAATCAGGACTGTTTGCGGATAAATCACATTATAATGGACTTAAAATTGCAGAAAATGCGACTGCATATATTTATATCCCGGAAGGAACGACACTGACAGTTTATGGTCAGGATGGTGCAAATGCCACAAATGGTGGCGATGCAACAGAAGGAGAATTTGAATTTAGAACTGAGGAGATAAAAGGAGTTACATATAGCACTGCTTACGTCAAATCAGATGCAACGTCAGGGACAGCAGGGAGTGGAGCAAAAGGAGGCGGTGCTGCCATTTATGTGGCAGCCAGCGCAAAGCTTGTTCTGTTTTGGGGAGGAACTTTAAAAGCCACAGGTGGTAAAGGTGGAAATGCCGGAGCTGGAGGTTTAGGAGGTGCTAGCCAGTATTATATTATTACATGGTATGCCGACAATGGAAGCAAAGTTAATGGAGTTACAACCTATAAGTCAAATGACAATTGGGAAGATAGTACTGTATCAGGAACTTGTACAATAAATAATGGTAAAATTGCAAGAGGTTTAATAGCCGCTTCAGGTGGAGCCTGAGGAGCCGGAGGAGCAGGCGGCACCGGTGGAGATTCTGGTTTTATAGAAATGAAAAACTATGGATACAATGCTTGCACTGCAAACAGCGGAAAGACCGGAGCAAATGGTACGGATTCCTCTGATTCAGTAAAAATTTTGGATAGCAGTAAGTATCCATATAATACAATTACTTTCACAGGAGCAAAATCTTCTGAACAGACAGTAAATTATTATCTTACACAGACAGATAGCATTACAGCCCCGGCTTATGATGAGAGCAAACGTGCAGCTAATCAGATATTTACAGGCTGGAAAGTGACAACTACAGCAACCAAACTGCTGGATGCGTTTGGAGAGAGCAGTTCGGTAAGTACACTTACCGGAACTGGTGTAGAAAACTACGATATCACAATCGCATCAGAGGTAAACGCTTCGATTGAGAAGCTTACAGCAGAGTTTACCTGGAAGAATACTGAACTGATTTATAACGGCACAGAGCAGGCTCCGACAGCAGAACTAAATGGTATTCTGGCTGCAGATAAAGAGAGCTGCAAGGTGACTGTCACAGGTGGACAGACTGATTCTAATGCAAAGACTAATACAGAGTCTTATACGGCAACAGCAAGTATTGATAACGCAAATTATGAATTAAAAAATACAACAGTAACTTTTACGATTGCACAGAAGTCTATAAAGGATGCAGTAATCAATCTTACACCGGGTGATGTACTTCACACAGGAGCAGAATTTACACAGACGGTAGATTCAGTCAAATTAGACGGTGTGGCACTGAGAGCTTCTGATTATGAAGCCGCAGACAGCAGTATATTCAATGCGACTGACTTTGGTGTTTATACAATTACCTTAAATGGTACTGGAAACTATAAAGATTCCGTTTCTAAGGAATGGAGAATCAAGGATGAGAATCCGCCGACAGGAGAGATTTCCATTGCAGAAAATAAGTGGAATTCTTTCTGGAATGGCGTGACATTTGGTCATTTCTTCAAGGAAACACAGAAAGTTACAATCAATGCAAGTGATGAGGGAAGCGGTGTAGACAAGGTTTATTATTATAATTCCAATGTGATTTTATCACTGGATGAGGTCAAGGTACTTGCAGATGGCGAATGGAAAACGATTAAAAATGGCGGCAGCTACAATCTTGATGCTGACAAAGTAACTGTCAATGGAAATAAGACTGCTCTTACAGATGGTAAGTATATTATTAAGGCAGATACTGGCGAGGATGCTTCTGAACAGCAGAAATATACAATTTTAGCAGAAGACAAAGCAGGCAATAAAACAGAGCTTACAATAACACTTAGAAAATCCCATAATGAAGTCCCATATGAAGATGTTAAAGCAACCTGTACAAAAGATGGACATACAGGTGGAAGCTATTGTTCAGCCTGCGGTGAGGTGATTCAGGCTTCCAAAAATACTGATGCTTTAGGTCATAGAATGCCTGTTGACTGGACTGTAGAAAAAGAAGCAACAGCAGGTGAGGAAGGACTGCGGTCAAAGACATGTGAAAGAGAAGGCTGTGGTTATAAGATGTATCAGAATATTCCGGTTACGGGAGCAAGTGATATTGGAAGTCTTGACAAGTACGCTGAGGTTGCGCCGGATGCACTTGTTAAAAAAGCACTTTTTGATAATAAAAAGTCCGATATTCTTTCAGGTGACAGTAATATATTTACATCCGTTCAGAAAGAACAGATTAAAAATGGTGGTGTTAATGCAAAGGTTTGGATTGAGATTTCAAAAACGGATGAGACAAAGATTTCAGCAGAGAATAAATTAGAAGTTCAGAAAAAAGCGGAGGCTTCTGTAGGAAGCGGTGCAAAAGTAAGCTACTTTGATGCGGATCTTTTCAGTCAGTTTGAAAATGGTGCTAAAACAAAGATAACTGATGCAGGAGTTAAGGTGAAAGTTAAGATAACGATTTCTGATGCGCTGTTCAGTAAAACCGACAGAGAAACCATCGGTAAAAGATCAGTCAGGTTTAAGTGGAGGTGAAGTATCAAAACTTAAACTCCCTATCTTCCTTGCAAAAGGAAAAGGCGGAGACAGGAAGATACTCATTTCATGGGCTTCATATAAGGGAGCAGACGGTTATGACTGCTACTGGTCATACTGTAACGGAAAACAGAACTTTAAGAAGTTTGCCGGAGTAAAAGCATCAAAATACCGTGTAACTCATAAAAACTTAAAGAACAACAGAGAGTACAAATATTTTGTAGCTGCTTACAAGATGGTAGACGGAAAGAAAGTTTACATAGCAAAGTCAAATCAGATTCATGTAGCAATGAAAAATGATAAAAAGACGAATGCTAAAAAAGTTACGGTAAATAAGACAAGTGTCACACTCAAAGCAGGAAAGACATTTGTTATAAAGAGCAGTACAAAACTTGAAAACGCCAAGAAAAAACAGCTTCTTCATGCAAAAGAGTACAGATACTATACGTCTAACAAAGAGGTGGCTTATGTATCGAAGAAGGGTAAGGTAAAAGCTGTTAAAAAGGGTAAATGTGTTATTTATATCCTTGCAAATAATGGTGTTTACAGGAAGATAAAGATAGTTGTAAAGTAAAGCATTAAAAGTAAATTTTAGTATTATTAACAGACAAGCCCCATCAGGCAGTATTTATGCTGGTGGGGCTTTTTTTGATGGAATAGGAAATTGCTGTAATGTAGTGGTGTACCAACAAGAATTTCTTCGAAATTCTTGCTAGGGCAAAGCGCTGGCTTTGCCCTTTTTTACAGAGCAATAATAATTTATGACAGTCACTACTGCTAGGTTTTGCATGAATTATAATCAGCAAATCTGCATACAGCTATTTGTAAAGTATAAGATATGTAATGCTAAAAATATAAAACAGCAATAGCAATGAGTATAAAAAGTTGTATTGGAGGGCAGATATTTTGCAAACGGATGTAGTCAGAAAAAAGCAGTTTGATATAAAAGATAATGTTAAATTTAATAGGAATGTTTTTAAAAGCAGGGATTTTGTATCTAAAAATATATTTATAATTATTATGGTTTTGGGATGTATGATGGGTTCATTTTCACATACTGCATTTTCTTCAATGCTAGAAAATATAATGAAAGAATTTAATCTGTCAGCGTCAAAGTCGCAGCTGATGACAGCAGTATATTCCATGACAATAGGTGTCACTACGATATTATCTGTATTTTTAACTAAATATTTTGACAAGAAAAAATTGTTTTTCAGTTCAATGCTTATCTTTGGTTTTGGCATTATATTATCTGCTGTAAGTGTAAATTATGGACTTGTAATAATAGGAAGAGTTTTTCAGGCTTTAGGCAGTGGAGTGGTTCTCATATTGTCTCAGGTTATTTTGCTGAGTGCATATTCAAAAGAAAAAACAGGAGTTGTGATGGGAATATATGGATTTCTTTTAAATCTTTCCTCTGCCGCAGCACCTGTTGTCACATTATTGCTTGTAAAAAATATGCCTTGGCAGTTTATTATGTGGGGAATATGTGTGGGAGTTATTGTTATACTTGGCATACAGATATGGTTATATGTTTTAGAAAAAAGAAAATGTGAAAAAGAATGGAAAAAGAAAGAAAAAAAACAGGAAACAAAAGAAAGTATAATAGAAGCCTGTAAAAGATTTAAAAAGTTTGATTTTATTTCGTTTGTGTTAAGTGGTGCAGCAGTCGTATTGTTTATGGCCGGTTTTACAGCGTTTAAAGGAATAAAAAACAGCAGCAGTAGTATGGTTAAAAGCATTTTGTATGTTTTAACAGGTGTTGTATTTATGGCTGTTTTTATAGTGAGACAAAAGCAAAAAAAGAAACCATATATAAATCTAAAATTATTTAAAAACAGGCATTTCTTGATTGTCGTTATATCAAGTATTATTATTTATGCTGTTATGATGGGGACAGCGGTGTGGTTTCCTGTCTATATAAAAAGAATTGCCGAGGCGGATATGGAGAGAGTTGGAATAATAATGCTTCCGGGGGCATTGTCAATGGCATTAGCCAGCGCATTAGGCGGCTGGCTTTATCAGAAGTACGGAATCAGGCTCATATATTCAATAAGTATATGTTCTTTTATTTTAGCAGTCCTTACAAGAAATATTGTCCCACTGTGGATATTGTTTGTGCTTCGCTCCATCGGTATAGGAATAATAATGATGTCAATGGTTGCATGGGGAATGAAAGACATTGAAAAAGATAAATATTCAGATGGGACAGCCATTATATGCAGTTTACGAACAGTGGCAGGAGCTTTCGGAACAGCACTTGCGGCTATGTTGATGTAACATAGCCGATATTTATCACAAGTAATGACTATTGCATGCAATAGTCATTGCATATATATTCCGACACGGTATTCATCAGGAATTCTATCATTCATGCAATGTCTATATAATTCAGAGGCAAAAAGGTCATATTTAAACATTTTATTAAGACCGTCAGTAAAAGTGCCGTCAGTTTTTTTGAAGCCATTTTCCTCAAAAAGCAGATCCGAAAACTTTTCAAAAGTGCGGGATGCATTTGCTACTTTGGTTATAACAGGAATATCGGTTATATTTCTAAGCAGTTGGCTTTTATTTTTATTCATTCCCAAAAGTCTTGCATACAATAGCTTTTTTTGTGTGTAAAGAGATGAAGCAAAATCTTTGACGTCAGTGTCTTTTATATCAAGAAGAATATGTGTTAGTGCACGGGTTATTCTTGTATGGGTGTACTGTTTTGTTTTCAGAATATCAGCAAAGTTTTCAAAATCTTTAAATTCAGACAATTTATTGTAAATTCTTTCTGAGAGGTCAGACGAAACATCACTGAATATGTCGAGTGTGCAGCCGCAATTTTTAAGAGATAGCAGCTTGTAATACATCATGTCGTTTATAAGCATATTATTTGCAGGAAAACGGTCAGGATTATCTGCTAAAGTCTCATAAACTTCCTCAGGAAGATGCGGATAAATATTTTCCAATTTCTTTTGTTTGAATTTATGTGACATAGTTAAAGAGTTGTCATTTTTAGTTTCATTTTCGACTGATGGCAAAAAAGCATTTCTTATAGCTGAAGCAGAACTTAAAGGTGGCAGGGAGATGGAACTGTCGGTATCTGTGCCAAGAGAAGTTGAATGGTATCCTGCATCCATGCGTTTTATAGTTATGGGTTTTATATTGCTTTTTAAACTGTTAAGTGCTTTGACATACTCTATTGCAAGGATATTATTCGGCTGCTTTAGAAGTTTTGTTATGCTTTCCTTTTCGTTTGGAAACATTGCTGTTATAAATTTTTCTCTGGCAGCAGGAAAGGAAAGACCTGATTTTAAATATTTATCAATAACATCAAAATAATTTTCGTCATTTAAAGTGAGAGCAATTTTGTTTATAAGTTCAAGAGAACCCTCCTCACTTCCAAAACATATTTCGTCGACAAATCCCAGAGAATCGAGAAGTGCTACTGAGCCTAAGGCAAAATTCTGGGCACTGGCACAGGCAAAAACGGAAGGAATTTCAAATACAAAATCAGCACCACATTTTATTGCCATTTGTGTGCGGAGATATTTATCCGTCCATGCCATGCCACCGCGCTGCACGAAATTGCCACTCATGACAATGACAATATTGTCTGCATGTGTCTGTTTTTTTATCTGCTCAATCTGGTATTTATGACCATTGTGAAATGGATTGTATTCGGCAACTATTCCTACTGTTTTCAATGTTAATCTCTCCTTTTTAAGTGACAATTTATTTGCTGAAATTATAATTGCATTTATTGTGTGCTAATAAGTTTATCATAATTCGTAAAAGTAATAAATATGTAAGAAAAAATTAAAGTGTTTGTTAAAGTTAGTGTGATATAATTTTTAAAAATAAAAATTAAGAATTGGAGGAATAAAGATTATGAAAAATTTAAAAAAGTTTTTAGCTGTTTTACTTGTGGCAGCGATGATGACAGGATTTAGCGGCAGCGTATGCAGAGCAAAAACTAAGTCAGATGTATATGGTGATTTGGTAAAGCAGTTAAAGAAGAAAGAACAGTTTGCTGACGGAGTATATACAGCAAAAATTCATGATGCTTCAGGCAATGATATTTTGCTGGTGACAGATGCAGTATGTAAAGTAGAGGGACAAAATGCAATATGGGCGGATGTATATCAGAATGTAAATGGAAAGGCAGAGCTTATAACAACGATTGTTTCGACAGGTTCAGGATATCCAATCTGCAAAAAAGGTAATTATATTTTAAGCGGATTTCATCATAAAAGCATGCGTTATAAGATAACAAGTGACAGCACAATTATGGAACAGATAAATGGTTTATATTTGAATAAAAAATATTGTACATACACAAAGAATAAAATAAAAGACGGAAAAATGACTCAGTTAAAAAGAAAAAAGGTAAAAGCAAAAACAGCAGAAAAAATGGATTATTATGTTGATAGAAAAGGAAATATGAGAGGAAAACCGATAAAATTTTCAAGAAAATAGGGTATGAAAATTCAAAGTAAGGTGAGTTTTTAAGCTGTGTGTCAGAGTATTGTAAAACATATGCTTTTCAGCTATAATTATTTTTGATGAATACGAGTAGACAGTTGTGAAAAAACTGCTCAGAAATGAGGATTACAGATTGTTATGACAAAAAAAGAATTTAGAGATAGAATAAAAAAATCAAAATTTATACTTGATGGGGCAACAGGTTCTAACCTTCAAAAAAGAGGAATGCCGGTAGGTGTTTGTCCGGAAGAATGGATTATTGAAAACAGTGATGTTTTAAAACAGCTTCAGATTGAGTATATACAGGCTGGAAGTGATGTTTTATATGCGCCGACATTTTCGGGAAACAGAATCAAGCTTGAAGAGTATGGACTTGATGATAAGCTGTTAGAGATAAATACAAAACTTGTTGAGATTTCAAAGGCGGCTGTTGAAGAAGGGCTTACTGATGAAGAAAAAAAGGCAGGCAGAAAAGTTTACATTGCCGGTGATATAACTATGACGGGAAAACAGGTTTACCCTGTCGGACCGCTTATGTTTGAAGAGCTGGTTGACATATACAAGGAGCAGATAAAGTGTATTGTTGATGCAGGGATTGATTTTATAGTAGTTGAAACAATGATGAGTCTTCAGGAGTGCAGGGCAGCAGTTATAGCGGCTAAAGAAGTCTGTGAACTTCCCGTAATGGTAACACTCACATTTAATGAGGACGGAAGAACTCTTTATGGAACAAATCCAGAGACGGCGGCACTTGTTATGACAACACTTGGAGCCGATGCGGTTGGTGTGAACTGTTCTACGGGTCCTGATAAGATGATTGAAATTGTAAAGACAATGACAGAATATGCAGACATTCCTATTGTGGCAAAGCCAAATGCCGGACTTCCTAAACTTGAAGACGGTGTTACTGTTTATGATATGGGACCTGAGGAATTTGCAAAGGAAATGATGCCGCTTGTTGAGGCAGGCGCTGATGTTGTGGGCGGCTGCTGTGGAACTACGCCGGAGCACATTAAGCTTTTAAATGAGCTGCTTATAGAAAAAGGATATAAGTCAGGATGTTCATTTGAAAAGAGAGTGGGTAAAGTTTTAAGAAGAGCATTATCTACTGAGAGAAATGTTCTGCCGATTGACCTTGACGGTGACTTTCTTATTATAGGTGAGAGAATAAATCCAACAGGAAAGAAAGCACTTCAGGCGCAGCTTCGTGAGGGAAGTCTTGATATGGTCTGTGAGATGGCTGAGTCGCAGGAAGAATTTGGAGCATCAATTCTCGATGTCAATATGGGTATGAATGGTATTGATGAAAAGGAAATGATGCTTAAATGTGTGAATGAGCTTACACTTGTGAGCAATCTTCCTTTGTCAATTGATTCAAGCCATCCGTCCGTTGTTGAGGCAGCTCTTAGAATTTATCCCGGACGAGCATTGATAAATTCAATTTCTCTTGAACCTGAAAAATTTGAAAAACTCATTCCGGTAGCGAGAAAGTACGGAGCAATGTTTATTTTGCTTCCTTTATCTGAGGCAGGACTTCCAAAAGATATTGATGAGAAGAAAGAAATTATACATACGATTTTAGAGAGAGCATATGAATTTGGTCTTACAAATGAAGATGTGGTAGTTGACGGGCTTGTTGCAACTATCGGAGCAAACAGAAATGCCGCAAAAGAAACAATGGAGACTATTTCATATTGTAAAAATGATATAGGAGTTGCAACAGCATGCGGACTTTCAAATATTTCCTTCGGACTGCCTGAGAGAATGTTTGTAAACAGCAGTTTTATGAGTATAGCGATAAGTCATGGTCTTACTATGGCAATAGCAAATCCTTCACAGGATCTTTTGATGCATTCAATGTTTGCAGCCGACCTTCTTATGAATAAACCTGAATCAGACACACGCTACATAAACAGGGTTACCGGAAGAAAACTTTCTGTACTTTCAGGAGATATAGATGCATCACAGGTGAAATCAGCAAGTGGAACTGCGGTTTCAACGGCTGATATTGACAGTGATGTGCCAAAAGATGATAAACTTTTTGAAGCTGTTGTAAAGGGAAGAAGCAAAAAGATAGAAGAACTTGTAAAAGAAGCACTTGAAAACGGTGCCGTTGCACAGGATATAATTGATAAAAGCCTTATACCTGCCATAACACATGTCGGAAAACTTTTCGACAAACAGATTTACTATCTGCCGCAGCTTATCTCAAGTGCCGAAACCATGGAACTTGGAATAGGTGTATTAGAGCCTGTTCTGGCACAGAATAAGGATAAAGAACCTTTAGGAACAATAGTAATGGCAACAGTTGAGCACGATATACATGATATCGGAAAGAATCTTGTTGTACTTATGCTCAAGAATTATGGATATGATGTTATCGACCTCGGAAAAGATGTACCGGCAGAAACCATAATAGAAGCCGCAAAAGAGCATAATGCAGATATAATTGGTCTTTCTGCACTTATGACAACAACTATGATGGAGATGAAAAAGGTTGTAAATCTTGTGAAAGAAAATAATATGGATACGCTTGTTATTATAGGCGGGGCAGTTATAACACAGGGATTTGCCGACGAAATCGGAGCAGACGGTTACTCAGAAGATGCTCAGAATGCCGTTGAGGTTGTCGGAAAACTTTTAGCAGAGAGAGGAAAGGCGTGAAAAAATGGGAAGCAGTGTAGATGTTGTTATACCGATATATAAAGCAGAAAACGATTTTGCGTCAATGCTTGAAAAGCTGTATAAACAGAGTAAAAGACCTGAGCATATATATCTTTTGCAGACAATTGAAAAAAAAGACGAAAAATTATTTGATATAAAAAAGTGCAGTAAAGAACTTGCTGATATAATTTCTGTTCATCCGATAAAAAAAGCCGATTTTGATCACGGAGCAACAAGAGCTTATGGTGCACTGATGGCAGAGAGCGATTATGTTCTTTTTATGACGCAGGATGCCGTTTGTTATGATGAGTATGTGATTGAAAATCTTTTAAAGGCATTTGATGACAGAAAAGTCGGAATAGCATATGCAAGACAGCTTGCAAGAGAAGATGCCGATGAGATAGAGCGCATGACCAGAGAGACAAACTATCCGTCTGAGAGTGTTGTTAAAACAAAGAAAGATGAAAAAAGGCTCGGAATAAAGACATATTTTTGTTCAGATGTATGTGCGATGTACAGACTTGATGTGTATAAAAAACTTGGCGGATTTGTCAAGAAAACAATTTTTAATGAAGACATGATAATGGCATATAAAGAGATGCAGGCTGGTTTTAGTGTTGCATATAAGGCAGATGCTAAAGTAATACATTCACATTCTTATACATGTAAACAGCAATTTGTAAGAAGTTTTGACTTAGGTGTATCGCAGAGACAATATCATGAAATTTTTGATAAAATATCTTCCGAAAAAGAAGGTGCAGGTTATGCGAAAAAAGTTATAATCTATCTGCTGAAAAAAGGAAAATTTATTAAAACAATTTATTTCATGATGCAGTGCGGTTTCAGGCTGATTGGTTATAAGCTTGGAAAAAATTATGATAAACTTCCGAGAAAGATGGTACTTGCATTTACTATGAACAAGGAATATTGGAAATAATAATATAAATGTGGCAGCAGTAAATAAAATGGAATTAAAAGATATATAACTATAAAAAGTACAGGACTTTTTGAATATAAATATCAAAGCAGTTCTGTACTTTTTGTTTTACTTTTTATTTTGAATCTTTTTCAACGCTTGGATTAAATACTTTAGTGTCACCGTTTGCCATGTTGTAATAATAAGCGGTACTTCCGTCAAATTTTTCATAAAAAACATAATCGGAAATAATATGTATAAAATTATAATCACCGGATGCGATAAGAGAATTGGTTCCGGAATTTAAATCATACATGTAAATTCCGTTTTTCTGTCCATCATCAATCTGATAGAAAATTATATTTCCATCATTGGTAATATTGTATGTGGCGAGTTTATTTTGAATAACTGTTTCGGGTGTTCCACCGTCGAGAGCAACACGGCAAAGATTATAATTTTTATCCATGTCAAGAAAATAAATATAATCGCCGACTTTAACGACTGAAGTACAATTGCCGTCATAAATTACACGTTCATTTCCACCGTTGATATCCATGGAGTGAATTTGATGTTCTCTATTCCAGCCGGAATAATAAATTGTGTTGTTGGATACAGAATAAGGAGCGACAGCTTCAGGTTTGAGTTTTTTACTCTCTGAACCGTCAATTTTCGTTGAGTAAAGTTCCAAACCTCTTTTTTGGTCATAATGCTGATAATAGATATTATTTCCGTAAAGACAGGCAACCTGAGTAGGATCCTCGTAAAGTCTGCCGAGGTCAGTTCCGTTTTTAGTGATTCTGAAAAGTCCGGTTGTGCTTAATGAAAGCAAAGCATTGCCGGTGCTTTTTAATTTGTCATTTCTTCTGGTATAGAAAATGTAATTGCCTGCGGCATTTATATAACTTACTTTATCGTTATATAATTTTTTGATTTTTGTAAGATTTGCATTCATTTTGTAAAGTTTGTTGTTATCATTAGGGTTTGCAAAATAGATAACATTGTCTGCCTGCGTAAAAAGACCGCCATTTAAAAGGTTACATGCCGTATTACCGGTGGTTGACGAATCGTTGTAAAGTTTTGTCTTTCCATTGTTAAGTGCCAAAATGACAACAACAGCGATGATTGCAATAGTGATAATACCGGTAAGGATTTTTCTAAAAAAATTTGTCTTTTTCATTATACCCGCCTCCCTGCATAGTGATATATTGATTATAACCCATATTTGAAAGTGTGACAAGGATATGTAAAAAAGGAATTATTTTTGTTCTGACTGCTGTTTACATATGTTTTTTGAATACAGATTGCTAAGGCGGCTAAAAAAAACTTTATATTTCTGAACAAATGTATTATTATGTAAGCAGTGTTTTGTACTGGTACAACGAATATCAAAGAATTAATTTAAGTTGTACCGGATTTTAATTATGCAGGAGGAAAATTTATGTTAAGATTACCGGCTATATTTAGTAATCATATGGTATTTCAAAGAGAAAAAAATATACTGCTTTGGGGAGAGAGTGATGCAAAGAGTGTTACAGCAGTTATAGGTGACAATAAAATAAGTACGGATGTAAAAGAAGGCAAATGGGAAATAGAGCTTCCGCCGATGGAAGCGGGTGGACCATATGAACTTGAGGTGTCAGATGGAAATGAGACAAAGAAATATATTGATATAATGCTCGGTGAAGTATGGCTTGCCGGAGGACAGTCAAACATGGAACTTGAACTTCAAAACAGCAAGAACGGAAAAGAAGTTTGTGCAAATGTAAAAGACGATGGCGTGAGGTATTATTATACACCAAAGGTATCCTGGGTAGGCGATGAATTATTGGAAGCGGAAAAGCAGAGTGAGTGGCAGCATTGTACACCGGAGACATGTAAGAAATGGTCTGCCGTTGCATATTATTTTGCAAAAAAACTTTCAAAAGAGCTCGGAGTTACAATCGGTATTATCGGATGTAATTGGGGAGGAACTTCTGCTTCATGCTGGACAAGCAGAGAATTTATGGAGCAGGAGACACTTTTAAAAACATATCTTGATAAATATGATGAGGCAGTTAAGGGGCAGGATATTGAAGAGTACATAAAAGCGAGAGAAGATTATATTAAATATCAGGCAGAATTTGATAAAAATGTGGGACATTATTATGAAACGGCAGAGAATCCTACATGGGATGAGGCGATAAGTCTTTTTGGAGAAAATCAGTATCCGGGACCGATGGGGCCAAGAAACGAGACAAGACCATGTGGTTTGTACGAATCATTGTTAAAAAGAGTAATGCCTTACACATTGAGAGGTTTCTTATATTATCAGGGTGAGGAAGACGACCATATGCCTTATACTTATTATACAATGCTTTCTACACTTGTGAGACAATGGCGGCATGACTGGAGAGATGATGAACTTCCGTTTATGTGCGTGCAGCTTCCTATGTTTAAAAATGACGGTGAACCTGATTATCACAACTGGCCATTCATAAGAGAAGCACAGATGCGTCTTTTTAAAACCGTAAAAAATACGGGAATTGCAGTTATACTTGACAAGGGAGAATACGGAAATATTCATCCGGTAGAGAAGGATGTTGTAGGGGAAAGGCTTTGTGAGCAGGCTCTTTATCATGTATATAAAAAGAATAATGAAAAGAGTGCGTTTGGGCCGATTTATTCCTCATATGAAGCAGATAAAAACAAGATGATACTTCACTTTGAGCATGCAGACGACGGAATGGAATGCAGAGGACAGCAATTATCAGGATTTGAGATTGCCGGTGACGATAAAAAGTATTATGCTGCAAATGCTGAAATTTGCGGAAATACGGTTGTAGTTTCAGCAGAAGATGTAGAAAAGCCAAAATATGCAAGATATTGCTGGATAAATTATGCAGAGGTAACACTCTATGGCAAGAATGGCATACCTGCGGCACCATTCAGAACAAGTTATGATGATGGAGCAGTGGCTACAGGAAGCAGAAACGAGGGCGTTTGGGAGTAGCAGAAAAAATGCTGTAGTTGACTAAATGGCGAATTTGCAGTATAATCAAGCGATATGAATATGAATTTATGGAGGATTTAAGATGGCTGAAAAGAAAAATCTTATGACCCGTGAAGGTCTTAAAGCGCTGGAAGATGAATTAAATGACTTAAAATTAAATAAAAGAAAAGAAGTAGCACAGAAAATTAAAGAGGCAAGAGAGCAGGGAGACTTATCAGAGAATGCTGAGTACGATGCTGCAAAGGATGAGCAGCGTGATATTGAAGCTCGTATTGAAGAAATAGATAATATCCTTAAAAATGCCGAAGTAGTAGAGCACGATGAGGGAGACGCCGACAAGGTAAATGTAGGTGCTACAGTAAAAATTAAGGATATAGAATTTGGTGACGAGATGGAGTATAAAATTGTAGGTTCAACTGAGGTTGACTGCCTTAACAATAAAATCTCAAATGAATCACCTGTCGGAGCAGCACTTATAGGTGCAAAGAAGGGTGACGTTATTGAAATTGAGACACCAAATGGCGAGATGATAAAATACGAAGTAATAAGTGTAAGCAGATAAAGAACGGAAGGAGCAATAAAAGTGGCACAACAGCAGAATAAACCACAGACACAGCAGGACTTAAATCAGCTTTTAAAAGTAAGAAGAGAGAAACTTGCCGCATTACAGGAAGCGGGCAATGATCCATTTGAGATTACAAAATATGATCAGACACATCATTCAGATGAAGTAAAAGAACTTTACACAGCACATGAAGAGAAACTTCTTGCAGGCAGAGTTAAGCCTGATACAGAGGGAATGGACGAAGCAGAAGCTCGTAAAGTAATAAATGATGATTACAACGAAAGAAGAGCGATAATGGATGCATCTCCTATTCAGGTATCGGTAGCAGGCCGTATGATGTTTAAGCGTGTCATGGGAAAGGCTTCATTTTGTAATATTCAGGATCTTAAAGGAAAAATACAGATATATGTGTCAAGAGATTCAATTGGAGAAGAACCATATGCTGTATTTAAAAAATCAGATATAGGTGATATCTATGGCATAAAAGGTTATGCATTTAGAACAAAAACAGGAGAGATTTCCATACATGCAGAAGAACTTACATTGTTATCGAAATCCCTTCAGATTTTACCTGAGAAGTTCCATGGTCTTACAGATACAGATGTGCGTTATCGCCAGAGATATATTGACCTTATCATGAATGAGGAAAGTAAAAACGTATTTGTAAAGAGATCACTTATGATGAAGGAAATCAGAAATTTCCTTGCATCAAGAGATTTCATGGAAGTAGAAACACCTATGCTTGTATCTAATGCCGGCGGTGCAGCAGCAAGACCATTTGAAACACACTATAATGCACTCAATGAGGATGTAAAGCTTCGCATTTCGTTAGAATTATATTTAAAGAGACTTATAGTAGGCGGACTTGAAAGAGTATATGAGATTGGACGAGTATTCCGTAATGAAGGAGTAGATACAAGACATAATCCTGAGTTTACTCTTATGGAGCTTTACCAGGCATATACAGATTATGAAGGAATGATGGAACTTACAGAATCAATGTTCCGTTATTTGGCAGAAAAAGTAGTAGGTTCAACAAAGATTTCATATAATGGTGTTGAAATCGACCTCGGCAAGCCATTTGCAAGAATGACAATGAATGAGGCAATTTTAAAATATGCAGGCATTGATTTTGACAAGGTTGAAAGTGATGAGGCAGCCAAGAAACTTGCAGACGAGCATCATATCGAATATGAGGAGCGTCACAAGAAAGGTGATATTATCAACCTTTTCTTTGAGGAGTATTGTGAAAAAGAACTTATACAGCCAACATTTATCACTGACCATCCAATAGAGATTTCTCCACTTACAAAGAAGAAACCAACAGATCCTACGAAAGTAGAAAGATTTGAGCTTTTCTGTAATACATGGGAGATGTGTAACGCATACTCAGAGCTCAATGATCCAATTGATCAGAGAGAGCGTTTTGCACAGCAGGATGCTAATGCAGATGCAGGAGACGATGAGGCAGAGCATACAGACGAAGATTTCTTATATGCACTTGAGCTTGGAATGCCACCAACAGGCGGAATCGGATACGGACTTGACAGACTTTGCATGCTGCTTACAGATTCGCAGGCAATCAGGGACGTATTGTTGTTCCCGACAATGAAGAGCATCGACAAGTAAACCCAGTGTTTATGCGGGTTTGCAGACATTCATTGCAAGAAATGACATCAAAAAGACATCAAATTCGCAACCTTAGTTACAACTTCTTGCATTAATTTGCAAGGAAAATCAACAAAGGAAAGAATTTTGAACACATATTAAGACACTTTCTAGTAAGGAAGTGTCTTTTTTTGTCTCTTGCTCCTAGAAAAAACAAAAAAGGAGGATTTCGATGTCAATGCGAACAAGAGCAGGGAAGAAAATATCCCTGACGAATTATGAAGAATTACTGGCTGTGCCGACAATCGAAGGCGCAAGTGATATTCCGCTGGATCAGTTACATGAATTTAAGGGACATCCCTTTCATGTAGTGGATGATGAAGCAATGGATGAACTGGTGGAATCAATTAAAGCAAAAGGTGTATTGTCTCCGGCAATCGCGAGAAAACGACCGGAGGGAGAATTTGAACTAATCTCCGGTCATCGGAGAACACATGCCGCAAGACGGGCAGGACTTGATAAGATCCCGGTCTTTGTAAAAGATTATTCAGACGATGAGGCGGTATGCATTATGGTGGATTCTAATATCCAAAGAGAAAGAATAATGCCAAGTGAGAAAGCGTTTGCTTTGAAGATGAAAATGGATGCCATGCGGAAACAGGGAAGTAGACAAGATTTAACTTCTCGCCAAAATGACGGGAAGTTAAATAGTAGAACAAATAAGACTTCTCGTCAAAATGGCGAGAAGTTGACCAGCGGTTTTGTTGGACAGGAATTTGGAATGTCAAGCAGACAGGTTGATAGATATATCCGCTTAACCCATTTACTGCCGGAACTGTTATCACTGGTAGATCAAGAGAAGATTAAAGTGACCAATGCAGTAGAGATTTCCTTTTTATCTGTCGATGTGCAGAAACAGGTCTTAGCCTACATAAAGAATGGACATTCATTGACCAAAAACAAAATTATGCAGCTTCGGAATTGCGATACTGATACCACCGATTCTGCCGAAGTAGACAAAATATTACATGGTCAGACAAAGCCGGTAGAGATAAGACAAATTGTTTTGACTAACAGAGAACTTGGAAAGTATTTTCCGAATCAAGTTACAGAGAAAGAAATCAAAAGACAGATCATTCACTTGCTGGATGAATGGAAGGCAAGGGGGTGAGAGTGTGAGAAGTGTTGAAGAGAACTCTCCAGAGCTTGCGAATGAATGGGGACCGGACAATGGAAGCTTTACACCACAAAATGTGTCCTATGGATCAAATAAGAGCATCCAGTGGATTGGAAAGTGCGGACATGCTTGGATCACATCTCCAAAAGCAAGGGCACATGGAGAAGGGTGTCCCTACTGCGCCGGAAAGAAAGTTTTAACAGATTTTAACGATCTGAAATCACAGTATCCGGAACTGGCAGAGGAATGGTCTGATAAGAATGAATTACATTCTGATATGGTTACGACAGGTTCCTCAAAAAAAGTTTGGTGGAAATGTCATATATGCGGTTATGAATGGCGGGCTGTGATCAAAAACCGTGTTGGAGGAAGCGGATGTCCGAATTGTGTGAACCGCATACTGATAAAAGGAAAGAATGATTTTGCAACCTTACATCCGGATAAGGCATTAGACTGGTCAGAAAAGAATGTTCCTAAGAAGCCTAATATGTTTTTGGAGTTTTCTAATTACAGAGCATGGTGGAAATGTCATGTTTGTGGATATGAGTGGCAGGCACCAATCGCAAACCGGAGTGGAGGAAGTGAATGTATGTGTTGCTCCGGGATGCGGTTGGAGGCAGGTATCAATGATCTGGCAACAACAAACCCAGAACTGGCAGAAGAATGGTCTGTGCAGAATGGAGATCTGACACCAGCAATGTATAAGGAAAATTCCAGAGAGATGATCTGGTGGACATGCAGAGAGTGTGGAAATGAATGGCGGGCTTCCATTTATAGCAGAAGCCGAGGCAGGATCTGTCCTTATTGTTCGGAGAAGATACGGAGAGAAAACAGTGTATTCCGATACCGTTATCGCAGAGATATGATGCGCTTTGAGAACAATATCCGAACCGCAGTCATTCGTTTTTATATGAAAAAGTACGGCATACGTGTGGAGTATGATACTGAGGAACTAATCGGAGTATCATTAGATATGTATTTTCCAGAGGAAAAGGGTGTACTTATTCTGTCAAAGGATTTTCATGAGAATCTGCAGGGAAGAAGGATTGAACATGCCAAGAATGAAATGATACGAAAGAAAGGACTTCGACTTATCCGTATTTTAGAACCGGGTTTTCGTTCATTTGATGATTGTGCCTGCATATCCTGTGCCGATGATACGCTGGAATCCTTTGATCAGGCGTTGGAGGTAGCTATGGAATCCTTTGGAGTGGATATGGACGTTGACACGGAACGGGATATGAGAGAAATTTTTGTGAATTATCAGAATTACTTAGAAACCGGAGCATAATCGGTTTGTGAAAGGAAAAGTACCAGAGGATGGTACAAAAGTATGGAGATAACGGCAAATTGTACCATCAGGCGATTAGCCAGTGCCGTGATACAAAGTTATAATTGTGATACAAGGTTGATGGTCATTGTATCACAGCCTTTTACAACTGAATACCAGTTTCTGATGAAGTAAAAATCCGGTGCGACACCTGACATTGAATCAGTCGTAGTTATGCCATTGGAGAGCTGAAGTATCGAGAGATGAAGGCGGAGCGAACAAGGTGGACTTTCCAAAGGAAATGTAAACGTGGCGGATGGATAATAAACCACAGAGGTATCTATGTAGAATACCTTATCCTCGAAACGGCAGAAGAGGAGCTCATGTTCAAAAGAATGTGTCGTGAATGCAGTCAAGCAGACAGGCAGCTTCGTCAGAAATTCCTTAGTAAATATTACACTGTATGCGGGGGCGGGTGCGAATAGCATACATTACATAATCAAAAAGTAAAGGAGTAGATCATTATGGATAAAAATACAGTAGTTATCGCCATTGACCACGGCTGGTCAAATATGAAAACAGTACATGAAACTTTTACTTCCGGGATTCGAGAAATTACCACGGAGCCGGCATTGTTTGAAAACGTCTTGGAGAAAGATGGAAAGTATTATAAGGTCGGAAGCGAGCGATTAAAGGTCAAGGACAGCAAGGTGGAGGATGAAAATTATTATCTGCTTTCATTAGCTGCGACAGCCAAAGAGTTAGACCGGCTTGGAAAGAGAACTGCTAATGTCTACTGGGCAGTGGGACTTCCTCTTACCCGTTTTGGCAAAGAGAAAGAGGCATTTATCAAGTATCTGAATCAGAACAGGGAAGTGACATTTAAGTATGAGAAAAAGCAGTATCATATTACGATTGAGCGGATTTCGGTATATCCGCAGTGCTTTGCGGCGGTTGCCAGTCAGATCAGTGAGTTTCCGGCAAAGGTGCTTGTTGTTGATATTGGTTCATGGACCGTTGATCTGATGCCGATCATCAATCAAAGTCCGGATGAATCGGTTTGTGTGACAAAGAACTCTGGTATTATTACCTGTATCCAACAGATTAATAAGGAATGTGTCAGAAAGCTTAATTCAGAGGTGGATGAGTATGACATTCAACAGGTCATGCTCAATGGAGCAGACAACTTGCCGGATCAGTACAAGGACATTATTCTGGAAGAACTTCACAAGTATTGTGAGACGATCACAAATTATATCAGAGAGCTTGGTTACAACATGGATCTGACACCAATCATCTTTGTGGGCGGTGGTGCAACGGTAATGAAACGGTTTGGACAGATGCAGCAGAGAAATGTCAGATACATTGAAGATATCCGGGCAAATGCGAAAGGCTTTGATTATCTCGGTAAGATTTATCTGGAGCGTACCATTCGAAGAGTTGGATAGAAAGGTGTGAGAAGCAATGGCAAGAAAGCAGTATGAACAGTTTTGTCTGCGGTTTAGCATGGAGAATCCAACTCATGTAAAGTTGTTTCGAATCATCAATAATTTGGATTCGGATATATACCGTTCCAAGAACCAGTTTATTATGGAAGCACTGGAGGCTTATGTATCCGGGAAATCTATTGATGAACTGTGTAAAAAGGAGAAGCAGGAGGAAGAGGCACCGCTGACAAAACAAGATTTATTGGAATTTGGAAATCAGATGCGGGAGGATTTAAAACAGGAATTGTACCAGGAGATGCTTGTTCGTATAGCAGATACTATGATGTCGGCTATAATGCGACAGCCAAACGGGATGCAGGAACAAGCTGACCAGACAGAGACTGTTTCTCAGAAGAAGGAACAGACTGCAAGTGAGGAAATGGTAGACAATGTAATGAAATGGGCATGATCGGAGGGATGGTTATGGTAAGAAGAGTGATCAGTACAATAATGGTTTTTCTTTTATCGGTGATAAAGGGAGGTGCATGGCTGGGATTGCATTTACTACTTGTGGTTTTGGAGATCCTTAAGATCTTTTTTCTTATTAGCTGTAACATCCTGAAGGTTATGTTATTGATTCTTAGTTGTGGACGAATGGAGAGGAGGTGACAGCCATGATGAAGATGATCAGAATGATTCTTTATATAGAAGCTGTAACAGGAAAACGGCTGATTGATTATATTACAATGGAATAAGGGAAGTTGGTTGTGCGAACCGACTTGATGGGTAAAAGGCATGCCGCAAGGTGTGCCTTTTTTTCGCCGGAGAGTCGGGGAGAATCCTCACAATCTCTGGTGAATGGTGGGAAAATGATTCGCACAAAGAATATTTCAGAAAGTGAGGAACAGCGAATGAATAAGAAGATTTTTAAGCGAGCAGTTGCGATGATGATGGCTGCGGTTCTTACGGTTGGAGCTGCACTTCCAAGCAGTAATGTATTTGCTTCCGGTTCCGACGAGGAGAAGGATACAAAGACGCTTGCAGTGTATGATGCCGATGTCCGTACTGACCTTGATGAAGATGAAGTGGTAACGGCTGGGGATATTGTGATCGCCGCCGGCTATGGATTTGATATTGAGAATGATATGGAAGGAATCGTTTATGAGCAGGAGAAAGTGGCAGTAAGCTATTATCCGGATCAGGGAAGCTTTGATGCAGACAAGCCGGGTGATTATGATACTTACTATAAGGCTGAACCTGTCAGCGGAAAGGATGCCTATCTGGTGCATAGAACCATCGCGGTGAAAGAAATCACTACGGAGCAGACAGATAACACAGAAGCAGCTCCGACAGAGGATACTACGGAAACTGCTGATGACGAGGAACCTGCCCCCGGAAGTGAAGATACGGAATATATTGACCTTGATACGCAGATCGTAAAAGGATTATCCATTCAGAGAGCACCGGCTGCCATGCTGAAGGCAGCACCGGCAACAGGAACGAAAGATGGTAAAGATTCCATGAAAGTGGGATTTTCCGGTTATGCAAAGTTTTGTGGTCGTTCCATGGGGGTTAAATATATTTCGGAGTCCGGGGATTATTACCACCACTCTGTTTATTGTCTGGATCTGAATAAAAAGACAACAAACGGAACAGTGAGCAAATCCAGCAGTACGAAGAAAGTGAAGCCAGAGATCACCTATTGTCTGGTGAACGGTGTGAGAGAGTTAAATAAAACCTGTCACAACAGCAAGTATTCTTCCGGACATGCGACAGAAGATTACTTCATTACCGGTGCAGCTATTCATGTGCTGAATGGTGAAGTCAAGCTCAGCTACTATGGTAAAGGCAATACCGGGACGTACTCAAAGATTTCTATACTTGTAGCAGATGCGAAGAAGTACAGCACGGATGACTACAATGACAACGGACTGACCAAGTCGATCAGCTACTCTATTTCTCCGGCAAAGAGTAAATGGGAAAAGGTGGCTGACGGGTTATACCGCAGTAAGGAGAAGTTTGTACGCACGAAGAAGGGGACGATCAAAAACATCAAATACACGATCAGCGGTGCTCCGGCAGGTCTTACCACGGGCGAGATCAAAACGGATGCCTCTAAGATTGATGATGAAAACGATCTGAAGAAGTACGATATCTGTGTGGCACAGACGGATGCGTCAAAGGCGTCATCCAATTTTTATCTGTACTGTAATCAGACGGTGATGGATAAGATCACGAAGAATGACAGCACCATTAAAGTAAGGGCAAAAGCATACAGTGATGAAAAGGGTGGTTCCAAATGGACACCGACCGTTGTGTCTCAGCAGAAGATCACATTTTTGGAGGAGTTTATAGATCAGAAATCGGATGAAGCGACAGTTAAAGTAACATCAAACTACAAGCTGGGAAGTTTTCAGCTTCATAAGACAGATTCTTACAAAGGAACTCCGGTAGCGGGAGCAAAGTATTATCTTTATGAGGATAGTGCCTGCACGGATCTGTTGTGTAAACTGAATGTTACCAATTCAGACGGTTTAGCAGCATCCGGTGTTGAGGTGTTGACAGAATCTAAGTATTACCTGAAGGAAGTAAAAGCTCCGGATGGTTATCAGGTGGATGAAAACGTGTATGAAATCGGTCTGGAGTATTTTACACAGTATGATGAGAGTGGAAAGGTTACAAAAGCCGGAAAAGCTTTTGAGGCAAAGGAGATACCGGAAACGGTAGGTGTTCTCGTACAGAAGACGGATTCCGAGTCTGGTAATGTTGTCAAAGGTGCCGGTTTTGCCGTGTTTAAGGATGCTTCCTGCACGCAGAGAGTATTGATGAATGGTGATACCGGAGCAGAAGTACCGGTATTTTATTATGATGAAGATCTGGACGGAGCGGCATCTGAGAAGTTTGTGAAACAGCAGGATGTGTATTATGTGAAAGAGGTGGTTGTCCCGGATGGATACCGTGATGATGGCAAGGTATGGGAAGTAAAGCCGGATTATGGTTCATTCGATACGGTGGAAATGACCAATACACCGATCCGCTGTGATGTATCCGTTGATAAGAAAGACAAAGAAACTTCTGATCCACAGGGGGACGCCAGACTTTCCGGTGCAACCTATGGACTGTATGCATTGGAAACTGTGAATTATCCGGATGGCAGAGGGATCGTATCCTATGCCGGAAACGATAACATCACATCGACTGTGGGGACAGATTTTTACAGTACCGGAACACCGGCAAATGCAGGAACACTTCTTGCAACAGTGAAGACAGATGAAGCAGGAAATTTTAACTTTGGAAATCTCTATTATGGGAAATATTATATTCAGGAGATCGAGCCAAGTGAAGGATATCTGCTTGATGAAACAAAGTATGAGGTTGACTATTCCAAAGAACCGAATACTCACCAGAACATTTCTGTTACTCGTCATGTGGTGGAAACAGTAAAGAAGCAGCCATTTGAGATCATCAAAGTATCAACCGATGGGGATGATACGGAGACGGATTATGTGGAAGGTGCAGAATTTACCGTGAAACTTCAGTCTGAGATTGATAAGGTGGGATGGGATGCGGCTAAGGTCTATGATACTCTGGTCACTGATGAGAAAGGCTATGCCTGCTCTAAGGAACTTCCATACGGAACATATCTTGTGAAGGAGACAAAAGTACCTCACAATCTGTATAAGACGGATGATTTTACGGTCGAGGTGACTGAGGATTCCAGAACTCCGCAGAGATACCGGATCTTAAACGATGCACCATTTAAGGCATATATCCGGATGGTGAAAAAGGATGCAGAAAGTGGCAATACGATCTGTCTTTCCGGTGTTACGTTCAAGATCAGGAATACAGATACCGATGAGTATGTGGAACAGAAGGTTGGAAAGGATAAAGTGAGTGAATTTACAACCGATGATTCCGGAAAGATCACCACTCCATTGAAACTGAAATATGGCAATTATCAGGTGGAAGAGATCACTGCTCCGGATGGCTATCTGATTTCCGAGGAAGAGTTTCCTTTCGTGGTGGAAAAGGATGGAGCCGTAAAGGTGGAAGAGGACAGTGATGGTGATCCTGTGATCGAAGTTGTGATTCAAGATACTCCGGTAAAGGGAAGTATCAGTATTACCAAAGCCGGTGAGGTACTTACCGGTACAGAGTATGATACGATCGTTGACCGTATTATGAGTGCCATTGATCAAGAGGATCGAAGTCTTGATTTTATCTATGAGGAACAGAATCTTGCGGGGGCTGTATTCCAGTTGATTGCAGCAGAGGATATTTACACACCGGATCATCAGAAAGATGAGAACGGAAAACGCACACTGGAAATGATCAATGGTGTTCCGGCATCTGCAGGAGCGGTTGTTGCCACGCTGACTACCGATGAGAACGGGAAAGCATCTATGGAGGATCTTCCGCTCGGCAAGTATCAGGTAGTTGAGATCGAAGCACCAAAGGGATTTGTGCTTTGCGAGGAGCCATTCCCGGTAGAGCTTACTTATAAGGATGACCATACCGATGTGGTTTATGGAAATGCTGATTTTGTGAATGAGAGAGTAAAGACAAAACTCAGTGTGATCAAAACAGATGGTGTGACAAAGAATCCGGTAGAGGGTGCAACTTATGGTGTATTTACGAAGGAGGACATTCTTGATGTAAACGGTGAAGTTGCGGTAAAGGCGGACACAATGGTGGATACTGCAGTGACTACTGCCAGCGGACAGGCAATCTTTGCAGCAGATCTTCCTCTGGCAAACTACTATGTAAAAGAAGTGGAATCTCCGGAAGGCTATGTGATGGATGATACGGTCTACGATGTGGACTTTACCTATAAAGATCCTTTGACGGCAGTTCTTGAAAAAGAGATCATGGTTGAAGAGACACCGATCATTGTAGAAGTATCTAAAACGGATATTACAACCGGAAAAGAGTTAAAAGGTGCAACTTTAGAGGTGATTGACTCCGATGGCGAGGTGTATGCATCCTGGGTAACCGATGGAAAGCCGCACCAGTTAGAAGCAATCCCGGCAGGGGATTACACCTTGAAGGAAACTGCTTCTCCATATGGTTATCTGATCGCCAATGAGGTGGAATTTACGGTAGAAGAAACCGGGGAGATCCAAAAGGTTGCAATGTCTGATGAAAGAGTGAAGGGAGCAGTTGAAATCTATAAAACGGACAGTGAGACAAAGTCTCCGATCAAGGGAGTAGAGTTTGAACTTCGTAATAAAGATGGAAAAGTGCTTGCAAAACTTATCACAGACAAAAAGGGATATGCTAAAACCGATCTGCTTGATATCGGCACTTACGATGAAGAGGGGAACTTCGAGAAAGATATTCCTTATTATGTCGTAGAGACAAAGGCTGCGAAAGGGTATGTCATTGATACGACACCGCACGAAGTGCTGCTTCAGTATGATGACAGTGCCGTGGAGAATGTAGTTTATACACTGAAGCTGAAGAATAAGCCGGAGAAGCCGAAACTTCCACAGACCGGTGGAGGTTATAAGCCTTGGCTGTTTGGTGTAGCAGGAGGATTCCTGATCGGTGCGGGGATTTATCTGAACCGTAGAAGGAAAAGAAGAAAAGTTTGATAAAACTTCATATGGATTGTTTAGGGAGAGGCTATGAAAATAACCTCTCCTGTTTATTTGAGAAAGGAATGATAATTATATGATGGATTTTAATATGTTTCAGGAAGTAGTGAAAGACAATATCTTAAATTCACTTCCGGCAGAATATAAAGAGGCATCCGTATCTGTGCACGCAGTGCCAAAAGTAAATCGGACATTACATGCATTGACGGTAATGCTGCCGGATCGCAATAAAGCTCCTAACATTTATCTGGAGGAGATGTATGAGCATTATCAGCAGAATGAGGATATCCAGACGACTTTGGCGGAAGTAGCAGATGCGGTTGTGGAAGCTACGAAAGAGATGAGCAAAGTAAATCCGGTGCTTGATGCTGACAAGATTCAGGACAATGTGGTCCTTTGTTTAGTCAATTCCACACAGAATGAGGAACTCTTAAAAGATGTTCCCAACAGAAGCTTTCAGGATCTGTCTGTGATCTACCGATGGGTAGTATGTGTGGATCGGGATGGAATGCAGAGTATGATCATTACCAATGATTTTGCAGCCGCTCGTGGATTTACAGAGGAAGAGTTATTTCAGCATGCGGTGGAGAATACAAAGCGTATCTGCCCGCCAAGAGTAAAGTCAATGCAGGAAGTGATGGCAGATCTGGCAGTCGAAGATGGAATGCCACAAGAAATACTGGAATCTATGGGAGTGTTTGATGAGATACCTCCGGAGAAAAACTTGTGGGTGATCACGAATGAGATGGGAATAAATGGAGCGGCATCCATGTTATATGAGGAGAATCTTCATAAACTGGCAGAGCAGATAGGAACGGATCTGTATTTGCTCCCTTCCTCTATCCATGAAACCATCGCAGTATCTGTAGAGATGGGAGCTCCGGAGTATTTGGCACAAATGGTTCACGATGTCAATATGACTGCTGTTACCTTGGATGAGCGGCTGTCCAATAATGTATACCATTATGATAAGGATCTCAGGAAGCTGGAGCTTGCCACAGATGTGCCGGAAAAGGGGTTAGACGGTGTTATTGCAGAGCCGCCGATGATCTATGAAAAGGAAGGTCCGGCGAGATAGGAGGCAGACGATGTCAGATCAGAGTGGATACAGTGTAGAGGAATTAAAGAAACTGTTACAGAGTCAGCCGGAAGATACGGTGGTGACGGTAGAGTTTCCGAAAGAAGAGGTGACAGAGGATGAGTCGTGATGCTTTTAAGCTGGATGTAGTAAGTATCCGGCTTGTAAGAGATGCTCCCATTTATTCGGATCAGAAGCTTAACAGCCCGCAGGCTGCCGTTCATCTGGTTGGTGAGGTGCTTTGTGATATGGATCGGGAGCTGGTCTGCGTCATCAATCTGAAGGCGGATGGTACACCGATCAACTGCAGTTTTGTCAGTGCCGGTACACTGGATTATTCCGTGGTAAATCCGCGAGACATGCTTAAAGCCAGTATTTTATCAAACGCTGCCAGGTTGATCATGGTGCATAACCACCCTTCTGGTGATCTGACACCATCCAAGGATGATATCCGGCTTACGGACCGGATGCAGAAGGTAACCGGTCTTGTCGGGATTCCATTGATGGACCATATCATCGTGGGAGGCGATAATAAGGAGTATTTCAGCTTTCGGGAAAAGGGTATTATGAAGAATCCATGTATTCATCTGGCAGAGGATTATCATTTCATGGACTGGAATGAACAGCTTGTTGCGGAGAAAGGAGAAGATGCTCATGAGGTTCACGGAAGAAGAACTTAGAATCGCGAAGTCGGTAGACTTATGTGCTGTGGCATCTCATCTGGGATATACCGTCCGGCGGATCGGGAAGTACCACACCTTAAAGGAAATGGATTCCATCCGGATCTATAACCGGACACATTGGTTTCGATGGTCCAGAAGGTATGAGAAAGGAGAGAATGGCGGAAGCCAGATTGATTTCTTAAGGGTGTTTGCAGGAATGGATGTAAAAGAAGCCGTGTTCTGGCTCCTTGATTTTACCGGATACAAAAGACTGGAATCCAAGGAAACATTGCATGGTGTTATCTTACCAAACGGGATTGCAGCAGAGGAAAGAAAAGAGTTTGTACTTCCGGAGTATGCCGGGAGCAATGCTTATCTGTATGACTATCTGGTGAATCAGAGAGGAATTGCTAAAGAGGTGGTAGATCATTTTGTGAAAGCCGGCATTTTGTATGAAGCAAAGAATTATCACAATGTGGTATTTGTGGGGACGGATGCAAGCGGTACTCCGAAGTTTGCCAGTATGCGGGGAGTGTTTGACCGGAATGGCAAGAGCTTTAAGTGTGATGTGGAGGGCAACGACAAACAGTATGGATTTCATTTACACCGGGAGGCTTGTATTGAGATCGTGGTGTTTGAAGCGGCGATTGATCTTTTAAGCTATATGACGATCTATCCGGATAAGCAATGCGACCTGCTTGCACTTGGAATGGTTGCAGATGTTCCTTTGGACAGATATCTCAAAGATTATCCGGTTATCCGCAAGATCAGTTTTTGTTTGGATAATGATGAACCCGGACATAAGGCAGAACAGCAGATGATGGAAAAGTACAAAGGGCTTGGATATTTAGTATCGGGTGGAATTGTCCCATCCCAATATAAAGATGTGAATGAATGGCTAAAGGCAGAGAGAAAAAGAATGGTTGATAGCACTTTACACTATCAAATGGAAAAAAAGATATAGAAAACCACTAGCAAAAAGAAAATTTGCTATCACTTTACTATATCACGATTTTTTGCCAGAAACGGATGCTATCACTTTACACTATCAAAACGGGAAAATGCTAGTGTTTTGCACTAGCATTGATCGAAATTGACAGCACTTTACACTATCACGAGAATCTTTCGTGAGAAACATGGGGGTTTTAGGGGACACGCCCCTAACCAGACAGCCAAAATTTTTTTTGCTGGCATTTTGTGACACAAAATGCGTATCTGGCGAAACCACAAAGGCGTGGTTTCCGAACTCCCACGGAAATGTAACCTGAAAGTTGGCACGGATAAAGAAAAGGAGGTGTACCGGAAGATGAGCGATGTATATGAGATCAAACAACCGTCGGAGCTTTTGATCACGATCAACGCACTGCAGTCAGAGATCAAACTTTCCAAAGAGGATGCACAAGTGATTCTTGGCTATATGCAGGGGCATGATTTTATGCTCACATTGGATGATGGAAAGCTGATGCGTGTGGATATTTCAGAAGAAAACGGTCAGCGTGTTCCTTATACCATGGATGAGGTAATTGATCTGGTCTGTGAATGGAATTATGAACAGTTAGAGGAAGCAAGGGCGGTTGTCGATCATCCGAAAGATTTTGCGGAATATTGTGAATATAAGTTTACCTATGATGCACTGAAGGAGGATGAGACTGCATTGAATCAAATGTTTGCCCAGACAATTTATGGTCGTGATGTGAGAAATGTTGCGAGAGTCATGATCGGGCAGGCGGGAGGACAGATGCCGGAAGCATTGGCGGTTCATGAAGATATGAAGTATCAGGATGCAGCGCATAGGGAAGAAGGGAGGAAGCGCTGATGGCGAAAGATGTGGTAAAGCATTATCGTCTGACGACAGATGATGCCGCTGCTTTTCGTAAAAAGGCAGAAGAAGCGGGAATGACAGAATCCGATTATTTCCGCTTGCTGATCACACAGCAGCCCAGTGATTATCCGGAGATCCGTGGTGGAATCAAGGTGTTGATCAATGAGGTCAACCGGATCGGAGTTAACATCAATGAGATTGTGTTTAATAATAACTCTAATCTATATCGTACTGCGGATAAGGAAAGACTCATTGCCTATATGCGGCGTTTGAATGAAACGCTGGCAAAGGTGGTGGACGACTGTGGCTATCACTAAGATTCTTACGATTAATGACTGTGGGAGAAAGTTTGCCGGGAGACATTTACAGACGGCAATTACTTATATTATAGATCCGAACAAGACGCAAAATATGCGTTATGTAACGGGGATTAACTGTCAGCCGGAAAAGGCATTTGACCAGATGCTTGCAACAAAGCAGAAGTTTGGAAAGACAGATAAAAGGCAGGGGTATCACATCATCATTTCTTTTGAGGAAGAAGATGTGGAACCAGGGACTGCTTTCGAGATCATCCGAAAATTTGCGGAAGAATATCTTGGTCAAGGCTATGAAGCGATCTATGCGGTGCATGATAATACGGCACATACACACGGACACATTATTTTTAACAGCGTGAATGGTATTACCGGAAGAAAGTACCGCTATGAAAAAGGAGACTGGGCAAAGGTGATCCAGCCGATCACAAATCGTTTGTGTGAGGAATATGGTCTTGCCACGATGGAGATTGAAATGGCAGGGCAGCACAAGAATGAATATTACAAGGACTGGAACGAGTTTCGGGATGGTAAGCTGATCTGGAGAGATATGATCCGGCGGGATCTGGATGCGTGTATCTTGCAGTCCGATGATATGGAAGAATTTCTTGATATGTTAAAAGAGATGGGATACGAGATCAAGCAGAATAAATATCTTGCTGTAAAACCACCGGGTATGCAGCGGTACTGCAGATGTAAATCTCTGGGGGAAGAATATACGGAGGATAGGATTGAACAGAGAATTGCTTTGGAAGATCTGAAATCCTATGCAAACAGATCAGAGAAAGAGTTTATTACGGTTCCGGAAGATGAGTTTTTGCCGAGAACGAAGCTCACCGGAATACAGAAGACCTACTATGCGAAGGTGTGCAGGATTCGTAAATTGAAACGGCTTCCTTACAGCAAGGCTTGGCAGTACAAGAATGAGATCCGGAAGCTGAATGAATGTCATGAGCAGTATATGTTTCTGGTAGAGAATGATATTCATACATTGCCGGAACTGGTGGCTGCCTGCAGCAACCAAAAGGAAAAAGAGGCAGAAAGCAGAAGGGAGCGGCGCAGTCTTAGTAAAGAAGAAAAGCGGTTTTCGGGATTATTTCAGACAGCCGAGGAAATGGAGCAGTTACAGCCTGCATACCATAGTTATCTGGAAGGGGATGAGTTCTTTGAGAAGGAATATCATGATTATGAATCCCTGAAGGAGAAATTAAAAGAACAGGGATATACGAAAGAGCAGGTAGACATGATCCAGAACGGAATCCATAACCGGATCGCTGAGAATTATGAGAAGCGGCAGGCAGTGCATCGAAAGCGAGTCATTGCAGAAAAGATGATCACAGAGCTTACGGAAAGTATCGAGAAACAGAGAGAACATAAACAGCAGAAACAGAGAAATATGGAAGCGAAGCAGGAACAGCCGAAACGATAGGCTGTTTTTTGTTTACAGAATATGATTTGTTAAAGTAAGACGCTTCGTCAGGATATTTTTATTATGGAAAGGATGGTAAAGAATATGGAGAATGAGGTATTAAAAAGTCCCAGTGAATTTGATGTCAGCAGTGCCATTAAGAAATGGCGTTCACAGGGATTTCCTAAGGAAATGATCGAGCTTGCCAGAAATGACATGGCAGAATACGGGATGCCATTTAAGCAGGTATCAATCTATATGGATGTAAAACTTTCTGTCGGACAGGCAGAGCAGTTGTCACAGGCACTGAGGAATGAGGTTAATGAAGACTTTGTGAGACATCTGGCAGAGGGAGGATACAGTGCAGAGCAGATTAAGACAATTCTGCGTTTCACATCAGAGGTCCCAGTGGATGTGATCGAGAAGAATGTTACTTCGGATATGAAAGCGCATGCGATCAGTAAGGCACTTCAGGCAGTAAAGGATAGTCTGGCAGAAGCAAAGCAGGCGGTGCCGGAGGAAAACGAAAAGGTAAAAGAGGTGCTTGATTCGATCAGTGAGCAGTTATCCGCATTATCGCAGAATGCGGAGCTGATTGAGAAGGTCAGTAAAAAGCTGGATGAGATGCCAAAAACTGAGTCGGTGGATGAGGATAGTATCCGCAAGGAGTATGAAGGAAAGCTTGAGCAGAAAGAAGCAGAACTTTCCACACAGCAGGATCAGCTCAACAAACTGATGAAAACAAAAGCAGAGCTTACCAGAAAAATGGAGCAGATGCAGGAGGAGAATCAGTCGGTTTCTATACTTCGTGAAAGTATGGATCAGGAAATGGATGAGTACCGGAAGCAGAAAAACCAGATCCTTGATGAGAGAGACGATGCTTTGCGGGAATCACGAAATCTGCGAAAGGAGATGGAAGAGATGAAGCGGACGATCGGGGAACTGGAAAAACAGATCAAAGAAAGGGATAGCAGAGAACTGGAGCGGCAGCTTTTGAACCAGACTTATCAGACGCAGTCTGTGGAGGATGTGGAGCGGACGGTGCCTGTGAATGACGGCGTAGCAGAAGAAAAGAAAAAGACACCAGGATGGCAGGCTGGTTATCAGGCGGTTGTCCCAAACCGTTATGGGGGAACACAGATCGTGCAGATAGAACACATCCGTAAGAAAGGACCGGAGCATCTGTTAGCCCTTGCCGGGAAGAAGTGTTTTCGCAGTAAAGCCAAATATAACCTGATCCAGCAGATGAAAGAAGCAGACCTTTCCAAAAGCCAGATGGAACAGATTCAGGTAGCGATTGAGTCCGGTCTTACGGATACGGAAGTGTCGGACATCATAAACAGTGGCTTTGATGTGGAAGAGATGGCGCAGGCGATTCAGATCCTGCTTGCAGATAAGATGTACCAGTAGGAGGCGGTAATTGATGTCGAGAGAAGAACAGGTAATTGAGGAAAAGTTGGAAAATCTTTTGAATGCGATCATTATCTACCGAGACGTAGAAAAGAAAGCATTGCAGAGGATCACAGAACTTCTTGCTAAGAAGGGAATCACGGTCAGTTCATCGGAGTTATCAAAGATGGATGAACAGGCGATTCGTGAGAAACTTCGTGAAACAGCCGAAACAAGAAGGCAGGAAGAAATGGCAGTGGCTGAAAACCATGCCTATGAAGTGAGAGAGGAGGAGCGTGGATGTCGGAGATAAGTGATGCAGTACAGATTATCCGTGTCGGTTACGATACGATTGAGATTGCCATGAAAGTGGGAAGCGGCTCCATTGAGATGATGCAGAAAGCGGTGAATCTTCTGATCGGTCTTTTGGAACATGAAAAGACGATGGGTAAGACTACTCTGAAGGGATTGCTGGAAAAGGGTGGCGATATACAGGTGCTTACCTTTGCTGATGAGGACTTAAAAAAATTTCAGAAGCTGGCAAAGAAATACGGCATTTTATATTCTGTGATGCCGGATGCAGATCGAAAGGATGGGATCACGGAGGTGCTTTTTCATAGTGAAGCGGCACCGAGACTTCGTATGATCTGCCAGAAGTTAAAAAACGGTCGTATGTTTGATATGGACGAATATCTGAAGAATGGCAACGAGGAGCAGTTGAATCAGCTTCTTGATTTTCTGGAGAAAGAAAAAAAGGGAAAAAAGAGTCTCCACACGGATGTAACCGAACCAATCCTTGACGGGCTGATCGAAAAGGTTGGTCACTATGCTATGGAGAAAAAGGCGATCCGTGTGGAGGATATTCAGAATGATTTCCAGATGGAATCCAAGCAGGCTGAAGATGTGCTCCATAAGTTAAAGACGATTGGTGTTGTGTCGGAACCGGACGGACAGGGAAATTATCCGGTGGTGATGGATCAGGAGTCTTTTGAGAAGAGGATCAACAGATATCAGGAATTATCAAACCGGATGCGTCAGATTGCTGCAGCAAAGAATACAGCACTGACAGACATTACGATCACGAAGCAGTTGATCGCTGCGGAGAATGACCATGCGGTGAAAACCAGAGTACCGGGGATGTATGGCAGCAATGTGGGTTATATCTGGATCAGAAAAGAGGACATTATGGAAATTCACAATGGAAAGACGCTTCTTACTTATCTGGATAAGGAAAAGGATTATAAGATCTATTCTGAGGATAACCGTGTCCTTTATACCATGAAGGGAGAAGATTTGTATGCCAAGCATTATGACCGGGTGGAGCGGACGGTCAGAGAAAGATATCAGAAGGTGAAGCAGTCACCGGATAAGAATGTGGTCCGAACCCACAGTGAAGTGAGGAGGAGATAGTCATGCAGACAACAAAGAAGAAACCCAATATTTTGCTGATCGTGCTTGGAGCTGTGCTTGCCTCTTATCTTGGTTATCTAGTGGCAGGAGCATGGAGGGAGGGCATTGAGTTTAATGCTTTCCTGGAACGGTTTGAGATGGTATGTGCCTATCCCTTAAAGGATTATTTTAATGAGTACACATTCCGCATGGTCGGCTATGCACTGGCTGCCTATGCGATTGGTGTGGTTATGTATTATACCAGTCAGCGAAATTATATGCCCGGAAAGGAATTTGGTACTTCCAAACTGGCAAATGTGAAACAGGTTAATAAGGTATTAGCGGATAAAGAGGAGACGAATAACCGTATCCTAAGTCAGAATGTGCGTATGAGTCTGAATACCAGACAAACGAAGTTAAATAACAATATGCTGATCATCGGTGGTTCCGGAGCAGGAAAAACTTTCTATGAGGTAAAACCGAATCTGATGCAGATGAACAGTTCTTTTATTATTACCGATCCAAAAGGAGAGATCCTTCGCAGTACCGGAGCGATGTTAAAAGCGAATGGTTACAATGTAAAAGTGATCAACCTGTTGGAGATGGACAAGTCGGATTGTTACAATCCATTCTCTTATATAAGAGAAGAAACGGATGTGGTCAAGCTGATCACAAATATTATGAGTAATACGACACCAAAGGGATCGACTCCGAGCGATCCTTTCTGGGAAAAGGCAGAGGGCTTATTTTTACAAGCTCTCTTTTATTATGTCTGGCTGGAGGAAAAGCCGGAAAAAAGAAACTTTGCTACTGTATTGAAGCTGATGGGAGAAGCGGAAGTGACCGAAAAAGGGAAGCCATCGCCGCTTGATGTCCGGATGAAATTTCTGGAGGAAAGCAGCCCGCTTGGCTTAAATCATCCGGCAGTGAAGCAGTATAACAAGTGTATGCGTGGTGCCGGAGATACGGTTCGTTCCATTATTATCAGTGCCAATTCCAGACTGGCAACATTGGAGAATAAGCAGGTTCTTCGCCTGTTATCAAAGGATGAGCTTAATCTGGCAGAGCTTGGTGTAGGAGTAAATGGAGATGCGGAAACGAAAACAGCATTGTTTTGTGTGATCCCGGATTCGGATAAAACCTATAATTTCATTATCGGTATGCTATATACACAGATCTTTCAGGAGCTGTATTTTCAGGCGGACTTTAACTGTGGAGGCAGACTTCCGATCCATGTCACATTTATGCTGGATGAATTTGCAAATGTTGCCCTGCCGGATGATTATTGTTCCCTGCTTTCTACGATGCGGTCCAGAGAGATTTCTTCTGTGATCATCATTCAGAACTTAGCACAGCTAAAAGCGTTGTTTAAGGACACTTGGGAAACGATTCCCGGTAACTGTGTGCGCCCAGAAGTCGCCAGCGCAATATAAATTGGTGACGTGGTACTTACAGGATACCGCCTTTAGCAAGT
>CAKRFU010000004.1 GCA_934320845.1 uncultured Lachnospiraceae bacterium
AAAAAATGGATACATTTGATTTACATAAGGAGGACAATTAAATGGCAAATACAGACGTTGTTGAAAAGCAGCCATTAACTGAGGATTATCTTAAGAAGATGGACGCATACTGGCGTGCAACTAATTATCTTGGAGCAGCACAGCTCTACTTATTAGATAACCCATTATTACGTGAACCATTAACAATGGAGCATGTAAAGAAAAAGATAGTTGGACATTGGGGAACAGTTCCAGGACAGAACTTTATCTATGTTCACTTAAACCGTGTAATTAAAAAATATGATCAGGATATGATTCTTATCTCAGGTCCGGGTCACGGTGGAAACTTCTTTGTAGCAAATACATACTTAGAGGGAACTTACAGCGAAGTATATCCTAATATCAGTGAGGATATGGATGGACTTAAGAAATTATGTAAGCAGTTCTCATTCCCAGGCGGAATTTCAAGCCACGTAGCTCCTGAAACTCCTGGTTCAATCAACGAAGGTGGAGAGCTTGGTTATTCACTTGCTCATTCATTCGGTGCTGTATTTGATAACCCGGATTTAGTTGTTTCATGTATCGTAGGTGATGGTGAGGCTGAGACAGGACCACTTGCTACTTCTTGGCAGTGTAACAAATTCCTTAACCCTAAGACAGACGGTGCAGTTCTTCCTATTTTACATATGAATGGATACAAGATCAGCAACCCAACAGTTCTTTCTCGTATTCCACATGATGAATTAGAGCATTTCTTTGACGGATGCGGCTGGGAACCTTATTTTGTTGAAGGCAGTGATCCAATGGATATGCATAGAAAGATGGCTGAAGCTCTTGACAAAGCTATGGACAAGATTAAGGCTATCCAGAAAGATGCAAGAGAAAACGGAAATACAGAGAGACCTAAGTGGCCTATGATTGTTCTTCGTACACCAAAGGGATGGACAGGTCCTAAGGTTGTTGATGGAAATCAGATTGAAGATTCATTCAGAGCACATCAGGTGCCTATCATGATGGATAAGCCTGAGCATCTTGATATGTTAAAAGAGTGGCTCCTTAGCTATCATCCTGAAGAACTCTTTGATGAAAACGGAAGACTTATTCCTGAACTCAAAGCTCTTGCTCCTACAGGAGATAAGAGAATCGGTTCTAACCCACACGCAAATGGTGGTAAACTTCTTCGTGACCTTCGTCTTCCTGATTTTAGAGATTACGGAATTGAAGTTCCAAAGCCGGGTGCAGTTGAAGCACAGGATATGATAGAACTCGGTGGATTTGTAAGAGATATCTTCAAACTCAACGAGGAAGAGAGAAACTTCAGAATCTTTGGACCGGACGAGACAATGTCTAACCGTCTTGGCAAAGTATTTGAAGTTACAAACCGTGACTGGAATGGTGAGAAACTTGATACAGATGAGTTCCTTGCACAGGATGGTCGTGTAATGGATTCAATGCTTAGTGAGCATATGTGTGAAGGATGGTTAGAGGGATACCTTCTTACAGGTCGTCATGGATTCTTCGCAAGTTACGAAGCATTTATCCGTGTAGTAGATTCTATGTGTGCACAGCACGCAAAATGGTTAAAGGTTTGCAATCAGCTTCCATGGAGACAGTCAATTGCTTCACTTAACCTTATTCTTTCATCAAATGTATGGCAGCAGGATCATAACGGATTTACACATCAGGATCCGGGATTCCTTGACCATATTGCAAATAAGAAGTCAGACGTTGTACGTCTTTATCTTCCACCAGATACAAACTGCTTACTTTCATGCTTTGATCATTGTATCAGAAGCCGTGACTATGTAAACGTATTAGTTACATCTAAGCATCCAAGACAGCAGTGGCTTACTATGGAGCAGGCTGTTAAGCATTGTACTCAGGGTATCGGTATCTGGGAGTGGGCTTCTAACGACCAGGGACAGGAACCTGACATCGTTATGGCTTGTTGTGGTGATACACCAACACTTGAGACACTTGCAGCAGTTACAATCCTTAGAAAAGCATTACCTGACATCAAGATTCGTGTTATCAATGTAGTTGACCTTATGAAACTTGAGCCAAGTACAAAACATCCTCATGGATTAACAGATGCAGAGTATGATGCACTCTTTACAAAGGATAAGCCAATCATCTTTGCATTCCACGGATATCATACACTTATCCATGAGCTTACATATCGCAGAACTAACCGTAACATTCATGTATATGGTTACCAGGAGGAAGGAACAATCACAACTCCATTCGATATGCGTGTTCAGAATGAGATTGACCGTTTCAATCTTGTTAAAAATGCTATCTCAGTTCTTCCTCAGCTTGGAAATACAGGTGCATACCTTATCCAGCAGATGAACGACAAGCTTGTTGAGCATAAGCAGTACATTCATGAGTATGGAATTGACCTTCCGGAAGTAAGAGATTGGAAATGGGATTTATAGAATAAAACCGGTTTCAAATTTCAAAGATAAATTTTACAACTAAAGATAAAAAATAGGAATACATAGGAATACAAAAGATAAAACAGGCAGACCGTATGGTCTGCCTGTTTACATATAATTAAAAATGGAACATTATAACTAATATTACATGTAAAAATTGTAGTCAGTGTATTTATATATCTAAATATAAAACTTCTTACATTTTTTCTTAAATTGTGCTGGCGTAAGCTGGTATTTTTCAGTGAAAATCTTATAAAAATAGCCCTTATTATGGTAGCCTATGCTCTCGGCTATCTGTTCAATAGTATAGTCGGTGGTGAGAAGCATTTTTTCGGCGTAGCGGAGTCTTAACAGTTGTAAATACTCTGTGTATGTCATGCCGGTTTGAGCTTTCAAAAGTCTGTTAAAATAATCTTTTTGAAAATGAAATTCCGAGACAAGCATCTGAATTGAGATGTCAGCGATATTTTCTGTTATGAAATCGGTAATTTCTTCAAACAGCATTGTATTCATTTTCTTTCTTGCCTGCTTTGAAAGAGAAAAATCATATTCGGTTCCAAGTATCTGAAATATCCTAAGCAAAAGTCCCTGACATATAAAAGGAGAAGCGGCGTCAAAGCTGTTCAATTCCTCGATAAGCGATATAAAGGTACTTTCAAGCTTTAGAGGGCTCTCACTGTCAGAATTAGGCTTAAAATGAAGGTACTGCTGAATGTTTTTCTGTTCCAGGAGAGCAGTATTTAAAAAGGCTGTTATTCGTCCGGCATTGCTTAGATGTTTCATTATCTCATCAAACATCTGAACCGTTATGCCGAGAAAAAGGATGGTAGAAGAGCCATCAACAAGGATTTCCTGATGCTGGCAGTTTTTGTCGATAAGACATAATTCACCCTTTTGAAAGACGTATTCTTTACCAAGAATTTTTTGACGATATTTGCCTTCTATGACATAAAACAGTTCAAGATATTCGTGAGAATGCATCTGGGTACGCATACCGGGAATAACATCCTTTTCATACACAAATGGAGTTTCGGATGGGATTATCGTTGATGATACGGTATGTGGTTTATGAATGTCCCATATAAGAGCAAACAGGTTTTTGCTCATTGCCTGTGGATATGATTTTATTTCCACCTCATAAGGAGAGTATTCAGGACTAACAATATTAAAATTTATAAAATTATCAGGAATAAATTTTTGATTTTTATTGTTATATATAAGTTCATTTATTTTCGTTTTAATTATATTGTTTTCTGGCATTATAAAATTACTTCTCCTTTGCGGTTTTACTTTTAGATGTGCGTCTGAAAAACGCTAAAATCCGTGTAAATACAGCATTATTTGTGATTTAAAGTTTATATTTTGAAATTTGTGAGTTGAGCGTGCGTGTTTGTGCAGAAAGTTCTTCACTTGCGGCAGCACATTCCTCACTTGTTGCCGAATTAGTCTGTGTTATCTGAGAAATCTGCATAAGGGCACTGTCAATCTGTGATGCAGAAGCAGCCTGTTCATCGGATGTCTTTGCTATAATGTTGCCGGATATTGTTATTCTCTCAACTAATTCTGATATGATTTGCAAAGCATTCTTTGTGTCGTCAGCAAGTTTTGAGCCTTTTTGAACTCTCTGGATAGAATCTTCTATCATATCAGCGGTCTGCTTAGAAGCCTCAGCCGAGCGTCCGGCAAGATTTCTTACTTCCTCTGCAACAACAACAAAACCTTTGCCATGTTCACCAGCGCGGGATGCTTCGACAGATGCATTTAAAGCGAGTATGTTTGTGTTGAATGCAATATCATCAATTACTTTTATGATTTTTTGAATATCCTCGGAACCTGATTTGATTTCTTTCATGGCAGTCATCATTTCCTGCATTTTTTCATTTGCGGAACGTATTGCGGAATCGGCATCAATTATAAGTTTCTGGACATCGTTTACTTCGGCGGCATTATTTTTTGATTTGTCTGCAATTTTAGATACGGATGCAGTTATCTGTTCAATGGCACTCGCCTGTTCTGTTGCACCGTCAGCGAGATTTTTACTTGCATCTGCAATCTGGTAACTGCCCTGTGCAATCTGCTCGGCGGCAAGACTCATGTTTGCGAAAGCATTATGATTTTGAGTTACAAGAACGTTGAGTGCATTGCCGACTACATCATCGTCTGATTTTGGTGTGACAGTTATTGAAAGGTCACCGTTTGATAGTTTTTGTATTAAATCAGCCTGTTTTCTGAATGTGTCTAAAAGATCACGGAAACTGTTTTGTAATGTGCTTATTTCGCGGTGTCTGGAAAGCTGGTTTATTTCATCGGATATTTTACCCTGTGAGATGTCTTTTCCGATAGAGGCAAGTTTACGAATAGGATTGCAGAGGTATGAACTAAAAATGTTGCCGGATATGATAATTACAATGACTATTATAACAAATATAATTAGTATACTTTGCTGGAGTTTTGCAGAGTATGAATTAAGCTGTGACTTTGTTGAACTCATCTCTTTTTGCATATCATCTACATAATTTCCAGTGGAAACTATCCAACCCCAAGGTTCAAAGAGTTCGGAATAAGCAAGTTTCGGTGCGATGGTTTTTCCGTCTGACTTTGTGTAATAGAATTCATTGAATCCGTCAGCGTTTTTGTCGGTAGTAACGGAAGCTAATATTTTCTGTATTATCTTGACACCGTTTTTGTCTGTCTCATTTTTTCTGTTATTGCCTTCCTGTTCTGTAAGTATTGGATGCATAATGAGGGTATAATTTGTATCATCTATCCAGAAATACCCACTGTTATCCTCACGGTAACGCATATTTCGTATCGTTTCTTTTGCTGTATTTTTGGCGGCAGCTTCGGTAACGGCACCGGATTTGTACCGGTCATATGCGGATTGCATTACGGTTATGGCTGTTTCAACTTCTGATTTAATTTCGGTTTTGTAGCCGTCATTCATGGCGGTATTATATTTTTCAGAAGCCTGTTTTGTAGATTTTCTGAGATTTGAGACCGCTAAACTTCCAAGTATTGCGGATGTGATTAGAACGCTCGTCAGCAGATAGATGATTACGGACGTTTTGATACTTAGCTTTTTCATTTGAAAGTCCTCCTGTTTTGTATATCTATTTAATGTTAACTGTTTTTTGCTGAATAAGCAAGAGCGTACCAAACAAATTGGTGAAAGATGACTATATTTGGCAGAAAAGCAAAAATATGTATGCAATAAATATGAAAATATGGTACAATGTCATAAATATAAACAGTTATACATTATTGTATTTGTGGAGAATGGATATATGCAGACGGATAACAGATTGATTCAGAAAGAGACGATTTACTACTGTATAAAAGGATTCAGATTAAATGATGAAAATTATAATGTGGTAAAAGAAGCAGTTGATTTTAGCAACATGGTAGGTTTTTTGACAGGTTATTATGATGACAGACTTACAATAGCAAGTGTCAGTGCTTATTTTTTGGAGAGTTTAGGATATGAATATGATGAATTTATGAAAATATCATCAGGTTCATTAAAGAATATTTTTTATGGTGAAAATCTGACGAAGATTACTTTGCTGTGATTGTAGATCTTAAGATGCCGGGAATGAATGGAATTGAAACTGCGAGACAGATAAGAAAAATCGTGGGAAAAGAAATATTTATGGATATACAGATGCCTGTTATGAATGGGTATGAGGCAGCAGCAGCAATACGCGCACTCGATGATAAAAAGAAAGCGGCTATACCTATAGTAGCGATGACAGCAAATGCGTTTGCCGAAGATATTATGCTTGCTAAAAATGCCGGTATGAACGAGCATATGGCAAAACCGCTTGACATAAATAAACTGAATGATACATTGAAAAGATGGCTGTAAAAATATTTTTAAAGAGGTAAAACATATGTTATATATAATGAGACATGGCAGGACAGACTGGAATGTTTTGCATAAACTTCAAGGAAGGACAGACATTCCTCTTAATGATGAAGGTATAAAGATGGCTGAAGCGGCGGCATTAAAATATAAGGATGTTCATTTTGATATATGCTACTGTTCGCCGCTTAAGAGAGCAAAAAAGACGGCAGAGATACTGCTGGCCGGGCGTGATATACCTATAATCAGCGATGACAGAAAGGTTATTCAACCATACACTAGGTTGTTACAATATTTTAAAAAAGCTGCAACAAAACAAAAAAAGTTATGTGTATGAGAAGGCAGTGACAAAGGATTTATGATTGACCGGGTTCAAAATGATTGATGCATTTTAGCTTTAAGCCAGGGATATTAGATATGAAAAAGAAAAAGTAATTGACCGTAGATAAATATCTTAGTAAAATATTAGGGACGATTATCAAAAAAAACAGGAGGATAATATTAGCAATGAAAGAGACAAATGAAAAAAAGTCAGCCGGATATTCAAGTCCTTATGAATTTGAGGGAATAATTCCACTCTCACAGGCAATCCCACTCGGACTTCAGCATGTAATGGCGATGTTTATTGGAAACCTTACACCACTCATTATCGTTATGGGTGTCTGTGGACTTACGGCAGATGCAGGTTTTTCTGAACTTAGAACGGCACTTTTACAGAATGCCATGATAATAGCCGGAATAGTAACACTTGTGCAGATGTTTTCGATAGGACCTGTCGGAGGAAAAGTGCCTATCGTCATGGGAACATCTTCGGGATTTTTAGGTGTGTTAAATAATACCGTGGCAGCTTGCGGTGGAGGTATTATTGCATACGGGGCAATTATGGGAGCCTGTCTTATAGGAGGTATTTTCGAGGGGATATTAGGAGTATTTTTAAAACCACTCAGAAAGTTCTTTCCGCCTATTGTTACCGGCTCTGTCGTAATAGCGATAGGACTTTCACTTCTAGGTGTCGGAATAAATTATTTCTGCGGAGGAAACGGTAAGGCTGATTACGGCTCACTTCCAAATCTTTTCCTGGGATTTGTTGTTTTGATAGTTATCGTACTCTTAAAACATTTTGCACCACAAAATAGTATCTTTTCTTCTTCGGCAATCCTTTTTGGAATACTTGCAGGATATATAGTTGCGGTCATAATGACATTTGTACTTCCAAATACAGGTGTTGATGCTGACGGGGCTAAATATACATATTCATGGGTAGTAAATTTCTCGCAGGTAAAAGATGCAGCATGGATAGCAATTCCTAGTTTTATGGGATTTGGTGCACTTTCAGATGTTAAGATGTCATTTCAGGCAAGTGCAATTATTCCGATAGGCATCATGTTTATAGTTACTGCGATAGAGACAGTTGGAGATATATCTGCCTGTATCGAGGGAGGAATGGACAGAGAAGCAACAGATACCGAACTTTCGGGCGGTGTTATATGTGACGGTCTTGGCTCAGCATTTGCAGCATTTTTCGGTGTACTTCCCAATACATCATTTTCACAGAATGTCGGACTTGTTTCAATGACTAAAGTTGTAAATCGTTTTGCAATATCTATGGGAGCAATATTCCTTATACTCTGCGGCTTTTGCCCTAAGATAGGAGCTATCATGTCAATAATGCCACAGTCTGTTTTAGGCGGTGCGGCAGTTATGATGTTTGCATCAATCCTTATTTCAGGTATCCAGCTTATCACAAAAGAGCCTATAGGCAGCCGTGAGATAACAATTATCTCAGTGGCGATAGGACTTGGTTATGGTCTTGGAGCAACTACAGGTGCGACAGCACATCTTCCATATTATATACAGCTGATATTTGGTGGTTCAGGAATAGTACCATGTTCGCTTGCAGCGATAATATTAAACATCTTATTGCCAAAGGAATCAAAGTCCGTGCGTAAGATGTGGGATATAGATGAGGAAGACTAAAAAATACTGCTGATACATTTCATGTCACGATTTGCTTCTGAGCAAAATAAGTTTCCTGACTAAAAGCAAATAAGATGAAGTTTTAGAAGAAGTGTAAAAGAAACAAATTGCTCAGAAAAGAGGATTAAAGTGAAAAAAATAATATCAGTGATAGGAGCAGGCGGTAAGACAAGCCTGCTCCATAAAATGTCAGATTATTATCTTGGAAAAAAAGAGACAGTACTTCTGACAACTACAACACATATGATGCTTGAAAGAGATACCGATATTTCATGTGATATTTTTAGCATCATTGAGAGAATAAAAAACGATAAATACTGCATGGCAGGAAAAATATGTGATGGCAGCAATAAAAAAATTCAAGCACTTCCGCTTGAAATACTTAAGTGGATAATGCCGTATGCAGACAATATTCTGATAGAAGCCGATGGAGCAAAGCATTATTCACTTAAATATCCGCTAGAAAGTGAACCTGTTATTTTTGAGTTTACTACGGATGTTTATCTTGTTTTAGGGTTGTGGGATATAGGAAAATATTGCAAAGATGTTATTTTCAGATTTGAGGATATGAGTTTTGAATTAGGGACAAAAGCTGATGAAAAGGTTACTTTTGAACATATAAAACAAATTCAGAAAGTATATGAAAAAAGGCTTAGAAAATTGGAATTTAAAGGAAAACTACATTATATTTATTCAAAAAAGACAGATGATGGAATTATATTTTTAAAGGAATAGATTATGATTAAAGATATACTTATAATATGTCGTGGTGCAGGTGACCTTGCGACAGGCATTATTCACAGACTTCACAGGGCAGGGTTTAAAGTGCTGGCACTTGAAACTAAAAAGCCAGCAGCAATACGAAGGCAGGTTTCATTCTGCGAGGCAGTCTACGACAAAGAGATAACCATAGAGGGAGTTAAGGCTAGACTTATAACATCATTAGATGAGATGGATGAGGTTATTAAACATGGAGTTGTGCCAGTTATCGTTGACCCTAAAGGAGAGTCGATTGCAAAATTAAGACCTGATATCGTAGTAGATGCGATAATCGCAAAGAAAAATCTTGGAACTTTTATGGACATGGCACCGCTTGTTATAGGAGTTGGTCCGGGATTTACGGCTGGTGAAGATGTTGACATAGTTGTGGAAACTATGAGAGGTCACAATCTCGCAAGGATAATAGATAAAGGGCAGGCTCTTGTAAATACCGGAATTCCCGGAAATATAGGCGGTTATACAAGTGAGCGTGTCATTCATGCGGAGGCTTATGGTTTTATAAAAAATATCTGCCACATAGGTGATGTTGTAAAAAAAGGTGATGAGATAGCAAGAATATACGAGAAATATGATAATAATACTTCCGAGTCAGGATTTCAAGGAGAGTATGTACCTGTAAATGCAACAATATCAGGAATTATCAGAGGACTTATCAGAGACGGCTTTGAGGTGACTGAGGGATTTAAGATAGCAGATATAGATCCGAGAGAGGGTGAGTTAAAAAACTGCTTTACAATATCGGACAAATCGAGAAGTATAGGCGGCAGTGTGCTTGAAGCGGTATGCAGCTATGTGTCGGGTATAAATTAGCAAATGGAGTTATTTATGCAAACAGCTCTGTCTGTAACTGATTTTTCAAATGAGTGATAATAATAACGAGGGTAAAAATGGATAAGAAAGAACTTACACATTTTAATGAAGCAGGCGAAGCACATATGGTAGATGTTCACGAAAAAGAGGATACATACCGTGTAGCAAAAGCCTGTGGTGAGATAAGAATGAATGAGGATGCATTTAATGCCGTGGCAAACGGAACTGCCAAAAAAGGGGATGTGCTTGGAATAGCACGCATTGCAGGGATAATGGGGGCAAAAAATAACTCAATGCTTATTCCTCTCTGCCATCCTATTGCCATGACGAAATGCGATGTGGATTTTGGACTTGACGAGGATAATATGACAATAACGGCAGTATGTACAACCGCCTGCGTTGGAAAAACGGGTGTTGAGATGGAGGCTCTTACAGGTGTGAGCATGGCACTTTTGACTATATATGATATGTGCAAGGCGGTCTGTCGTTCAATGGAGATAAAAAATATTCATCTGCTCGAAAAAGTAGGCGGAAAAAGTGGTCATTATGTTGCTGGCCGCAATACAGATGTGAACTGATAACAACGATTAGTATCAGACGAGGTGAGATAATTTTATGTTGTATAGCGTAGGTATAATTACATTAAGTGATAAAGGCTCAGAGGGGCTTAGGGAGGATATGAGCGGACCCAAAATAAAAGAACTTCTCCCAAAAGATAAGTACGAGGTTGTATCATATAAACTACTGCCTGATGATGAACAGATGCTTAAGAGTGAGCTTATAAGACTTTGCGATGAAGTAAAATGCAATCTTGTACTAACAACAGGCGGGACTGGTTTTTCAAAAAGAGATATAACACCTGAGGTGACGCTTAGTGTGGCAGAAAAAAATGCACCGGGGATAGCAGAAAGACTTCGTGCCTATAGTATGCAGTTTACAAAAAGAGCAATTCTTTCAAGAGGAGCATCAGTTATAAGAAACAGGACACTTATAATAAATCTTCCGGGAAGTGTTAAAGCAGTATCAGAGAGTATGGAGTTTCTGATTGGAAATATAGAGCATGGGCTTGATATTCTGCTCGGATATGACAGTGAGTGCGGAGGGAAACTTAAATGAAACTTGTAAAAACAACTGAAGCGGTCGGACAGGTGTTGTGCCATGACATAACACAGATAATTCCCGGTGTGAAAAAGGATGCCGTATTCCGCAAGGGACATATTATAACAGAAAAAGATATACCAGTGCTTTTAAGCGTTGGTAAAGATATGATATATATATGGGAAAATGATGAGACAATACTTCATGAGAACGATGCGGCAGAGATACTTTATCGCATGACGGCAGGAGAAAATATGCATCCGTCCGAGGTAAAAGAGGGAAAAATAGAAGTAATCGCAGATAGTGACGGACTCCTTAAGGTTGACAGAGAAAGATTAAACAAAGTCAATTCTTTTGGGGAGCTTATGATAGCGGCAAGGCATGGAAATACCGTTGTAAAAAAAGGGGATAAACTTGCGGGAACAAGGATAATACCTCTTGTTATAAAAAAAGAGAAAATTAAAAAGGCTTCTGAGATATGTTCGGATGCTCCAATATTAAAGATACTTCCGTTTACGATGAAAAAAGCGGCTGTTATTACGACAGGCAATGAGGTATTTTATGGCAGGATAAAAGACGGATTTACACCTGTTATCGAAAAAAAAATAAATGAATTTGGTGTAGAAATGGTATTCCATGAGACTTTTAATGATGATGATAAAAAGATAACTAAGGGATGCCTTGATGCCGTCAATGCAGGCGTTGACATAATATTTTGTACTGGGGGTATGAGTGTTGACCCCGACGATAAAACGCCTCTTGCCATAAAAAATACTGGATCGGATATAATATCATATGGTTCACCTGTTTTGCCGGGTGCAATGTTTTTATTGTCTTATTATAAAAAAAATGACAGGATAATACCGATATGCGGACTTCCGGGGTGTGCCATGTATAATAAAAGGACTATCTTTGATCTGGTTCTGCCGAGACTTCTTGCAAATGATATGATAACACCGGATGAACTCTCATCATTAGGTGAAGGTGGATTTTGCTTAAATTGTGATGTATGCACATTTCCAAATTGCGGCTTTGGAAAAGGGTGGTAATGTGCTTTATACAAACTTGATATTTAAATCGTACAGGGGTGGTGAAAAGTATGACGGACGGCTATGGAAGAAAGATTGATTATATGAGGATTTCGCTGACTGATAATTGCAATCTCAGATGCAGTTATTGTATGCCTGATGGAAAGATTTCCGATATACATTATCTCACTGCGGAAACCGTATTAAAGTGTGTTGAGAGTGCTGTTTGTCTTGGAATAACAAATTTCAGGCTGACAGGGGGGGAGCCACTTATCTATCCGGATATTGAAAAACTTATTGCAAAAATGAGAAACATGAGCGGAGTAAATTTTATCGGAATTACCACAAACGGAGTTTTTCTAAGTGAAAAGGCTGATGTATTAAAAACAGCAGGGACAGACAGCATAAATGTGAGTCTTGATACCATAGATTCTGATGAGTTTAGGAAAATCACGGGGCACAGCTGCCTTAGGAATGTTATTGATGGGATAGATGCCGCTTTAGATAGCAGAATTAAGCTTAAAATAAATACTGTTCTAAGAAGTGAAGTTGATGTGCTGAAGATGATAGAGTTTGCAAATGACAAAAATATTGATATAAGATTTATCGAGCTGATGCCTGTAGGAATAGGAGAGAAAAATGATATTATTCCGAGAAAGGCTGTTATTGAAAAACTTGAAAAGAAATACGGAAAAGTGTGTGGCGTATCAAAAATGCATGATGAAAATGGACCGGCAGAGTATTACGCTTTCCGAAAATTAGGTGTGCGGGTAGGTCTTATTCAGGCGGTTCACGGTAAATTTTGTGACAGATGCAACCGCATAAGAATAACATCAGATGCAGGTTTAAAACCATGCCTCGCTGATAGCAGAATTATAGATTTGAAAGAAGCACTTGATATTGGAAAAGATGAACTTACAAAAATTATGAGAAAGGCAATATATGAAAAGCCAAAATCCCATCATTTTGAAGATATTTTATGTGAAAAAGAAACTAAAACCATGAATATGATAGGAGGTTAAAAAGTTTGGGAAAACTTATTGCAATAAACATAAGCAGGGAGCGTGGAACTGAAAAAAAGCAGATTCCACAGGTCAGACTTATCAGAAATTATGGGCTTGATGGAGATGCACACGCTGGAAGATGGCACAGGCAGGTGAGTCTTTTGTCATATGAAAAAATAGAGGAGTTCAGAAAAAAAGGTGCCAAAGTAGAAAATGGTGCATTTGGAGAAAATCTGATAATCTCAGGATTTGATTTTAGAAGTCTGCCGCTTGGAACACGCTTTAAAATAGGTGATGCCGTTCTTGAAATGACGCAGATAGGTAAGGAGTGTCATTCACATTGCAAGATATATGAGCGTATGGGTGAATGTATTATGCCCAAAGAGGGTGTATTTGCAGTTGTCATAAATGGAGGTATGATAAATGAGGGTGATGAAGTAAAAATGCTTGAAGCTGATATGTATTTAAGTATAAGAGACAGGGATCGAGCTGAAAAGTCATTTATTGCTACAGTTGTATCAGGTGAGGCAACAGGACAGAAAGCCTACATTACAGATGGCAGAATAAGGGTAAGCTATGGTGACTATTTTACCGGTGATATAATAAAAAAATTGTGTAAAACTTTCTGCGGTATTGATGATAACGGAAGTAACGATGGCAGCAGTCTGGTTAAGATAGGGGACAATACATTATTTATCCAAAACATCACCGGCAGACCTAATCTTGTAATATGCGGTGGAGGTCATGTGGCAGAGGCACTTGTGAAGATGGCTGAACTTGTGGATTTCGACATTACCGTGATAGAGGACAGACCCGTATTTGCTCAGAAAATACGCAGTCTTGGGGTAGAAAATGTTATATGTGATGACTATGTAAATGCACTGAAAACTATAGACAAAAACCGTGACAACTATTTTGTGTGCATGACCAGAGGACACAGATTTGACGAACAGTGCATTTTTGAGATTTTTAAGATGCCATATGCATATGTAGGGATGATGGGTTCAAAAAGGAGGTCGGTAATGGTAAGAAAAGACCTTAAAGAACATGGTATTGAGATTGAAAAAATAAATGAAATTCATTCACCAATAGGTCTTTCAATATGTGCGGCTACACCACAGGAGATAGCGTTGTCAGTTATGAGTGAGATAGTATATTGTAAAAATAAACATTGCAATAACGGCTCCGTTGACGATAATATTATTGATGAACTTGCAAAACAGTCTGATGAGCAGAGGATTTTATGTACCATTATAAGAAAAAGCGGCAGTGCTCCAAGAAATGTCGGAACGCAGATGATAGTAACTTCGGACAACCGAATTATAGGAACTATCGGAGGAGGATGTGCGGAGGCTGAAATTATCACGAGATGCAGGGACATTTTTAACGGCTTTGCAATGCCAATGCAGGAAACAGCATCAAAAAATGATGAGAATAAAAATAGGGCTGTTTGTCAGAAAGACAATTTTGAAAATAAACATTTTATAGGCAGACCTGAGATAATGGAAGTAAGTATGAATACTGATGATGCCGAAAAAGAGGGTATGGTGTGTGGCGGAAATATAAGTGTTATGCTAGAGAGAATGTAGATTGCTCAAAAGAGAAAATGAGTGTATGGAATAGAAAAGAGGTTTTTATGTTTAATGTAAAGAAGATATTTAAAAAAATAAGCGTATGCTGTGTTATGGCGGCACTTATTACAGGGATGCTCTCAGGCTGCGGAAAGAAAAACGAGAACAGCAAAAAAACAGATATAACCATATTTGCTGCAAAAAGTCTTAATAATGTTATGGATGAACTTTGTAAAGAATACAACAAAGAGCACCCTGATATAAATTTCCACACAAATTATGACAGTTCAGGAACACTTATGACACAGATAAAAGAGGGAGCAAAGTGCAATGTATTCTTTTCGGCAGGTGTAGAGCAGATGGACGAGCTTGAAAAGGGATATGATTGCGGCAGTGTAAATAAGGATAACCGCAAAGACCTTTTAAACAATCAGGTGTGCCTTGTAACATGGAAAGGAAGTAATACAAAAGTTAAGAGTTTTAAAGATATGTCAAAAGCAAAAAACATGGCACTTGCAGATGAAACTGTTCCTGTAGGACAGTACACAAGAAAGGCTTTGATAAATGCAGGTCTGGTGTCAGGCGATAAGGAAAAGGCTAATGACTTAAAAGATACAGATATATCAAAGGCACTCGGAGGTCTTGAGATAAACAGTTGTGCAAATGTAGGTGCTGTTGCGGCAGCAGTTGCAGAGGCTGCAGACGAGATTGGAACTGTTTATTATTCAGATACCTTTGGATATGAAGACAATTTAGAGATAATCGAAAAACTTCCAAACAGCCTTACAGGTGATGTTATCTACCCTGTTGCACCACTTAAAAGTGATGATATATCTGATGTTGAATTTAATGCTTCAAACGAATTTATAAAGTTTATGAGTGAAGAAAAGGCTGTAAAATTATTTGAAAAATACCATTTTTCTATGTCTTAGAAAAGAGGTTTATTATGGATTACTCCCAGATTGATTTTAGTCCGCTTTGGATAAGTCTTAAAACTGGTATTGTAGCTTCACTGGTATCTTTTGTGCTTGGCATACTGGCAGCTTGGTTTGTCGTGAGCAGGCGTGGAAGAACAAGAGGTATATGGGATGGTATTCTTACAATGCCTCTTGTACTGCCGCCAACAGTTGCGGGATATATATTGCTCCGTATATTTAGTACCAGACACAGCTTTGGAAATTTTGTAGATAAGGGACTTTCAATTCATGTCATACATACATGGCTTGGCTGTATCATTGCGGCTACGGTTATTGCATTTCCTCTTATGTACCGAAATGCCAGGGCGGCATTTGAACAGGTAGACGAAAATGTGATATATGCGGCACAGACACTTGGTCTTAGTGAGTGGACAATTTTCTTTAAAATCCGTATGCCTATGGCAAAGCCCGGAATTTTATCGGGTATTACACTTACATTTACAAGGGCACTCGGAGAGTACGGTGCAACATCAATGCTTGCCGGAAACATTGCAGGAAAAACCTCAACAATATCTCAGCAGATAGCTATGGTGATTCAGAGCGGTGATTTTAAAACGGCAGGTTTCTGGTGTATTGTGATAACGGCAATATCGTTTATCTGTCTTGTTATTATAAATTTTATTACGGGTGACAGATAAAAAATCTGCAAGAATGAGGATTGATATGGCTTTAATAGTAAAGATAAGAAAAAGGCTTGATAATTTTGAATTAAATACGGATATACAGACAGATGACGATATACTGGCACTAAGTGGTGCATCCGGTGCGGGAAAGACTATGATATTAAAATGTATTGCAGGGATAGCAACACCTGACAGCGGTTATATATCACTGAACGGTCGTGTCCTTTTTGACTCGGAAAAAAAGATAAATTTAAAAGCTTCACTTAGAAAAACAGGTTATCTCTTTCAAGATTATGCTTTATTTCCTACAATGACGGCAAGAGAAAATATAAATATTGTTATGAAAAAGAAAAACCATGAACTTGTAGATAAGTGGATTAGTGCATATGGGCTTGAAAAAGTGGCTGACAATTATCCCCAAAAATTGTCAGGAGGACAGAAACAGCGTGTTGCAATGATTCGTATGCTTGCATCAGACCCGGAGTGTATATTGCTTGACGAACCATTTTCAGCACTAGATGAACATATCAAGAGAAAAATGGAAATGGAACTTATGGAGATGCTTGAAAATTTTCATAAGCCGATAATTTTTGTTTCGCATAACCGGGAAGAAATCTACAGATTTGCAGATAAAGTATGTTCCGTAGAAGATGGAATTGTAAGCAGGACATATGATAAAAAATATTTTTATTATAAACCTGAGACAAAAACACAGGCAAAACTTGCAGGGTGTCTGAATTTTTCAAACATAAGCTGGATAGATGAAAGTCATGTGAAAGCACTTGACTGGGGGGTTACGCTTAAAGTTAAGGCAACAAAAGAAAGCGACTGGGAAAAATATCACAGTATCTGCATTTTTCAAAATGATATAAATGTTGAAAAACATTCCTTTACGCATCAGAAAAAATATATTAAAAACGAAAATATAAATCCTGAAACAATAGGAATGTATGGAGATACGCTAAATACCTTGAAGATAAAAAATATCTCGCTGTCAGAGGAGCTTTATAATACCTGCTGCCTTTGTGAGCTTGAAAACGGTGAGGTTATAACAATGATAAAGCCAAAAGAAAATCAATTGTTTTCGGATGACTTACAGGATAAATATATTGACTTACTAAATAATGTTAAAAAAATTACGGTATCAAAAGAATACATACATCTTCTTAAATAACTTGAAGATGATTTCTGTTGCTGATATCATGCCAGGAGGAATATATTAGTGATATATCTTGATAATGCGGCGACTACACTTTACAAACCGCAATGTGTATATGATGCTGTTATGCACGCAATGAAAAATTATGGAAATTCAGGCAGGGGGTACACCGCGACATCACTTGAAGCATCAAGGTGTATATTTGAAGCAAGAAAGTGCCTTACTGAATTTTTTGGTGGTGACAATACCTCAGGTCTTATATTTACATCAAATGCGACCGAGGCATTAAATACTGTTATTCATGGACTTTTTAATGAGGGCGACACGGTTATTACCACGAACCTTGAACATAACTCAGTGTTAAGACCTCTTTATTATGCCGGTGAAAGAGGAGTTAAGACAGATATTGTATCGTGCAGTGGCAATGGGATTATTGATGCCTCTGATATAGAAGATATGATAACAAAAGATACAAAAGCAATCATCTGTACTCACGCATCCAACCTTACGGGGAATGTTGTCGATATAAAAAAGATTGGAGAGATTGTAAAAAAGCATAATCTTCTTTTTATAGTGGACGCATCACAGACCGCAGGTGTACTACCTATAAATGTTAGGGATATGAATATAGACATACTCTGTTTTACAGGACATAAAAGTCTTATGGGACCGCAGGGGACAGGTGGGTTTTATATAAGAAATGGTATAGATATAAGACCTTTAAAAAGCGGTGGGACAGGCATAAAAAGTTTTTTAAGACAACAGCCTGAGGAACTTCCTGAATTGCTTGAAGCAGGGACATTAAATAGCCACGGGATAGCAGGACTTCTTGCCGCTGTAAAGGAGATAAACACTGTTGGAATTGACAAGATATACAATAAAGAAAACAGACTTATGCAGATATTTTATTCGGATATAAGCAGAGTAAAAGGCGTAAAAGTTTATGGTGATTTCAGACAGGATAAAGCTCGCTGTCCGATAGTTTCGTTAAATATAGGAACGGCAGATTCTTCAGAGATAAGTATGCTCCTTGAAGATAAATTTGGAATAGTCACCAGAGCAGGGATTCATTGTGCTCCGCTTATGCACGAATATTTTGGCACAAAAACACAGGGCATGGTAAGATTTAGTTTTTCATATTATAATACAGAAGAAGAAGTGATGGCTGCGGCAGATGCAGTAAAAGAAATTGCTAGAAAGGTGGTGGAAATATAATTTATCATGGAAGATATAGTTTTTTGTAAAGGCGGCGGATGTACCGCAAAACTTGGAGCAGATGTACTCAAACATATACTTTCAAAAATACCGAAAGGTGAGAAAGATATTTCACTTCTTGTCGGTTATGACAGCAGTGACGATGCGGCAGTATATAGAATATCAGACGATATGGCAATTGTTCAGACACTTGATTTTTTTCCACCGATGGTCGATGACCCGTATATTTTCGGACAGATAGCGGCGGCAAATGCATTAAGTGATGTATATGCGATGGGCGGTGAGGTAAAGACTGCACTAAATATAGTCTGTTTTCCTGAAAAGATGGACTTAAACATTCTTGGAAAGATAATGCAGGGCGGTGCAAAAAAGGTGAATGAAGCAGGTGCCACACTTGCAGGTGGTCATTCCATAGCCGATGACAGTGTAAAATACGGTTTGTCTGTTATGGGACTTGTAAATCCTGACAAAATATATGAAAATAATAAGGCAGAACCGACTGACATACTTATACTTACAAAAAAACTCGGTGTAGGGCTTGTGTGCAATGCACAGCGTGTCGGACAGGCTTTTAAAGGTTCGCTTGATGAAGCAATAGAGTCGATGACTACACTCAATAAAAAAGCGTCTGAGATAAGCAGAAATTATGAAATCCATGCCTGTACTGATGTGACGGGATTTGGATTTTTAGGTCATTTAAACGAGATGATAAATAACAATGTATCGGCGGAGATTGACTCAATATCCATACCTGTTATAAAAGGTGCACTTCATTATGCCGAAGAATTTCTGCTCACGGCAGCAGCACAGCGAAACAGAAATCATGTCGCAGATAATGTGGATTTTTCAGAAAACATAACATTTGCGATGGAAGAACTTTTATTTGACCCGCAGACATCGGGAGGTCTTTTATTTGCCGTAAAGAAAGAAGATGCACTGCCATTTTTAAAAGAATTAAAAAATGAGGGACTTCCGGCGGCGATAGTTGGTCATTTTACGAAAAAGAAAGAAAAAAATATCTATATAAAGTAACAGGAGATTGTGAAACTAATTATAGGGTGTGTAATCTCAGATTCTGATAGTTTTATAAATGACAGACATAAAGTAAAGGAGAAAAAAGATATTATGATAACAATAAATGCAATAGGTGATACCTGCCCGATACCGGTAGTTAAGACAAAAAAAGCGATTGAGAAACTTGAAAAACCGGATACGGTTGAGACTCTTGTCGATAATGAGATTGCCGTTGAAAATCTTAAAAAGATGGCTTCACAGATGGGGTTTGCAGTTTCAGACAGCAAGATAAATTCCGGGTACAGTGTAAAGATAATCGTGGATGATATTGATAAAATAAATGACAATAAAATGTCCGCAACAAATGCTAAAGCAACATCAGAGGCTAAAGCAAATTCCATAAAGACAGATGCGGATGAGATGGTTTCATGCAATATTAAAAACAGCGGTGAAAAAGTTGTAGTCATAAAGTCTGAATTTATGGGTGATGGTGATAAGGAACTTGGAAAGGTGCTTATCAAAGGCTTTATCTATGCACTTTCGCAGCAGGACGAATTACCTCAGACAATGCTTTTTTATAACGGCGGTGCAAAGATTACAAGTGAAGGCTCTGAGTCTATAGAAGATTTAAAGGCTTTAGAGGAAAAAGGTGTAAAGATATTTACCTGTGGTACCTGTCTCAATTATTACGGACTTACCGAAAAGCTCTGTGTCGGCGAAGCCACAAATATGTATGAAATTACTAAAAAAATGACGGAAGCATCACTTATAGTCTGCCCATAACATTATGTGCAAAAATTGTAAGAGAGAAAGACATACACAGCTTGTGATTTCATTCAAAAATACAACTGCTGCGATGGAAATGGAGAGCAGGGCAAAGAGTGAAAATATTTACGGCAGGATAATACCGCTGCCGTCAAAAATATTGGCAGGATGTGGTCTTGCCTGGAAGACAGAGCCTGATATGAGAAATGAGACAATAAACTTCATGCAGAAAGAAAAAATTCAGTGGGATGCAGTATATGAACTGGATTTGTTTTAATACTAAAATCATAAGAGAAAGGAAAGAGATATGTTCTATTATAATCAGTATATAAGGGCAAAAAGCCTCGAAGAAGCATATGAACTCTACCAGAAAAGACAAAATTTCATTGTCGGCGGAATGCTCTGGACAAAGATGAAAAATACAACTCTTGGAACAGCGATAGACCTCTGTGAACTGGGGCTTGACAGCATAGAAGAAAATGAAAACGAGTTTCGTATAGGTGCATATGTATCATTAAGGGACATAGAGACAAATGAATCATTAAATAAATATACGGATAATGCCTTTGCCAATTCCGTAAAAGATATAGTCGGTGTCCAGTTTAGAAATGTTGCAACGGTCGGCGGAAGTATATGGGGACGATATGGCTTTTCAGATGTTATGACGATATTTAGGGCACTTGGTGCTAAAGTGGAGCTTTTCCATGAGGGTATCATGGAACTTGACGACTTTGTAAAGCTGCCACGCACGGTGAGAGATATACTTGTGTCAGTAATTGTGCCAAAGGAAACTGAAAAGGTAGTTTATCTAAGCCAGAGAAACCAGTCAACAGATTTTCCAGTGCTTACTTGTGCCGTTTCGAAAGGAAAAAGAGGTGCTATGGCTGTTATCGGGGCAACTCCATATATGGCTGAGCCTGTATATGACAGTGAAAATATATTATCTGTACCTACAGATGAAAATATTGAAAGATTTGCAGATTATGTGGCACAAAATATCCGTTTTGGCAGCAATATGCGTGCTGGTGCCGAGTATAGAAAGATAATATGCAATGTTCTTGTAAAAAGAGCATTAAAGACGATAGTATCAGAAAACGAAAAGGAGGAAATCTGCTGATGGAAGTAAAGATTACATTAAATGGAAAAATGATAAAAGATACCGTAGACGCAGATATGCTTCTTATAGATTTTTGCAGGAAACATAAATGTTATTCGGTAAAGAGAGGATGTGAAACAGGAAACTGTGGTCTTTGCACGGTGCTTATGGATGGAAAGCCGATGCTTTCGTGCAGTATTCCTGTCGGCAGGGCAGACGGAAGATGCGTTGATACACTTGAAGGACTGGAGGAAGAAGCTAAAAAATTTACTGGTTATTTTGCAATGCAGGGTGCTGACCAGTGCGGTTTTTGCAATCCGGGATATATAGTTAATATAGTGGCACTTCTCCGTGAAAATCCGGACCCTACGGATGAGGAGATACTTGAATATCTTTCGGGCAATCTGTGCCGCTGTACGGGTTATCAGAGCCAGCTTCGTTCACTCAGGAATTATCTGAACAGCAAAAAGGAAAATGCACCTATGCAGCTTGAAGCAGAAGTTTTTGGGGCAGACATTGGAAAGGAGTGGAAGGATGAGTGAATTTAACCGTGAAAGAAAAGATTATCATGCAGTAGGAAAAAGTATTCCAAAGAAAGATTCATCACAGCTTCTCCTTGGAAAGCCGGTATTTACCGATGACATAACACCATCGGACTGCCTTGTGGTAAAGCTTCTCAGAAGCCCTCATGCTCATGCCTTAGTTGAGGATATAAACACTGATATTGCAATGAAAGTACCGGGGATAGAAGCTGTTTATACATGGAAAGATGTTCCTGACAAGCGTTTCAGCATTGCAGGCCAGACTTTTCCGGAGCCGTCACCGTATGACAGGCTTATACTTGACAGAAGGGTGAGAAGTGTAGGTGATCCTGTTGCGATAGTTGCGGGTGAGAGTGAGAAAGCTGTTGATAAAGCATTAAAACTTATAAAAGTAAAATATCAGGTACTCGAACCTGTACTTGATTTTCACAAGGCACTTGACAATCCCATACTTGTGCATCCGGAGGATAACTGGATGTCATATGGCAATACGGGTGATGTTAAAAGAAATCTATTACACCATGAGGAAGATGAACATGGTGATGTAAATGCAGTATTTAATGACTGTGAGGAGATAATAGAGCATACCTGGCATATAAAGGCGGCACAGCAGGCTTACATGGAAACGATAAGGGCATATTGTGAGATTGACAGATACGGCAGACTTCATTGCATAAGTTCAACGCAGATAGTTTTCCATATCAGAAGAATACTTGCAAATGCACTTGATATTCCAAAGTCGATGGTGCGTGCGGAAAAACCACGCATAGGCGGAGGTTTTGGGGCAAAACAGACAGCCGTATGTGAAGTATATCCTGCTTTTGTTACATGGATGACGAAAAGGCCAAGTAAACTTATCTATAGCAGAAATGAATGTCAGATAATATCTTCACCACGTCATGAAATGGAAGTGACGGTTCGTCTTGGTGCAATGAAAGACGGCAGGATAAGAGCGATAGACCTTTATACGCTGTCAAACGGAGGAGCATACGGTGAGCACAGCACAACGACCGTTGGACTTTCGGGTCACAAATCACTGCCGCTTTATACGGGCGGATGTGAAGCGACAAAATTTTCATGTGATGTTGTCTATACGAATGTTCAGGCGGCAGGAGCATATAGAGGATATGGTGCAACGCAGGGGATTTTTGCACTCGAATCTGCCGTAAATGAACTTGCGGAAAAACTTCATATGGATCCGGTTGAGATAAGGATGAAAAACATTGTAAGAGAGGGAATGTTCATGCCTGCATACTTTGGTGAGACAGCGAATGCTTGTGCATTGGATAGGTGTATAGAGCATTGTGCCGCAAATTTTAACTGGGCTGAGAAGTATCCGGTCAGGGATATGGGAAACGGCAAAGTCAGGGCAGCAGGAATGGCACTTGCGATGCAGGGGTCGTGCATATCAAATGTTGATGTGGGTTCATGCACATTAAAACTTTCAGACGATGGAACATATAATATGATGATAGGTGCGGCTGACATGGGAACAGGCTGTGATACCATTCTTTCGCAGATGGCAGCAGAAGTCCTAGACTGTGATGCAGATAAAATTTCCGTCTTTGGTGCAGACACAGACGCATCACCTTATGATTCAGGTTCTTATGCTTCATCAACAACTTACATCACGGGAATGGCTACACAAAATGCTGCTTTAAAACTTCGTGAAAACATAATGAAGATAGGTGCAGGGCTTCTCGGCTGTTCTTCTGAAGATGTAGATTTTGATGGTGAGAAAGTGTATATGACGGAAGATGAAAAATCGGTCAGCCTTGCGGATATTGCCACAAAATCACAGGTAAATAATACTATCCCTGTCGATGTGACCGAGACATATTCATCACCTGTATCACCGCCGCCGTATATGGTCGGAATGGTTGAGATAGAGCTTGACAAAGAAACAGGAAGTGTAAAGATACTTGATTATCAGGCGGTTGTCGACTGCGGAATACCGGTAAATCCAAACCTTGCAAGAGTTCAGACAGAGGGCGGTATAGGACAGGGGATAGGCATGGCACTCTATGAAAATGTCACATACAGTGCCGAGGGAAAGATTGCCGAGAACAGTCTTATGCAGTATAAAATTCCAACAAGACTTGATGTGGGAAATATAAATGTTGAGTTTGAAACAAGCTATGAACCGTCAGGACCTTTCGGTGTAAAGTCGATAGGAGAGATAGTTATAAATACCCCTGCACCGGCTCTTGCACACGCAATATACAGGGCAACCGGAGTGTGGCACAGAACGGTTCCATTCACACCTGAAAAAATCCTTATGGGGATGCTTGATCCTGATTGGAAAGAGATTGACTGCCGTATCATATAGTTTAACGCCTGAGGTCAAAAGCTTCTACGGATTAGTCTATATTGATTGAACAGGGAGTAACAGTTCAGCCTTGCATCGCTTATATAAAATTAAGATTGTTTCGCAAATATATAAAATTAAAAAATATGATACACATTATATATATGGCGGCTGGGAACAGCCGCCGTTTTGGAAGTAATAAACTCTTACATATCTGGCAGGGAAAAATGCTTTACAGACATACGCTTGATATGTTATCAGATATTGTAAGCAGCAGAAAAATAAACGAAGATATAAATTATGACATAACACTTACTGTTGTAACACAATACGACAGGATAATAGCTGACCTTGATGGCAGAAAAGATATAAATACTGTGTTTTGCGGTGATAGCAGGCTCGGTGCGTCATATACGATAAAAGCAGGGATAAACAGTTTGATGGGCAGGCTGAAAAAAGACGACTGGCTTTTGTTCATCGTTGCAGACCAGCCGTATCTTAGCGAAAAGACGATACTTAAATTTATCGAGGCAGCAGAGAAAGAGAAAAATAAGAAAGAATTTTCTTCGCAAGATAAAAAAAGCGAAGATTACAAATTACTTTTGACGAATGGTGAAAAAAATAATGATGATTATGAAAATATTTTGTCAGAAGAAAAAAAAAGCAAAGATTACAAGGTATTTTCGGCAAGATATAGGGAAAAAGCAGGAAATCCATGTATGTTCTCCTGCGGACTTATACCTGAGTTGTTGATGTTAAGAGGTGACAGCGGAGGCAGAAAAGTCGCAAAAAGACATGAATGTTTTTATATAGATGTTGAAGACGAGAAAGAATTGTTTGATATTGACAGTGAAAAAGATATTAATATTTATTCTCAGGATTGATGTTAACCGTCAGTTATATGCCAATTAACAGATTTGTAACAGTTCAGCCTTGCATTTCTTACATTCATAAACTTGACTTATTGTGCTGTTAGCATATATAATCCCATTTTCAACTGTCAAACTCCCGGCTGAATAAGCAAGAGCGTACCAAACAAATTGGTGAAAGATGACTATATTTGGCAGAAAAACAAAAATATGTATGCAATAAATATGAAAATATGGTACAATGTCATAAATATAAACAGTTATACATTATTGTATTTGTGGAGAATGGATATATGCAGACGGATAACAGATTGATTCAGAAAGAGACGATTTACTACTGTATAAAAGGATTCAGATTAAATGATGAAAATTATAATGTGGTAAAAGAAGCAGTTGATTTTAGCAACATGGTAGGTTTTTTGACAGGTTATTATGATGACAGACTTACCATAGCAAGTGTCAGTGCTTATTTTTTGGAGAGTTTAGGATATGAATATGACGAATTTATGAAAATATCATCAGGTTCATTAAAGAATATTTTTTATGGTGAAAATCAGAGCTTTCTTCAGATAGAGAGATTTAAAAAGATACATGGCTCAGGCGAAGGTCAGATGATAAATAAAGTAGATGCACCTGTCTATGTGAGGATGTACAAAGCGGACACCGTGGACGAAAAGGGACAGAATATGTGGGTGTTATCCGTAAAGACTGACTGGGTACAGCAGAATTTAAAACTTATAAATAATGTTCTCAAATCAGGAATGTGGTATTTTGACTTTGATATGAACGGTGACATTGCCGGTGTATTTTGGAGCCATGAATTTAGAAGAATGCTTGGTTATCATGATATTCTCGATTTTCCTAACAGATTTGAAATATGGGAAGAGAACATTCACCCCGATGACAGAAAAAAAGTCCTTTCATTATTAAAGGAAGTATTAGATGACAGATATGATGAGAAAAAGTACCATATTGAATACAGGATGAGAAGAATTGACGGAGAGTATCAATGGTTCAAAACAAATGCCGAAGTAATAAGAAGTCGTGATGGTCTGCCGATAAGAATGGTAGGTACTTTTGTTAATATCGAGGAGCAGAGAGAACAAGAACTCTTTGTAAAGAGGAGTGAGGCTTTTCATAGGGCATATACGGAATCAAATATATGCGAATATTATGTAAATCTTAAAGATAACACGTTTAATTCACTTAAAGTGGAGGATTCTCTTCTTAGTCTTTTTGAAAAAAGTACAACGTGGGATGAACTTATTCAGGAATATCTGGACAAATTTGTATGTGAAGAAGACAAATCAGCGGTTGCACTTATTTATAACAGAGCGTATATGCTGGAAAAGTTTAATTCGGGCAGCCTTGAGTTAAGTATGGAATGCCGTATAAAAATAAACGGTGAAGAACGTTTGGTAAGAAATGTAGTCATGCCGGGAGAAGAAGAGGGTGTGTCACGTTATGCCATGATATTTGTCAGAGATATTACCGAGGCGAGAAAACAAGCAGATGAAATAAGGGAGATTACCCGTAAAAATGCCGTTATGGACAAACTTCTTCAGGGAACCATAAAACTCGTTGACCGTTTTGCAATGTGTGACATAAAAGAAGATACATACAAGGTATATAGTATACTTCCTGGCGAGTCGATACATGGTTCTGTAGGTAACTATCGTGAGTTTATCGCTGAGATTTCTTCGACATATAAGGTTGTATCCGAAAAACAGTCAATGAAAAACATTCTTTCGGTAGAAAATCTGAACAAAATATTTCACGGCGTTGGAATTGATTATATATACAAATTTGAATATTGTACGCTTGATGAGAAGATATTTAAAAATATGGCTGTGATTCCTATATCAAAGACAGAATCGGGTAAGATTGAGAGTATTATGCTTATAGTTCAGGATATAACTCAGGAAAAGCAAATGGAAATTGCATCGAGAAAAGCACTGAAAGATGCCTATGATGCTGCAAATCTTGCAAACCATTCAAAAACAGAGTTTTTGTCAAATATGTCCCACGATATCCGTACGCCTATGAATGCGATTGTCGGAATGACTGCAATTGCGGGTGCAAATATAGACAATAAGGAGAGGGTTATCGACTGCCTTGGCAAAATTACAAAGTCGAGCAGACATCTGCTCGGTCTTATAAATGAGGTTCTCGACATGTCGCGAATTGAGAGCGGCAGATTTACGTTGTCTGAGGAAGACTTTAATCTTGCAGAACTCGTAGACAATCTTGTCACGATGACTAAAAATGACATAGAAGCGCATAGTCATAACTTTGAGGTGCGTGTCGGAAAAATAAACCACGAGAATGTATTTGGTGATAGTCTGCGAATACAGCAGGTCATTACCAATGTTATGAGTAATGCGATAAAATACACTCCTGATGGTGGAAATATCATTTTCTCAATTGAAGAAAAACACGATAAATCTAAAAATATAGGATGTTATGAATTTTCTATTGAAGATAATGGAATAGGCATGACAAAAGAATTTCAGGAAGTTATATTTGAACCATTTACAAGAGCAGACGATAAGAGAACAACTAAGATACAGGGAACAGGTCTTGGCATGACAATAGTTAGAAATATTGTCAACATGATGAATGGCAATATCAAGATTGAAAGCGAGCTGGGAAAGGGAAGTAAGTTTATAATAACAGTATTTTTGAAACTTCAGGATGAAGAGAGAGAACAGATAGAGGAACTTGTTGACCTTCCTGTACTGGTTGTCGATGATGATGAAATATGCTGTGAAAATGCGATAAATATATTGGACGACATAGGAATTAACGGCGAATGGACAACATCAGGAAGTAAAGCTGTTGAAATGACAAGAAAACGTCATGAATTGGATGAAGATTATTTTGCGGTGATAGTTGACCTTAGAATGCCTGAGATGAACGGAATAGAAACTGCAAGGCAGATAAGGAAGATAGTCGGCAAAGACATCACGATAATTGTACTTACGGCATATGACTATTCATTGGTGGAGGACGAGGCGAGAGAAGCCGGAGTTGATGCATTTATAACAAAACCGCTGTTTCGCTCACGTCTTGTTACAATGCTTAGAAATATAATCAAGGGAAAACCGGGCAGGTCTGCCACAAAATATCTGTCAGGTATTTCAAAATCGGATTATTCAGGTCAGAGAATACTTCTTGTAGAGGATAATGAACTGAATCGTGAGATAGCCAAAGAGATAATAGAAATGACAGGGGCAATAGTAGATACCGCAGAAAACGGCAAAGAAGCGGTAGAGAAAGTCATGGATACGCCTGATGATTATTACAGGCTTGTATTTATGGATATACAGATGCCTGTTATGAACGGATATGAAGCGGCTGCTGCCATAAGAGGACTGGATGATAAAAAGAAAGCATCCATACCTATAGTAGCTATGACGGCAAATGCATTTGCAGAAGATATAATGCTTGCTAAAAATGCCGGAATGAATGAGCATATGGCAAAGCCGCTTGACATAAATAAATTAAATGAAACTTTGCGAAGGTGGCTGTGATAAGCTTTTAATCAATACCTACGTCAATGCCGCCTTTTCGCTCAGAAGGCTGGATTATAACAGTGACACCTGTACTACCATGCCATTCAAACTGATAGGACTCTCCGGAAGCCTGCCCTATAAAAGTTTTCCATGAAACATCGGCGGTTACCTGAGGGTCACAGTGACCTTTCCCAATCCAGCATACGACAGCATCGGGATCAATTGAGATTGTACTGCCTGACGACACATTGCTTAAGACTATAGGATTGCCGTCTGCGAGAACCGCAACATATGCGTTTGGACCTTTTGCAGTGAGAGTGGAGGTTGCAAGCCCTTTTTGTGAAAGGATTCCCACACCTATAAAACGTACATTGTAATCGCAATCCTGTGTGAAAGCTAATATATTTTCTGATTCCACAGATACCGTCTCTCCCTCAGCGAGGTGATATACAACTATATGCTGACCGTAATTTGCATAATATGTAACAGAGTCTCCATTTAGATTTACTTTCATCAAAGGTAAGTTTTCTCCGGTGACTCTGCGGACAAGCTGGCCGAATATAGCCTGACCTATATTGTTTTGCGGGCCGAAAAGAACTTTTTCAAAAGTGTAATTTTTAGCACCGGTATTTTCTCCGGCTATAAAAGCACCTGTTTTTGTAAATAAAACATCACTTCCGCTGCATGTGACTTTTAGTGTCAATTCGTTTACTGTTTCAAATTTAAGCATTTTATTCCTCGTTTCCGTGTTGAACTTGTTTAGTTGTTGAACACTGATTTATTTTTTATAAAGTTGTAAAGACAGACTTAAACTATTTGTACTCCATATAATCCGCAAAGTCCTGCCAAATCTTTAGATACGCCGTTTCCTACGGCATTAAATTTCCAATTTCCATTATGCAGATATACTTCACCAATCATCATAGAGGTGACGTTCTCATAATATTCATCCATTTTAAAACTTACAAGTTCACTGTTGTTTGAATAATTAAGTATTCGCACATAGGCATCTTTAATCATGCTGAAATTTAGTTTCTTTTCGTAAGCTTCGTTTATGGTTAGTACAAAGACGATTTTTTTTACAGATGGTGATAAATTGTTAAGGTCAATGGTTATGCTTTCACGGTCATTTTTTTCAGCCTCATTAAAAATAACGCTGCTATCAGGACTTTTTGTCTGACCGTAAAACACAAACCAGTCATCCCCCAGTACTTTTCCTGTCGAATCAAGCATAAAAGCTGACACATCCACATCACATTCGGGATTAGAAACGTTCCAGCCGAGACAGGCTTTTATTTTTTGGACGGAGCCGCCCGTAAAAAACTGTATTTTCTGTCCTTTCATGGTTGTATGTATTAGCGGCGGGATTGTCATTGTTTTTGTTGTGTTGGTGTTAGTGACTGTGGCTGCATTGTTGAATACAGGAGTGTTACCAATTGTGTTAGTGTTATCAGTGTTTATGGTACCTTGATTGGAAGTCTGCCCTGAATCTTTATTGTCAGACACACCGGCGGTTTGATTTAGATTATGTATTTCTTTTGAATTTAAAGGTGTCTGTACCTTGATATTATTGATTGAAGTTATGTTCTGCTCCGTAAATGGGGCAGATGACTTCATCTGGATATTTGTCATGTTAAACCTCATTTCTGAATTACAAATTTGTAAATAAAATTACTGTTTGGTATATTTTAATATTAAGTGCAATATGTTAAAATGTCAATTATCATAAAAGTAAAAGGAATTAAAGAGGAATATGAATATTACAGTATATCTTGGAGCGAATGAAGGAAATGCTACTTATTTGAAGAAAGAGGTAGAGGAACTTGGAAAATGGATAGGAGAGAGTGGAAATTCTCTTGTTTATGGCGGTTCAAAGTCGGGACTTATGGGAATACTTGCAGACAGCGTGCTTTTGGCAGGCGGAAGAGTTACCGGAGTAGAGCCCATATTTTTTGTCGAGAGCGAGTATCAACATGAGGGAATACATGAACTTATCGTCACAAAAGATATGCCTGAGCGCAAGGCAAAAATGATTGAACTTGGCGATGCATTTATAGCTTTCCCTGGAGGAACCGGAACTTTAGAAGAAATATCAGAAATAATGTCAATGATTTCTTTAAGACATATGGATGCACCGTGTATACTATATAATCTTAACGGTTATTATGACGGCTTGAAAATGCAGCTTGATACCATGATAAAATATGAATTATCCTCAAAAGATCGTCTTGAGGGTATTTATTTCGCAGACACAATTGATGATATAATCAAAGATTTAGCAAAAATCAAGTTAGTTTCATAAAAATCCCCCTGTGTTTTACAAATATAAATAGTATGATATTTCACGAAAAAGCAGAAATCATTTTATCACTTAAATATTTTAATGGCAAGAAAAATATATCAGCTGATTATTGGGAAATTAAAAAAAATTATAATTTCGCATGTAGTGATTTTATCGGACATGTGATATAATTACTCAGAAATTGATATATAAAGAGGAAAAATAAATGTTATACATAATGAGACATGGAAAAACGGACTGGAATGTTCTGCATAAGCTTCAGGGAAGAACGGATATTCCTCTGAATGAAGAAGGACGGAATATGGCGAGAAAGGCAGCTGCTATATATAAAGATATAAATTTTGATGTATGTTATTGTTCGCCGCTTAAAAGAGCAAAAGAAACGGCAGAGATTTTACTTGAGGGACGAAACATTCCTATAATATTTGATGACAGGCTTAAAGAGATGAGTTTCGGAAAATATGAGGGAACAAAGAGCAGTTTTTCGACAGAGAAACAGTATAAGGCAGAGAACAGTCAGGTTAATATATTATTTGAGGCACCTGAAAAATACATTCCTCCTAAAGATGGGGAGAGTTTTGAAGATTTGTATAACAGGACTGGAGAATTTTTAAAAGAAGCAGCCCTGCCGCAGCTTAAAAATGGAAAAGACATTTTGATAATAGGGCATGGTGCGATGAATTCAAGCATTGTATGTCAGGTAAAAAACATTGATATTAAACACTTTTGGGATGCAGGCATAGAAAATTGTAAATTGATGAAGCTGTTATAAATAATTTATGAAAGAGAGGAACTAAAGATGCCGTTTGATGCCGTGGATAAGCTATTGTTTGACAGTTCAGTGTGTGGAATTATTGAATTCAGGGTTTATTCAAAAAGTTTATATGGAATAACAGATATGAATCAGGAGGCTGAAAAGATTACAGGTTATGATATCAATGAGATTCTTTCTTTATCGCATAAAATAGATATTTCAAAAATGATATATGATGAAGATGTCAATATTGTTATAAATGAAATTGCAAGTCTTGTGCTTACAGGTAAATCCGAAAAGATTGAATACAGAATAATATCAAGAAGTGGAGACATCCATTGGATATCCGGCAAATTTATTCTTGTCGAGAATATGGATTTTGTGGAAAGTGCGCCGAGTTGTATCATAAACAGTTTTGTATGTATTGATGACAGGAAAGAAGCAGAGGAAAATTTAAGACATTCTGCAATAGCATATAATCTTCTAAGAGATTCATATTATCGTATAAGTTATGTTAATTTAAAAAAAGATACGTTGCTCAATCTGAAGCTGGTTGAGGGAGAATACGAGTATGAAAGAAAGTTTAAGGGAAAATTTAGTGATGTTGTAAAGTACTGCGGTAAAAGACTTGTATATGCGGATGATTGTGATACATTTATACAGCTTTTAAATCCTAATAATTTATTAAAATTATTTAAAGACAAAAAGGAAATAGTTTCTTTTTCATATCAAAGGCTTGTAGATGGTAAATACATGTGGGTACAATCTGATATTATTCCTTTGGATGATTATACACCGGACAAGCCAAGAGTTGTCTGGTATGTAAAAAACATTACGGAGAAGAAAGCAGAGGAAGCAAAGTACAATCAGATGATTTTGCAAAAGAATGTCGAACTTATGAATGTCAATGAGGAATTAAATAAAAGAATTGCTCTGATCAGTTCATTGAGTGAAATATATATATCATGTTATGACATTAATATGTCAACAGGACATTACAATGAGTTAAAAGCGAAAACGTACGTGCATAATATAATTCCTAAGTGCGGTGATGCAGCTGAATCATTGGAGTATTTTGTTGATACTTTTGTAAGCCGTGAGTATAGAGAAGAGATGGAGAAATTTATAGATCTGTCTACGCTTGATGAGAGACTTAACGGCGAGCAGATAATAAGCATGGAGTATGCAGGGACTATGATAAGATGGGGAAGAGTTGGTTTTGTGCCTGTATACTGCGATGACAGCGGAAAGTTGATTGAAGTATTATTTATAAGTCAGGATATATCGAATGAAATAGGTCTTGACGGCAGAATGGCAAGACAGTTTTATGAAGATTTACAGGAAAAAAATAAAAATCTTGCAAAGTTGAATAATGAGCTGGAAAAAGAGAAGAGACAATATCATGATGCACTCACTATTAATTCTGAATATTCATTCAGCATAGATTTGAATACGGGAATGCTTACAAAAGATATACAGTCAAGAACAGGCAAAAATTTTGTTGATGAACTTGGGCTTAAACTTCCTGTTAATATCGACGAGTTTAACAGGAAGTACATTGAAGTCAATTCACTTAAATTTATAAATCCTGAACGTGAGAAATTATGGTTTACACCAGGACTTTTAAATGCGTTTGACAAAGGCGAAAATAATATCGAAGTTGAATTTTATTTGCCATCCATTGACAAATATTTAAAGACAAATACACTTATGTCACGGGATGAGGCTACAGGTCATGTAAATGCATTTGTAATCGGAAATGATATTACAGATATAAGAAAAAAAGAAGAGAATGCAAAGAAAGCTTTAATTGAAGCTTATGAGGCCGCAAATCTTGCAAATGCGGCGAAAACGGACTTCTTATCAAACATGAGCCACGATATAAGAACACCGATGAATGCAATTATCGGAATGACGGCTATTGCATTAAACAATCTTGCTGATAAAGAAAAAATTGCTTATTCATTAAAAAGGATATCGTCATCAAGCAGACATTTACTTGGACTTATAAATGAAGTGCTTGATATGTCAAAAATTGAGTCGGGCAAAATGAATCTTAACGAAGAAGAGTTTAGGTTGTCCGAGCTGTTTATGGATATTCTTGACATGGTCAGACCACAGGTCTCAAAGATGCACCACGATTTGCAGGTAAGGATTCTTGGCGTGGAACATGAGGAAGTTATCGGCGACAGAATGAGAATACAGCAGGCATTTGTAAATATTATAGGTAATGCCATAAAATACACACCTGAGGGTGGAAAGATTGATATAACAGTTTCTGAAAAGCGTAGCAGAAATCCAAAAGCGTCTTTCTACAAATTTGATTTTAAAGATAACGGCATAGGAATGTCAGAAGAATACATAACACACATATTTGAACCTTTTTCAAGGGCAGAGGATTCGAGGGTGAACAGGATTCAGGGAACAGGGCTTGGAATGCCTATAACAAGAAATATCCTTCGTATGATGAATGGTGATTTGCAGGTCGAGAGTGAACTTGGAAAAGGTTCGGTGTTTACTGCTACAATGCTTTTGAAACTGCAGGATACGGAAAGTGTTGATGTTTCTGAACTGCATGGTCTTTCAGTTCTTGTAGTTGATGATGACAGAATTTCATGCGAATCGATGTGTGATATGCTTGACGGAATAGGGATGAAAAGTGAATGGACATCTTCCGGAAGAGAAGCTGTTGAAAAGATTGTAAAAAAACACGAAAAAGAAGATGATTATTTTGCGGTTATTGTCGACTGGCAAATGCCTGAAATGAATGGTGTAGAGACAGCAAAGGCAATAAGGAAAAATGTAGGTAGAAATTTACCGATAATAGTTATGTCAGCCTATGACTGGTCGGATATAGAGTATGAGGCAAAGGCAGCAGGTATAAATGCTTTTTTGATAAAACCGATATTCAGACTAAACATTATAAATATGTTTAAACATTTTGTGAATGGGGAATTTGATAATAACACACAGCAGAAAAATACAGTTTCGGAAATAGATGGCTGTGATTTTTCGGGAAAACGTCTGCTTCTTGTTGAGGATAATAAGATAAACAGGGAGATAGCAAATGAGATTTTGAAAATGACTAATATAGAGGTTGAAGAAGCTGAAAACGGTCAGATTGCAGTTGAACAGTTTGAGAAAAACAGTATCGGTTATTATGACATAATACTAATGGATATCCAGATGCCTGTTATGAACGGATATGAGGCAACTGAAAAAATCAGGTCACTTAAACGTGAAGATGCAAAATACATTCCTATAATTGCGATGACCGCAAATGCTTTTACAGAAGATGTGGTAAATGCCAAAAATGCAGGTATGAATGAGCATATTCCCAAACCTATAGATTTGAATAAGTTTATTCGTACATTAAAGAGATGGATTGATTTTTCAGAAAAAAATAAATAAAAATTAAAATTTTGCAACAAAACAAAAAAAGTTCTGTGTATATTTTTGAAAGAATATATAGTACAACGAAAATTACGTTGTACTAGAATATGTCATGGAACTTTTTTGTTTGTTAAAATTTGCTTATATCATAAGATGTTTTGGAAAAAATACATTTTGACCCTTGCATCATATCATGGAGAATTAAATAAAAAAGAAAATCTATATGAAAATCTAATTGATTGGGAATAAGGGAGAGTATATGAATACAATAGATGACATACAAATTATAAATCTTTTGTTTGAAAGACAGGAAAGTGGTCTTTTAAAAATGGAAGAGAAATATAAAAAATACTGCTATTCCATTGCGAACAGAATAATATTTGACAATGAGGATGCCGAGGAGTGTGTAAATGATACCTGGCTTAAAACATGGAATTCAATTCCACCGAACAGACCTGAAAATCTTGCAGGTTATCTGGCAAAGATTGTCAGAAATCTTGCATTAAACTGTTATGAAAAGAAGAATGCAAAAAAGAGAGGGGGCGGTCAGGTGGAAATGTCATTAGACGAACTTTCTGAGTGTGTTGCAGATACAAACAGGGTTGAAGAGAATATTGAAAAAAAGGAACTGGTTACAGTCATTTCAAATTTTTTGCAAAACAGGGATGAAAAAAAGAGGACAATATTTATACAGAGATATTTTTATATGGAAGAACTGCATGATATTGCTGACAGAATGCAGATGAAAGAAAGTTCAGTGCGTTCAGTTTTGTCAAGGATGAGAAAAGATTTAAGAAAGTATCTCGAAGAGGAGGGAATTGCATTATGAAAAATTCAGTAGATGAGAAAAGAGAGTGTGCAAAAAAAATAATGCATGCAATTGGAGAACTGCCGGATGATATGATTTCAAAGGCAAATCCTGAAAACTGGAAAGACGGTGTATATATCGGCGAAAATTCGTTGGAGAATGTAAGTGATACCAAACGTGGAAAAATTACAGTCATAAGTGAATGGCTTTTGACAAAAAGAAAACAGGTGGCTTTTGCGGCAACATTATTTCTGTGTGTTATAGTGGCAGGCGTATGGAAAATGAATTCTGTAAGTGACCACATAGAGAATAATTTAAACAATGAGCAGCCAAATCAAATAATTGAGGGTACAAGTGAGCCTGAAAATACTTATGACCCTCTCACAGGAATTACAAAAAGTAAAAAAAGGAATAAAAAAAATAAGGGTGAGAAAGCTGAGAAAAAAGTGCCGCAAAATGACGGCAAAAATTATGTTCCAAAAAATAACGATAACAAAAAAGATGAGGATGACGAACCTGACAGTACAAAATTGCCGGAAATGAAGGATTACAAGGATGACAATGACAATTCTTCAGACAGGAGAGGAATCGGCAAAGGAGAGGACGGCGACAACCGTGATAACAGCCAGACATCAAAAGATGATGCAACAGATGCACCACCACAGGCAGCAATTCCGGATACTCCGGATGAAAGTATCCCGCAGGAAAGTGTAACGGCATATAAGTTAGATTCACAGGGAAACAAAACAGCAGTAAACATAACGGCAGCAGATGCTTTAAAGATAGCTGATATAATTGATGGCAAAAAATATTCACAGGATGTGGAGACAAGCGGATACGCGGCTGTTTTGAAATATAAGGGAAATGAATATTATTACGATTCAAAATCAAAGATACTTGTAACAGCAGGAAAAGGTGCAAAATTGTCTGAAAGTGAAAATACAGAGCTTAAAAAGATTATCAAACTTGACTAATTGTTAGGTTACCATATATAATAAATGGTAATTATGAAATTGAAATAGGAGGATTTTGATAATGATTAAGCTTTACGACAACGGCGTATATCTTTTAAACGGTACTGAAATTGTTGAAGATGGCGCTCAGGCTTTAGATGCCGTTTTAGCTAAAACAGGCAAAAAAGTCACAAAAGAAGAGGCAGCTAAGGGTACTATGGCTTATGGTATTCTTGAAGCACATAATACTTCAGGCAATATGGAAAATCTTCAGATCAAATTTGACAAACTTACTTCTCATGATATTACATTTGTAGGTATCATTCAGACAGCTCGTGCGTCAGGTCTTGAAAAATTTCCTGTGCCATATGTTCTTACAAACTGTCACAACAGTCTCTGTGCAGTAGGTGGAACTATAAATGAAGATGATCATATGTTTGGACTTACATGTGCAAAGAAATATGGTGGAATGTATGTACCACCTCATCAGGCTGTTATCCATCAGTTTGCGAGAGAGATGCTTGCAGGCGGTGGAAAGATGCTTCTTGGTTCTGATTCTCATACACGTTATGGTGCACTTGGTACTATGGCTATGGGTGAGGGTGGTCCTGAGCTTGTTAAGCAGCTTTTAAACCGTACATATGATATTCCTATGCCGGGTGTCGTAGCAGTTTATCTTACAGGAAAACCAAATAAAGGTGTAGGTCCTCAGGACGTGGCTCTTGCGATTATTGGAGCAGTATTTTCAAATGGCTATGTAAATAACAAGGTTATGGAATTTGTAGGTGATGGTGTAGCAAATCTCAGTGCTGATTTCAGAATCGGTATCGATGTTATGACTACAGAAACAACATGTCTTTCATCAATTTGGACAACAGATGATAAGATTAAAGACTTCTATGATATCCATAAACGTCCACAGGATTTCAAGGAAATCAAACCGGATGCAGTTGCTTATTATGATGGTATGGTTTATGTCGACCTTAGCAAAATCAAACCTATGATTGCTATGCCGTTCCATCCAAGCAATGTTTATACAATCGACGAGTTAAATGCAAACCTTATGGATATTCTCGATGATGTAGAGAAGAAGGCACTTGTAAGTCTTGACAATAATAAAGTTAAGTATACTCTCAAAGATAAAGTTCACAATGGAAAACTTTATGTTGAACAGGGTGTTATTGCAGGATGTGCCGGCGGTGGATTTGAAAATATCTGTGATGCCGCTGATATTCTCCGTGGAAAATATATTGGCGCAGACGAGTTCTCGCTCAGCGTTTATCCTTCAAGCCAGCCTGTATTTATGGAACTTGTTAAGAATGGCAGGATAGCAGACCTTATGGAGACAGGTGCGACAATCCGCTCTGCATTTTGTGGTCCTTGCTTTGGTGCTGGGGATGTTCCTCCAAACAACGGTCTTTCAATCAGACATTCAACAAGAAACTTCCCTAACAGAGAAGGTTCTAAAGTTACAAGCGGTCAGATTGCTTCAGTTGCACTTATGGATGCACGTTCTATTGCAGCAACAGCAGCAAACAAGGGATATCTTACTTCAGCAGAAGATGTAGATGTAGATTTCACTAAACCTAAATACTTCTTTGACAGCACTATTTATGAAAATAGAGTTTATAATGGTGTCGGAAAGCCTGATCCTGATGTAGAAATCAAATTCGGTCCAAACATCAAGGATTGGCCTGCAATGTCAGCACTTACTGACGACATCGTTATCAAAGTCGTATCAGAAATTCATGACCCTGTAACTACAACAGATGAACTTATTCCTTCAGGAGAGACTTCATCATTCCGCTCAAATCCTTTGGGACTTGCAGAATTTACACTTTCACGTAAAGACCCTGAGTATGTCGGCCGCGCAAAGGCAGTAGCAAAAGCAGAAAAGGCAAGAGTTGCCGGTGAAGATATTTTTGCAGCATGTCCGGAAGTTAAAGATGTATTTGCAAAGATTAATGCTAAGTTTGATGTTAAGCCTGAAAACACACAGATTGGAAGTATGATTTATGCTGTTAAACCTGGTGATGGTTCTGCCCGTGAACAGGCTGCTTCATGTCAGAAAGTTCTCGGTGGTTTTGCAAATATTGCTAAGGAATATGCAACAAAGAGATACCGTTCAAATCTTATCAACTGGGGAATGCTTCCATTTATTTACGATGAAGATGAGCTTCCATTCAAGAATGGAGATTATATCTTTGTAAAAGACATAAAGAAATCTGTTGAGAATAAGATTGACACTATCAAAGCATATGTTGTTGGGGATGAAATGAAAGAATTTGAACTTCATCTCGGAAAACTTACAGATGCAGAACGTGAGATTATTGTTAAGGGCTGCCTTATCAATTACTATCGTTCACAGATGTAATAGCGAGTAATGAATTTTAATAAGAGTTGATTAGTCTATAGATAATAAACTGCTCCCAAAAGTAGATATTATAATATTTATTTTGGGTGGCAGTTTATTTATTTGTATGCAGGAGGAAAATGTGAATATTTTAAAAGATAACTTAAAACATGGCAGAGATAAATTGGGACATGGTTTTATTATAGCGGTTTTACTTGTTTCCATAATGCTGTCCGGCTGTGGAAACTTAAATGATTATATTAACAGCTATAATAATGCATCATCCGAGAGCAGCAGCTTAAATGACAACGTGAAATTGTCGCATGAATCGTACAAAGACAGTCCTTATCAGGTATTATCAAACAATAAGCCGGAATTTACAAAAAAGCAGAGGCAGAATACAAAAGCATTTGAACGGTACAGCAGACTTGACAGTCTCGGCAGATGTGGCGTTGCCTTTGCGAATATATGTCAGGAACTTATGCCGGATTCTGAGAGAACAGGCATCGGCATGATAAAACCGAGTGGATGGCAGACTGCAAAATATAATGGGATAGTTGACGGCAATTATCTTTATAACCGCTGTCATCTTATAGGATTTCAGCTTGCAGGAGAAAATGCAAATGAAAAAAATCTTATTACGGGAACAAGATATATGAACGTAGAGGGCATGCTGCCGTTTGAGGACGAGGTCGCAGCTTATGTAAAAAAAACAGACAATCATGTATTATACAGAGTTACGCCTGTCTTTAAAGAAAATAATCTTGTGGCAGAAGGTGTAAAAATGGAGGCATATTCGGTAGAGGATAAAGGTAAGGGAGTATGTTTTAATGTTTTTGTATATAATGTCCAGCCTTATATAACAATTGATTATGCGAACGGAAACAGCAGACTGTCATCTGATGTTAAGGACAATAGCGGCAGCACAGACATTAAAAGCAAAAACACAAATAAAAAAAGTACAGTGAAAGGTACTAAGTATGTAATCAATACAAATACAGGAAAATTTCATCTGCCATCATGCAGCGGTGCAGCAGATACACTCGCTAAAAATAAAAAAGTTTTTAACGGAAACAGGGAACAGCTTATTTCGGACGGCTATACGCCATGTAAAAGATGTAATCCTTAAATTCGGTTACACTTGCGCAATCCTTGCAAAAAAGATATAATTATAGCTTAGAATGTATAAAAAGGAGAAAGTTTATGGCGGCGGCTTCAAAAAAAAATTCGACTAAAGAAAACGTTGAGGTCAAGGATGATAATAAAAATACAGAGAGTGTTTTTGAAAGCAATACAAAGAAAGGCAGCAGAATCGGAAGTTCAACTGTGAAAAAAACGGTAAAGCCAAAAAGTACAGCTTCTAAAACACTTGATAGAAAAAGGAAAACAGCAGATGTAAATATTACACATCAGCGTAAAATTCAGGATGTGACAGAATATAGGGACAGACTTGCATTTGAGACAGGTATCACTCTTATTGTCATAGGGATAGTAGCTGTTTTTTTGTATATCAGTTTTTTAGGTCTTGGAGGTATCATAGGCAGGATTTTTGGAGGACTATGCTTCGGGATTTTTGGCTGGATAGCATGGTTTGTTCCGGCGGGAATATTGTTTACATACATTTTTACGGTTGTAAATAAAGGCGACAAACGTGTTAAGAGAAAAATGACCGGAATTATCGGTATGTTTCTGTGTTTTGCTGCCATAACAGATCTTATAACGAAAAAAGAAGTCATGACAGAATATTATACGTCAAACCATGTTTTGCACCGTGGTTATTTCGAGTGTATGAATCTTACATTGGAAGATGTACTTGAAAGCGGAAAAAGCAGTGGAGGTTTGATTGGAAGATTGATAAGTTCATTGCTTTCAAAAATTTGCGGAAATATTGGCGCATGTATTTTACTGTTTGCATTGCTTATATTATGTCTGTTTATCTTTGAGGGTATCGAGATTATGGCTGCTCTCAGAAAAAGAAATGCATACAGAGAGGAAATGGAGAGACTGTACGGAGAGGTTAAGGATGAGATTGGATACAGTGAGCCGTCATATAATGTTCTCAGAAATAAATCCTCAATAAATCCTTTTGGAGATATAAATAAAAAAAATGATGAAGTAGACATAAGGGAAAAATATAAGAGAACATCAGGGGCTTCAATGAAAAAATCTGACAGACCTGATTACGTTGAGAGCGTAAGAAACAGTACAGAGGGTGTAATGCAGTCTGTTGATTTGAAAATGATGGGAAAATTTCTTGATGAACAGAAGAAGAAAGCTGGGGCAAAAGAGAATAATCATAATGAAATGCATGAAATACACATTGAAAAAACGGATATTCAAAATAAAGAAGCAAAAATACAAAAAGAGACTGAACTTAAAAATGATATAAAAAAGCAAAAGAATACAAAAAATATTGAAAAGGAAATTGAAATAAGAGCAGATAGTGATAAAGAAATTGAGAAGCCAAAAACAGAAGTTAGTCTTAACTCAGAGAGCATACCTATATTCAGGGAAGAAATGAACCAGAAATTTGGCAAGAACAGAGGAAGATTATCTTACTCGGGAAATCCAAATCCAAATGTAAAACAAAATAATGAGAATAAGCAGGAAAGTTTTGAGGAAAGACCTGTATTTGAGGAGAAATATACACCGGAAATAGAAAATTATCATGATACAGATGCACATGACACTGTAGCAGAAAAAGATTGTGGGATTATAGAAAAAAATTCTGAGGTTGTAGAAAGAAACTCTAATGTGGTAGAAGATTATGACACGAATGTAGAATTAGACAATCAGGCAGATTATTACAATGTGTCCCAAAAAACAAATTATGATAACGAAAATGCGAATTTGCAGAGTGATACATATGTAGAAAACGTAGCTGCCGCAGAAGAAAATGCGTTGGAAGCAGTTGAATTTGCTGCAGAAATAGAGAAGTCGGATGAGAAAGTAGAAGTTCCTGAAAAAAATAAAAATGTTGCATTTTCTTATGATGAAGGTATTCAATATGCACAAAATACAGAGTTTGAAAATGAGTCTGATAATGCTGCTTCTAATGTAGTCAGCCAGCCGGTCAAATCAACAGTTGAAACCGTTGGAAATGTCGGTACAGTAAATTCTTATAAGAAACCGGAAGACAGCAGCAGGCATGGAAAGTTTGGTGGAGATGATTATGTCTCAGAGTCGAAGGCGTTTAATGCTTTAAATGAAACAAAGGTGGCAGAACCGGTTATTGAACGTGCACATGTATTTCCACCAGTTGAGCTTTTAGGAGAACCTGTTCATAACAGTGATTCTATCAGTGATGGTGAACTCAGAGAGACAGCACAGAAATTGGAAGATACGTTAAAAAGCTTCAATGTCAATGTCAAGATGGGTGCTGTTATCTGTGGGCCTACGGTCACAAGATATGAACTTTACCCTGAACAGGGTGTCAGGGTAAATAAAATTACTAATCTTACGGATGACATAAAACTTAGCCTTGCTGCGCAGAGTATTCGTATTGAAGCACCGATTCCGGGAAAATCTGCCGTGGGTATCGAGGTGCCTAACCCTACTCCAAGTTCAGTATATTTTAGGGAACTTCTTGAGGGAGAAGCATTTGAAAAGGCAAAATCACCCCTTACATTTGCTGTCGGCAAGGATATTTCAGGAAAACCTATACTTACTGATATCGGAAAAATGCCGCATCTTCTTATAGCAGGTGCGACGGGTTCAGGTAAGTCAGTCTGTATAAATACTTTGATTATGAGTATTCTTTACAAGGCCGATCCAAAGGACGTAAAACTTATTATGATTGACCCGAAAGTAGTTGAACTTAGTGTTTACAACGGAATACCGCATCTTATGTGTCCGGTTGTGACAGATGCCAAAGATGCTGCCGCAACATTGAACTGGGCAGTAAGAGAAATGAGTGACAGATATAATAAGTTTACTGAACTTGGTGTGAGAAATATTGCAGGATACAATGAGAAACTGCAAAAAGTCAGCGAGCCGGAAAAAGCCGAACATACAAAAATGCCGTACATAGTTGTTATTGTTGATGAGTTTGCGGATTTGATGATGGTTGCATCAAAGGATGTTGAAGATGCGGTATGCCGTCTTGCACAGCTTGCAAGAGCAGCGGGTATTCATCTTGTGCTTGCTACCCAGCGTCCGTCAGTCAATGTAATAACAGGTACTATTAAGGCAAATATTCCGTCAAGAATAGCATTTTCGGTTTCTTCAGCAATTGATTCCAGAACTATCCTTGACAGGAGTGGTGCTGAAAAATTGTTGGGAAAAGGTGATATGTTGTTCTTCCCGTCAGGTTATTCAGAGCCTGTCAGGGTACAGGGTGCTTTTGTGACTGATGAGGAAGTAAGCAAAATTGTTGATTTCCTCAAAAATAATAATGAAGAACCTGAATACAATGACAAGGTTACACAGGTGGTCGAGGAAGATACAACTGAAACTCAAAAAGAGTCAAAACCTGAGAGGGATGAATATTTTGAGGATGCCGGAAGATTTGTGATTGAGTCGGACAGGGCCGCAGCGGGTCAGCTTCAAAGAAGATTTTCAATAGGTTTTAACAGAGCGGGAAGAATAATAGACCAGCTGCATAAGGCAGGTGTCGTAGGCCCAGCGGAAGGAACAAAACCGCGTAAAATTCTTATGAGTAAAAATGAGTTTGAAATGATGCTTGGAAATGCACCGGAGCCGGTATCTGAGGAAGAGATAGATGCAATAACAGAGGAATTCGGGCAGCAATAAATTATCTTGAACTGAGCATTGTAAACAACACAGTAAATTATCTTGAATTAAGTGTTATAAACAACTTTCAAACAACCTTAAAATAGAAAAGAGGAAAAGTATGAACGTAAAAAATAATATTAAAAATAAAGCATTACTTATATACAATGATTTTTTGCACAGCGACAAGTTTAATCTGCATTATAAATGGCTTAAGGCTGCCGCTGAAAAGCATGATATAACCCTGGAATGTGAGGGTAATTCAAAATTTTTATGTTCATATGCATCTTCTTTAGACGATAGTCTTGAAAAGACCCTCTTGGAATATGATTTCATTCTTTTTTGGGACAAGGATATAAGACTTGGAACGAGATTTGCTGATATATGTCTTAAGGCGGGTATTTCGATTTTCAATAATATTCAAGCAATAGCTGACTGTGATGACAAGTCAGCAACCTATGAAAAAATATGGAGATGGAATGACAGTCACGATAGCAGTGAACAGATAAAAATGATACCTACTGTAGTAGCACCGATGACCTATGAAAACATAGGATACACAAGTTTTGTTTTTCTCGACAGGGTAATTTCGGAGTTTGGATTTCCGCTTATTGTAAAGGAATGTTTTGGTTCTTTTGGAATGCAGGTGTATATGGTACATGACAGGGACGAGTTTGAAAAAACTGTCAGAAATATAGGTGGAAAACCAATGCTTTTTCAAAAATATATAAAAGAAAGCAGTGGATTTGACGTGAGACTTCAGGTTGTCGGTGATCAGGTGGTGGCAGCGATGTACCGCTATACGGATGACGGCGATTTCAGGGCAAATATTACACATGGTGGAAAAATGAGAAAGTATGAACCTGATGCGGCAGAGATAAAGCTTGCCGTGAATACCGTAAAGGCTCTGGGACTTGACTTTGCGGGTGTTGACCTTTTGTTTTCAAGTGGCAAAGATAAAACGGCTGATATGGTATGTGAAGTGAATTCAAACGCTCATTTTAAAAATATTTTTGACTGCACCGGGGTAAATGTTGCAGACGAGATTATGGATTATATAGTAAAAAGACAGTAGAGAGACGAAACGCAGCAGTTAAAAAGAAAACGGAGAAAAAATGAATATTGCATATATAATTTATTATGATGAGGAAGCAAAGAAAAACAGCGGTTTTATAGAAATGTTAAAGTCAGAGTGCAGAAAGTATGATATTGCTCTTGAATATATTTCTTTTGAGAAAGTTAATCTTATGTCTGAAAGTTCCTTTGAAAATAAATTTAAAAAGATTTTTTTTGTTATAAACAGAACAAGAGAGTATATGCTTAGTCTGAGATTTGAAAAGATAAACGTAAAAGTATTTCATTCATCAAAAATTACGGAGCTTGGCAATGATAAATATAAAACATACTGTTATCTGAAAGAGTATTTTGAAAAAAATAAAAATGAGCCGCAGGGCAAATGGATAGCACACACTGTCTTGGTCAAAGCAGACGAGTTAAATAAGGTTTTAAATGATTATATTGGAAAAGATTATGTGATAAAGTCAGTTGACGGTCACGGCGGAAGCCAGGTTTTTTCGCTAAACGGCGATGGAACAAAACATGGTTCATATAGAAAAAACAGAGATAATAATTTATTTATAGAAAATAATGATAATGCAGATAATCGTTTATATATAAGAAATAATATATATAAATCACTACAAGGGCATGACTGTGTATTACAAAAACGTATAAACAGCGACAGTAATGATATCAGGGTCTATATAGTTTTTGGCAAAATATATGCAGCCGTTTTAAGGCATGGGAATGATGGGTTTAAGTCAAATTTTTCTCTCGGGGGAAGTGTAGAGGAGTATTTCCCGGATGAAAAACAGAAAAAATTCATAGAAAAATTTATAGAAGCATTTGGAGCTAATCAGCTTTCTATGGTCGGAATAGATTTTATTCTGACAAGAGACGGCAATCTGATTTTTAATGAGCTTGAGGAGATGGTTGGTTCTAGAATGTTGTATAATTGCTCAAAACATGATATAGTAAGAGAATATGTAGAACAAATTGCGAAATTGCAGGAAAGAGGTACAGTATGAAGAGTGACATCGAAATAGCACAGGAAGCAGAAATGATTCATATTCGTGAGGTTGCAAAACAGCTTGACATTACAGAGGATGATTTGGAACTTTACGGCAAATATAAAGCAAAACTTACTGATGAGCTTTGGGAACAGGTAAAAGACAGAAAAGACGGAAAACTTATTCTTGTTACAGCCATAAATCCGACACCGGCAGGTGAGGGAAAGACAACTACATCTGTAGGCATAGGACAGGCGATGGCAAAACTCGGAAAGAAAGCAGCCATTGCACTTCGTGAGCCATCACTTGGACCATGTTTTGGTATAAAGGGCGGCGCAGCAGGCGGCGGATATGCCCAGGTTGTTCCTATGGAAGACTTGAATCTTCATTTTACGGGAGATTTTCATGCGATTACTTCAGCAAACAATCTTTTGGCAGCTATGCTTGACAATCATATCAAGCAGGGAAATAAGCTTGGAATTGATACAAACCAGATTGTATGGAAACGCTGTATGGATATGAATGATCGAGTTCTCAGAAATATTGTTGTAGGACTTGGCAGACCGGTTGACGGTGTTGTCAGAGAGGATCACTTCATAATCTCTGTTGCATCTGAGATTATGGCTATACTTTGTCTTGCCGACAACATGAAAGACTTAAAGGAAAGACTTGGAAGAATGATTGTTGCCTACAATTATGAAGGAAAGCCTGTTACGGCGGCTGAGTTAAATGCGGTTGGTGCCATGGCAGCACTTTTGAAGGATGCCATCAAACCAAACATGGTTCAGACATTAGAGCACACACCGGCATTTGTACATGGTGGACCTTTTGCAAATATCGCACACGGATGCAATAGTGTACGAGCTACAAAGACATCACTCAAACTTGCTGATTATACTATTACAGAGGCAGGCTTTGGAGCAGATCTTGGAGCAGAGAAATTCTTTGATATTAAATGCCGCATGGCAGGATTAAAACCGGATGCAGTTGTACTTGTCGCAACAGTAAGAGCTTTAAAATATAATGGCGGTGTGCCAAAGGACAAACTTTCTGAAGAAAATCTTGATGCTTTAAAGAAAGGTATTGTAAATCTTGAAAAGCATATTGAGAATGTTGCTAAGTTTGGTGTGCCTTGTGTAGTTACGCTCAACAGATTTGTGACAGATTCAGATGCGGAACTTGAGTATGTCAAGAATTTCTGCGAGGAAAGAAATTGTGATTTCGCACTTTCAGAAGTTTGGGAAAAAGGCGGCGAAGGTGGAATTGAACTCTGCAAAAAGATTATCAATACACTTGAGACAAAGGAAAGCCACTTTAAGCCACTTTATGATACAAATCTTTCAATCAGAGAAAAAATTGAGACTATTGCAAAGGAAATTTACGGTGCAGCAAGTGTTACATATGATGCGGCAGCTTCTAAGGCAATTGACAGACTTGAAGAACTCGGTTATGGAAATACACCTATATGTATGGCAAAGAATCAGTATTCATTGTCAGATGATGCAAAGAAACTTGGAAGACCTGAAAACTTTAATATAAATATAAGAGAAGTTTATGTCTCTGCCGGTGCAGGATTTGTAGTTGCTATCACAGGAACAGTAATGACAATGCCGGGACTCCCGCTTCATCCTGCTGCTGAGAGAATTGACGTAAATGATGATGGAGTTATCGTAGGATTATCATGATGATTTTTGATTATATCCGCAAAAAAAGCATATTGTGTATGCTTGTGATAGCATTTGCCTTTATTTTATGCGGCAATACAAAAAACACATCGGCGCAGAGTGTGTTCAATGATGATTCAGGCTTTTATTACACTGAAAATGTGGCAAACGGAACATATAATGTGGCAGCTTACAATGGAGCGGATATGTCTGTGACGATTCCAAGCCATTTTAACGGAGGGGAAGTAGTAGCGGTACTCACCAATGCATTTAGCAATAAAGATATTACGGATGTGTATATTCCGGATACGGTAAAAACATTGGGAGATAATGCGTTTAGCTATTGTACGAAATTAAAAAAAGTAAGACTTTCAGCAAAACTTACTTCAATCCCTATAGCATGTTTCAGCAATTGCAAATCGTTGCAGACAATTTCAATCCCTGCGTCATGTACTCAGATAGGATATGATGCATTTGCAGCGTGTACAAGTCTCTATCAGATAAGTGTATCAAAAGCACTTAAAGTAATTGCGTCATCATCATTTGAAGGATGCAACAAAAACATACTTACCGTAGTTGCACCAAAAAATTCATATTCTGCCAAGTTTGCTAAGAAATATGGCATTATGACGACAACAACAAAGGCTGTAAAACTTTCAAGCAAAAGCAGGAAAATGATTATAAAAGAGAAATTTCAGCTTTATCTGTACAATTCTCCACAAAAGCCGAAGTGGAAAAGCAATCATTCATCAATTGTCAGCGTGAGCAGTAAAGGAAAGATTACAGCCAGAAAAAACGGCAAGGCTACGATTACGGCAGTATGTGGTACAAAGTCATATAAATGCAGTATTACGGTAAAGGCAAAGACTGTAAATTCGATGCTGCGTGTTATATGCAGCCAATACGTCAAAGAGAGCATGAGCGATTACGAAAAGGTAGCGGCTGCACATAAATGGCTTATACAAAATGTCAAATATGATAAGAGATTATATACTAAAGGTGATGTTCCTTGGGTAAGCCATACCGCTAAGGGAGCGTTGAAGTATGGAATAGCAGTGTGTGACGGGTATTCAAAAGCGTTTATGATGATAATGGAACATTATAATATTCCGTGTATGATGGTCACGGGAGGGCAGCATGCATGGAACCTCGTAAAGATAAAAAATAAATGGTATCATGTTGACTGTACATTTGATGACCCGATTGTAAATTGGAGTTTCAATAATACTCATGTATATAAGACATACTTTTTAAAGACAGATGCGTATATGTCAAAGGACCATACATGGCTTAGAAAGTATTTTCCTAAGGCAAATTCGACTACAGTTGATAAAAAATACAGAACAAAGTAAATAAGAAATACAGAATAAAAAGTTAAAAATAAAAACTCAAAACAATATTTACCGGTACAGGTAATGCTGTTTTGAGTTTTTTGTTTACAATATATTATGTAATATAGGTTATTTGTTATGAAACAAATATAACGCTGCAATGTAAATATAAGGATTATAAGTTATAAATATCAGTTTCCCTTAAATTTTGATTCACAGTAAACACATCTGTATATTCTGTGCTCACGGTTCGTAAGTTTGAATTTGTGAGGAAGCTCCTGTTCTATGGAGGTTATACAGCGTGGATTTTTGCATTTGATTATGTTTGTTACTGTTTCAGGTAATTCAAGTGTATGTTTTCCGACGATTCGGTTGTCTTTTATAAAGTTGATTGTTATCTTATGGTCAAGAACTCCCAATACATTTAGGTCTATATCAAGATTACCTTCTATTTTTATGATATCTTTTCTGCCCATTTTACTGCTTTTAGCATTTTTTATTATGGCTACCTGACAGTCCATCTTTTCAAGGTTGAGATATTCGTATATCTTCATGGCTCCGCCGGCCTGAATATGGTCGATTACGATTCCTTCACTTAAACCGCTTATATTAAGCATGTTATGACTCCCCTTTCTTTGTTGAAAATATATTTTAGATTATAATTTATAAATCTTTTTGAAAACAAATGAAGTGGTGCATTAACACTTATCTTTCAGCCCAAGCAATGTTATGATAAGTGCCATTCTTGCATATACTCCATAATGAACCTGTTCAAAGTAAACGGCTCTCGGGTCGTTATCTACATCTGTTGAGATTTCATTTACACGAGGAAGAGGATGGAGAACATACATATCGTCTCTTGCAAGTTTCATTTTCTCACTGTCAAGTATAAAACTGTCCTTTAATCGTATGTAATCTTCCTCATTAAAGAAGCGCTCACGCTGAACTCTTGTCATATACAGAATATCAAGCTCAGGCATATATTTTTCAAGTTCATTAGTTTCGATATAATCAATATTTTTTGCGTCGAGAACTTCCTGTCTGAGATAGTCAGGGATTTTAAGTTCATTTGGTGATATAAGAATAAAGCGCACATTTTCGTATCTTACCATTGCATTGATAAGAGAGTGTACTGTACGGCCAAATTTTAAATCTCCACACATTCCGATAGTCATATTGTCAAGCCGACCTTTAAGTGATTTGATAGTGAGAAGGTCGGTAAGAGTTTGGGTAGGATGGTTGTGACCGCCGTCACCTGCATTTATGACCGGAATTTTTGAATACATGGATGCGACAGTCGGAGCACCTTCTTTCGGATGACGCATGGCACATATGTCAGCAAATGATGATATAACTCTTATTGTATCTGCAACGCTTTCTCCTTTTGATGCCGAACTCGAATCAGCCGAAGAAAAACCAAGTACCTTACCGCCGAGGTTAAGCATTGCAGCTTCAAAACTAAGACGTGTTCTTGTACTTGGTTCATAAAATAATGTAGCTAATTTTTTTCCATCACATACATGGGAATACTTTTCAGGATTTTGCATAATAGCTTGTCCTAAGGATAAAATTTCATCTAGTTCTTCAATAGATAGATCGAGTGGACTTATTAAATGTCTCATGGTTACCCCCTATAAAATGTATTTTTCTAATTTTACTACAATGATTAAAAGTATTCAATAGTGTCATTTAAAAAAGTTGAATTATTTTGGTTTTGGATATTTGAAGTAATAAATGAATTGATTTTACCAAAATGGGAAATCTTATCATTAGCAAATATTGATTTATGAGAAAAGTTAGTATAAACTAACTTAAAAGGAAACTTATATCAGGCGTACATGAATATAAGTGACCTCATTTACTTACAACAGTATTGCAAATTGATTATAATAATGTGCGCAGAAACGAGGAAAAATATGTCATATTTGGAAATTGAAAAAGTAGTAGGCAGAGAGATTCTTGATTCGAGAGGAAATCCAACGGTTGAGGCAGAGGTATATCTTATTGATGGAACTGTAGGCAGGGGAACTGCTCCTTCCGGTGCATCGACAGGAGAATTTGAAGCACTTGAACTTAGAGATGGAGATAAAGAAAGATATCTTGGAAAAGGTGTTACAAAGGCAGTAGCCAATATCAATGGTACAATAAATGATGTCCTTATGGGAATGGATGCGTCAGACATATATGCCATAGATGCTGCAATGATTAAAGCAGACGGAACAAAAGGAAAAACAAATCTTGGTGCAAATGCAATTTTAGCTGTTTCAATTGCATGCTGCCGTGCAGCTAGTATTGCACTTGATATTCCTCTTTATAGATTTTTAGGCGGAATTTCAGGAAACAAGCTTCCTGTTCCTATGATGAATATTGTAAACGGCGGATGCCATGCGCTTTCATCAGGACTTGACGTTCAGGAATTTATGATAATGCCTGTCGGAGCACCTTCATTTAAGGAATGCCTGCGCTGGTGTGCAGAAGTATTCCATGCATTAGCTGCGATTCTTAAGGAGAGAGGACTTGCAACATCAGTAGGAGATGAGGGAGGATTTGCACCGGCATTAAAATCTGACGAAGAGGCTATCGAGACAATTCTTGAAGCAGTAAAAAAGGCAGGATACGAGCCTGGAAAAGATTTCCGTATTGCTATGGATGCCGCATCATCTGAATGGAAGACAGGAAAAGTCGGAGAATATAAACTTCCGAAAGCCGGAACAGTTTATACATCTGAACAGCTTATCGAGCATTGGAAATCACTTGTGGAGAAATATCCTATTATCTCTATCGAAGATGCACTCGATGAGGAAGACTGGGAAGGATGGCAGAAGCTTACAAAAGAGCTTGGAGACAAGGTTCAGCTTGTCGGTGATGACCTTTTTGTTACAAATACTGAAAGACTTGCAAAAGGTATTAAACTCGGCTGTGGAAACTCAATTCTCATTAAGCTTAATCAGATTGGTTCTGTATCTGAAACACTTGAAGCTATCAAGATGGCACACAAGGCAGGATATACAGCTATAAGTTCACACCGTTCAGGCGAGACAGCAGATACAACTATCGCAGACCTTGCTGTTGCATTAAATACATGCCAGATTAAGACAGGAGCACCAAGCAGAAGTGAGCGTGTTGCTAAATACAATCAGCTTCTCCGTATTGAGGAGGAACTCAGAGAGAGTGCTGTATATCCCGGAATGGATGCTTTCAATATTGGACAGTAAAAAATATCGGAAATTATTTTAATAATTGTCTGAATAATAAAGTATAACTAAGAATATTAAGAACCTGACATATGTTATTGCTGTCAGGTTCTTTATTGTGTATATTATGCTGTAAAAAGTATAGAATTATTACAGTGGAAAAGAAGTTATTACATGTTACTATAAGGATAAGCACTTTTATTTTATATCAAACTGAAAGAACTATTTACTTTTGGATACAGGTAGATAGTTTTTTATAATATAACAACAATGTATCCGGAAGTGAGGAACAGTATGAAAAAAATATTAAAAATCAAAAACAGATTTATAGTGCTTTCTGGCATTTTAATGTTTACTTTGTCAGCTTTTGCGTTATGCAAAGAGACAATGTCTGTGCGGGCAGCTATTGAGACAGACACGACACAATCGCAGTCATCAGAGCTTAAACTTAATATGTCAAAGGAAAGCGGTTGCTACGACGATGCTTTTACTCTTTATATTGAATGTGACAAAGCAAAAGCAATATATTATACGACAGATGGAAGTAATCCTGTGACGAGCAGTACAAGAAAAGAATATATGTCCGGAATTGAAATATCTGACAGAAAAAATGATGAAAATGTATTGTCTGCTGCTGAACCATCGTTGTTTGATGCTGCTTATGCAGTGTATGACAGCAAAAGTAAAACTTTTACGGACAGTCAAACAGCCCCTTCAAAAGATGAAGTTGATAAGGCATCTGTTATTAAAGCAACAGCAGTTGATGATAAAGGTCTTTACACGGATGTTGTCACAAATACATATTTTATCGGAGATATGACCAAACATATTGAAGGAATTAAAGAAAGTTGTGAAAAAGCAGGTGTTCCTTTGTCAGTTATGTCAATTTCAATGGATTATAGTGACTTGTTTGATTATGAAAAAGGTATATATGTCAAAGGAAAAATATTTGATGATGCATTGGCAGCGTATACCGGGAATATCGGCTGGAATGCGGCAAATGTTGCAAGGGGGCTTGATGCAAACTATAAGCAGCGTGGTTCAGATTGGGAGAGAAGTGCACATATAGATTATATTGAAAGTGACGGGAAAACGACAAAATGTTTGTATAAACAGGATTGTGGTATAAGAATACAGGGCAATTATTCAAGAAGTGATCTTCAAAAAGGGTTCCGGCTTATTGCCAAGAAAAAATATGGCAAAGAAACCTTTGAGTACCCGTTTTTCGGAGAAGATTCAAAAGACGATAATGGAAATACGGTGAGTAAATTTAAAAAGCTGGTTTTAAGAAATGGTGGTAATGGTGCTTTTTTGACAAAATATGCAGATCAGTACTGGCAGTCACTTTTTAAACAGTTAAAATGTGAGACACAGGCATCAAGAGCGTGTGTTGTATACCTTAACGGTGAATATTGGGGAATTTATATTTTGCAGGAAGATTATTGTGATGATTATTTTGAGACGAAGCATGGTGTTTCAAAAGATAAGGTTGTGATGTATAAAGGAGATGCTGAAAGGTATGAAACAGGTTATATTTTGGAAGAAGGTAAGCTTCCAAAAGGGGTCGATGATGAAAGTTACTATCTGAATGACTTATACAATTTCTTTAATACGCACAAAGATTTAAAGCAAACTAAAGACTATGAAGAGTTTTCAAAATTTATAGATGTTGAAAATTTTAAGAAATATTTTGCGGCACAAATATGGATAAATAATAAGTGGGATTGGCCTGGAAAAAATTGGTCTATATGGAAAACCAAGGATAAGGATGAAACAAATGAATATGCTGACGGAAGATGGAGATTATGTGTATATGATCTTGATTTTGGAGGTATAAGCGGAAAATCATCAGCATCAGATAATACAATAAAAGAGGATAATTACAAGGATTTAGGGCTTCTTGACATGGATACGGAGAATCCTATAGTGTTGTCGTTTGCATATCTTATGACGAATAATGGTTTTAGAACAGATTTTGAAAAATATCTTAAAGAAATAGACGGTACTGTATTTGAAAAGAATAATGCAGTAACGTTGTGTGAAAAATATCAGGGGATTTATGAGCCGTTATATAGACAGTTTTTTGCACGTTATTTTGGCAACAGCAAAGCTGAAAAATATAAAAAAGAGGCAAAAAGTGGTGGATACGGAAGTTATAAGTGTATAATTGCTTTTATAAAGGAACGTAGCAAATATATTGATAATATGATTACATGGGTGAATGAGCAGTATAGTGATGATGAGAATGAGGAGACTGTAACCGGCAGGACATTTTCTAAATTTAATGTTTTAGCTAAAAATGGTTCAAAGAATATAAAGATATCAACAGGTACTAATAAAACAAATGTTAAAATTACAATAAACAAAAAAATAATACTTAAAAGTAAAAAGAAAGTAAATTCAATTATGGTAAAAACTTCAAAAAATGGTACCGTAACAGTCAAGCTTTCACAAAAGTTAAAAAGAAACATGAAAATAACCGTTAAAATAACAAAAGATGGATACCATACAAAACAGAAGAAGATAACAGTAAAATAAAAGTTACAAAGTTATAATTACAATAAATATTTTCTAATTTAATCTAAAAATGTGCTTGAAAAAATAAAATAAAAGTAATAATATATGCAAGGGCAAAAATATAATTTTTGCTCTTGTTTTTCGTTAAAACATTATAAAAACATTGATTTTATATATTTTTGAAAGGATTTTGATAAAAATGAGCAATGTTGCAGTCGGAAAGAGTAAACAGATAGATATGCTTAACGGCAGTCTTATTGATAAGATACTTATTTTTGCAATACCCATTGCGCTCAGCAGTATTTTGCAGCAGATGTTTAATGCTGTTGATGTGGCGGTAGTCGGAAGATTTGCGAGTAGTACGGCACAGGCGGCAGTTGGCGGAAATGGAGCTTTGATAAACCTGCTGTTAAATCTTTTTATAGGAATCTCAGTGGGAGCAAATGTTGTTATTGCAAAATACATAGGACAGGGAAGAACAAACAAAATAAAAGGTGCGGTACATACGGCAATGCTTATCGCCGTGTTTAGCGGTATTATATTGCTTGTTCTTGGTATTTCAGTCGCAAAACCGATACTTGAACTTATGGGAACGCCATATGATGTGATAGATCAGGCGGTAGTTTACTTAAGAATATATTTTGCGGGTATGCCGTTTATAATGGTTTACAATTTCGGAGCATCTATTTTGAGAAGTATAGGTGATACAAAAAGACCACTTATATGTCTTATAGTTGCAGGAGTTACAAATGCGATAATAAATCTTACATTGGTAATTGTCTTTCATATGGGAGTAGCCGGTGTAGGAATTGGAACAGTCGTATCTAATATGATAAGCTCATCAATGGTCGTATATTTTCTTATAAAGGAAAAAGACCCGATAAAACTGTATCCTAAGGAGCTTAAAATACATAAGATTGAATTGATAAGAATGTTAAAAATTGGCGTTCCTGCCGGGCTTCAGTCAATGGTATTTTCGTTTGCCAATGTATTTATTCAGGCTGAATTAAACAAATACGGCTCAGATGCAGTTGCAGGTTCGGCGGCAGGACTGAATTATGAATATATAGCATATTTTATGATATCGGCATTTAATCAGGCAACAATGACATTTACAAGCCAGAATTTTGGTGCAAAAAAATATGACAGATGTAAGAAAATATACAGGATAACAATGACATTAGCCATAGCAGTTACAATAATAATGTGCGGCTGTTTTTTGATGTGGAGAGGATTTTTCATAGGGATATTTACATCTGAACCTAAAGTGGCACATTATGCGGCAGTAAGAATGATACGTCTTTTAAGTTTTTATTTCCTGATACCTACATATGAGATAGCAGGTTCAACGCTGAGAGGAATGGGATATTCAATGACGCCGGCTGTTATCACGGTTTTTGGAACGTGTGTATTCAGACTTGTATGGATATACACGGTATGCAGAAAATTTAAGGGGTTTGAAGTGTTGATGAATGTTTATCCGGTGTCATGGGTGATAACGGGTGCTTTAGTGCTGCTTAGTTATTATATTATACGAAGAAAAGTTTTTAATAAAAAAGGGCAAAACCAGCGTTTAGCGGTATTTTAGATAATCTATAAATTTCTTTGCCGCCAGTGATGCGTTTTTGCTGCTTTTTAGGGCGAGCCCAATCTGTCTTTTTGCAACAACATCAAGTGGTCTTGTCATTATGTTAAAAGGTTTCTTTTGTAATATGAGTTCCGGAAGAATACTTACGCCGAGACCGTGTTCTACCATTGACATAATCGCATAATCATCCCATGTTGTAAACTGGGTGTTTGGTTTTATATTATTTTCTTTGAAAATGGCAGAAATCTCAGTATTTTTATCTTTTTCAAGCAGCATAAACGGTTCCTTTGAAAGTTCTTTTAAAGGAACTTTTTCGTACTTTAAAAGAGGATGTTCCTTTGGCAGTATTGCAAGAAAGGCGTCTTCTTCCAAAAAAATTGTTTCAACACCGGTAGAAACAGGGAGACAAAGAAAACCACAGTCAACACGTCCGTCTAAAATCCATGCCTCTATTTCGTCATAATCACCTATGAGAAGTTCGTATTCAATATTTGGGTAATCTTTTTTAAATTCTTTAATAATATTAGGAAGCCAGTAGGTTGCCACACTTGAAAAGGTGCCTATTCTTATAATACCTGATGAAAGGTCATTTAAGCTGTCTATCTCAATTTGTAATCTTTCAAAATCATCACATATTTTTTTTGCAAAAGGAAGTATCCTAAGTCCGTCAGACGTAAGTTTGACACCGGAGTGGTCTCTTTCAAGCAGACACATGTTCCATTCTTTTTCTAAATCACCAATCATTCTGCTGATGCCGGATTGAGAGTAATTTAAAATCTCGGATGCTTTAGTAAAACTTCCATATTCAACTGTTTTCACAAATGACATGTATTTTTGGATATTCATTTCCATTTTACAGATTCTCCGTTTTTATAATATTTTATCTGACAAAATTGTACATTTATTAAAAAGTAATATCATAAATAAATATATCTTTTATGGAGAATGTTTGTCAAGTTCTGCAGTCTGTTTTATGGAGATTATACATACAATTCAAGGTCGTGCATAAAATCTTCTTCGATTGCCACAAGATTGTGTGCAATATCAAGACTTATCTTGTCAGCTTCACAATATTCATTTATATGTCTGCTTACAGTTTCAATACCCATATTGCATCCCTTCATCATTATTTTGGCAATCTGCTTATCATCACCGTTCATAAGTAGTTTTATATCGGTTGACAGCTTTGCAAAAAAGTCGACAACAGGGATTGGATCCTCCTCGCTGGAATTGTTTTTTGACAGCTGTTCATGGCTTTTATCGCCAAGACTTATATGTTTTTCGTTATATTTGTTTAACATTGATTTCATATTGTCATCATGAACATAGGGCATTACCTGCTCGATACTGTTAGTTGCCATTTTGCATCCTGAATTGCAGCTTTTCAATAATTTTATTGTATTGTTTTCTTTCATAATAAACCTCTTTTCTGTGTATGTTTTGTTTATGAAGCTGTGATTATTATGGGATATATTGTTAAAATTATGCATGGGGGAATTAAAAGGTAAAAATTTCCGTATTGACATATATATATAATGGTGTATTATATAAAATGCAACTTAGTTGCAAATGCAAATTATTTGCAAATTGAAAAGACAATTCAGGATAACAAAAAGAAGGAGGAAAGAGATTATGTTTGAAGTGATAGAAGATACACTTATTGACGGACTGAAATTAGTACCGTTTTTATTTATAACATATCTTTTTATGGAAATTCTTGAACATAAGATGAATAATAATGTCAGACAGAAAATAGCAAAAGCAGGAAAGACGGGACCGGTATGGGGCGGAATTTTAGGAGTGCTTCCACAGTGCGGTTTTTCCACGGCTGCGGCAAGTCTTTATTCTGGAGGAATAATAACTGTTGGAACGCTAATCGCAGTTTTTATGTCAACTTCCGATGAGATGCTGCCTATTCTTATATCGAGGGCATCAGGGGCAGGAATGATTTTTAAAATTCTTGCCGTAAAGGTTTTGATAGCTGTTATTTCAGGTCTTGTGGCGGAATATGTCTATGTAAAGATATTCTTGAAAAAAGAAAGAGAACCGGATATTCATACAGTATGTGAAGAAGAACATTGTCATTGTGAGGACGGTTCTTTGGTTTCAGCGATAAAACATACAATAAAGATAACAGTATACATCATAATCATTTCGTTTGTTTTAAACGTGATAACACATTTTTGGGGAATTGAAAATATGGAAAGCCTGTTTTCATCTGTACCGGTGCTTGAACTTCTTTTGTCTGCACTTATAGGCCTTATTCCAAATTGTGCGTCATCTGTAGTTATTACTGAGTTTTATCTTGACGGAGTTATAAATGCGGGTTCTATGATGGCAGGGCTTCTGGTTAATGCAGGTGTAGGTATGCTGGTACTGTTCAGGCTTAACAGACATGTAAAACAGAATTTAAGCATTGTTTTGACTATGTATCTTCTTGGAGTATTTTGGGGATTTGTAATACAGATTGCGGGTATTACATTTTAGAAAAATAAAATTAAGAAAGATAAGGAAATGAGGTAAATATGCAGGGATATTCAACACCGAGCAGAAAAAGGATATTAGAGTATCTTGAGGATAATAAAAGCAGGACTGTTACAGTGGCAGATATTGAAAATTATCTTACAAAAAAGGAATGTGCAGTAAACAAAACCACGATATACAGGTTTTTGGAAAAACTGATATTAGAAAAGAAAGTTGTAAAATATGTTGCGCAGAAGGGAAAACAGGCAACATTTCAATATATTGAGGATGGGCATCACTGTGAACAACATCTGCATCTGCAATGTACAAAATGCGGACGCATATTCCATCTTGAATGTGATTTTATGGGTGAGATTGCGGCGCATATTCAAAGTGAACACGGTTTTTATATAGAATGTAAAAAGTCTATTATATATGGAATATGCAAGGATTGTGTTAAAAAATAATAAAATATTTGTTGAAAGCGCATAAAGTTTTTGGTAAAATAATTTAAAAGAAACTAAACAAACTAAGTTTATTGTAAATTATTTTGAGGAGGATTTATGAACAAAAATCTTTTTGCGAAAACTCCGCCGATGGGGTGGAACAGTTATGATTATTATGACACATCAGTAAATGAAGAACAGATAAGAAAAACAGCAGAATATATGGCTGAAAACCTTAAGGAATACGGCTGGGAATATGTTGTTGTTGATATAGAATGGTACAGCTACGATACAGGCAGCCAGAGAGACAAATATCAGTATATTCCGTTTTGGAAAGTTGAGATGGATGAATATTCAAGACTTCTTCCATGTGTTGACAAATTTCCGTCATCGAAAGATGGTAACGGTTTCAAGCCGTTAGCCGATTATATACACAGTCTCGGACTTAAGTTTGGTATACATATTATGCGCGGTATTCCAAGACAGGCAGCACACGAACATACAAAGATTCTTGGCAGCAATGCGTTTGCAAATGATATTGCAGACCCTTCAAATATCTGTGAGTGGAATCCGGATATGTATGGTATACGTCCTGAGGCAGAGGGAGCACAGGAATATTATGACTCTATTTTTGAATTGTATGCTCAGTGGGGTGTGGATTTTATAAAATGTGATGATATCTGCCGCATGGATATGCCATCTGCAAAAAAAGAAATAGAAATGCTTTACAATGCTATTCAGAAATGCGGACGTGAGATAGTATTAAGCCTATCGCCGGGGCCGGCAAAGATTGAGGAAGCATGGCACTATGAAAAATATGCAAACATGTGGAGAATTACTGACGATTTCTGGGATAGATGGGATTTGCTTCTCCCTATGTTCTGGCGCTGTGAACTTTGGCAGAACCATGTAAGCGAGGGATGTTTCCCTGATTGTGACATGCTTACACTCGGAAAACTCGGAAAAGGGTTCGGACATGAGTGGGAGTGCAATTTTTCACATGATGAACAGATAACGCTCATGACACTTTGGAGTATATTCCGTTCTCCGCTTATGCTTGGTGCAGATCTTTTGCAGCTTGATGACTGGACAAAGAAACTTATTACAAACAAGGACGTGCTTGGACTTTTAAAACATTCAGAGGGTGCAAGACAGATAGAGAGAGATGATGAGCATGTTATCTGGTGTTCAAAGGACACGGAGGACGGTTCATATTATGTGGCAGTATTCAACTTAAAAGAGCAGAATTGTGACGTGACAATTCCTTGGGAAGATGTTACAAATTATGGAGTGACAGGCAGAAAAGCAGTCGAACTTTGGAGCCATGAGGAAACAGATTTTACAGACAAAGAGAAAGTGTTTGTAGCATCACACGGAGCAAAATTATTTAAAATACTGTAATTTATAAAAGAATGCCATGTTAAAAATTACATATAGAAAAAATGCCATGCTATTAATGCATGGTATTTTTTTTGACCGGATGCAAAAAAAGCTTGCATGATTTAATACTGTATGATATAATACGACACGTTGTTTAAAACTGCATAAAAAACTTTGGTATAAAATTGGAAACGACACATGTGTGAATTATCACCTGATTAACGAACAACACACATGTATTTTTTATGCCCATTTTTAGGAAAAAGGAGATATTAATTATGCAGAGAACGAAACTTCAAAACTTTATTTTTACTGTTGTTATGGCATTTATCATGGTGTATGGAATGGTATGTTATAATATTGCCATTGATAAGGGTGGAATGAGCAATGAAATATTTTTGATAGCTTTTCATGAGATGCCTATTATGTGGCCTATTGCTGTTATTCTTGAGATGTTTGTTTTTGAGAAACTTGCGGTAAAACTTGCATTTAGATTTGTAAGACCGGGAAAAGACAGTGAATTTATGGTGACAGCAGCAATTTCATCAATGATAGTTGCGCTTATGTGTCCTACAATGAGTTTTATTGCAACAGTATTATTTGCACATCCGGGTTCACAGGTTGTTGCCGTATGGCTTCAGAAATATATATTAAATTTCCCAATGGCATTTTTCTGGCAGACATTTATAGCAGGCCCGCTTGTGAGAAATGTGTTTAAAATATTTGAAAATGAAAACAAAGCAGAGAGTGAAGAAAAACAGGCAGCTTAGAAAAATAAGAAAATTCATAAGACCTGATATTGTATATTAAACCGCCCCAAAAGCCGGAATTTAAATCTGACTTTTTGGGGCGGTATTTTATGTTATAGGAAAGAGTCGCAAGCGACTCTTTGTACTATAAAACATTAAAATTTAGAAATAATATTTTTCAGGGTATCCGTAATCGTTATAGCGTGAATTTACGATTATATATGGAATATCAACACCACTGACAATTTTATTTTGAGATGCGATAGCCTCATATTCTGCTTTTGTAATTTTGTTATAAATTATAGGATATTTTGTGGCAGTATTTTGATTTTTCCACGGCATACACTGCATAACTCTCGGGATATTTTTAAAACTGCAGTTTTCAACGGTTATTTTTGAAACACCGCCTCTTACAAGAATTGCTCTGGTAGTGTTGCTCTTATCAAATGATGTGTATTTTCCTTTAGAGTTTTTGCCGATATTTACAAATTTTATATTGTTTAATGATATATTTTTCCAATTCATCATTTCAATAGCACCGCTTACACAATTTTTTATGGTGCAGTCAGATATTGTAATGTTTGTGTGATATTTTTTTACGGAATACTGATGTGTTCCGATTGCTTTTTCAAGATTGGAGAATGTGCAGTTCGTAATCTTTACATTTTTATTTGCAGTACAGTCGTATTTGCTCCAGTCGTGAGTAAATCCTTTTGTCTTTTTGTCGGGAGTATCAAGATTTATCGCTTCTGAGGTGTGGCGTTTGCTTGCCTTGTATCCTGTGAATGTACAATTGTTTACGACAACATTATTAGAGGCATCCATCTCAATAAAATGACCGTATTTCATATTTTTGAATGTTATACCGTCTATAGTGATGTTTTTGTTGTGGCACATAACAAGTCCGATACAGTTTTGACCGTCTTTTCCCTTATATGCCTGGTCTATGACTGCTTTTCCGGTAGAATATATTTTGACGTTGTGAACACCATTATATTTTCCGTGAACACCTTTTTTTGCAGCTTTTGACGGTTCGAGTAATTCAAAAATTCCGCCGCTTGGCTGCATCTGTTTTGAATTTGTTTTCATTGTTTTTTTGATTGTAACACCGTCCTTTAATTCGATTGTTACATTTGAAGGTATGTATAAAACATTTGATATTTTGTAAGTACCCTTTTTTAGAATAAGTTTTCCACCGCCCTTTTTTTCGAGCATTTCCAGATATGAACGGATAAGGAAATATTGTTTGGTTGCTGAATTGTAAGCGGATGCATTTTTATAATTTCCCTTATAAACTGCTGAATTGGGTGATATTGTATAAGTTTTAGCGGCGGATGCCGTTTTTTGGATTTGAAGAGTTTTAGAATATGGTGCGGTAACAGCTATTGCAGAAAACATAGTGATACCGGCGAGCATAAATGATAATTTCCTTTTTAACATTTGTTTTTTCCTCCATTTTTTCTATTATATTTTCTATTATAATTAAAAATATAAAGATAATCAAGAATCGGCGTTTTTGGGCATGAATAAAATTCCCAAAATAATAAAATCTTAATACTATTGCTGCTCAAATCTGTTATACTTTAAATAGCGTATTAAGGAAAAGTAAGGAAATATACTAAAGTATATTATACGGATTGGAGACAGGCATATGTTCTGCTTTCAAGTTGGGAGGAAATATTTATGAAGAATAGGAATTTTAAACATTTGACACTGTTTAGTTTTATTGTTGTACTTATTATTGTCATTGCAGATACGACGATATGTGCCAGAAAGGATATCGGTCAAAAAAGCAAAAAAATATCTTCGGTTGTGAGCAAAGATACGACACATAATGCCGGCAGTAAAAAAATATCTAAAAGATCTCTTAAAAGCAAAGAAAATAACATTCTAAACAGTTCAGGGACAAAAATCAAGACAAGATTCAATACTCCGGCAGGTTATAAAAGAAGTGTATCCAAAAATTCATTCGGAGAATTTTTGGAGAATTATCCGTTGTATAATAATGGCAGAAAAATCAGATTGTATAACGGAAAATTAAGCAATACACAAAATGCGCATGCGGCAGTTCTTAAAATGAAGATGACCGACGGTGATTTACAGCAATGTGCAGATTCTGTTATAAGGCTTTATGCAGAGTATTACTATAAACAGAAAAAATATGATAAGATAAAATTTCATCTTACAAACGGATTTGAAGTTGATTTTTCAAGATGGAGTCAGGGAATGAGAGTAAAAGTCGATGGAAACAGAACATACTGGGTGAAGAGTGAGCAAAAAGACAGTTCATACAAAACATTTGAAAGTTATCTCCGATTTGTGTTTGCCTATGCCGGAACTCTGTCTATGGTTCAGGAGGCAAAGAAAATTTCCGAGGAAGATATAAGACCGGGAGATATTTTCATATATGGCGGAAGTCCGGGGCATGTTGAGATGGTTGTTGATGTATGTGAAAATAAGGCAGGAGATAAAGCTTTTTTACTTGGACAGGGGTATTTGCCGGCGCAGCAGTTTCATATACTTAAAAATCCGGATAACGAAAACGACCCTTGGTATTATGTATCAAAAATGAAATATCCGTTTAGAACAGCCGCAGCTACATTTAAAAAAGGGACACTTATGCGGCCGAATTATTAGATCTGCTGTACAGTGGGAAGTTGTCCGGCTACAGCTCAAATTACAGATGTGAATAACAGCACTGTTCACAAAAAATTCACAATTTAATTAGCAGTCACACTTGACGAGTGCCAAATAAAGTGTTATAACACAATTGTATCAGAAAGATACCTAGTGATCACCAGGCGATTTCAAATTTTGCCTACAATTGCACTGATACTAATATGGTTTAATATCCATATTCGCAATTGCAAATTTTAATCGTTTTGGAGGAAAAGACAAATGAATACTTTAAAAGCAGAAAAAAGAAACGCAAAGGCTAAGGCATTAAGAAGAGAGGGTTATGTAACAGGAAACCTTTTTGGAAGAGAGCTTGAGGGTTCTATTCCTGTAAAAATGACTCAGAAAGATGTAAGCGAAGTATTACGTTATAATGACAAGGGAAGCCAGTTGTTCCTTGAAGTTGAAGGAAAGAAGTATGATGTAGTTATTAAAGAGATTGACTATGATAATATGGCTAAACATATTTTAGATATAGAATTTCAGGCTTTAGTAAGCAATGAAAAGATTCACAACACTGCTGAAATTATTTTGCTCAATAAAGAAAAAGTAGTTGAGGGTGTTTTGGAAGAGTTGCTTGAGGAAGTATCATATAAAGCATATCCTGCTGATCTTGTTGATAAGATTAAATTAGATGTTGGAAGCCTCAGACTTGGAGATACAATCAGAGTTAAGGATCTTGATATTTCAAAGAATGATAAGATTGAGGTTACAACAGACCCTGAAACAATAGTTGTAAATGTTATTGCATCTAATAATAATCAGACAGATGACGATGAAGATACAACAGAGACTGCAGCAGAATAGTTAATAAAATTCTTAAATGTTCATTATATAAGAGGAAGTCAGAGTGTTAAATGCTCTGGCTTTTTCTTATGTTATTGGAAAATGCTCGTAAGGGCAAAATAATAAAAAGGATGGAGAAAAAATATGGAATACTTAAAAATTATTATTCCCATACTCGTAGGAGCACTGATAGGATATTGTACAAATTATATTGCTATCAAAATGCTTTTCAGACCGCAGAAACCGATTTATGTGTTTGGAAAGAAACTGCCGTTCACTCCTGGTGTTATTCCGAAGAATAAATCAAGAATAGCTGCGGCGGTCGGTAAAGCAGTGGGACAAAATCTTTTTACAAATCAGGATATAGTAAACGCGATAACAGAGTCCGGACTTAAAAACAATCTGTCAGAAAAAGTCATGGATACTGCATTTAACTCAGACAGTTCAATAAAAGATTATATAGTTAAATATTATTCCAAAAAGCCCGATGAAAACAATGACATTGTACAGACAGAACTTTCAAAAGAAGTGGATTATGATGTAAGTGATTTTGATGATGTTATTGATGAGGCAACTGATTACGATAAAATCAAAAATAAAGTGAGTGATGTTATTACATCAAAAATTTTAGGAGCATTTGAAAAAATTGATTTGAATGCAATGGTATCTCAGATTGCCGGTAAGACTTTAGCCGAAAAAGTAAAAGGTACAATGATGGAGATGTTTTTAAATGAATCTACTGTTTCGGCAATGTCTGCACCGATAGGAAATGCAATAGCAGAATATATAAAAAATCATGGTGAGGAGATTATTTATCCTTTAGTCGATACCGAGGTCGACTCATTTATGGAAAAATCGGTGAGTGAAAATCTTGAAGAACTGGGATTGGACATTAAAATTTTAGATTCAATTATTGATAAACTTTTCGATACAGCAGTTTCAAAATGTGGCAGTATGATTTCTGAATATATTGATATACCTGGAATTGTTGAGGGCAAGATAAACAAGATGGATGTAGGTGAACTTGAAGAACTTGTTATGCAGGTTATGAAAAATGAGCTTCAAACAGTAATAAATCTTGGTGCTCTTATAGGAGCTGTTATTGGAATTATAAACATATTTTGGTAATGATACAATGTATCAATAACCGTATTGACTGCAAATGTTAATTAGTGTAGCATAAAACAGAGGTTAGATATAGCTAACAAAAGTTATATATTGTTAATTGTGCTTGTATGAAATTTTGTGTGGGATTAACATTTGCAGGAGGTTATATGAAAACAAATGTACTTTACTTGTTGAAAAGTATGAATAAACGGGATGTGGGATTACAGCTTGCATTACAATGTGCACCGGTTATTACAGGGATAAAAGTTTCCAATCTGTTTATAATTGATAAAAACATGGTTGAGGAATTATATAATATTATTGATGGAACCGATATATCTGCGTTTTTTCTTTATGAGGATGAAATTAAAGCAAATATTTTTCTCTACAGAAAAAACGAACTCCAGCAGTATCTTTTAAGAAACGAAAATCAAAAATTTATAAATAATTTTGGATATGAAAGTGTCTATATTGATGAACTGCTTCCTGAATTTGCAGTAAGATTTTCTATTTACCAGCTTACACAGGGGAATTTCCCTCATGAGATGGGGATATTGCTGGGTTATCCTGTAGAGGATGTAGAAGGATTTATAATCAATAACGGAAAAAATGAATTATACACAGGTTATTGGAAAGTATATGACAATCTGCCTGAAAAGCTTGTTTTGTTTAATTATTATGAAGCAGCAAGAGAACATTTTATATGTTTATTGGCAAAAGGTATGGATATGAGCAGTATACTTATGATGTATAACCGTGCAAGAAAAAAATACTTGCAATTTCAAGTGAATTGAAGTAGAATACAAGAAATAAAAACTATTAAAACTCTTTGCACTGCATATATTTACTACAGTACAAACTGAGCAGGCCGACAGACAGGAGCCGGGTCACATTAGTGACAGTGGATTATTATAGCCAGATGATTATTTTTCCACGGGACAGTAGTTACTTGATTTATACTGACCCGTGGTCTTTTTTACTCAAATTTTGAAAGTGAAAGTCCGGGAAGGTATGGATTTTCACTTTTTTATTGAAGCAGACTTTATTGTTAAGTATGCGTAGTAGGAGTGCTCAGTTTAAAAGGAGGTTACGTTATGGCAAATGTAAATAATTATGAAAAGACAGCTATGAAAGTATCAATTGTAAGTGTTATCTGGAATATGCTTTTATCTGTTGGAAAGCTTTTGGCAGGAATTTTTGCAAATTCGGGAGCAATGATAAGTGATGCTGTTCATTCGGCGTCGGATGTTTTCAGCACAGTTATTGTTATGATAGGAGTAAAGATTTCAAGCAGGGATTCTGACACGGAGCATCCCTACGGACACGAAAGACTTGAATGTGTTGCTGCCGTAATTCTTGCTACAGTGCTTGCCGCAACAGGTTTAGGTATAGGATACAGTGCAGTTGAAAAAATCTGCTTTAGAGATTACAATGTATCAATGCCCGGAATTTTAGCTCTTGTTGCTGCGGTTGTGTCAATTTTGGTAAAGGAAATGATGTTTTGGTATACGAGACATTATGCAGGAATGTTAGATTCAAGTGCTCTTATGGCTGATGCATGGCATCACAGGTCAGATGCACTCTCTTCGATTGGCGCACTTATCGGTATTGCCGGAGCAAGACTTGGATTTGGCATTATGGAGCCGTTAGCATCCGTTGTTATCTGCGTTTTTATTGAAAAAGCGGCGTTTGATATATTTATGGATGCCGTAAATAAAATGGTAGATAAAGCTTGCGACAATGATATGATTGATAAGTTGAAAGCTTGCGCACTAAGCATTTCCGGTGTCGAAAATATTGATTTATTAAGAACAAGGGTGTTTGGCAATAAGATATACGTTGATATGGAGATTGCTGCAGATGGCACAAAGACACTGAATGAAACGCACGCTGTTGCGGAAAATGTGCATGATGCAATAGAAAAAAATTTTCCAAAAGTTAAACATATCATGATACATGTCAATCCGACTGTAAAATAAAAAGGATTTTGATGAGATGACAGCTAAAGATAAGAAAAATATAAAGAAAATAAAAGCAAATAATATATTTACAAATAAGGGTATGGTGGTTGTTTTTGCGGTTATCGCAATGTTTTCTTGGGGATGTGCATTTCCATTTATAAAAATCGGGATGCGTGAGTTTGCCATAGCTAATGATGACACGGCAGGTAAAATGCTTTTTGCAGGTATCAGATTTTTATCTGCCGGGATAATCACACTTATAATTTCTTTCTTTAAAAATAAAGATATAAAAATAAATTCTGTAATGGATTTTTTGTGGCTTGTCCTGTATGGAGCTGTAAACACAGGTTTTCATTATTTCTGCTTTTACATGGGATTATCCAATTGCAGTGGAAGCAAGGCATCTATTATAGATTCGCTTGGAACATTCTGGCTTATATTTTTAGCGGCAATAATTTTTAAAGAAAAGATTAATGCAAATAAAATTGCAGGATGCATTTTGGGATTTTCAGGTATTGTAATAGCAAATTTTACGACAAATTTGCTTGGAGGTATCTCATTTAAAGGAGAGGGTTTTCTTCTTATAAGCACATTCTGTGCTGCATTTGGGGGCGTAATAACAAGAATTGTTACGGCAAACAGAAATATAAGTGTGATTAAAGCGACAGGGTATGGATTGTCGATTGGAGGAATGATGCTTCTTACAGGTGGAATTATTTTGGACGGAAGCATTGAAAGAATAACATTAAAAGGCATTTTCGTAATGGCAGGGCTTGTATGTATTTCTGTAATTGGTTTTATTTTATATAATCAGCTTTTGTCATATAATCCTGTCGGGCAGATTGCAATATTCAATTCACTTATTCCGGTTTTCGGTACTCTCACATCGTGCCTGCTGACAGGAGAGAAATTTTATTTTAAATATATGGTATCAATCATATTGGTAGCTGCCGGAATATGGTTTGTGAACAGAGACAACTTTAAGGAAAAATAAAAAATCATACTTAATCTCTTGCAAATATCGGGCATAAGTAATATACTGAATATGTTTAATATACATATAGTAAATAGATTTTTGGAGGGTGTCATGGCAAGAAGCACAAATTCATCAAAAAAGAATATAACTACAACAAAGAGGGCAGAAGCAGTAAAGACTGCACCTGTCACAAAGGAAAGTGTAACAGAAAAAGACAAAAATGTTACAAAGGCAAATGAAGTTAAAAAAGAGACAGAAAAAGTAACTTCTAAAGAGACAGAAAAAACAGCACCTAAAAAAGTGACAAAGAAACCGGTTGAGAAAAAGACAGCTGTTAAGGAGCCTGAAGCAGCAAAAACAGAAGAAGTAAAGGCAGAGACAAAAGCGGCTGTTGAGACAAAGAATGAAGAAGCAAAATCTGCACCAAAGAAGAGGGGAAGAAAACCGGGAAGCAAAAACAAACAAAAAGAGCAGCTTACACCTGAGGTGTATGTACAGTATCACGGTGAAGAAGCCGAACAGAGTGCTATTATAGAAAAGATTAAAGAACAGTATGTGTCAGAAGGACACAGAGCCGGAAATATCAAATCATTAAAACTTTATTTAAAACCGGAAGACAGAGCTGCATATTTTGTTATAAATGACCGCTATGCCGGAAAGGTTGATTTGTTTAATTTTTAAATGTTAAAATAAATTTCAGATGTTATAAAAAGGCAAGATTGTTTTAGTCTTGTCTTTTTATGATAATACAGTTCATTTTGGAGGGATACAATGATAAATATCCTTATATCCGTTATATGCATAGTGATTATAGGACTATTGTCCTGCATATACAAATGCAGAAAATCAGGTACAAAAGTAGCAGAATCAATATCAAGGTTATTATCTACGGCTCTTGTGACTGTTATCAGTTATCTGTTGTTTGGTTTTTCTGAAAACAATCTTGCTGCATATATTTTTGCAACAATGTATTGCTGTTCAATAGACTGGCTTTTAATTGGTCTTTTTGATTTTACGGGAATTTACACTGAATATTCTTTTTTAAATAAAAATATAAAGGGAATATTATATATTATTGCTATAATAGATAATATATTATTACTTTTAAATATCCCCTTCCACAATGCTTTTTTAGTTGAGAAAAAATGTCTTTTTCAAAGCGATTTTAACAGTATATCTGACTTTGGGGTTATTTTTTATCTGCATTTAGGATTTTCATATATAATTGTTACGGCTATTATGACGGTGATGGTCAGAAAAATCATGACGGTTCCGAAGTTTTACAGAAAAAAGTACAGTATCGTTTTAAGTACGTTTGTGATTTTGATTTTATTAAATGCCATATTTGTAGGTACTGATTTATCATTTGACATATCGATACCATTTTACATAATAGCGGCGGTATTTATAAGTTATTATGCGGTAAGCTTTATGCCTAAAGGACTTGTTGAAAAAACACTTTCGCTGGTAGTAGACGATATGAACAGCGGTATAATATGTTTTGATTTTCAAGGTAAATGTATTTATGCAAATGAACTGGCGAGAGATTTGTTTGAGACAGGTGATGATATAAAAATATTTGAAAAATATCTTCCTATATGGCTTGAACGCAGGCATATAGAAGGTGAGAGTGCTTCAACGTGGACTGAGGGGCATTTATATAAAGACGAAGAAATTTACATAAAAGCAGAATTTAAAAAGATTCTTGATGAAAGCAGTCGTCTTATAGGATATTATTTCTGTATGAGTGATAGAACAAATGAAATAGAAAAATACAGAAGTGCAGTTTATCGTGCAAATCATGATAATCTTACAGGAATTTATACAAGAGAAAAGTTTTTTGACAAGGTAAGTGAAATTATTCATATAAACCCTGAGATAAAACGACTGATAATATGTACCAGAATAAATAATTTCCAAATGATAAATGACCTGTTTGGAATTGAGATGGGTGACGAAGTCTTAAAACAGCAGGCAGATATATTAAAAGAAAAAGTCGGGGAAGATTATGTATACGGACGTCTTATAGGAGACAGATTTGCAATATGTGTGCCAAAAGAATTATTTGATATGGATAATTTTATCAAAAGGAATACTGAAATTGGTAAAAAATACCATAATAAACTGTTTGGAGTCTATATAAATATAGGTATATATGAAATAACAGATATAGATGAACCGGTTTCGGATATGTGTGATAAAGCATATATAGCTATTGATGGTATAAAAGAAAACAATGACTGCAATGTTGCTTATTTTGATGAGGCTATTCTTGATGAAGTAAATTATGAAAAAGGACTGGTAAATGATTTTGAGGCAGCAATTGAGCAGGGACAGTTTAAAATAAAATTACAACCCCGTGTTTCAGGAGATGGTACAGTAAAAGGTGCTGAGGCACTTGTCAGATGGGAACACCCGAAAAAGGGAATGATTATGCCGGGGGATTTTATAGGGGTGTTTGAAAAGAGAGGATTGATATACCGTCTCGACGGATGGGTATGGGAGCAGGCTGTAATTCAGCTTAAAAAATGGAAAGAGAAGGGAAGAGAGGATTTATATCTGTCAATAAATATTTCAGCAAAAGATTTCTTTTATCTTGATGTATATAAAATGTTAACCGGTTTCGTTAAGGAATATGATGTAAATCCTGCAAATCTTAGACTTGAGATTACAGAGAATGTGCTTGTGACAGAAGTTGAAGGAAAATTAAATGTGTTATCATCACTCAGTAAATTCGGTTTTCAGATTGAAATGGACGATTTCGGAAGTGGTTATTCTTCTTTGAATATGTTAAAGAGTATGAATGTTGATAATGTAAAATTTGATATTAAATTTATTAAAGAAAATATACATGATGAAAAGAATGTTGCTGTTCTTGATGCTACGGCTCTTTTAACCAAAAATCTCGGAAAAGGGTTAATAATAGAAGGTGTGGAAACTAAGGAGGAAGTTGATACACTCATAAAACATGGTTGTGGAATGTTTCAGGGATATTATTTTTCTAAACCGTTGTCAGTTGAAAAGTTTGAAGATAAGTTTTTGTAGGTTGTAAATTAGCAGATGTTTTTTTCAGATTTGGAGGATAAGAATGATATTTAAATACGAATATGATATAGCTTCTGCTGTTATTTTGTTTATATTACTTGTATATAACTGTTGTATTCCGCAGGTAAAAAATCTTGTGACGAAATTGTTTAAGTTTTTTTTACTGATTGGTTTTATAAGCAGTTTTGCTGACTCAATATGCGGTGTTTTTATCTCGGTTTATTTTAGTGATAATTTATTTTTGAATTATTTGTGTATGTGGATTAATTTTGCTTCAACCCATTTGATTGCACCATTATACTTAATGTTTGTTATGGCATTGACAAATCAATACGATAAAATACCGTATAGAGAGTATTTGTATTTTATTCCGGCGGTTGTTGCACAGATATTAATATTCTTTTCACCTGTAACAGGATGGGTATATACTTACTCAGCAAAATATGGATATCACAGGGGGAAAATGCTGCCGCTATTGATTTGTATTTCATTATTTTATATGATTTACGGCTCAATTTTGATTTGGTTAAAAGGCAAGCATCTTGGTTTATATTACCAATTGACAGTGATGGTATTTTTTGTGATTTCTGTGCTGTTTTTAGGAATACAAATTTACAATAGTGAATACGTGCTTTTGGATGCAGCTATGGGAATCAGTGCGTTTATAATGCAATTGACACTTTTAAATCCTAAGATGATACGTGATGCAAATGAAAAAGAAGTTGTTGCAAGAAAAGCTGCTGAGGCGGCAAGTGCGGCAAAATCGTCATTTCTTGCAAATATGTCGCATGAACTCAGGACACCATTAAATGCTATTTATGGGATGACGGAACTTCTTGAAAAGAGTAAGCTTGACGATTTTCAGGAAGATTCGGTCGCTACAATAAGACAGGCGAGTGAGAAACTTATTTCGATAGTTGATGATCTGCTCAATTATTCAAAAATAGATTCGGGAAATCTCGATATAGATGAAAAAGAGTATAAGTTTTCTGATTTGCTCGAAAGAGCCGAGACATATATGGCAAAGCAGCTTGACGGAAGAGATATAGATTTTGAAGTAAATGTCGGTGCGGGAATGCCTAGTAAATTGTATGGTGATTATGAGAAGGTATATACTATTCTGAAAAATATCTTAAGCAATGCTTCAAAATTTACTGAAAAAGGAAAGATAATACTTGATATTTCATTTAATATTTTTACTGAAAATAATATGAAGCTGATATTTAAAGTCAAGGATACCGGTATAGGTATTAAGCCGACTGATATGAAAAAGCTGTTTAAAAGATTTAGTCAGGTTGATGATAAGACTAACAGAAAAATACAGGGAACAGGAATCGGTCTGGCATTATCAAAACAGCTTGCTAATCTTATGAACGGAGATATAGAAGCACATAGTGAGTATGGTTTTGGAAGCCGCTTTGAGATAAGCGTAATACAGAAATATTTAGAGCTTGAAAAGCTTCCGTCTGAACGTGAAGTAGTCAATTATAAGGTTTATCTCTATACAGAGGAATATGATTTAAAATGGCATATAAGTAAAATCTTTTCAAGACTGGGCATTTCAGTAATATTTGTGCACAATATAAAACAGTTGGAAAAAATTCCGCTAAAAAAGATAAATAATATGAAAACAATATTATTGTATTCATATGAAAAAAGTAAGAAGGAAGTTGAGACGTTAAATCTTCCTTTTAGAACTATTGCGATTGCTGAGCATAAAACGGTCATTCCGAAAGATGAACAGAATCATGTTCTGGTAAAGCCGATAGATATTATTAAAATCAGAAGAATTGTATTTGACCGGATGTATGATATTGTCTTTAAGGAAAGACTGGCAAAAGGGCAGAGCAATGAATTTGATTTAAGTAACACACATATTGCCCTTGTTGATGATAACAAGGTGAATTTAAGAATTGAAGCGGCACTGTTAAAGGATTTTAATGTCAAGATTGAAGCTTTTACAAGCGGAAGTGCAATTTTGAAAGCATATAACCTCGGCAGAAGGTACGATATAATTTTTATGGATCATATGATGCCTGAAATAGATGGTATAGAAACCACAAAAAGGATAAGAAATCTGCCGGGAAATATTGGAAAATCAGTTAAGATAATCGCACTTACTGCAAATGTTATTCAGGGAGTCGAAAATGAATATATTGCAGCAGGAATGGATGACTGGCTGTTTAAGCCGGTTAAGCAGGAGCAGTTAAAGGGAATGATTTTAAAACATTTAAGAATGTAAATATTGGATACTTATAATAATTATGAAAGGACATAGCATCATAATGAAAACAGTAAAAGAGAAATTGCAGTTACTTAGGACAAAAATGAAAGAAAATAATATCAGTGCATATATTGTCTGCACACAGGATTTTCACGGTTCAGAATATGTTGGAGACTACTTTAAGGAGAGAGAATATTTATCCGGGTTTACCGGTTCTGCCGGAACTATAGTTGTTTTAGAAAAAGAGGCTGCGTTGTGGACAGATGGCAGATATTTCTTGCAGGCTGAAAAAGAACTTGAAGGCTCTGATATTGCCCTCATGAGAATGTTTCAGCCGGGGGTTCCGGAAATTGATGATTATTTGTTTGATAAATTGTCAGACGACTGCCGTGTAGCGTTTGACGGAAGAACTGTCAGTATAGCATTTGCAGAAAAACTTAATAAAAAACTTAGTTTAAAAAACATTTCATTTGTTTATGATGCAGATTATATAAATGATTTTTGGGAGGACAGACCTGAACTTTCTAAGAAGCCTGTATGGAAACTTTCAGAAAAATATGCCGGCGTTGATTCTTTTAAAAAAATGCAGATGTTAAGGAAAAAAATGACAGATAATGATACAGATGTATTTGTATTATCAGCTTTGGACGAGATAGCGTGGTTATTAAATCTGAGAGGGGACGATGTCTTATGTAATCCGGTATTTTTAGCGTACATGATAATATATAATGAGTCGGCAGTTTTATATGTGAATGACCAGATTTTTGACGAAGACATAAAAGAATATATATCTTCACTCAAAATAGAGATAAGACCATATATGTCCTTTTATAGTGATTTAAAATTTATTAAAGATGGCAGTCGTGTTTTAATTGATTCAAAAAATTCAAATTATCTTATAAAAATGAATTTGCCGGACAAAGTTAAAATAACAGATAAACAAAGTCCTGTTATTCTGATGAAGGCGATAAAGAATAAAACAGAATATGAAAATGAGAGAAAAGCACATATTAAAGATGGAATAGCTGTAACAAAATTTATGTATTGGCTTCAAAAAAATGTAGGGAAAATACGGATTACAGAAATTAGTGCTGCAAAAAAACTTGAAGATTTGAGAAATGAACAGGAAGGATACTTAGGCCCTAGTTTTACGCCTATTATGGCCTATCGCGAGCATGGAGCTATTGTTCATTACTCTGCAACAGAGGAGAGTGACATATTGTTACAGCCGGAAAGTTTTTTGCTCTCTGATACAGGTGGTCATTACTATGACGGTTCGACTGATATAACAAGAACCTTTCCGCTTGGCAGACTAACTGATGAGGAAAAGAAAGCCTATACGATTGTACTTACTGCGCATTTGCGGCTTAAAAATACAAAATTCCCATACGGAGTGACGGGGACACAGCTTGATTGTGTGGCAAGACAACCATTATGGCAGTACGGAATGGATTACAATCATGGGACAGGTCATGGCGTAGGTTATATTTTAAATGTACATGAGTCGCCAAATGGAATAAGCTGGCAGATGAGAAATAAAAAAAATATGTATGCCGTATTTGAGGAGGGCATGATAACTTCAAATGAGCCGGGATTTTACTGCACAGGCAAATTCGGAATAAGACATGAAAATCTTATTCTGTGCTTAAAGGGTGATAAAAATGAAAACGGTCAGTTTATGTATTTTGAAAATTTGACTATGGTTCCATTTGACTGGGATGCAATTGACAAAAAATATATGACTGACAGGGATGTTAAACTTTTAAATGAGTATCACAGTGAAGTATACAAAAATATATCACCGTATCTTGATGAAGATGAAAAAACGTGGCTTAGAAAAAAAACTATGCCTCGTTGACAATAAATATTAAAGCAGTTATAGATATGATGAGTACAGGAAACTGTACAGAAAATGAGGAGCACTATGGTTAATGAAGAAAAAGTTAGGATAATGACAGCAATAGCTCATGAAGAAAAAGAACATGGGAGTGAACTTATAAATGATGCTTTTTTTTATAAAAATGATTATGTAAAGATGCATATATTGTCGGTAATATGGAATTATACAATTGGCTATTTCCTTATATTGATATTGATTGCAGTATATAATATGGACTATTTATTACTTAACTTTGTGAAAATAAATTATTTATATGTTGGAATGGCATTATTGTTTTCATATTTGTTAATAATTATAGTGAGTGTTCTTATTTCCAAAATTTATTATCAGGAAAAATATGATAAAGAGCAGGAGATATTGCAAAAATATCATAAGTATGTGCTTGAATTGAAAAAATTTTATTCAGAGGATGGGAAGGAGACAGAAAATGTCGATATTACTGGAAATTAGAGAACATATTCAAAAATTATATCACAAATATGCACCCGGTTTTAATGTCCTTTTTAGATTTTTGGCAGCATATATTACCTTTTTTGCAACGAACAAAGTGATAGGATTTAATCCTTATTTAAATCATGCATATACTGCAGGAATTTTGGCTGCCGTTTCAGTAGTGTTTCCGGCACAGATATTACTCTTTTTTGAAGTAGTGTTTATTGTTCTGCATATTTTGTATGTATCACGTTATTTAGCGTTTATAACAGCGGTGATTTTTGCAATACTATATTTTATATATGTGCGTTTTATTCCGAAAGACGGGTATGTAATATTGTCCATGCCTGTGCTGTCTTCGTTTGGAGTGCCGTATGTGGTTCCGGTACTTTTAGGTGTTATGGAAACACCGTTAGCAATAATTCCGGAAGCAATAGGGGTGGTGATATATTTCTTTTTGCAAAACGTCATTACTGTTGTAAGTACATCTACAGAGGATACCATAAATTTGTATTATCTTGTTATGCAGCAGACATTTATGGATAAAGAACTTTATATTACATTGATAGTATTTTCGATAGTTACAATTGTAGTATATTTTATAAGAAACGCAAAAATTGATTATTCATTTGAAATTGCCATTGTCAGTGGTGGATTTGTAAATATGATATTATTGCTGATAATGAATTTCTTTATGGATATAAATATGAGCATGATAAAATTTTTCAGCTCTGTGATTATATCAATAATAATAGTATGGATTATCCAGTTCTTCAGACTGTCATTAAATTACAGCGGTGTAGAAAATCTTCAGTTTGAGGATGATGAATATTATTATTATGTGAGAGCAGTTCCTAAAAACAGCATTGCAAAAGCTGACAAGAATATAAAAAGATATAATGCACACACTTTTATAAAACATCACAGTGAAGATAAGCAGCAGGATGATGAAATACTGAATGATAAGAGTGCAGAAGATATGTTACAAAACAATCAAAATCAGAAGGATGATTTCGACCATAACTTTGATTTTACGGTTTCACTTGATGATGATGATTTAAATGATATTGAAAAAAAAGAAAAATAGATATAAAATATATTTAGTATAAGAAAAATAAGAGATAGAGACAATATGGAGGAATAATGGAGGCTGTAATATCATTATTTAAAGAATATTTTTATGTATTATCTTTTCCTAAAATAGGATTGACCGATATACTTGAAATTTTTATAATAGCATTTACGATTTATCATGTCAGTTTATGGGTGAAAAAGACAAGAGCGTGGGCTTTAGTTAAGGGAATTTTAATATTATTTTTATGTTATATAGTTGCATATTTGTTAAATATGAGTGTTATTTTGTGGATATTTAATAAGACAATAGCAATTGGAATTACTGCTTTGATAATTGTCTTTCAGCCTGAACTCAGAAAAGCTCTCGAAGAGCTTGGAAAGAAAAATATCGTGCGTTCAATAATACCTTTTGATGAACAAAAAGATAAAAATAAACGCTTTTCAGACCGCTCGATTAATGAGATAATCAGAGCCTCTGTTGAGATGGCAAAAGTCAAGACAGGTGCACTTATTATATTAGAGCAGGATATTGTTCTGTCAGAGTATGAGAGAACCGGAATTACTCTGGATTCAATCATAAGTTCGCAGCTTCTTATAAATATATTTGAACATAATACTCCGCTTCATGACGGTGCAGTCATAATAAGGGGGGACAGGATTGTAGCAGCAACCTGTTATCTTCCTCTCTCGGACAACCTCGGCTTGTCAAAAGAACTCGGAACGAGACATAGGGCAGGTGTCGGTATCAGTGAGGTAAGTGACAGTCTTACAATAATCGTATCAGAAGAGACGGGTAAGATTTCCATAGCCATAGGCGGTAAACTCCTGAGAAATGTTGACGGGGATCTTTTAAGGAAAAAGATTTCCGAAATTCAGGGAAATCCTGATGAGACAAAAAAAAGATTTAAAATCAACTTTCATTCAAAGAAAGCTAAGCAAAATTAGGATGGGAGGGTATTATGAAAGAAGAAACAAAACGTATTTACTTAAATAATATGGGAATAAAGATTGGTTCTGTTTTTTTTGCATTGCTTATTTGGATGATTATTATCAATATTGATGACCCATATAAAACAAGAACATTCAGTGTAAACGTTGAAACGATAAATGAGAGTGCACTTCAATCGGTAAATAAAGTTTACGAGATTATAGACGGAAGTACAGCCAGTGTAAAAGTACGAGGAAAAAAGAGTGTTGTCGATAAACTTGAGGCATCTGACATAAGAGCAACAGCAGATTTATCTGATCTTTCAGCGGTAAATGCGGTGGCAATCAAACCGTCATTGACAATCAATGTCTCGTCAGAGGTAACGCTTGAATGTGATCAGGTTTTGAAAGTCTCTCTTGAAAACAGGGCAAGCAAACAGGTTAAGGTGACTGTTATTACGGAGGGAAATCCTCAAAAGGGATATAGCATAGGAGAGTGTATTGCAAAGCCGAACATGATAGAGGTATCAGGAGGTGAGTCTGCCATAAGACAGATTGATTCTGTTAGAGTATATCTCAATGTGAACAATGTATCAGATGATTTTGCAAAGAGACTGGTACCTGCGGCATATGATTCTGACGGAAACAAAGTTACATCGAGTACGCTCACATTCAGTTCTAATAGTATCAGAGTTACAGCAAGTGTTCTCGAAACTAAAAAGATACCTGTAAAAGTTAAAATAATTGGTGAACCCGCAGAGGGCTATCAGTATGTTAAGACAAATTGTCTGCCAAAAGAGGTGGAAATAGCGGGAAGACCGAGGGTTCTTTCGCATGTAAATTCTGTTCCGATAACACTTGATATTTCAGGGATGAATAGTGATTCGAGAAAACTTGAGCAGGATATTTTGATAAGTGATTATCTGCCGGATAATATTACTGTGTTGGATGAGTCTGCAACTGTCTCAATTAAGATTGTTATTGAGCAATTATACAAAAAGAAAATTCAGATAGCGGCAAATGATATAGCATACAGCGGCCTAGATGACGATTACGAAGTTATACCCGCTTCTGACTTATCAAATGTTTATGTTATAGTTACAGGTATAGCATCAGATTTGAGAAAGTTAAATACAAAAACAATCAGCCCGTATATCAACTGTAAGGGATTGGAAGAAGGAACGTATTCCATGAGACTTCAGTGTGATGTAGGAGAGGGGTGTGAAGTCCTTGAACAGCCAAAGATTAAAATAATGATAAAAAAGAAAAAATCTGAGAACACAGAAAGTACACCTAAACCGGCGGCAACAAAAAAGCCGGCGGACAATGAAGAAATAACGCATACACCTGAACCTACTCCTAATGACGAAGCGGGAGACGATACAAACAAAGATGGCGATGACTCAAAGAATAACAATGAATAGTCCTAAAGCTTCAAACTGCGTTACGAGCATTTCCATATAATATAAAAAACAATATCCTGAAAACAGATTAACTGTTCTCAGGATATTGTTTTTTATATGGATGTTATATATTGTTTTAAGATTTATAAGCTAATTATTTTGCATTTTTCTTAGAACGGAATCTAAGTGTTGAATCAAGTATTTTTTTACGGATACGAAGATTTTCAGGTGTAATTTCAAGTAATTCATCTGTATCAATAAATTCGAGAGCTTCCTCAAGACTGAGTTTCTTTGGAGGAATAAGTTTAAGTGCATCGTCTGCTGATGAAGAACGTGTATTTGTGAGATGTTTGGTCTTGCAGACATTTAATTCTATATCTTCAGCTTTTCCGTTTTGCCCGATAACCATACCTGCATAAACCTTCTCGCCAGGACCTACAAATAAAGTACCACGTTCCTGGGCACTGAATAAACCGTATGCTACAGTTTCGCCAGATTCAAATGCGATAAGTGAACCCTGTTTACGATATGCAATATCTCCTTTATATGGACCGTATTCCTCAAACATAGTATTAAGAATACCGTTTCCCTTTGTATCTGTCATAAATTCTCCACGGTAGCCTATGAGTCCACGAGAAGGAATGAGAAATTCAAGTCTTGTAAATCCACCGCCAATAGATGACATTCCCTGAAGTTCACCTTTACGATTGCTTAATTTCTGAATAACATTTCCTGAAAAATCGTCCGGAACATCAATATATGCTCGTTCCATAGGCTCCAACTTTTTGCCTCTCTCATCTGTCTTGTAAAGAACTTCAGCTTTACTTACCGCAAACTCATATCCCTCACGGCGCATATTTTCAATAAGGACTGAAAGATGGAGTTCTCCACGTCCTGAAACCTTAAAACTGTCAGTATTTTCTGTCTCCTCAACTCGCAAACTTACATCGTGATTTAATTCGCTGAAAAGTCTGTCACGAAGATGCCTTGATGTAACAAATTTTCCTTCCTGACCTGCAAGAGGACTGTCATTTACGATAAAATGCATTGCGATAGTAGGCTCTGAAATCTTTTGGAAAGGAATTGCAACCGGATTTTCAGGAGAGCAGAGAGTATCACCGATGTGAATGTCTGCAATACCCGAAATTGCAACTATTGAACCAATGCCCGCTTCTTTTACTTCAACTTTGTTAAGACCGTCAAATTCATACAACTTGCTTATTTTTACACGCTGCATTTTGTCTTTATCATGATGGTTTACGATAACAACATCCTGATTTACACTGACTTTTCCGTTGTCAACTTTACCTATACCGATACGACCTACATATTCATTATAATCGATAGTGCTGATAAGTACCTGAGTTCCGGCATCAGGATCTCCTTCAGGAGCAGGAATGTAATCCAGTATAGTCTCAAAAAGAGGAACCATGTCCTTGCCTTCTTCATCCATGCTGTAAGATGCGACACCTGCTTTAGCAGATGCAAATATAAATGGGCAGTCAAGCTGTTCTTCGCTTGCGTCAAGATCAATGAATAATTCAAGAACCTCATCTACAACCTCAGCAGGGCGAGCTTCGGGACGGTCAATTTTGTTTATGCACACTATAACAGGGAGATTAAGTTCAAGTGCTTTTTTTAGAACGAATTTTGTCTGTGGCATAGCTCCCTCAAATGCATCTACAACAAGTACAACACCATTTACCATTTTAAGAACACGTTCAACCTCGCCGCCGAAGTCAGCATGTCCCGGTGTGTCTATGATATTTATTTTAGTGTCTTTATATGTTATAGCGGTATTTTTTGATAAGATAGTAATACCACGTTCTCTCTCTATATCACCTGAATCCATTACTCGTTCTGCTACTTCCTGATTTGAACGAAAAACACCACTCTGCTTAAGAAGTTCGTCTACTAAAGTAGTTTTTCCATGATCTACATGGGCGATAATGGCAATGTTTCTTATATCATCACGTTTAATGTTCATTTTTTAATTTCCTCCATTATTTTTAAATCAAACAAAAATCCACAGATAACTATTATATCGAAAAATCCGCAGGTGTACAAGATATAAAAATAAACAAAAATATATTTATATATAGTATAAAATTGTTACTGTTCACTTTTGAATGGCTGAAATTGCATGTGTGGAACAAAAACATATTTTATGTATGGAAAAAATACGCAAGAAGATGTATCTTATATAGGTACAAATATCGGAGATGTCGAAAAATGATACACAGATTATTGAAATAGGGGGTATAAAGAGGTTCTAAAAAGTTTAAAATGTCATATAATTTATTAAAACAAAATACAAGCGGGTTGTAACACACCTGCAAAATAATGGAGGAAAAGAAAATATGTTGGATAAAGTGTTTACGAATAACCAGGTAACAATTGCAGGAGAAGTTGTGAGTGATTTTACTTTCAGTCATGAAATTTATGGTGAAAATTTTTTCTTAGTGAACATAGCAGTGAGCAGACTCAGTGATTCCTGTGATATTATTCCGGTTATGGTTTCAGACAGACTTATGGATGTGAAAGGAGACTATAAGGGCTGTATTTTACAGGCCAGCGGACAATTCAGGTCATATAACAGACATGAAGAAACTAAAAACAGACTTGTGTTATCCGTTTTTGCAAGAGAGGTATCATTTATTGACATTCCCGAAGGAGAACAAAATCCTAATCATATCTTCCTTGACGGATATGTCTGCAAAAAACCGGTTTACAGAAAGACACCACTTGGAAGAGAGATTGCCGATGTACTGCTTGCCGTAAACAGACCTTATGGTAAATCTGATTACATTCCATGTATCTGCTGGGGAAGAAATGCAAGATATGCCGACCAGTTTGAGGTTGGTGCACATATTCAGCTTTGGGGCAGGATACAGAGCAGGGAATATCAGAAAAAAATCGATGAAGAGCTTTATGAGAAGAGGGTTGCATATGAGGTTTCAGTCAGCAAGCTGGAATATCTCTCAGAGGAATAATTTTTTAAAGAGTATGGGTTAGGAGATATAGAGGTTGAATAAGAGGTATAAAAGATACTGTAATAAATTACAGAAAAAATACTGATTAGTGAAATTTAGGTAGATTTTTTAGAATATATGTGATAGAATGGCTAGAGTTGACGATGATGAATAAATATGTCGTTATCTGGCCATTCTTAGATTATAAGAATAAAAAGGAAATGAGGAAAAATGGGAAAAAGAATAGTTCAGGTTTTTTACGGACCGGGAAAAGGAAAGACATCGGCGGCAGTCGGGCAGTGTATCAGAGCTGCGAGTCTTGGTCAGTCCGTTATTATCATACAGTTTTTGAAAGGAAAAGATGCAGAGGAATTTAATTTTCTTGAAAGACTGGAACCGGATATAAAATTGTTCAGATTTGAGAAATCCGATGAATCGTACGATTCGCTTCTGCCGTCTCAGAAAAAAGAGGAACAGCAGAACATTTTAAACGGATTTAATTTTGCCAAAAAGGTCATTGATACGGGAGAGTGTGATGTTTTAGTACTTGATGAGGTGCTTGGTCTTTTGGACTTTGGTATTATAGAAGTTTCTGATATCATAAAATTAATAGAACTTCGTGACGATTACACAAGACTGGTACTTACGGGCAGGAATCTGCCACAGGAACTTATCGGGTATACGAATGTCATATCTAAGCTTGACCTTGAAAAAGATGATACAGATAAAATGTGATTTAAAAAGTACACAACAAGTGTAACTATTTTGAATATAATATTATATACATAATTGATGAGGAGGAGATAGTTATGTCTATTTTTACCGGTGCAGGTGTTGCACTTATAACACCTATGCATGAAGATGGCTCTATAAACTATGATGAAATGGAGCGCATCGTTAATTATCAGATTGAAAACGGAACAGATGCCATAATCGTTTGTGGAACAACAGGTGAAGCATCTACAATGACACATGAGGAACATATCGAGACAATAAAGGCTTGTGTTGAGATGACAAAGAAGCGTATCCCTGTTATTGCAGGTACAGGCTCAAATTGCACTGACACAGCGATTTATTTATCAAAAGAGGCACAGCGGGTCGGTGCTGATGGAATATTAGTTGTATCTCCTTATTATAATAAAGCGACACAGAATGGTTTGAAAAAGCACTTTACTGCTATTGCAGGCAGCGTAGATATTCCTATGATACTTTACAATATCCAGGGAAGGACAGGTGTAAACATTCAGCCGAAAACTATAGCATCACTTGCTAAAGAGGTTGAGAATATTGTTGCTGTTAAGGAGGCATCAGGAGACCTCTCACAGGTAGCAAACATTATTTATGAGTCAGAGGGACAGATTGACGTATATTCAGGAAATGACGATCAGATTGTGCCTATCGTGGCTTTAGGAGGAAAGGGTGTTATCTCTGTTCTCTCTCATGTTGCACCGAAGGAGACTCATGATATTGTTGCTAAACTTATGGCAGGCGATGTAAAGGGAAGTCAGGAACTTCAGATAAAGCTTCTCCCTGTTATCCATGCACTTTTCAGTGAGGTAAATCCTATCCCTGTAAAGGCAGCCATGAATATGCTCGGTTTCAATGTAGGTTCACTTCGTATGCCACTTTCAGAAATGGAAGATGCACACAAGGAAGTTCTCAGACAGGCATTAAAAGATGCAGGACTTAATGTAGTTGCATAGTGATAAATCATACAGTGATGTAAAACCATATAATGATATATAACTATGAATTATGCATAAAAAATAAGATATTGTAAATAATAAAGTGGGCAGGTCCGTTGGTCTGCCCTTTAAGATATGATTTGGAGGATAAAATGACAGATATAATTATGTTAGGATGCAATGGCCGCATGGGTCAGATGATTACTGAAATAGTAGGAAATGACAGTGAGGCACAGATTGTTGCAGGCATTGATATAGTAAACAACAGACAAAATCCATATCCCGTTTTTACGGATATAAAAGATTGTGATGTAAAGGCTGACGCAATTATTGATTTTTCTTCAGCAAACGGTTTTGAGGAGAGAATGGACTATGCTGTAGAAAAACAGATTCCTATAGTTGTATGCTCGACAGGTTTATCTGACGGACAACTTGATTATCTTAAAGAAGCAAGTAAAAAAGTTGCCGTGCTCAAGTCAGCGAACATGTCACTTGGAATAAATCTTTTAATGAAGCTTGTTAAGGAAGCTGCAAAAAAACTTGCGACCGAAGGCTTTGATATTGAGATAGTTGAAAAGCACCACAATCAAAAGCTTGATGCTCCTTCAGGTACTGCACTTGCACTTGCAGATTCCATAAATGATGAGATGGGCGGACAGTATGAGTATGTCTATGACCGTTCTAAAGTGAGACAGAAACGTGATAAAAAAGAACTTGGTATTTCAGCCGTAAGAGGTGGTACTATAGTCGGAGAGCATGATGTTATTTTTGCAGGAACAGATGAAGTTGTAACATTCTCGCATACAGCATATTCAAGAGCTGTATTTGCAAAAGGTTCTGTTACTGCTGCTAAATTTATTAAAGGAAAGGGCGCAGGTCTTTACGACATGGCAGACGTTTTAATGTAATGGAAATCGGTACGATAATTGACATAGTATTAGCATGTATTTTTTGTGTGTCGCTTGTAAGCGGATGGCATCAGGGACTTGTTATGAAAGTGGCAAGTCTCATAGTTGCAGGTGTTTCTTATATTCTTGCCGGGATATTATCAAAAACAATATCTCCGTATGCCGCAAGTGAAATAGCGAAAAATATTTCAAAAAATGCCGGGATTTTAAAGAACGGAGTTGTAAACGTGACAGAAGCTTTTTTATATACTGTCATATTTATGATTGTTTTTTTTGTGATAAGGTATGTTTTCAGAAAACTTATCAAAGTATTAAAAATAGTTGACCATATTCCGGTAATAGGCTTTTTAAACAGAGTAGGAGGAGCTATTGCAGGCTTTCTTGTTGATTTTATAATAATATATGTCATTTGCAGTTTTTTATTTACTATTGTGCCTGCATCTTCATGGACGGAAATAGGACTTACCAGGGCAGTCATAAAAAATACTATACTGTTATCAGTTTTTGTACCATAAAAGGAGAAGATAACGTTAACAGATGAATAAGATAAATTATCAGATTGAGCTTGACAAAATAATTGACAATTTACAGAAGGAAAACAGAGTACCGACATTATTGCTGCATAGCTGTTGTGCGCCTTGTAGTAGTTATTGTCTTAGTTATCTTGCGGATTATTTTAAGATAACAGTATTTTATTATAATCCTAATATCTCTCCGGCAGAAGAGTATCAAAAAAGAGTAGAAGAACAGAAAAGGCTTATAAACGAACTTCCCGTTAAAAATAAAGTTTCATTCATGGAAGGCAGGTATGAACCGGAAAAATTTTTTGAAATGTCAAAAGGACTTGAAAGTATTCCGGAAGGCGGGGAACGTTGCTTTAAATGCTATGAAATGCGTCAGAGGGAAGCTGCGGAATATGCAGCCGAAAATGGTTTTGACTTTTTTACAACTACATTATCAATAAGTCCCCATAAGAACGCCGCTAAATTAAATGAGATAGGTCTAAAACTTGAAAAAGAATATGGTGTCAGATATCTTGTCTCTGATTTTAAAAAGAAAGGCGGGTATTTGAAATCTATTGAATATTCCAAACAATATGATTTATACCGCCAAAATTATTGTGGATGTGTTTACAGCAAAATGGAAGCAGAAAAAAGATAAATCTAAACATTGCACGAATTTGGAGGAAATCATGACGGAAATTTGGGATGTATATGATAAAAACGGGAAAAAAACAGGACGCACCATGGAAAGAGGAATTCCAAAAGATGGTGACTATATGTTATGTGTACATATGTATCTGTTCAATCTAAGCGGTGAAGTACTTGTTCAGAAGCGTTCAAAGAACAAGGAATCTCATCCGGGAGAATGGGATATAACAGGTGGTGCTGCTCTTTCAGGGGAAGCCGGTAGTGATGCTGTAATAAGAGAAACCTTTGAGGAAATAGGGATAAGCCTGTCAAACGCCGAATTAAATTATATAGGACGAATTATAAAACCGGGCCGCATAATTGATGTCTTTTTTGCACAGAAAGATTTTGATATTATCGATTGTCATATACAGGATGAAGAAGTTGATGAAATAAAGTTTGTTTCATGTCATGAATTGTTTAGTGAAATTCTTGAAAGACGCGGCAGAAAGAAAAATTATATCGCTATGATAAAAGATGCTGTAAAAAATTATAATTTTAAAAATATTTAGTGTTGACATTATATTATAAGTGTTATATACTTGATTTAATTTCAAGGCGGGGTGAGATTCCCCACCGGCGGTATTTTCATTTTATTATGATTAAGCCCGCAAGCCTTTACAGGCATGATTTGGTGAGACTCCAAAGCCGACAGTATAGTCTGGATGAGAGAAATTAAAATGTACCGATTTGATTGTTTATGTATATTATTTTATATCAGAACATTATATAAAATTTATCTTATTAAAAACCTTGAAATTTTTTCAGGGTTTTTCTTTTTTTATGTTATAGGAAACTTCTTGTTTCCTATAACATAAAAAACACTCCGTGAGGATGCGCATTTCGCGGAAAGGAAATAAATGCTACGCATTCCGCTCAAGCGCAAAAGAGTCGCAAGCGACTCTTTGTACAAAAATAAGATTTTCTTGAAAAATTTTTCAAATTATTATATCAACATCAGAAAATCAATAAATCTATTTTGAATTTAGAAATCTATATAATAGATAAATCTATATAATAGATAAATCTATATAATAGATAAATCTATATAATAGATAAATCTATATGGATATTTTCAGAAAAACCCCATAAAAATTTAAAATTGGAGGTCATATATGGATGAGAAGTATATGAGGCGGGCTATAGAGCTTGCTAAAAAAGGTGCAGGAAAAGTTTCACCTAATCCTCTAGTTGGTGCTGTTATAGTTAAAGAAGGCAGAATTATTGCAGAGGGATATCATAAAAAATATGGCGAACTTCATGCGGAAAGGGATGCATTTTCAAAACTCAGTGAAAACGCTGAGGGAAGCGACATGTATGTTACACTGGAACCGTGTTGTCACTACGGAAAACAACCGCCTTGCACACTGGCAATAATCGAGCATGGAATAAAAAATGTGTATATCGGTTCAGATGATCCAAATGAGCTTGTTGCAGGTAAAGGAATAAAACAACTGAAAGATGCCGGTATCAATGTTGTAACAGGTGTATTAAAAGGTGAGTGTGATGCATTAAATGATGTTTTTTTTCATTATATAACTAAAAAGACACCGTATGTCGTAATGAAATATGCAATGACACTTGACGGGAAGATTGCATGTGATAATGGTGAGAGCAAGTGGGTGACATCAGAGGAGGCAAGAAAAAATGTGCAGTATACAAGAAATGCACTTAAAGGAATTATGGTGGGAGTACAGACTGTTATAAATGATAATCCGAATCTTACCTGTCGTATTGAGGGCGGTACAAATCCGGTGCGCATTATATGTGACAGTAATCTGAGAATACCTAAAAATTGCAATATAGTAAATACTGCGCAAGAAGTACCGACAATTATAGCAACCGTTTCTGATGATAGTAAACGTACCAAATTTTTTGAACAACGAGGAATTGATGTAATAAAAACTGCTAAGAAAGATGGGCGGGTTGATTTAAATGACCTTATGTTCAAACTCGGAGAAAAAAAGATAGACGGGATTTTACTTGAAGGCGGCGGGACATTAAATATGAGTGCTCTTGAAGCCGGAATTGTAAATCATATTCAGGCATATATAGCTCCAAAGATATTTGGTGGAAGCGGTCTATATAATCCTGTAAAAGGAATTGGCGTAAAAAATCCTGATGAAGCATTTATCTGCAGAAATGTAAAGATTTCCAATATTGGTGATGATATTTTTATAGAATGTGATTTATAAAAACATCAGTGCTAATGCTTCATAAGAACATACAAGGTGGTGAAAAGATGTTTACTGGAATAATTGAGGAAAAAGGAAAGGTTGAAGCTGTTGCAAAAGGCAGTAATTCGGCTGTTATTACGATAACTGCCGGCAAAGTGCTTAAAGATACCAAAATAGGTGACAGTATTGCGGTAAATGGTGTGTGTCTGACAGTTACTTCAATAAGCGGCAGCAAATTCAGCGCAGATGTCATGGCGGAGACGTTGAGACGAAGCTCCTTAGGTTCATTGAAACATGGGAGCAGGGTTAATCTTGAACGCGCGATGGCGGCAAACGGAAGATTTGGAGGACACATTGTATCGGGACATATAGATGGTGTCGGAGTTATCAGTTCTTTTGAAAAAGAGGATAATGCAGTCTGGGTTGAGATAGAAACACCTGCAAAGATTTTGAGATACATAGTTGAAAAAGGCTCGATAACTATTGATGGAATAAGTCTTACCGTGGCAAAGCTTACAGACAGCAGTTTTGCAGTTTCGGTGATACCACATACAGGTGAGGAGACGACACTCCTTAATAAGAAACCCGGGGATATAGTCAATCTTGAAAATGATATAGTGGGCAAATATGTTGAGAGACTTATGAGTTTTAAAACAGATGATAAAGATAATAAAAGAGAAGAAAGAAATAATTCCGGTAGTATAACGATGGATTTTTTGAATGAAAACGGTTTTTATTAGGGGTTTTGATAAAAAGAAAATATAGAGAGAGGATGGAGTTTGATTATGGAAAATAAATTTAATACTATTGATGAAATCTTGGAAGATATAAAGGTCGGAAAAATCGTAGTAATGATAGACGATGAGGACAGAGAAAATGAAGGAGATGTAATATGTGCGGCACAATTTGCCACAAACGAAAACGTAAATTTTATGGCAAGCTATGCAAAGGGACTTATATGTATGCCTATGTCCGAGGAGTATACAAACAAATTTATGCTCCCTCAAATGTGTGAGGTAAATACAGACAACCATTGTACAGCATTTACGGTATCGATAGATCATGTAGATACTGAGACGGGAATTTCGGCATATGAGCGTTCAATTACAGCTATGAAATTTGTGGAGGATGATGCAAAACCATCTGATTTCAGAACTCCGGGACATATGTTTCCGTTAAAAGCAAAGAAAGGCGGTGTGCTTGAAAGAAATGGCCACACAGAAGCAACAGTAGATCTTGTAAGACTTGCCGGACTTAAACCTGTCGGTCTTTGTTGCGAGATTATGAAAGATGATGGAACTATGGCAAGAACACCGGATCTTATAGAATTTGCAAAAAAACATGATCTTAAGATAGGAACTATTGCAGATCTTGTGCAGTACAGAAAAGAACATGAGGTTCTTGTAGAGTGCGTTGCAAAAGCAAAAATGCCTACAAGATACGGCGAATTTACAATTTACGGATACATCAATAAATTAAATGGAGAGCATCATGTAGCACTTGTCAAAGGTGATATAACGGACGGTAAGCCGGTTCTTTGCAGAGTTCATTCAGAGTGTCTTACAGGTGATGCACTGGGTTCAGCAAGATGTGACTGTGGCCAGCAGTATAATGCAGCTATGAAGATGATAGCAAAAGAGGGAAGAGGTGTTCTTCTTTATATGCGCCAGGAGGGAAGAGGAATTGGTCTTATTAACAAAATAAGAGCATATGAGCTTCAGGATGGTGGATTGGATACAGTTGAAGCCAACCTTAAACTTGGTTTCCCTGAGGATGCAAGAGATTATACGATAGGAACACAGATTCTTGTGGATCTTGGTATTCATGAACTTAAACTTATGACAAATAACCCACTCAAAGTTTACGGACTTACAGGATACAATCTTAAGATAGTTGAGAGAGTTCCTATTGAAATGGAACCGGGAAAATATGACAGTTTTTATCTTAAAACTAAAAAAGAAAAAATGGGGCATCTGCTTAATATGTAAAAAAAGCAAAAGAAAAATATATATTTGAACAAAATACAAAAATAGAAAATGATTTTACTTAAAATAATAATTATTAATATAAACAGCATATTTATAGAAAAAATAAGGAGATAAGATATTATGAAAACATTAGAAGGAAAATTAGTTGCAGCAGAAGGAATGAAAGTAGGAATAATCGGAGCAAGATTTAATGAGTTTATCGTATCTAAGCTTATTTCAGGCGCAAGAGACGGTCTTGTGCGCCACGGTGTTGAGGACGATAATATAACTTTTGCATGGGTTCCCGGTGCATTTGAAATTCCGGTTATAGCAAAAAAAATGGCTATGTCAGGTAAATATGATGCAGTTATATGTCTTGGAGCTGTAATAAGAGGTGCGACAAGTCATTACGATCTTGTATGTAACGAAGCCGCAAAGGGAATAGCCAGTGTATCACTCGAATCTGGTATACCCGTACTCTTTGGTGTAGTTACGACAGATAATATCGAACAGGCAATTGAGAGAGCCGGAACAAAAGCCGGAAATAAAGGTTATGATTGTGCCCTTAGTGCTATAGAAATGGCAAATCTGGCAAGACAGTTATAATAAAATCTGCTCAATATTATATTTATTATAAATTTGACAAAACAGCTATAATTTAATAAAATACCCATAGTTATTATTGTATAAAAATTTATGGAGGTAAATATGTTTCAAAATTTATATCCCAGTGAGGATTGTGACTCGGCGTACCAAATAGATTATGAGGGCTTTTATGATAAGGGTTATCGAGGAATACTCTTTGATGTAGACAACACTTTGGTTGAGCATGACCAGCCGGTTACTTTGCCAGCTATTGAATTGTTTGAAAATCTCAAAGAGATAGGTTTTAAAACATGTATTATATCTAACAATAAAGATTACAGGGTAAAGCCTCTTGCAGATGCATTGGAATCTGAATATGTATATAAAGCAGGAAAACCATCAAAGGCAGGCTATGAAAAGGGGATGGAGATTATGGGCACAACCCGTGAAAACACCCTTTTTATAGGTGACCAGATATTTACGGATATCTGGGGAGCCAATAAGGCAGGCATACATTCAATACTTGTAAAACCGATTGCAAAACATGAGGAAATCCAGATTATACTTAAACGTAAATTGGAAAAAATTGTGCTGGGAGAGTATAATAAAGCAAAAAGCAGAGCTTAGAACATAATATAAATGAAAAGAACAGACTTAGATTTGAGCGTGCTAAGTCTGTTCTTTTATTTTTTCAGGTATATGTAATTTTTCATACACTTCTTTATATTCAGAAACGGAATAATCATTTATATAATTCTTTTCATAGTTAATAGTACATCCGTTATTAATGAGGAAATCAACTGCTTTATTGTAGGCTATTGCAGCATGCTCTATTTTATCGTATTTGCCTATAAGCACATAACCGTTGATATGAATTTTGGAATTATAACATATTGTACCGTTTGCGACTTCTATTGTAACACCCTGATAAGGGTTTATTATTTCAATGTTTGCGTATCTGAAATCATTTGTGTCACCATTAACAAATCTGAAATCTATATCTTTTCTTGCAAAATTTCTTATACCATATCTTGAAGCTATATTTGTCTGCATACCATATTCCGCAACAAATAAATGGGTGCCCCGTCTCATTATTGAATGTTTGGAGTAATAAAAAAGGTCATCAACATCAAAAGTCAACACATCATTCTTTGAAAGATAATAATTGAAAAAATTGTTGCGCATATATATAGGTGTTTTTATATATATGCCGTTATTTTTAAAGTTAATCAAAGTTATCCATTTTTTGAAATCCAATTTTTTGCAAACCTTGTCTGAAAAATCATCAGGAAGATATAATTTTTCACTTTTAACAATATGTATTGCTTCGTTGTATGCGGTATTGGCATCTTTTTCATTGTCAAAACTGCCAAGACTGATATGCTTTGAGCGAAAAGTTATCGATGTTCGGTAATATGTACTTCCATCTTTCTTTTGTGCTTTAAAAACACCCGGTAAATTTTTAGCCATGCTTTTTGTAAACCTCAATTCTTTTTATATCTTTTCGTAAATTCGTAAATTTTTCATATGATATATGAAGTGTAACATTTTGAAGGAAAGATTGCAAATTAGGCTTTATTTAATAAAATAATACCGTGAAAACTTATAGAATCTATAAATTTTCACGGTATATGCAATCTTTCAAAATTGTAATTAACGTGTTTGCTTGTTTTTATAATACTTGTATTTGACATTAAGCTTTGTAAGACTATATTTTTTTTCTGCTTTATTTATTTTACCATAATAATCGTTACCAGTATTTTCAATACATTTAATTTGCTTATAACTTCCTTTGTCATATTTTAATATAGTAAAATATGCTGCTGCCCCTGTTACAGCTATATATTTTTTGCTTTTTGAAATAGAATTTATTCGTCCCATAAGCTCGGCAATATTATAAATCTTTTTGTTATGTTGTATGTAAACAAGAGTTTTACAACATTCTGATGAATAACCTTCCTGCTTGATTATAAAAGCTTTTTTATTGCCAAATTTCGTTTTAATTGTTATTTGAGCAGTACTTAAACCAAATATATAGTCTTTGTCTGCTAAATATTTTTTTCATTGTTTATTCCAATCTTTTTAATATTGTTTTATTTATACACATTTATTTTACAAAAAATTTTCTTGTGCATGTAATATAATTTTTCTTTGATACGATAACAGTAATTTTTGTCCCGGATTTTAATTTAGCCACGAGTTTTGCAGTAAATTTTCCGGTATTATTGGATTTTACAGTATATGTGTTACCTGATACTTTTACTTTGACAGTAGCAGCTTTAATGGTTTTACCAATTACTTTTTTTGTTCCCTTTTTATATGATTTCAGAGAAAGTGTAGTAATTTTCTTTTTCTTAGTGCTGTTACTGTTGTCATTATTGTTGTTGTCATTATTGTTGTTGTCATTGCTGCTGTTGTCGTTATTGTTGTTGTTATTATTATTGTTGTTGTTGCTGCTGTTATTATTATTGTTTGTTTCTTTTTGTAAACTTGCTTTTATTGAATAATTTGCAGTATTGATTTTGTTATTTCCGGCTTTAACCTTGACGTATATGGTCTGTCCATGTCCTGTTACAGAATATTTATTGCTGGTATTATTCGCATCAACTGTAAGTTCACTAAGATTTGCTCTGTTTTCATCGAGAAATTTAACATTTACACTATTGTCACATGAAATATTAAAAGTATATTTGCTGTTATTGTCTGGAAGAGTAACAAAAAAACAGTCAATATCATCTGCTTTTTCTAATTTTCCATTTTGCCATTCGTCTGGCTTAAATTCAACTGCTTTAGGGAAAGTACCCCAGTTGTCATCAGCAAGGGATTTAATAGAAACGGAGGCATTACCTGTAATCTTAGATCCGTATTTGTCTCGAAGCTTTATATAATATGTATTGCCTGGAACTAATATGTAAGAAGAATCTATCAGAGACTCACTGCCTTCTATTTTAGTATCAATTGTATATGTTTGTTCCTTTTTAACTGACTGCTCTTTGACTAATTCTGTACCAATAGAGTCTAATAATGTTGCATAAATAGTTTTATTTGTATAATTAGTTGCAGAGAAAGTTATCCACTGATTACCAATATCATTAGGAACTGTGAATTTGAAATAATGGGCTTCATATTTCTCACTTGCAAACAGACATGTGGCATTTTCATCGAATTGCAGTACAGATGCGCCCTGCATTGTTGTATCTGATGCCTCAGCCGCATATACAGTAGTAGTATAATAAAAATGGCTGCCATACACTGATTGTGAACATATAGCCAGTGACAGTGTCAGTAGTGTGCATATTTGTGTTGATTTGATATTTTTTTTCATTTGGTATGATACCTCCTATGTTGTAAATAAAAAATTGTTTGATTAAAAAGTGTGAGATTGTAGCATTAATAAATGCACGCTTTTAAAAATCATAAATTGTGTATTAAATACATAAAATAATATAACACATCTGTAATACATTTGCAATAATGTATGCAATACACAAGGAGGCAAAGTATATACGTTTGTTTTGTTGATGCAAAACGGGGTATATTGATGACATACAATCAAAATACAATACTACAAATGTGTTACGAATATAAAACTTTTGAAATGCTGATTTGTATCCTTAAAAGTAATACTATTATAATACGGGAGGTGTTATATTATGGCTATTCAAATTAAAAGTGATAGAAGAGAAACAGAAAATAAAACAGTACGTTTTCCGGTCGATCTTATCAGTCGTATTGAGCAAATAATGATTGAAAAGGATGTTTCGTTTTCGGGTTTTGTAATACAAGCATGTGAATATGTTGTAGATGAACTGGAAAATGAAAAACAAAAATAAAACACGGATAAATGTTTGAACCGAAAATCGAAGTATGTTAAAAGGACGGAAGTCTGCTTTTATATATTTCCGTCCTTTTGTATATTGTTTATATGCTTTTAATTGTTTTGTTTATATATTTTTAATATTTTATTTTGTATATATTGTTTTTTATATTAATCTTATATGTACTCCATGTAATTTCTGTGATTTTTCCTTTGTTTGTGATAGTAGCATATTTGTAAAAAACTCTCTTGCATACTTTATCATAATATCTTGCAAAAAAGGCATAGTTCTTTTTTGATAACCAGTCAAAGTCTTCCCATGAAGAATATTTTTTTGTGATATTCGTACAATTTGAACCTATTTTTAGTCCTCTATTAAATTTTTTAGATTCTTTATCACATTTATCCCAGGATATTGCTAAATCATAATTTCTGTTATCTCTATAAGCATCTATATAATTTTTATATTTTTTTCCTTTCCATTTAAATGGACAATTGTATTCTTTTTTAGTTAGTTTTGAATCTTTTTTATTTCCTCCTGCCAATAATGTAAAGCATATTTTCTTACCGTTAATCTGATATTTAATATCTCCTGATTTTTTGCATGTCATTTTAATCTTGTTTCCTATAACTTTATATTTATTCCCGGCAGAAGAAATCATTTTGATTTTTCCTTTATGTACATCCTTAAATATTACAGGTTCTCCCTTAGCAGTATAAAAATGTGTAACTCTTTCATAGTTGTCTGTGGGCTTTTTTGTTGGTTTAGTGGTCGGTTTTGCTGTGGGTTTGGCAGTAGGTTGAACTGTTGGTTCAGCAGTAGGCTCCGCAGTTGCGGTTAATTCGCTGTTTTCTGCGGCAGTTGTTTTGAGCATAGGTGCAGAAGATATCATGCTTCCTGTTGCAAGTGCAGCCACAAGAGCTGAACTTATAATTTTTGTTTTCATTTTGTTTCTCATTTGGAAACCTCCTTATAATTATAATTGGTAATTTTAATACCATACTAAATTGTAATACAAATATATTGCAATAGCAATACTAAAAGTGAGAATATATCATATTTATAAAATAAGTGTATAAAATATTACGGAAATGTGAATAATTTTACAAAAGTATTCATAGAATGTAGTATGAAAAAAATATGTTTATTTTTTCGTGCTCAAAGTTTGTGTATATCTATGCAAACTTACAATATGCAGTTTGCTGCATAAGAATGGAGATTATTATGTGTAAAAAGAAAACAGTGAGTATGTTAATTATTAGTAGTATGGCTGTAGGTTTGACAAATAATATTACATGTTTTTCGGAAACAATCAAAGAAAAAAATATAGTTATTATGTCTGAAAACGATTATAATATAAGAAATAGAGCAAATATTAAAAAAATTGCAACATTAAGAAAATTGCATGTAGAAAGAATGAAACATTATAAAGTTATGCAGATAAAAAAAGCTTGTGGTGTAAATGTAACTGCTTCTGATAGAAAAATTCTTGAAAGAATTGTTGAAGCTGAAGCAGGAGGTGAAAATCATAAGGGAAAGGTACTTGTGGCAAATGTTGTGTTAAACAGAGTAAAAAGTAAGACATTTCCCTCAAACGTTAAGGATGTCGTTTTTTCACACCGAGGGGGAACGTATCAATTTTCGCCAATCATGGACGGAAGATATTATACTGTAGATGTTTCTAAAGATACTAAAAGTGCTGTTTCGGATGCATTAAAAGGTGTGGATTATTCCAAAGGGGCATTATATTTTATGGAAAGAGCATTGGCTGATAGCAGTAATGTATCGTGGTTTGACAGAAGTCTTACAAGATTATTCAGGTACCATTGTCATGAGTTTTATAAGTAGTAGATTTAAAAAAAAGGTTGTAAAGTTGTAAGTTATGAGAAGAAACTTTAGGTCAACAGCATATTGAATGAGTTTGATGTGTTGTTGACATATTTTTTGGCATATTTTATGTTGTCGGGTTTGAATAGATTTAAGTATTCAGATATGTTATAATATTTTTATTATAGAGACAAAACTACTAAAAAAATTACCAGACAGGCAGGTGGGACAATGGCAATAGATGATTTGTTTTCAGGTGAATCTAAAAATATTGAGTATAAAGCAATGGTACCAGAGAAAAGCGAAAAATATATGAAGACAGTAATTGCGTTTGCGAATACTCAGGGTGGAAAATTGATAATCGGTGTTGACGACAGGACGCATCAGGTGGTCGGGGTAAATAATGATGATTTATTTCAGATTATGGATAGTCTTGCTAATGCCATTTCTGATTCTTGTGAGCCTCAGATAATTCCGGATATAGAACCACAGACAGTAGATGAAAAGACAATTATTATTGTGACCGTTGAAGCAGAAAAGAACCGTCCATATTATATTAAGTCTAAAGGAAAAGAAAATGGCACTTATGTACGTGTGGCAGGAACATCTAGAATTGCATCCGCAGATAAAATTAAAGAATTGGAGATGGAGGGCGCTAGAATTTCATGGGATGAACTTATATGTGTAGGATATAAAGTAACTGATGACGCAACACAAACTTTATGCAGTGATATAGAAGAATTTCGTAAAAAATCCGGACTTGCAAAACGCACTGTCAACGAGAAACAACTATATAATTGGAAAATTTTGCAGAATAGGGATGGTAGTGTAATTGCATCAAATGCATATGTGTTGCTTACTTCAGATTATTTTTCATTTTCAAAAACACAATGTGCAGTATTTAAGGGAACAAATCGTACGGTCTTTTTGGATAAACGTGAATTTACAGGACCGATTTATAAACAGATTGAAAATGCTGTAGAGTTTGTTTTGAGAAATATTCGTCTTGGCGCAACGATAGATGGCTTGGTACGAAGAGAAAGCTATGAATTACCTGTAGAGGCGATTCGTGAAATGATTATCAATGCTCATTGTCACAGAAATTGGTTAGATGATTCCTGTATACAAGTTGCTGTTTATGACAATCGTTTGGAGGTAACATCCCCCGGTGGATTGTACAATGGATTAACTTACGAGGAATTGATGAGTGGTCATTCAAAAATTCGTAATAAAGCAATTGCTAATATATTTAGTCAAATGGGTCTGGTTGAAGCGTGGGGAAGCGGTATGCAAAGAATTTTAAATGGTGCGGCCGATTATGAGCTTCCGGTTCCAAAAGTGGAAGTGTTTGATAATATGTTCCGAGTGAACTTGTTTAGAAAAAAAATAAATTACACTTCTGAATTAAACTTTAATGATAGCATGGTGAATGATAAGGTGAATGATAAGGTGAATGATAAGGTGAATGATAAGGTGAATGATTTACTCGACATTCTTATTGTCAATCCAAACTATACTGTTACTGAACTTGCAAATATATTTAAAGTAAGTAGAAAAACAATTGCAGCAAGGCTAAAAGAGTTAAAAGAAAAGGGGTTGATTGAAAGAGTGGGATCAGCAAGAAAAGGATATTGGAAAATAAATTCCTCAAGGGAATAGATTTCGCTGTTGCAAAATCCAGGGTATAAGGCAACTTCATACACTTTTCAAAAATAATAGCCACGGCGAAAATAATTCAGAATACATAGGTATTGTGATTGCATCACAAAGATGATAAAATGATTTGTAAAAATTTATAATTACTAAGGAGCGAGCAGTATGAAAAAGAACAAAATGAAAAATATTTTAAATGTAATATTGATTTTGATATTATCAATATTTATATTTGAATGTAATGTTTCTGCTAAAGATATTACAACAACAAAATCAAAGATAAATGAAAAAATATATACAGATACACAGACATATATAGGAAACTGGGCAAAAGTATCATCTGCTAAATTGTTTGCGATGAAAAATGACACATATATTCGGGTTGAAAACTCTGACAAACATTTTATTGTAGAATGTTTTAACTCATCTTTTAAAAGTCTTTGGGCAAAAAAAATCAAGAGAAGTCTTCCAATGTGGGGGGATGTTGCATATGATGGAAAAGATTTTTTTGTTGTAACTGGTCAAAATAATAATAAAGAGAATAATAAAAAGTCTGTAGTATGTATTACACGTTATAATTCAAAATGGAAAAAAACAGGTGTTACAAATGTTAAAAAAGGAAAAGAAATCAAAAAATTTACTTTGAATTTTGAAATGAATTTTGACAGGTTTTATTAGGAATAACAAGGCTATAGGTTAAAACTATATTTATAAACAATGGAGACAACAAATGAAAAAATTAAAAATATTATTTTTAACGATTATGTGCATTTTATTTATGAGTACTGCTATATCAAAAGATGCATATGCCAAAGAAAAAAGTTATGATAATAAATGTATAAAGGCTGAAAAACAGTATATTTTGCAGGATGGCGGATTGCAATGTGTTTCTGCAAAAACAAAATCAAGAAAAGGTTATTCAACTGTTATTTCAGAAAAATTACAAAAACATATTGCATCAGATTTGAAGAAAACATGGGATGATTTCTTGCCGGAATGTAATCTTGCGAAATATCATATTTCTATGGATAAAATTTTTGAAATTGTATATGCGGTTTTAAATGAAAATTCAAATTATTTTTATGTTGATGTAAGTTACGCATGGAGTGGTAATGGTAATAGCGAAGTTAACCATGTAGAATTTAGTTACACAGACACTAAAGAAAATGTCAGAGAAAAAATAGCTGCATATAATAAGGCAATAGCACAGGCTGTTTCAGGTGTAGATCCAGCTTGGTCGGATTTTGAAAAAGCTTTATATCTAAATGATTATCTTGCAGCAAATTGCCGTTATGATGAAACTTATTCAAAGTATAGTGCGTATAATGCACTTGTTGAAAAAACAGCAGTATGTCAAGGTTATTCCCTTGCATATCAGACTTTGTTAAATAGAGTTGGAATTACTTGTGAGGTCATAGGAAGTGAGTCACTTAATCATGCATGGAATTTAATTGAAATTAATGGTAAGCTTTATCATGTTGATGTTACTTGGAATGATCCGATAGGAAATCTCCCTGGGAGAGCTGGACACAGATTTTTTATGAAAAGTACAGAATTTATGCGTTCCGAGGAGGGAAATCATCTTGTAAAGGATGACTGGACATCTTCTAATGGCTTTGATATTAACAGTGCAAATGATACAAGTTATGATTGTTTTGCAAATGACATGGATACAGCTTTTGTATACATTAATGGAAAATGGTATAATTATAATGGTGTAGATAGTATTTCAGAGTATCAATACAGTAACGATAAATTCATTGAAAATAAAACAATTATAACTGTTAATGATGAATGGGGATTTATTAATAACAATGGAAATTATACATATTGGCTTGGCAAGCATGTGGGATATACATCATATGATGGAAAGATGTATTATTCTACATCAAATAGTATTTATATTTTAAATGTTGAAAATGGAACATCAAAACAGATTTATAAATTAACAGATTATGAGGATAAATATGGTTGTATATGGTCTATTTCAAGTGACGAAAACGGAACGCTTTATTATTACTGGAAAAAAGGAGAAGATTCTGAACAAAAGAAAACAGCACTCGTTTTAGATAAGAGTGAAAATGTACAGAATAGTTTTAAAAAATGTTATAATATATGTTTTGATGGAAATGAAGATGATATTACAAGTGACATAATGTCAGATATGCAGTGCTTAACGGATACAAGTTATGAACTTTCACAAAATAAATTTACAAAAAACGGCTATGTATTTACAGGATGGAATACTAGAGCAGATGGTACAGGTGTGTCATATTCAGAGAAAGAATCAATAGAAAATCTGATTGATGAAAATTACGGTACTATAATATTATATGCGCAATGGAAACTGAAAGAAGTTGCTAAGCCGGAAGAAACAGCTAAGCCTAAAAATTACAAAACTACTAAAAAAATTAAAAAAGGAAAGAACGTAACTGTAAAAATCCCCGATAATACTGAAAAAACTGTATGGAAAATAGTTTCAGGAAAGAAATACATAAAGATTATTAAGAGTACAAAATTTACCATTTCAATAAAGGGAATAAAAAAAGGAACTGCTATTATACAAGGTACAGCAAAAAATAAAGTATTGCGATGTACAATAAAAGTATCATGACATATGGTGAAATTCCGTCAGAAACATTCTTGCAATAACTTTCTTCATAATGTATAATGTAACATTAAAAGACAAAAAGATAATTATTTAATGACTGTACTATAAAATATGGTGCGGCGGAATGGAGGAAATAATGGAACTTATGTATCAGAGCACTCGAAGCGAGGGAACAAAGGTTACAGCATCTCAGGCTATTTTGAAAGGTCTTGCAGATGACGGAGGTCTTTTTGTACCTGTCAGTATCCCAAAACTTGATATTTCTTTAGAGGAAATTTCTAAAATGACATATCAGGAGACAGCATATGAAGTTATGAAACTGTTTTTCACAGACTTTACCGAAGCTGAATTAAAGACTTGCATTGAGAGGGCATATGATTCAAAGTTTGACACGAAAGAGATTGCTCCGCTTGTGAAAAAATCAGATGCATATTATCTTGAGTTATTCCACGGTGCAACAATTGCTTTTAAAGATATGGCTCTTTCTATACTGCCTCACCTTCTTACTACATCAGCTAAGAAAAATAATATTAAGAATGAGATTGTTATTCTTACAGCCACATCAGGAGATACAGGAAAGGCTGCACTTGCGGGATTTGCAGATGTTGAGGGGACAAGTATCATCGTATTTTATCCTAAAAACGGTGTAAGTAAGATTCAGGAACGCCAAATGGTTACACAGAAGGGTGCAAACACAAAAGTTGTCGGCATTACAGGAAATTTTGATGATGCACAGAGTGGCGTTAAAGCTATGTTTAATAATAAAGAACTTGCAAAAGTTATGGACGAGCATGGATATCAGTTTTCATCTGCAAACTCAATTAATATCGGCCGTCTTGTACCACAGGTTGTTTACTATGTTTATTCATATACAAGACTTCTTGCAAATGGAGATATTAAAGCTGGAGAGAAGGTAAACTTTGTAGTGCCTACAGGAAACTTTGGAAATATCCTTGCAGCTTTCTATGCTAAAAATATGGGTGTTCCGGTTGGAAAACTTATCTGTGCTTCAAATGAAAATAAGGTTCTTTACGATTTCTTTGAGACAGGTGTTTACGACAGAAACCGTGAGTTTATCCTTACTTCATCACCATCTATGGATATCCTTATTTCAAGCAATCTTGAAAGACTTATATTCAGAATTGCAGGAGATGATGCTAAGAAAACAGCAGATATGATGGACGCACTTAAAACAACAGGTAAATATACTATTACAGATGATATGAAAGCAAAACTTGCTGATTTCACAGGAGGATGGGCAAGCGAGGAAGACACAGCCAAAGAGATAAAGAGAGTTTACGATGAGACAGGTTACGTTATGGATACTCATACGGCAGTTGCTTCTTCTGTATATCATATATATAAAGAGAATACAAACGACGATACAAAGACTATTATCGCATCGACAGCAAGTCCATACAAATTTGGTACAAGCGTAATGAGTGCCATCGATAAGAAGTATGAGGGCATGGATGATTTTGCTCTTATCGATGAACTTTGCAAGACATCAGGAGTTAAGATTCCAAATGCTGTAGAGGAAATTCGTACAGCACCTGTTCTTCATGATACAGTATGCGAGACAGAGGATATGCAGAAGACAGTTGAAAAAATTCTTGGATTATAAAATTTAAAAATATAATTCTTCAAAAACAGTACTTGCAAACTGAAAATTATTATGATATAGTAGGTATGTTGTGTGCATTGTCGCATGACATACCTATTAAATTATTAATCTATTAATCACATATGCGGATTTCGTATCGGTGCCTTGACATAGTAACGCCATGTCAAAGGTCTTATGTTTGGAAGCATATGGAAGAAGAAAAACCATGGAGGTACAATTATGAGCGTTATTTCAATGAAACAGTTACTTGAAGCAGGTGTTCACTTTGGACATCAGACAAGAAGATGGAACCCTAAAATGGCTGAGTACATCTACACAGAGCGTAATGGTATTTATATCATCGACTTACAGAAATCTGTAGGTAAAGTAGATGAAGCTTACAATGCAGTTAAAGACATCGTTGCAAATGGTGGTTCTATCCTCTTCGTAGGAACAAAGAAACAGGCACAGGATTCTATCAAGACAGAAGCTGAGCGTTGCGGAATGTATTTCGTAAACGAGAGATGGCTTGGTGGTATGCTTACAAACTTCAAGACAATCCAGACTCGTATCAAGAGATTAAAAGAAATCGAGACAATGTCTGAAGATGGTACATTTGATGTTCTTCCTAAGAAGGAAGTTATCCTTATCAAAAAAGAGTGGGAGAAACTTGAGAAGAACCTTGGCGGTATCAAAGATATGAAGAAACTCCCAGATGCTATCTTTGTTGTAGATCCAAAGAAAGAAAGAATCTGTATTCAGGAAGCACATACACTTGGTATTCCTCTTATCGGTATTGCAGATACAAACTGTGATCCTGAAGAACTTGACTATGTTATCCCAGGTAACGATGATGCTATCAGAGCCGTTAAACTTATCGTTTCTAAGATGGCTGATGCTGTTATCGAAGCAAACCAGGGTGAGTCTATGGCAGAAGAAACAGCTGAGGAAGCTGACGCATAATCAATTTTAAATAGGAGGATTCTAAAATGGCAATTACAGCTAAACAGGTTAAAGAGTTAAGAGAAATGACTGGTGCCGGAATGATGGATTGTAAGAAAGCACTTGGTCAGACTGATGGTGATATGGACAAGGCAGTTGAATGGCTTAGAGAGAATGGTCTTGCTAAGGCTGCTAAAAAATCTGGTCGTATTGCTGCAGAAGGTATTGTTGCAGTTGATGTTTCAGAAGATGGAAAGACAGCTTCTATCGTAGAAGTTAACTCTGAGACAGACTTCGTAGCTAAGAATGAAAAATTCCAGGATTATGTTGCAGAAGTTGCAGCTCAGGCTAAGACAACATCAGCAGCAGATATCGACGCTTTCCTTGCTGAGCCTTGGGCACTTGATACAAGTGTGACAGTAGATGAGAAGCTTAAAGCTATGATCGCTGTTATCGGTGAGAATATGAACATTCGTCGTTTCGCTAAGATTGAGACAGAAGGAACAGTTGTTTCTTACATCCATGCTGGTGGAAAGATTGGTGTTTTAGTTGAAGCTGACACTGACAATGCATCAGATGCAGTTAAAGAGTGCTTAAAGAATGTAGCTATGCAGATTGCTGCATTAAATCCAAAGTATCTTTCATCTGATGATGTAGATGCTGAGTATAAAGAGCATGAGAAAGAAATTCTTCTTGCACAGGCTAAGAATGATCCTAAGAATGCTAACAAGCCTGACGAAATCATTGAGAAGATGATTACAGGACGTCTTAACAAAGAGCTTAAAGAAGTTTGTCTTCTTGAGCAGGAATATGTTAAAGCTGAAAACAAAGAAAATGTTAAGAAGTATGTAGAGAGCGTTGCTAAGGCTGAGGGCGTAAGCATCAACCTTAAGAGTTTTGTTCGTTTTGAGACTGGCGAAGGTCTTGAGAAGAAAGAAGAGGACTTTGCAGCAGAAGTTGCAGCTCAAATGGGCAACTAATCTCATATTTTGAATATATTTTTTGAAAAATCAAACCCTATAGGTATTAGAAAGTTCTGATACTTATAGGGTTCTTTCTTAATTATTATTTTCAATTAATTTATATGTATATCTTAGAAAAGGAGAGATTTCGTATGGATTTAAGTACATTGCAATCTGTTTTAACTATAGGAGAAACCATAGCTGTAGAATTTAAACGTTGTGGTAATGGAATTGAATCAGATACCTATGAAACTGTAAAAATTTGACTAAAAGTGAGACCAATGAGACTAAAATTATTTCACAAATAAATTTGACTGAAGATGAACGAAAACTTATATTATTGATTCAAAAAGAACCATCAATAACCCAAAAGAAAATACATGACAAAACACAGATTCCACTTGGTACGATAAAACGACTTTTACCTAAATTACAGAAAAATGGCATAATAAAAAGAATTGGAAATAATCGTTCCGGAAAATGGATTATTACTGTTGATTTTAATGATTTATAGTAGTACATCTTGAACTATCAGAATTTTAAGTATAAACGAGGACAAGAATGAATAAAACGACATTTAAGAATTATCAAAATGAAATCGTAAAACTCAGGCGATATTTTCACGCACACCCGGAACTCAGCCTAAAAGAATATTCAACTGCTGACTATATTGAAAAATATCTTAATGAAAACGGTATTGTGACAAAAAGGGTAGGAGAGTGCGGCATTACTGCTGTGTTATACTCTGACAATCCAGATGCAAAAGTTGTTGCAGTGCGGGCAGAAATGGATGCGATAGCTGTTAAAGAGGAAAATGAAATTGAATACAAAAGTCTGAATAATGGAGTATCACACGCTTGCGGTCATGATGCAATCATGGCGTGCACACTTGTACTTGCAAAAATATGCAATGAAAATAAATCTGAATTAAAGAATACAATAAAGTTTATTTTCCAGCCCGCAGAAGAAAATGGAGAGGGAACAGACATAATGCTTAATGGTGGCGTTATGAATTCACCAGATGTTGACTATTTTCTTATGTTTCATTTTGTAAATGATGCTGCTTATGGAATGGAAGTCCAATATGGCTCAGCCTCCGCAGCAATAGGGAAAATGGAAGTAACCGTAAAAGGTAAGTCTGCACACTGGTGTAACTCAGACAAGGGTATCGATGCGATTGTTGCATCAAGTGAATTTATATTAAAATTAAATGAATTAAACAGTACCTACATCTCAGACCTTCCTTTTATAACAGGTATAGGAACGATAAACGGCGGCTCAGCGAAAAATGTTATCGCATCAGATGTTTATATGGAAGGAACATTGAGAGCATCAAAAACGGAAGACTATCATAAGTTATATAACATTATCTTTGACATTGCATCGAATATTGAAGAAAAATACAATGTAAAAATTGAAATGGACATAACAAAAGAACCGATACCACCTATAATAAATGATAAATATCTTGTAGACACTGCGCTTCAATATGGAAATGAAATATGGGGTAAAAACTGTAGACTTGTAGACAAACACTTTTTATCCGGTGACAGTGCAGCATATTATTTTGATTATGCAAAGGGACTCTTTATTGTCTTTACGGCAGAAATTGAAAGTGAAACAAACTATCCGATACATAATGGGCGATTTAACATGGATGAAAGCAGATATTATGATGTAATAAAAACACTTTATTCATTGATTGAAACAATAAAATAAAAATAACTGCCATATAAAAACGGTATTAAATAATCTATCATTAAATATACAATTAAACAGAAAAAACAGATATAGTATTTTCAGCGAAGAACGTTAGAACATCGTCAGTACTTAAGGTGTGTATTTGACACCTTTATGTACTGCTGCGATGTTCTCCGAGGCGAGAGCCGTTTCTGAGTCGGAAATACTATATCTGTTTTTTCGTCAAGTAAATAGGTTACCCCAAAATTCTATTTAAAAGATAAACCCTGTTAAATGGAAAACTAAAATAGTACCCATCCGCAAAGTCATCAATATATGATATTATTTCTTTCGCAAGCTCAACGGCGACTTTTTCGCCTTCTTCTTTTGAACCGTTTTCAGGATAACGCTCAACAATCTCATCAGTAACATTTATTCCGGCAATTTCATTTTTCATGAAAAGGGCATTTCTGCGGCTTATAAGAGGCATTATTCCGGCAAAGATACATGCTCCGGTTTCTTCTTTTATTTTTTTTAATCTCTCTGCTTCTTCCTTTGAAAAGACAGGCTGTGTAAGGAAAAAGTTTGCCCCTGCTTCCATTTTTCTCTTAGTGGTATTTATTACCGAATCAAGATTTATAAGGTTTTGATTTATTGCACCACCATAATTCAAAGGATTTTCGTTAAATACTTCTTTGTTCATTTCCTGAGCAATCTTCATAAGTCCCACCGAGCTGAAATTAAATACAGATTTTACAAGATTTCTTGCCGATGCGGGTACAGGGTCACCTGTAATGATAAGGAAATTTTTTATATCATTTATCTTTGCTCCCATAAACATTGCCCTCATAGCAAATGCATTTTTGTCACGGCAGCATACATGCGGCATTACTTCAATACCTGTTTCTCTGTAAACTTTTGCAGCCATTAGTACGGAATCAACTCTCGTCCTTCCAGATGGTGAATCGGGGAATGTCAAAACATCTACGCCTGCATTTTTAAGGTAATGAGCAGATTCAAGCAGCTTTTCATCATCCGTATTAAATGGTGGAATGAGTTCGACAGCAATGAATTTTTTATCTTTCTTTCTGCCTGTTTCGTCGTACAAAAATCCGCAATTTATAGAATTTTTTGTTGATGCGTCAGTAGATTTTTCTATGTGTTTGTCTGATTTTATATCCATACCGGTTATTTCAGATAAACATGATATAAATTCCGGTGATGTTCCACAGCAGCCGCCGATTATATCTGCACCAAGAGAGAGCAGTTCTTTGGTTTTCTCGGCAAAATATTCAGGACGGCTGTTAAATTCCATCCGATTTCTAGTAAGCACAGGATATCCGGCATTAGGAACAGCGATAAGTGTTTTGTCTGCCGGAAGTTCGATTTTTTCAAGGATGTTATACATATGATAAGGTCCGATTCCGCAATTCAGACCTACGGCATCCACACCTTCGACATCGCAGGCTTCTCTTATAAGATTTTTTGCACTGAGTCCTGAAGCACTGTATCCGAGCTGGTTTACCGAAAATGATACCATAATATAAAGACCGAGTTCTTTTTTTATTTTTGGTATTATATGAGATAGTATTTCCATACTCATAAAAGTTTCAAACTGTATTATCTCTACTCCTTCATCAGCAAATGTTTTTGCTATATCATAAAATTCATTTTCAATTGTTTCACTTGAGAAACCTGAAGCAGTTGAGACAGGTCCTATATCACCAACTATAAAGGCATCTTTGCACCCAGCAAGTTTAATTGCTATCCTTGCAAGAGAAACAGCCTCCTTTATGTTCTCCCTGACAAAAGAAAAATCTTTCTGCATAGACATGGTGTTTGCTGCAAAAGTATTTGTTCGTATAAGTTTTGCCCCCGCTTCAAGATACGAAGAGTGTATTTTTGTAACTCTGTCTTTGTGATAGATATTTGCATATTCAGGAGCTTCGCTGGTATGATACTTTTCTGCATAGTATGTTCCAAACGAACCATCTGCCAGAATGTTATGTGTTTTAATATAATCTTTAAAATTCATCAGTCCCTCATTTCCGCCCATATTTTTGCGCATTTAATAATGTGTGCCCTGTTTTTAATAGACAAGACAAATAAAATTATACATTTTTTTAGGCATAAAAACAAGTTTTTGAATTTTACAATAAATTTTCAATGACAAATTAAAACATTTGTGATAAAATTTATACTGTTTATAGTGATTTTGTAAAAAATATACACAAGAATGTTACAAAACACATGATAATAAGAGTGCCGTAATGGCAGAATGGAGGCAATAATGGATTACAAAAACGCTGGAGTTGACATCGAAGCCGGCTACAAAGCTGTTGAACTGATGAAAAAACACATTGCAAGTACTATGAGAGATGAGGTACTTACAGATATAGGTGGTTTTTCTGGTGCATTTTCTATGGAGGCATTTAAAAACATGGAGCAGCCTACACTGGTATCAGGAACAGATGGTGTTGGTACAAAGCTCAAAGTAGCTTTTGAGATGGATAAACATGATTCAGTTGGTATTGATTGTGTTGCAATGTGTGTAAATGACATTGCATGTGCAGGTGGTGAACCATTATTTTTCTTAGACTACATAGCATGTGGAAAAAACGAACCTGAGAAGATTGCATCTATCGTAAGCGGTGTTGCAGAGGGATGCAGACAGTCAAATGCTGCACTTATCGGCGGCGAAACAGCAGAGATGCCAGGATTTTATCCTGTAGATGAGTATGACCTTGCCGGATTTGCAGTAGGTGTTGTTGACCGCAAGAATATGATTACAGGCAAGACTATCAAAGAGGGAGATGTCCTTGTAGGTATAGCATCTTCAGGTATTCACAGCAACGGATATTCTCTCGTCAGAAAAGTATTTCCTATGAAGAAAGAAAATCTTAATGTAAGTTATGAATCACTTGGCGGAAAAACTCTTGGTGAGACTTTACTTACACCGACGATTATCTATGTAAAAGCACTTCGTTCTGTAAAAGAGGGCGGCGTTACTATAAAGGGCTGCAGTCATATTACAGGTGGTGGATTCTATGAGAATATTCCTCGTATGCTTCACGATGGAGTTCGTGCTCAGATTAAGGCAGACAGTTACGAGATTCCTCCTATCTTCGATATGCTTGCAAAAGATGGCGATATTGCCAAAGAAATGATGTACAATACATACAATATGGGTATTGGTATGATGCTTGCAGTTGATGCGGCAGATGCAGACAAAACTGTTGAGCTTGTAAACAAGTCAGGTCAGAAAGCATTTATCGTTGGTGAAATCATCAAAGGTGAAAAGGGCGTTACATTAGTTTAATAAATAGCCAGATAAAAGAAACTGAAAGCGGATAAGGTTATATCCGCTTAATGCTTTATGAGGAGGTTTCGTACATGAACGGACAGAAACAAAAGATTGCTGTATGTGTTTCAGGTGGTGGAACAAATCTTCAAGCCATCATAGACAAGGTAAATGATGGGACTATCAGAAATACCGAAATTTCAATAGTAATCAGTAATAAGCCCGATGCGTATGCTTTAGAGCGTGCAAAAAAAGCCGGTATAGATGCTGTATGTATCAGTCCTAAAGAATTTGAAAACAGAGATGATTTTGCAAATGCCATGGTTGAAACATTAAAAAAACATGATATTGACCTTGTTGTTCTTGCAGGTTATCTTGTGATTGTGCCTGTTAAGATGATACATGAGTACAGAAACAGAATTATAAATATACATCCGTCACTTATTCCTGCACATTGTGGAATGGGATATTACGGTCTTAAAGTACATGAGAGCGTACTTGCTACAGGAAACAAGGTGACAGGTGCTACAGTTCATTTTGTTGATGAAGAAGCCGACCACGGACCTATCATCTTACAGAAGGCTGTCAGGGTGCATGAAAATGACACACCTGAAATTTTACAGAAGCGTGTTATGGAAGAAGCGGAATGGAATATTTTACCTGAAGCTATTGATTTGATTGGTGCCGGAAAAGTCAAAGTGATTGACGGCATTGCACATGTTGAAGAGTAGAGGGGAAGAATGGAGGATTAATATGAAAGTTCTTATAGTAGGTAGCGGTGGACGTGAACATGCTATAGCATGGAGTGTATCGCAGAGTAAAAAGGTTGACAAGATTTATTGTGCGCCTGGCAACGGAGGTATCTCGCAGATTGCTGAATGCGTTGACATCTCAGCGATGGAATTTGACAAACTTGCCGATTTTGCCACGGACAATGAAATCGACCTTACAATTATCGGAATGGATGATCCGTTAGTAGGCGGGATTGTTGATGTATTTGAAGAAAGAGGACTTCGTGTATTCGGACCTCGCAAAAACGCTGCAATTATCGAAGGCTCTAAAAGTTTTTCGAAGGATCTTATGAAAAAATATAATATTCCGACATGTCATTATGAGACATTTAATTCACCTGAAGAAGCACTTTTATATCTTGAAAGTGCAAGTTTTCCAATTGTTTTAAAAGCTGACGGTCTTGCTCTCGGAAAAGGTGTGCTTATATGCAATACACTTGAAGAGGCTGAAGCGGGTGTTACGACACTTATGCTTGACAAACAGTTTGGTGATGCCGGAAATACAATTGTCATTGAAGATTTTATGACCGGACGTGAGGCTTCTGTTCTTTGCTTCTGTGACGGAACTCATATTAAACCTATGACAAGTGCTCAGGATCACAAGCGTGCAAAAGATGGTGATCAGGGCTTAAATACCGGAGGTATGGGAACATTTTCACCAAGTCCGTTCTACACTGATGAGGTGAAGGAGTTCTGTGAGAAATATATTTATCAGCCTACAATGGACGCTATGAAAGCTGAGGGTAGAGATTTTACAGGTATTTTATTTGTAGGTCTTATGCTTACTGACGATGGGCCTAAAGTTCTTGAATATAATGCGAGATTCGGTGATCCTGAGGCTCAGGTAGTTCTTCCTCGCATGGAGAATGATATAATTGATGTTATAGATGCTTGTATAGACGGCAGACTTGACCAGATAGACCTTTCATTTGAAGACAATGCCGCAGTATGTGTCGTTCTTGCATCTGACGGATATCCGGAGCACTATGAAAAAGGAAAACTTATCAAAGGTCTTGAAAACTTTGAAGGAAAAGATAAAGAGGGCTATTATGCATTCCATGCAGGTACGAAGAAAACAGACGATGGTATCGTTACAAACGGTGGTCGTGTTATAGGAATAACTGCAAAAGGTGAAACACTTAAAGAAGCTAGAGCAAATGCTTACAAAGCTACAGAGTGGATTGATTTTGACAACAAATATATGCGTCATGATATTGGAAAAGCAATAGACGAGGCATAAATTTTAAATAATAAATAAAAAACAAGGAGGACATTTGAATGTATTCATTTAGTGAAGTTCAGAATTATGATCCGGACCTGGCAAAAGCTATGGCGGATGAGACCCAGAGACAGAGAGACAACATTGAGCTTATTGCATCAGAAAACCTTGTAAGTAAAGCTGTTATGGCGGCAATGGGAAGCACACTTACAAATAAGTATGCGGAAGGGTATCCAGGAAAAAGATATTATGGTGGATGTGAGCATGTAGATGTAGTTGAAGACCTTGCAAGGGACAGAGCGATGGAACTTTTCGGCTGTACTTATGCAAATGTTCAGCCACATTCAGGTGCACAGGCAAATATGACAGTATTTTTTGCACTTATGCAGCCGGGAGATACATTTATGGGAATGAATCTTGACCATGGCGGACATCTTACACATGGAAGTCCTGTAAACTTTTCAGGTAAATACTTTAATTGTGTCCCATACGGAGTAAACAGCGACGGATATATAGATTATGATGAAGTTGAGCGTATTGCAAAAGAATGCAAACCTAAACTTATTGTTGCAGGTGCAAGTGCATATGCAAGAAAAATTGATTTTAAGAGATTTAGAGAAATTGCTGATGAAGTAGGGGCATACCTTATGGTTGACATGGCACATATCGCAGGACTTGTTGCCGCAGGTTACCACGAAAGTCCAATTCCATATGCTCATGTTACAACTACTACTACGCATAAGACTCTTCGTGGACCTCGTGGAGGTATGATTCTTTCAAGCAAAGAATTTGCAGAAGAACATAAACTTAACAAAGCTTTATTCCCTGGAATTCAGGGTGGCCCGCTTATGCATGTTATTGCTGCAAAAGCAGTATGTTTTAAGGAGGCCCTCGACCCTTCATTTAAGGAATATGGCAAAAACATTATTGATAATGCGCAGGCACTTGCCAACGGACTTATCAAACGTGGAATAAAAATTGTATCAGGCGGTACAGATAATCACCTTATGCTCGTAGATCTTGCAGACAAGGGACTTACAGGAAAAGAAGTTGAAAAATGGCTTGATGCTGCACATATTACATGTAATAAAAATACAATTCCAGATGATCCTCAGTCACCTTTCGTGACAAGTGGTATCCGTCTTGGAACTGCTGCTGTATCTACAAGAGGTTTTAACACCGATGATATGGATAAAGTTGCTGAGGCCATAGCACTTATTATTGATGACCATGAGGCTAATACTGAAAAGGCTGCTGCAATCGTAAAGAGCCTTACAGATAAATATCCACTTTATGAGTAATGGAAATTTATACAAGTTATCTCGAAAACGATGTACTAAAATATATACGGCAGAAAATTTATGACTTATAAACCACATGGGGGATTCGGTAAAATATAATGCCGAATGCCCCATTATTTACAAAAAAGCATACATAGATACAGATATGGGGAGGATAAGACATGGATGATTTAGAAATGACAGAACTTACTCCAAAACAGGAAAATTACCAGAATCTTGCTGAAACAATTATAAATAAATTTAATGCGAGAGGAATTGAAGGTTACTATTGTATTGACAGAGAAGAGGCAAATGCAAAAGCCAAAAGATTTTTGACACCAGACTGCACTATATCCTGGGGCGGTTCTGAGACACTTTCTGAGATTGGTCTTATAGACGATCTCAAAGAATCTGACGATTATATCATTTATGACAGAGCCGAAGCTAAAACACCTGAAGAAAAAAGAGAACTTTATGGAAAGATAGTTACATCTGACTACTATTTTATGAGCTCAAATGCAGTTACGATGGACGGTGAACTTGTTAATATAGATGGTTCTGGAAACAGGGTTGCCTGTCTTTGCCACGGACCTGAAAATATTATTCTGATTGTCGGAATGAATAAAGTAGTAAGGAATGTGGATGAAGCTATTTCAAGAGTAAGAAATATTGCAGCACCTCCAAATGCCGTAAGACTTGCAAAGAATACGCCATGTTCAAAGATTGGAAGATGTGCTGACTGCCAGTCGGATGACTGCATTTGCTGTCAGACTGTGATTACAAGAAGGTCTGCTGTCCCTGGAAGAATTAAAGTAATACTTGTAGGTGAGGAATTAGGATATTAAATATGATTCAAAAAGAATTAATTGATAAATTATATAAAAACAGTATATTATCTGCTAAAGAATTTAATGAATTACTTTCACGACATGATGACGAAGATTCTGAATATCTCTTTAAATTGGCAAGAGATTTAAGAGAAGAGTATTATGGGAAAGACGTCTATATAAGAGGTCTTATAGAATTTAGCAATTACTGCCGCAATGACTGCTATTATTGTGGTATCAGAAAAAGTAATAAAAACGCATCACGATACAGACTGACAGAAGAAGAAATACTTCAATGTGCCGATGAGGGGTATGAACTCGGATTCAGGACTTTTGTGCTTCAAGGTGGCGAAGACATGTTTTTTACAACAGAAAAAATAGCTGAGATTGTAAGAAAAATAAAGAAGAAACATAATGATTGTGCAGTCACATTATCTGTTGGTGAAAGGGATTACGCCACATATAAATATTGGTTTGATGCAGGTGCCGACAGATATCTTTTAAGGCATGAAACAGCTACAGATGAACATTATAGGAAACTTCATCCAAAAAACCTCTCGCTTGAAAACAGGAAAAGATGTCTTTTTGATTTAAAAGATATAGGTTATCAGGTAGGGGCCGGATTTATGGTGGGTTCTCCATACCAGACAATCAAAAATCTGGTAAATGACCTTTTATTTTTAAGAGAACTCAACCCGCATATGATAGGTATAGGTCCTTATATATCACAGCAGGATACCCCATTTGCAGACATGGAAAACGGTACACTTGAACAAACACTATTTCTGCTCGGTATATTAAGACTCATGTTTCCGAATGTCTTGCTGCCGTCAACGACAGCTCTTGGAACAATTGCACCAAACGGCAGGGAATTAGGTCTTAAAGCAGGAGCAAATGTAGTTATGCCAAATCTGTCACCGGTTTCGGTGAGAAAAAAATACCAGCTCTATGATAACAAGATATGTACGGGAGAGGAATCTGCCCAGTGTGCAGGATGTCTAAGACGAAGAATAGAATCTGCAGGTTATGAAATGACTGTAAGCAGAGGTGACTTTAAAACATCAGAATAGCAGCTATATTGTTTAGAAATGAGGTTAATTATGGAAAAAGGAACAAGAGTAAATGTAGATATAAACGTAACAAAAATTGTTAAATATGTTTGTTTTGCCGGTGTTGCAATAGTATTGGCAATATTCAGCCATAAGAGTTATACAGCTTTTTTGGCGGACAGAAAGCCTAGTACAACGAATAATTAATAATTGATACATTGTACTAGTGACAAATAAATTTAAGGATAAATTATAATGAGTAAAAGTCTATTTATAGCCGAAAAACCAAGTGTCGCTAAAGAATTTGCTAAGGTACTTAATGTCAGCGGAAATGCATCCAAAGGGTATTTGGAATCTGATGATTACGTTGTAACATGGTGTGTAGGGCATCTTGTCACAATGAGTTATCCGGAAGTATATGATGCAGCACTTAAAAAATGGAGTTTTCAGACACTTCCGTTTATTCCGGATCATTTTCTTTATGAAATTATCCCTGGAGTCTCAAAACAGTTTAACATAGTAAAAGGTCTTTTAAACAGAGAGGACGTATCATGTATCTATGTCTGTACCGACTCGGGACGTGAAGGTGAATATATATACAGGCTTGTCGATGATATGGCAGAGGTATCTTCAGAAAAAGAAAAAAGGCGTGTATGGATAGATTCGCAGACAGAAGAAGAAATAAAACGAGGTATAAAAGAAGCAAAACTCTTATCAGAATATGACAATCTTTCTTCCGCAGCATATCTTAGAGCAAAGAGTGATTACCTTATGGGAATAAATTTTTCAAGGGTGCTATCATTGAAGTACGGCAGGACGATAATGGATTATCTTAATAACGGTAAATGGTCAGCCGTATCCGTAGGAAGAGTTATGACCTGTGTACTTGGTATGGTTGTTAAACGGGAGCGTGAGATAAGAGAATTTGTAAAAACTCCGTTTTATCGTGTTATTGGAAATTTTGGATATGAGGGTCAGAACTTTGACGGTGAATGGCGTGCAGTAAAGGGTTCAAAATATTTTGAATCGCCTCTCTTATATAAAGAAAATGGTTTTAACAATAGAGAGGATGCTGCAAAGTTAATTGAGGAATTAAAAATAATGCCGCCTTCTGTCAAGGCAGTAGTATGCAAGGCTGAAAAGAAAAAGGAAAAGAAAAATCCACCATTATTATTCAATTTGGCAGAATTACAAAATACCTGTTCCAAACTTTTTAAAATAAGTCCTGATGAAACATTGAAAATAGTTCAGGAACTTTATGAAAAGAAACTTGTTACATATCCAAGAACTGATGCGAGAGTATTATCTACAGCGGTTGCAAAGGAAATATATAAGAATATAGGCGGTCTTAGAAATTATTCACTTGTTAGGGATATAGCTTCGGGAATACTTGAAAGCCAAAGTTATAAGGGAATTGAAAAAACAAAATATGTGAATGATAAACAGATTACGGATCATTATGCGATTATTCCAACAGGTCAGGGATTTAATGCACTAAACAGCGTAAGTCAAACAGCAGCGAGGGTATATGAAGTCATTGTAAGAAGATTTTTATGCATTTTTTACCCGTCAGCAGAGTATCTCAAAATAACGATAGCAGCCGAAAGATTAAATGAACAGTTTTTTTCAAGTTTTAAAATTTTGTCAAAAGAGGGGTATCTTGCCATAGCTTCGGCTTCCTTTGCAAAACAAAAATTAGGTGACAGGCAGACTGTCGACAATGAGTCGGAGGATACACAAACCACCGATGGTAAAATTGATGAAAATACAATTGAAAAATTAAAACAGTTAAAAAAGGGAATGGAGATAGAGTTATTTTCTGTAGAAATAAAAGAGGGAGAAACCTCACCGCCAAAACGCTATAATTCAGGTTCCATGATACTTGCAATGGAAAATGCAGGCCAGCTTATCGATGACGAGGATCTTCGTGCTCAGATAAAAGGAAGCGGTATCGGTACAAGTGCTACAAGAGCTGAAATTCTCAGCAAACTTGTAAATATAAAATATCTGTCATTAAATAAAAAAACACAGATAATCACACCGACACTTCTTGGTGAAATGGTATATGATGTAGTTTTTGCATCTATTCATGCACTTTTGAATCCTGAATTGACAGCAAGCTGGGAACTTGGTCTTACTATGGTTGCGGACGGAAAAATAACCGAGGACGAGTACATGATGAAATTAAGTAAATTTATTACATCACATGTACAAAATGTAAAAAGCAAAAATTACCAAAATCTGTTTAAACCATATTTTGACAAAGCAGCGGCTAACTATAAAACTTCAAAAGGCACAAGAAAAAGTAATAAAACAAAATGATATAGAAAAGAGGCATTTTTATGTATGAAAATTTAAAAAATAAAAATCTGTTTAATTTTGATGAGACAATTGCGGCTGATATTTTTACCGATATAGATTTTCCATGGGATGTTCTTCCTAAAATAAAGGATTTTATATTGGGGCTGGGAGAATCACTTCCTGAAGAAGATTATGACAAAAAAGGTGACAATATATGGATTGCAAAATCTGCTGATATAGCACCTACGGCAACAATTAACGGCCCATGTATTATAGGGAAAAATACCGAGGTAAGACCGGGAGCATTTATAAGAGGTAATGCAATTGTAGGTGAAAATTGCGTTGTAGGCAATTCGACAGAATTAAAGAATGTAATACTTTTTAATAATGTCCAGGTGCCTCATTATAATTATGTCGGTGATTCAATCCTTGGCTATAAATCACATATGGGTGCAGGTTCTATAACATCAAATGTTAAATCTGACAAATCAGATGTCGTAATAAAATATGAAGGTGACAAGATTGCCACAGGACTTAGAAAGATGGGCGCTATCTTAGGCAATTACGTCGAGGTCGGTTGCAACAGTGTATTAAATCCGGGAACTATTATAGGCAGCAATACAAATATATATCCGCTGTCAAGTGTCAGAGGCTATATACCTAAGGGAAGTATATACAAGAAACAGGGCGATATAGTGGAAAAAAGATAAATATTGACAATTTTAACTATTTAGGGTAAAAAATAACACAACCCGGAAATTTAGGGATGTGTTATTTTTTGTATTTTTGTATCTTTCAATACTTTATGCTGATTTACCACAGCATTTTTTATATTTTTTTCCACTGCCGCATGGACATTTATCATTAGGATATATCTTTTTTATCTGCATAAAACTGTCTGGGGTATTTGAACGCGGTGCAGGCATATCGTCCGGGATTACATTTGCCATAAGAGGCGCAACACCGAATAAACGGTTTTTAAGTTTGATGACCCCGTCATCACCATCATTTGAAGTGCCATTACTTTCCGTATGTTCATTTTTATCATTTTTTACTGCAGAAACAATATTTGCTGCTACAGTTTCAGCAGTATCATTTATGCTGTTTTTTATTTCGTCCGGTAAGTCAAGCATTGAAACATCAGCATCGGCGAGCTGATTTATAATTACATCTATAAGTTCAGATTTTTTTAACTTTGAATATCCTTTAACACCTGAATTTTTAGCTATTTCTTTGAGCTCTGTAACTTTATAATTGTTAAGTAATTCATTAAGATTTTTCATTTTATAATTTCCTCCATGCATTGTATGGATATAATAAATCCAGTAAATAATATTATAACAAAGAAAATGTTGCAAATTCAATGCAATTATGTTACAAAGTTTTATATAAAAAGCAATATTGTAATATATGAATTATACAAAATGTTCATTTTATGCCAAAAATCGACAATATTACCACAATTTTGTAAAAGAAATGACACAATTATATCTTAAACTTTGAATCGATGTAAATTTTTAAGATTTTCTTAAGATTTATGATTTGACAATGTAATTAAGGATGGACTATATGAAAGCGATAAATAAATTACTGGCACCAATTAAAAAAATATCAATGAATGCCCTTGTAGCAAACTCGCGCTGGCTTAACAGCCAGGTAAAAAAGTATAATATAATTTATACGAAAGCGGCAAATGAATATCAGTCAAATATTAAAAAGACTGAAAATGCAGCAATTTTGTCATATAAAAAAGAAATGGCTATAAATGAAATATTAAAAAGCGGAGAATACGATTTTAATAATATCCTTATAATTAAAAATCCGTATGAAATAGCGCCTATGTCAGCACTTGCGTTATTTGTGACAGATAAGCCTTGTAAAGTACAATATACGGTAGCAGGAAAGAGAGGCAGTGAAGATTATACTAAGTGTGATGAAAATATCACTAAATATCACAGAGTACCTTTATTAGGATTGTATGAGAGTACAATAAATATCATAACATTAGATTTGATTGACGAAAATGGAAAAATCATTGCATCTAAAAAGATTCGCATTATTATAAGAAATATTGATAAAATAGTAAACAATGGCATGAAACTTACAAACAGCAAACAGCCATTGTCAAAAGATTTTATTTTTGTATCAGGTGGATATCACGGTGGAGTATATGCTTTTGATAAAAATGGTAACATTCGTTTTGCCTTGAACAAAATACCACAGTATTGCGGTGTATATTTATTTGAGGACGGAAGATTTTTGTTCCCCGAGAAACACATGAGAAGACCTGCATGGGGAAATGCCAATACAGTGGTTATGCACGAAATGGATATGCTGGGAAGAGTGCACCGCACTTATTATGATAAGAAAGGCCTCCACCACTGGGCTATAGAAAAAGAACCGGGCGGGAATATTTTGGCACTGTCAAGTTCTATTGATGACACATATATGGAAAATGAAATAGTCGAAATAGACAGAATGTCAGGAAAGGTTATTAAAGAAATCAATGTTAATAATCTTTTAGCAGAAAAATATATTACCAGAAATGACTGGGCTCATATTAACTCAATAGAATATATAAAAGAGGATGATTCAGTCATTGTGTCAATGCGTAATGTTCATACGATTGCAAAAATAGGCTTAGCAAATGGCAATTTGATTTGGATTTTAACAAATCCTAAATTTTATGAGGGTACCGATGTTGAAAATAAAGTGCTTAAGCCACAGGGTGATATCAAATGGTTCTTCCAGCAGCATGCTATTCAAATCGTACACAATAAAGAAAAAGACGGTAAACTGCATGTAATGCTTTTTGATAACCATACAGCAAACAGAAGACCTGTTAAATGGTTTGATAAAGAAAAAAAATCGAATATCATGTTTTTTGCCATTGATGAAAAAGAAATGACAGTAACACAGGAGAAATATCTCCCTATTCCTCTGAGTGTTACAAGATCAAATGAAGAATACGATACTGAAACAGGAAAAGTTTTGGCTATGTGTGCAAATCTTAAACCTCCTATAGACGATTACAATGGAAAAATTTATGAAATTGATTATAATTCAGGAGAGATCTTAAATGAATTTTCATCAAAATTAGATTATTTCAGTGCCCATTCGATTGATTTTAATATTATTGATATGGCAAAGCCGTTGGATTTATCAAAAAATATGGTAGCCGGGGAATTATGCGAACCTGAAAGAGCAGATACAAATTCTGAACAATTTTTAAATATGTTAAGCCTTGCTGATGATATTGAAGATGATGACGATAAACCGCAGCTTTGTATGTACGGTGAATTACTGCAGGTAAGAGCTCTTGACCATACACTTGAAAAAATATATGTATATAACGACAGGGACACATATATTCAGAATTTTACTGATACCGAACAAACCATTGAAGTTTTTGGGACACAGCATTATTTTATGAGCATGCCTCTTATGAATATTAAGCACGGCGAATATCATATTGCAATACAATTCAAGGGCAATATATACGACACACAAAAATATATCAGTGTTTTCTAAAGTACAAAGAGTCGCTTGCGACTCTTTTGTGCTTGAGCGGAATGCATAGCATTTACTTCCTTTCCGCGAAATGCGCATCCTCACGGAGTGTTTATTATGTTATAGGAAACAAGAAGTTTCCTATAACACAATAAAAGCAGGATACCTTTCTTATATGGTATCCTGTTTTATGTCTTAATAGATAATTTCTTGCATTACCTGAAATTTTTTGACAATTTTTTTCAAAAAGGTATAGACTTCACAATAATTTTATGCGAAAATATAGTTTAGGACTGCGGATAATACCGCAGATAATAAGCATTATTGAAAGGAGCAAGAACATGATTTATTCACAGGAAGTAGAAAACATGTGCCCAGTAGCTCAGGGGGTACACCATGGTTGTGCACCAATCCCAGAAGAAGCAAAATGGGTTAAGGCAAAAGAAGTAAAGGATATTTCCGGCTTTACACACGGTGTAGGCTGGTGTGCACCACAGCAGGGTGCCTGTAAACTTACTCTCAATGTTAAGGAAGGTATTATTCAGGAAGCTTTAGTTGAGACTATCGGATGTTCAGGTATGACACATTCAGCAGCTATGGCATCTGAAATACTCCCAGGACTTACAGTAATGGAAGCATTAAATACAGACTTAGTTTGTGATGCTATCAATACAGCTATGAGAGAACTTTTCCTTCAGATTGTTTATGGTCGTTCACAGAGTGCTTTCTCTGAGGATGGACTTGCTATCGGTGCCGGTCTTGAAGATCTCGGTAAAGGACTTCGTTCACAGGTTGGTACTATGTATGGTACATTAAAGAAAGGTCCTCGTTACTTAGAGATGGCTGAGGGTTATGTTACAGCTATTGCATTAGACGAAGATGACTTAATCATCGGCTACAAATTCGTTAGCCTTGGAAAAATGACAGACTTCATCAAAAAAGGTGATGATCCTAACACAGCTTGGGAAAAGGCTTGTGGACAGTATGGACGTGTTGACGATGCTGTTAAGCTTATTGACCCAAGAACAGATGAAGAAATCGCAAAATAATATAAAGGAGGCAAACGAACAATGGCATTATTTGAATCATATGAAAGAAGAATTGATAAAATCAATAGCGTTTTAAACAGCTATGGTATTGCTTCTATTGAAGAAGCTGAAAAGATTACTAAAGATGCTGGATTAAATGTATATGACCAGATTAAAGGCATTCAGCCAATCTGTTTTGAGAACGCCTGTTGGGCATATATAGTTGGTGCAGCTATCGCAATCAAGAAAGACTGCCGTCGTGCAGCAGATGCAGCAGCAGCAATTGGTGAAGGATTACAGGCTTTCTGTATACCTGGTTCAGTTGCAGATACACGTAAAGTAGGTCTTGGACACGGTAACTTAGGAAAGATGCTCCTTGAAGAAGAGACAGAATGTTTCGCATTCCTTGCAGGACATGAGTCATTCGCAGCAGCAGAGGGTGCTATCGGTATCGCTGAGAAGGCAAACAAGGTTCGTAAGAAACCTCTCCGTGTTATCCTTAACGGTCTTGGAAAAGATGCAGCTCAGATTATCTCTCGTATTAACGGATTTACATTTGTTGAGACAGAGTATGATCCATATACAAACACAGTTAAAGAAGTATTCCGTAAGTCTTACTCAGACGGACTTCGTGCAAAGGTTAACTGCTACGGTGCAAACGATGTTTGTGAAGGTGTAGCTATCATGCACAAAGAGGGTGTTGATGTATCTATCACAGGTAACTCAACAAACCCAACTCGTTTCCAGCATCCTGTTGCAGGTACATATAAGAAAGAATGTATCGAGCAGGGTAAGAAATACTTCTCAGTAGCTTCAGGCGGTGGTACAGGACGTACACTTCATCCTGATAACATGGCTGCTGGTCCTGCATCTTACGGTATGACAGATACATTAGGAAGAATGCACTCAGACGCACAGTTCGCTGGTTCTTCTTCAGTACCTGCTCACGTTGAAATGATGGGACTTATCGGTGCCGGAAACAACCCTATGGTTGGTATGACAGTTGCAGTTGCAGTTTCTATTCAGGAGGCAGCTGACGCTGGTAAATTCTAAAAAACACCGTATTTAGGGCGTTTTAGAGGGCTTGTCATTGCTTGATAAGCCCTCATTTTTTATGCGTGATACACACATTTTACATGAAAAAAGTATGAGGAACATCTTCTTCTGTTATCTGATATAGAAACTTGTTAACTAAGTAATCTTATTGACTACATCATTATTATACAAGGAGACTAATAAATGACTCAAAAATTGGCAGTATTTTTTCCGGGCATAGGTTATCACAACGATAAGCCGCTTTTATATTACAGTCAAAAACTGGCGAAAGAATCCGGTTTTGAGTGTATAAAAGTAAATTACAATGGTTTTGCATCAGGAATCAAGGGCGATAAAGAAAAAATGGGAGAAGCACTTGAAATGGCATATTCACAAACTGAACCAATCCTAGCTGCAGTTGACTGGTCAAAATATAGTGATATAATTTTTATTTCCAAAAGTATAGGAACTGCAGTAGCTGCACGATATGCAGAGGAGAACGATTTAGAGTGTAGAAATATCTACATGACACCTCTTGCAGAAACATTTCTATTTAACCCCAAAAACGGTATCGCCTTTCACGGCACATCTGATGACTGGGCTGATACTGAAAACATTAAAGATAAATGTTCTCAATATAATTTAAAATTATATATAACACCTGCTGCAAATCATTCACTTGAAACAGATGATACAATTGAAAATATCAGAATTATTCAAAAAACAATGGAATATATTAAAAACTATATTAATAACTAAAATGGCAGCATATGCGAACAGCTTCGTTCATTATAAATTATATAGCGAACGAAACACGAACATTCTTTCCGAACAAATTTTCTTAAAAAGTATTGACAAACAACTGTTCTGATGATATTATTACCACATGAAGCGAACAAATGTTTAAGTACAAAGGAGGATATTGTGTTTATGAAAGATATGTTTATACAAAAAAGAATGTTGTGCATAAAGATTTTAATTGTCATACTTTTATCATCAGTTTTTGCGGTGTTTTGCTTTCATATCAGCAAATCTTCCGGAGTAAGTACATTACAGACTGACAAAAAACTTTCATATATCTGCATTACTATAAATAAAAATGATTCCCTTTGGAGTATAGCCAAAAAGTATGAGGATAGATATGATGGCTCTTTTAATGACTTTATTACAGAAATAAAGCGGTGTAACGGTCTTAAATCAAATACCATATATGCTGGAAACCAGATAGTAATTCCTGTTGTCATCTACAATGAAAAGATATCCACGGCAGATAAGTAGCTGCATTTTATCATACATTTGACATTATATTCCGTTATCATTTATTCGTTGCGTTAAATATGCATATGATTTATACCATATTATCGTGACAAAATAAAAGATTAAGACTTTATACGGAGGATTATGTTAGTATGAATAAATTTTCAAAAATATCAAAAGCTTTTTTTATTGCAGGAATTACTGCGATGTGTCTTAGTATTGCGCCAAAACCTGCAATAGCAAATGCATCTGTATCAATTGAGCAGAATAATGATGGAAATTATATAAACATCGAAAATGACAGTTCATTAAAAGCTGTCTACAATAATGTTACCTATAGCAATGAAACTTTTCCGGCAATTCGTGTCGATGATGTATGGATGGTTCCAGTAAAAGAGTTTCTTCAGGACATTCTTGGATGTACATATAGCTATGATGAGAATGAAGGCACATTATTTATTTCTAATAACTATGGCAATGCAAGTGTATCGTGTGTTGTTGGGAGTAAAGAGTTAAGTGTTGGTTCATCCGTAGTCGGTATGGATCTGCCTGTTATGAAAGCAAAAAATACCGAAGATAACGCAAAAGAGACGATATATGTTCCAGCTTCAAAAGTCATTCAAAATCTGGGGTATGGATACGATTCGTCCGCAACAGAAATAAGTGTTACTGATAATATAAAATTATATGAAAATTCTAAGCAGACCGAATATGAAAAACAATATTCAAATGCCATAAATAGTATAATCTATACTAAAAATTTATCCGGAAATGATATTGTTAACATTACAGCACTCAATGACTTAGATGAGAACAAAGTAACAGAGAATACTGATTATAACAGTATAGAATATATCTATGCCGATACAAAAAATCTTCTCGGTGATATAGACAAGTCATTCGAAAACGGTGTGGTCACCGAAATTAAAATATGGGAAGAAGAAAACAATACCCACCTCAAAATAACCTTTGACGGAAGATATGTTGTAAGTAAGCAAATCTTGGCAAACACATTTTCAGTAATATTAGAAAAAGGTTCTTTCAGTATAAAGGCATTGATTCCGGATGGTGTAGATGCAAAAAAAATTACGGCAACAGACAGGTATTGGAATAAAAAATTTTATATTATAGTTCCTGGAAATCACGTTTCCTTTTATAAGAAATATATACCCATTAATAATAGTTCTGTTATCCAAAAAATCAATGTAAATAAGACTGCCGATGGAAATAATACCAGAATAGTGGTAACGACAACCAAATTACAAGGATATAAAATCACAAATGAAGACGGATATTTTACTGTAAAAATCGGCGCACCAAAAAATATATATAAAAATATAATACTTCTTGATGCAGGACATGGCGGAAAAGATTCGGGAGCCAGTTATAAAAATCTGTACGAGAAAAAGCTTAATCTTGAAATTATTTATACAAGGGCACGCAAATATTTTGAGGCTAATAATTCTAATGTTAAAGCCTATTGGACCAGACATGATGATACATTTATAAATTTATATACAAGACCAAAGCTTTCAAAAACTTATAGTGCTGATATGTTCATGAGCCTTCATATGAATAGTGCTGGAAACAGACTGGCAAATGGAACAGAGGTATATTATTCTTCAAAAAATAATAAGGTTACAAGTACAGGCTTATATAGTAAAAAAATGGCTTCGATGATGTTAAACTCGGTATTAGACGGAGTAAATGCTAAAAATAGAGGTGTTCGTCAGGCTGGTTTTGTTGTAAACAAATATAATACGGTGCCATCAATTCTAGTTGAATTAGGGTTTATAACCGGCAATAAAGATTATCCTAATTTAAAGAAAGCCGCTTATAGAGAAAAAGCTGCTAAAGCATTGTATAATGGTGTTGAAAAAATATTTAAAAAATATCCTACAAAACGCTAGTGTAATGTATTAGGCTGTATTGTCTTTATTATTTTTCCCATTTTACAGCACCTGCCGCACTTCGTTTCAAATCATCATCGATAGCAGCATAATGTTTTTTAGTTGTATTTACATCATTATGTCCCAAAACATCTGCCACAAGATAAATATCACCAGTCTGACGGTATAACGCAGTACCATATGTACTGCGGAGTTTGTGTGGCGTTATATGTTTAAAAGAAGTTACTTGAGCAGCATAATCTTTTACAAGTTCCTCGACGGCACGAACTGTTATCCTGCGGCGTTGAATAGAGTAGAAGAGGGCATGCTCATGTCCTTCTTTTGGATCTATTTCACAGCGTGACAACTCTATATAATTTCCAAGTGCTTCTGCAACATCCTCACCAAAATATACATATTCTTCCTTGCCGCCTTTTCTTATGATTTTAATACGGTTTTCTTTAAAATCAACGTCCTCTATATTTAAACCGACACATTCTGAAACACGGATTCCTGTTCCTAAAAAAAGCGTAAAAATGGCTATATTTCTTAACTTATTTTTCTCATAAAAAACTTTTTTCTTACCGGTAAGATGTTCGCCTGCATGCTCAACAAGTTCCAATAACTCGGCCACCTCATCGGAATCAAGACGAATTATCTCTTTATCATGTAATTTTGGCATATCTATAACGGTAGTCGGGTTATTTGATATGAGTTCTCTTTTTTGATAGTATAAATAAAAACTTTTAAGTGAAGCAATTTTTCTGTGAATTCCACGTTCATCATTTGAATACTGCTTACCATTATATGTATAATATTTAAGGTATTCCATATATTCTTCAATATCCACAGGTTTTAATGATTCAAGTTCACTCAAAGTAATATCTGCAATTTTTTTTTCGTTGTTATCGCCTGAAAACTCAGGATTTGTACTAAAAAGAAATCTAAAAAAAGTTCTCAAATCTGATGCATAACCTATGCGTGTCTTAGTAGTTGTTGTCTGCTCAATGCCTCTGAAAAAATCTCTACAAAATCCCGGTAATTCTTTTAACTGGCTGTTTAGTTTTTTTACATCATTAAGAGCTGTCTGTTTATGGTAATCTAAATCTGTCTGTACTTGTTTTAATGCTGGCATCTGTTTTTACCTCCTTATCTTTTCGGAAAACTGGGGTTTAACGAAAAGTTGAAAATACTACCCTCTTAAATAAACTATCCCTGTTTCCTGTTTATTATCTTTTTCAATTCAGCAATATCACTTGATGAAAGCTCCTGATTGACAAGATATGTTGCAATAAAATTCGAAAGTGAACCATTGTATATCTTATCAAGCAATGCTTTTGTCTCGATTTCCTGAATAGTTGATTTGCCAATTATAGCTCTACATATGAACCCCGGATCTTCACGTTCTATGGCGCCTTTGTCTATCAGCCTTTTTATTACAGTGTATGTAGTATTTTTTTCCCAGCCGATATATTCCTTAATAATTTTTGCTATATCTTTGGCAGCAAGTGCCTTATTAGACCATAATAATTCCATGACATTAAGTTCACCTTCATGCAAGCGTATTACATCATCTTTCGTTTTTTTCATTTTTGTTCTCCCCTGTTAACTTTGCAAACATTACTAACATAAACTTTAAATATTGTTTTTCAATTTACAAAGAAGTTCTTCAAAATAATCCGGAAGTTCTGCATCAAATTCTACATATTTTCCAGTTGTCGGGTGTATAAAACCTAAAGTTTTTGCATGTAATGTCTGACCTGTCAGTTTAAACGGACACTTTGATGGTCCATACACCGAATCCCCTAATATTGGATGTCCAATACTGGCCATATGAACTCGTATCTGATGAGTTCTTCCAGTTTCCAGTTTACATTCTATATATGTATATTTATTATTTAAAGTGTCTAATACACGGTAATGAGTAATTGCCGGTTTTCCATTTTTTACATTGATCGCCATCTTTTTTCTGTCTGTCGGATGTCTGCCAATACATCCCTCGATTGTTCCTTCAGACTGTTTGAGATGACCACAGACTATGGCGTGATATGTTCTGGTAATAGAATGTTCCTTTAGCTGTTCAGCCAAAAATCTGTGAGCTGTATCATTTTTGCAGACAACAATCACTCCTGTTGTGTCTTGATCAATTCTATGTACTATGCCTGGACGAAGCTCGCCGTTTATTCCCGACAAATCCTTACAATGATACATCAGAGCATTTACAATAGTCCCACTGTAATGTCCGGGAGCCGGATGTACAACCATTTGTTTTGGCTTATTTATAAGTATAACATCGCTGTCCTCGTAAATTATGTCAAGTGGAATATTTTCGGGAACAATTTCAATTTCCTTCGGTTTACATATTTCTACATGGACATTATCATTATGTTGGAGTTTAAAGCTGCTTTTAACCTTCTTATTATTAACATTGATAAATCCGTCTTTTATTTGCTTCTGAATAAACGATCGAGACATATCGCTAAATTTATCGGTTAAAAATTTGTCGAGACGACAGTTATCATACTCGTTCTCAACACATAAATCAAATATATCTGATATTTCATTGTTAACATCAGTCTTTTCAACAGTTTCTTTCACATTAACCTCCATTTTTTGCATCCATGTAGAAATAATAGTAGTATAACTATACTACTGTAATCTTATTGCTTTTTTAGTATTCTGTTCAGGTCATTATCATCATAATAAAAAATTATGAGAATTACAGCTAAAATCGCACCGGCAACGACATAGCAGTCAGCAACATTAAAAACAGGAAAGTTTATAAGCTCAAAGTACAAAAAATCAACAACATAACCATTATATATTCTATCAATCATATTTCCGACTGCTCCGGCTGCAAGAATGACTAATATCCATTTTATCGCTGTAAATTTAGATTCATGAGGCACTCTATAAAAAATATAACCAATAAAAATCAATACCAAAACTGTTATTATCAATAAAGGTATTCTCTGTTCCTGAAAAATTCCAAAAGCTGCGCCATGATTTTCAAGATAAAACAGTTTAAATACATTTTTGATTATTGTAATTCCTGAATTTCCTTTTAGTTGAATAATTGCAAGCTGTTTTGTAAACTGGTCTGCGGCAACAAGTATTAAAAATAATGCAAACCATTTAATATAATAAATCAGCTGTTTCATTTAAAACTCCATTCCTTATTTGATAAACTCAGATAAAGCTTCTTTCATCTCACCATCAGTTACATTCTTCAAAATAACTGCATTTCCCGGTTTATCAAGTAAAATAAATTTTATCTTTCCGGCATCCATCTTTTTATCGTTTTTTGAAGTTTCAATTATCTGATCAATATCAATACCGGAAATATTAATCGGAAGATTTAATGTTTTAAGCATTTCAAGCATACTCTGATATTCTTTTTGCGAAATCATATTACGTTTCATTGAAATATATCCTGCTGCGACCATACCTAGAGATACACATTCACCATGAAGAAGTTTAAAATTCATAAGTTTCTCAATAGCATGACCTAACGTATGACCAAAGTTTAATAAAGCACGTTCACCTTTTTCAGTAGGGTCATTTTCTACGACAAGACGTTTTATATTACAACTTCCCGCAACAACTTCTTCAAGTATATCCAAATTTCGCTTATTTAATTCATCAAGATGATTTTCTATATATGAATAATAGTTAGTATCCTTTATAAGTCCATGCTTTACAATTTCACCAAATCCTGAATAATATTGTCTATCTGTCAGTGTATTGAGTGTTGACAAGTTCATGTACACAGCACTCGGCTGATGAAAAGCACCAACCATATTTTTGTATCCCCTGAAATCGACACCTGTCTTTCCGCCTACACTGCTGTCAACCATTGCAAGAAGTGTCGTAGGCAGCTGTATAACCTTTATACCTCTTAAATATGTTGCGGCTGCAAAACCGGTAAGATCTCCTACAACACCTCCGCCTAGTGCTAATAATATATCTTTGCGGTCAAATTTTTCTTTGATTAGATGTTCGTATAAGTCCTCAACAACATTAAGATTTTTAGATTCTTCTCCAGCCGGAAATACAAATGATGTTACCTTTGACACACAATGTTTAGCAATTCCGGTTACATCTTCGAGATAATGCTTTGCAACCGAACTGTCAGAAACAATACAAACTTTGTGCTCTTCTGTAACTTGTTTTTTTATTACTGTATCAAGATTGGAATAATCTTTTTCAATGGTAATATCATAAATTGGTTGATTGTCATAATGAACAGTAATTTGTTTACTCATTTTAACCTCATTTCCGTAACGTATATTTATGTCACTCGATATTTATATGTAAATAATTTTAATCTAAATCAATAAAAGTAAAAGGATTTTCATTTACCTCATTATTGCTGTCTTTTTTATCGCTGTCAATATTTTCAGATAGGTATGATACACTCGCTTTATCCGGTTTTGATGCAGGGAATACCGTACTTGAAATATCTGCATTGTCAACCCCCTCAAGTGTAGGTGTAGTCATAATATTTTCTACGATAATATCATCTGGGTCATCCTCTTTTATTTCTTCAATTTTTTCAACATCAGGCTCATCAGCGGCAGATATTTCATTCATTACATCTGCCTTTTCTGCTACACCATCAATTATATTATCAGAAGTGCCGTCGTTATCAATATCATTATCATCTACATTGTCATTATCGATATTATTATTATCATCTGCTATTTCAGTCGGCTGATTTTCTTCAATACTATTATCATCATCTACAGCTTCGTTTGTGTCATCAGATTCCTCTGTCTGCCCGCCATCTTCTGGTACGCTTGTCCACTTAAATAAAACAGGATTTTCAGGTTCATTATTAACAGGCTCATCTGATTGGCTTTCATTCTTATTTTCATTTTCATTTGTGGCTGCACCAATCGTATCAGGCATGTCAAATACCGGTGTCTCAGGCGAATAGTCTTCACTCTCAATAAATTCAAGCTGATCTTCAACAATTGCTTTAATATCTCTCTTATAGCTTTCAAAAGAAGTAGTCAGTTTTGACAGTCTTTCATTTAAAATATCGGCTTTATGTTGTGCCTCAGCTACATTTTTGTCTATATCAGATTCAGTGTTTTTAATCAATTCTTCAGCTTCAAGCTTTGCTTTAGAAACAATATCAGATGCTTCGGCTTTTGCAAGACTCACAATATTTGCAGCCTCAGCTTTTGCGGCATTTTTGGTTTCATCAGAAGTTTTTTCTGCAAGCACAAGTGCCTTTTGTAAATTATCTTCCAGGTTTTTGTAATATTGTATCCCGTCACTAAGTGAAGTTAATTTTTCTTTTAATTTCTTATTTTCATTATTTAATTCTTCAAAACTCTCAAGAATAGATGCAATAAATTCGTCAGTATCTTTTTTATTATATCCGCCCATTGTCGTTTTTATTGTGCGATTTTTAATATCTGCTGGTGTGAGCATTTTCTAACCTCCTAGACATACTGTTTTACTATTATATGAAATCTTCCTTTTTTTGTTGTCAATTCCGATGTTTCAATCAAAAATTTGCCAAAACCGCGAATTGTAATTATATCATTATTTTTTATTTCTTTAGCATTTTCAGTACAGCATCGTCCGTTTATATATACATTACCGGCTTTTATATATGTAAGACATTGTGAACGTGATGATTTACATGCTACAGATATAATGCTGTCAAGCCTTAACGAAGCTACGCTTCCTGAAATTTCCTTAAATTTTTGTTCAATCGAAATTTCAGCATTTGAAATTATTTCCGTTTTTACGGTTGTATGCTTTATCTGTGTTATTGAAGCTATAAGCTTTTCTTTGTTTGATTTGCAAAATATATATGCTTCATATGCCTTTGAATAAGAGTCAACTTCTTTTACGACAATATCTCCTACCTGATCTCTGTTTATTCCCAGATTCATAACTGCTCCTAAGAAATCGCGATGTGTAAGTTTATCACAAAACTTTTTATTAACAGGTGATATTTTTACACACGAAATCGGAAAATCAGATTGTTTTATATCAATATAATCCGTATCGGGCAGGAAACAGAGCATTTGATATATTGCTCCGTCATACCCTCCATATATGCATATTTTTTTGTCATATAAGTTCTTTGGAATACCTTTATTTTCCAAAAGCATATATGCAAGTTCCACATTATTTAATCCCATAAAATCACTGTATATTGGAGCACCTCTATTATATGCAATATCATACATATCCTCAAAGTGGTTATATAATATCTGTTCATCTTTTGATAAATGCATAATAATCCTCGTTTCTTAATCAATAAATTTTCATTATCATTTTACAGACAGATTGTAAATATGATGCAACTATAAGTATAATATATGGACTTATATCTGTCTTTAATGATTTTAATATTGAGTGTCTCACAATAAATCTTACAGGGTATAACAGTGGTTTCATCATATTATCAAGTATATTATTAATGAAACTGCCCAAAGGAATAATTCCTCTGAGCATATATATAATGTCTATTATCATTATGATAATTAAAAGCAGATATAATGAATATACAAGATAGTAATTCATTATTAAAACTCCTTGTTAAGTGTAGGTATGCTTATACCCTCATTATTTTCTGCGACATTTTTTATGTAATCACCTGAAATGTCTATAGTCTTTGGTGAAAATATAAATATATATTTTGAAATCTGACGCATATTTCCCTGAATTGAAAAAATACATCCTGAAACAAAATCCATAATTCTCTGGGCTTCCTCAACATCTATGCCTTCAAGGTTTACAATTACCGGCTGGCCGCCGAGTAAAATATTGCATACTTCCTGTGACTCACCAAAATTTGCCGGTTTAAATATACATACTTCCACATCGCTCGCATTTGTTCTTATAGGTACAACTTTTCCCTGAGAAACCGATTTTAAAGGAGTTTTTTTAGCTGAATATTCCGGCTCATCATCATAGTCATCATTATAATCATTGTATGACGTTCTTGAAAAATTACGGCGTTCCTCTTTTCGCTTTTCTTTTTTTAAACGTTTTTCTTCTTTGCGTAATTCTTTTTCATCTAAATCACTATCGTAATCATCGTTATAGAAATCATCGTAATCATCATCTTCTCCAAGTTTAAAAAAATCCAAAAAACTGCTTACCTTACCCTTTTCACCCATTAGGTTGTCCTCCTTATATTAAAAGCACTATACTTTTTATTTTATAATCAATCAGATTGAATAATCTCTTTCTCCAAAAATTCCGGTACCTACTCGTACTAATGTAGCGCCCTCTTCTACAGCTACTTCATAATCGCCAGTCATTCCCATAGAAAGAATATCCATGCTAACATTATCAATGTTTTTATTATTTATGTCAACCGACAAAGCTTTTAATTCTTTAAAAATATTTCGATTTTCTTCAGCATTTTCGACATATGGTGCAATTGTCATAAGTCCTTTTATTCTTATGTGCTCAAACTTTGCTACATCCCTTATAAGCTGCTCGACTTCTTCAGTTTTCAGACCAAATTTTGATTCCTCATGAGCAACATTCACTTCAATAAGTATATCTGATATAAGATTTTTTTTTGCACTCTCTTTCTCTATTGCCTCTGCCAGATGAAATGAATCGACTGAGTGAATAAGAGCTGCACGACCCACAACATATTTGACTTTGTTGGTTTGTAAGTGACCGATAAAATGCCATCTAATGTCATCCGCAAGGGCATCGTGTTTCTCTTTCATCTCCTGAGCTTTATTTTCACCAAAATCTCTTTTTCCTGCTTCATATGCTTCTACAATCATTTCCATAGGCTTTGTTTTGCTTACGGCAATAAGTGTAACATCTTCTCTTTTTCTTCCAACTCTCTCACAGGCTGCTGTAATATTTTGCTCAACCTTCTGTAAATTTTCCTTTACCATATCTATATACCTCCATATTTTGAGTATTTATAATCAGATTATTTCATTTTCATTTATCAAATCAGGATTTAAAATTATATGGTCATATATTTGCAAACCATATAGTGCATCCTCTGTCACAATGGCATATTCTGAGTTTGAATATTTAATATCAACACGTTTGAAATTGCAATAACCATCATTACAACAATACACGCCATTTAACCATACCGTTCTGCTTAGATTGATAGTCTTGCCGTCAGACTCTTCATTTGTAGTAATTATATCTCCTGCCGTAAACAAGGATGCATCTATATAACATTGTTTTTTTTCGTCCCTGTAATAAACCTTTGTTTTCTGAAATGTTAGAGATTCGTTGCCGTTTTTATCGTATGTTTTTAACATAACTCCGGTACTGCCATCCTCACCACCGTTGGTTATGTACTCACTGGGCACAACAAAAAACTTCTTTTTAATTATGGAAGAAACAGGAACTTTAAGACCGGCTGCCTGTTCAAATTCTAATTTAATATCAAGGTATCTGTCATCAATATAATTAAGCATATCTTTTGTGAAACTTAACTTCGCATAATATTGAGAATTTTCCGTAAAGGTTGTTATTTCCGGCGTCATCCGGTTGTTGTCCTTTTGGATAACAACGGTAACATTGTCTTTTTTATAAAGCTTATCATATTGTTTCTTTGTAATTGGAATGACAACCGACCAGTTATTATTTGTGATTAGCTTATAAACCACATCACCCTTTGAAACCTTTTTTATTTGTCTGAGCTGTTTCCAATTATCATTATTATTTTTAAATGTTTTCTCGTTTATCGTATCAATAGTTGTTTTTTCAAGCCCGTCAACACAAAAAGAAACTATCCCCGACTTTCCCGATTTGACCATATTAAGCGATGCCTGATTATTATTTTTCAAGAGTTTATTTGCTTTTTTTAATAACCCTGCCGTTGTCATCTTCAAAAGAGAATTTTCAAGATTGTATCTGAAATGTTCAATTTTATTATAGTCAGACAGCTTGAATCCGGCTCTGTATTCTGATATGGCAGAGCGAATAATCTTAGTATCAGATTCAGACAAAGAATAGTTGTCCGCCCCAACGTTATCAAGTTCCTCATTAAAAAGTCCCGAACTGTCAGTTGAGTATACTGTTGTATTTACACCTACATATGAACCTTCTGCAACATAATAGTTTATATATCCGGATGTTTTAGCTCTAACAAGCTTTTCATCTCTTAAAATAATTCCCTTTATCGTATCATCGTTTGCAAGCTTATTTTGTGTAACTTCGTATATTGATATATTATCGCTTTGCAAAGACTGCACAAATAACACCAAAATATATATTGCAAATAATATAAGAACTATTCCGGCAAACGGATTTTGATGTTTTTTCATTTTTATAACATTGTCTTTTTTTCTACTGCCAGCCAAAATATATCCTCCCATTGTTCTTATCAACTCTATATATTATATTAAAATTTAATTGGATTGTCTAGTGCAAGTATTACAGCTCCATCCATATCTGTTCTAAATATTGTCGTATTTATTTTTTTCAGCCTGTCTAAAAGTTCATCATGCGGATGACCGTACCTGTTCTTCTTTCCACATGAAATAACTGCTATATCCGGTTTTATTCTTTCCAAAAATTCATCGTTTGTTGAATTTTTACTTCCATGATGTGCAACTTTTAAAAGCGTATATGATTTTGGAAACAAATTTCCATATTGATTTAATGTTTCAATTACGCTTGTCTCGCCATCTTTTTCAAGGTCACCTGTTAGCAATATACTGTTTGAATTATTTACGATACTGAGAACAGTAGAATATGCATTTGCTGAATCGCTGTAATAACCTCTTTCCGGATGAATACATACTATTTCTAAATTTTTATCCCGTATCATATCAAATTTTTTAATATATGAAACTTTTTTGCAATTTTCTTTTGCAAGCTGCAAAAGTTTTTTATAAGTTTCATCTTTTAACGCTTCATCTGGATCTGGAATCATAAAATTATCAATCTGTATTCTGTCAGATTTTTTCTGTTCTAAAATTTCAAGTATTCCAGAAACATGGTCACTATCGGAATGTGTGACAATACAGTAATCTATTTTGGTTATCCCATAATATTTCAAATAGGGAGTTATAATGTATTTACCTATATTTTTTTTGCTTGAACTTCCCCCATCAATCATGTATACCCTGCCACTTTCACTTTTCACTATTATACAGTCGCCCTGCCCAATATCAAGAAAACTAATATCAGCATTTTTGTTTCTTACGGGTGTAAGTATAAATACAAGAAGCAATAAAACTTCCAGACAAATAAATATTGTTTTATTCTTTATTTTTCGTGACGCATTTATAATATAACTATACAGTCCGGTCTTTATTGTATAATTTGTATATAAAAGCATTTCCATTTTATAGAAAATAAAAATAACCGAGATTATAACAAAATAATATATAAATAATTTGCGCCCGTCAGGTCTGCCGGTAACTATTATATGAAAAGGAAAACCATTAAATAATGTACACGACTTTTCAAATATGTTCAAAATTATATAGACAATTCCTAAGAAAAATTTCCCGACAGGCAAAAAAAGCAATCCCAAAATGCCACCTATGGCACCAAATATTACCAAGATGTTTGAAAGCGGCAATATTATTAAATTAAGAATAAGTCCATATATTGGTGTTTCATAATAAAAATAAAGAATTACAGGGAGAGTGAAAAATTGTATTGAAAAACTCATAAGTAACGATTTTCTGATTTCAATCCGTATATAGTCAAAGAATTTTTCTTTGTTTTTATGTGTCATCAGTTTATCATCCACTATGACATACTTTTCAAGGAAAGGATATACAACTGCAATAGCTATTATTGCACAATAAGAAAGCAAGAAGCTGCACGAAAAAAGTGCATTAGGTTTTTGTACTACAATCAAAACAGCACTCACTGACATCGCAGAAAGCATATCATAACTCCTGCCATTTATTTGTGCGGCAAGTGCAAACAACATCATTATAACTGCTCTGCTTGTAGAAACTCCAAAACCTGTCATTGATCCGTAAAAAAGCAAAAAAAATACAATAATAATAACTGCAGCTTTTTCATTTACTTTTAATTTAAACAACAGTTTTTTTAAGCCCATACATAGAATAGTCACATGCAGCCCGCTTATTGCAAGCAGATGCCCTATACCGTTTTGTCTGTAAAGCTCTTTTACATCCTCATCTATAATACTTTTATCACCTAACAGCATCGCACAAATAGTTCCGGCTTCTTTCTCAGGCAGACATTTTATGTAGACCTTTTTAATATTGTCACGCAATTGAAAGAGAAAAGTTTTTATCACATTATTTTTCGTATTGACAATATTTATGTTTTCCTCTGAACAAACAGCCATATAATAAATCTTTTTCTCGCAATAATATTGTCTCAAATCAAATTCACCGGGATTTGTCGCTGATTTTATATTCATAAGTTCTGCCTGACTGTTTATTAGATTGCCGGGTTTTATATTTTTCGGAATATCATTGACATAAATTATTATTGCTGGTAAATATGCATTCTTTGGTATATTTAAGTTATCTGATGAATTTTCATTTAATCTGACATGTTTAAGTATTATACTGTCTGAACTTTCGCCTTCCAGTGATGATTCAAATTCACCACTTATATTCACTGAAATTTTTTCGTAATTTTTGAGCAAATCGTCAAATATATACCGTTTTTTATATGTTTGCTCTCCTGACAGTATGTCAAAAATTAGATATAATATTAAAAGAACAATGGCAACCCACACAGCCGGCCGCCTTATAACAAACACCTCCTTATTTACTCTCCTTGACTAAATCAAGATCTCTCTCAAATGTTTCTCCAAAGTTTATATTTTGATTATATTTAAGTACCTGTTCTCCATCAATACTAAATTGTACCTTGTTTACTGACGGAAGTTCAACAAGTGTATTTACAACCGAGTAAATTGCAACATAATCAGTTATATTATCCTCTTTATTTAAAAATTCTTTTGAAAAGTCTATATAACATGTATTCTCTTTAACAGTCACCTTGTTTAAAACAGTGCCTTTGGGGATTGTCGGCAATACATTGTTTTTAGAAACGCCCTCGATAGTATAAGGTCCGCTTATCAATTGTTCTATTGCAAGCTGTTCAAGTGGAATAGTTGCATTGTAAGTTATGTCAACAGGGATAGCGACGAGAGCTTTTCCCGTATTATCTGAAAAATATACATTGAGCGTTGTTTTTTGTTTATAATCGCCTACACTGCCTGTATTGTCAATAAATGAATCCGATGTCATTATACCAATAGGTTCCATATTTGAATCAGTCAAAGGTTGACCCGAAACATAAAATTGTACCCCTCTTATTCCCTTTATCTGTGAAAGTGTCTTTACTATTGCTGCTCTTCTTAATATTTCAGCAACACCCGTATAGTTTCCATATGCAGCATTAAAATATAATGATAACTCTCCCGATGAATTTATGTCAAAACTGTCAACCTTTACATCATCAGGAATAGCCTTTTTCATATTTATATCGTTCGGCTCTTTACTCATTTTAGATATAAATCTTTTAATGAGTACATCTGTTTTACCTTTTAGGGGAATTGAACATTTTTCATACATTATTTTCTTCTCGGTTGCATCAAGTCCGTATATATAATATCCGTTATATTTTTCTTTTTTACCGCATCCTGTTAACAAAAATGCTATGAATACAATCAAAAAGATTGCTGCCGTGAAGAAATGTTTTATTTGCCTATTAAAGATATTTTTTTCTTTTATATTCATATTTCCTCTCTTTTCAATTATGATCATTGCATATAGTTAAGCGGAATTCTTACTGTAAAGGTTGTACCCTCTTTCTCTTTACTGTAAACCTTAATAGAACCTCTATGCAAAAGTATTGCGCTTCTTGTAATCGCAAGACCAAGTCCGGTACCTCCGGTCGCTCTTGACCTTGCCTTATCTACTCTGAAAAATCTCTCAAATACGCTGTCTAATGAATCCTCCGGTATACCCACCCCTGAATCCTGTACTGTCACATAGAAAAATTTGTGGTCTGCATTTAATGTTACTTTTACCCAGCCGTCATCATAATTGTACTTTATCGCATTTTCTACAAGATTGTTTAATGCCATAGACAATTTTACTTCGTCTACATCAGCCATAACCGGTCTGAAACTTTCAAATATAAGTTCAATATTTCTTTCTGCGGCGATGGGTCTCAATCTCTTTAAAAGCTGTTCTATAAGCTCATTTATACTTATATTTGAGATAACTATCTTTGCCGTATTCTGGTCAAGTTTAACCATAGAAAGCAAGTCATTTATTATTTGTGTCATTCTTTCTATTTCGGTTGTTATATCTCCCAAAAATTCTCTGTATATCTCTTCAGGCATACCTTCCTGAGAAAGCAGTGAATCCGATAAAACTTTCATTGATGCAAGAGGTGTTTTTAATTCATGTGACACATTTGAAACAAACTCCTGTCTTGAATTTTCCTGATTTTGTATAACTTCTATCATTTTATTGAATGAATCCGTAATTTTATGAAGCTCGGAATATCCATGCATGTCCAGCTTTACCGCCATATTTCCTTTGGAAATTTCATTTATCGAATCAGTTAATTTGTTTAATGGTGTTGTCAAAAAGATTGAATATCCAAACGATATCAGCATAATTATAAGAACTATTGCACAAATTGCAAAAATAACTTTTCTTGTAACTGCTTTAGATATTGATTGTATATTTTTTGTAGAATAACTTATTATAATCGCACCTGTAGTTTCGTTCGTTATCGGGTCTACTATCGGCATTGTCAACTGCATGTAATCTCCTAAGTTATTGACGTATTTTCCTGAATCATCTGAAAAACATTTGATAACTTCGGTTGATACCATCGTTTTTCCGTTTTCTATATTGTAGGTATCTCTAACCACTTTCAAATCTTTATTGACAAGAATAATCCTGCCCTGATAAACATTTGCAACTTCTTCTGTCTCATTTTCAACTTCGCTTGATTCCTGTCCTGACAGATAACCTGATGAAGTAACAAGATTTGAAATCACTGTTCCGTATGACTGCAATTCATCAGTTCGCTGTGATATCAATTGTGAATGATATTCATTGGTTATTAAATTGAATAGGAAAATGATAGGTAATATTCCCAAACACAACAAAATAAAAAACATTTGGGTTCTCATTCCACGCAGATTATATATAAAATCAGACCATAACTTTTTCACAGCAGCCCCCGAAAATTCATTAAAAATTTATCTGTAATTATTTTTGGAAATAGTATCCGACGCCCCATTTTGTATGAATATATTTTGGATTGCTTGGAGTATCTTCAATTTTTTCTCTTAATCGTCTGATATGAACATCTACTGTCCTGACATCTCCCGGATAATCGTATCCCCATACTGTGTTAAGCAGCTCTTCACGGCTGTATACCTTGTTTGGATGAAGCATAAGTAATTCAAGAAGATCAAATTCTTTAGCTGTAAGATTTACCTCTTCGTCATTTATATATCCTCTTCTGCTGTCAAGGTCTATACTAAGACCATTGTAGGAGTATGTCTTCTGAACTTCTGTCTGTTCTTTGCTTGAACTTCTTCTTATAATAGCCTTTATCCTTGCTTTCACTTCAAGTATGTTAAACGGTTTGGTAATATAATCATCCGCACCGTATTCTAAACCAAGAATTTTGTCCATATCATCACCTTTTGCTGTGAGCATTATAATAGGCACATCGGAAAACTCTCTTATCTGCTGGCAGACTTCAAAACCGTCATGTATCGGCAGCATAACATCAAGAAGAATTATATCGTATTTATTATTTGTGGCTAAATCTATGGCTTCTTGTCCATCATAAGCACAATCAACCTGCATGCCATCCTGTTCAAGACTGAATCTGATTCCCTTTACAATTAATTTTTCATCGTCAACTACCAATACTTTTTTTGCCATGACTAATCCCTCTTTCTATTCCTCTATACACATATTTTATTTTTAATTTTATTAAAAATTCCCTCTTTTATGCCTGAAATTTTCATGATGTCAGATACATCTTTAAATGTGCCGTTTGTCTCCCGGTATTCTATAATTGCATCGGCTCTGCTTTGCCCTATTCCTGACAGCGAAGTAAGTTCGGGTGCAGATGCAGTATTTATATTTACAAGTCCGTCTGTTTCTGATTTGGATTCTACTTCTGTCTGCCGTGTCACTTTGTTTGAAAATTTCTTTTTATACTGTTTCAATGTCGGTATATTTATCTGTTCTCCGTCTACAAGCAATCTTGCCTGATTTACAGCTGTTTCTACCGCTCCTTTTTTGAAACCTTTTGCTGCTTTTACGGCATCACATACACGGCTGTCTGTGCCAAACTCATATACACCCGGCTTTTTCACTGCACCACATATGTAAACAACAATTTTGCTGTTTTCACTATCCGATTTTATATCTTTTGATGAAGTCTGTAATTTATTATCCTGAACAGTATCGTAACTTTGTATAGACGAATTAAATTCATTAGTCCCCGTGTTTTTTTCAGATATATATTTTCCTATAGAATCAGAACTCATATACAATATGCCTGACAGTACAATAAATAAACCACATATTATCAATATAATTTTTTTGTTTTTATTCATGAAAAACCTCCCTTTTCACACTATCAGGAGATTTCCAAATGTTTATAGTAAAAAATGCCAGTGTGCTGCAGTTTATCTATCTAAATAAAACTTAAACACACTAGCAATATTTTAAACAATTTGTAATATTATTACAATAGATACAATGAACAAAAATCATTAAATTTTTATTACTTTTTTTGATTACTCTGACTTTTTAAGCACCGAAGATTTCTTCGAGTTTTTCACACATAATATCAATGTGTTCTCTCTCTACAACAAGCGGCGGTACAAAACGGATAATACTTGTTCCTGCTGAGATAAGCACAACACCTTTTTTAAGCATCTGTGAAACAACATCCCCTGCCTGTCCGTATAATTCCATTCCCATCATAAGACCTTTTCCGCGCACATCTTTAATTTTATCAGGAAACTTATCTTTAAGTGCATTAAGTTTTTCACTAAGATACGGTGCAATCTCATTAACATGTCCAAGTATGTCATCTTTTTCAAATATCTCAAATACCTTACATACTGCTGCAGTTGCAAGCGGATTGCCACCATATGTTGTTCCGTGGTCACCAGGACACATTGCATCAGCTACTTCTTTTGTTGCGGCAAATGCTCCGACAGGCACTCCGCATCCAAGTGCTTTTGCTGATGTCATAATGTCAGGTTTTACTCCATAATGCTGATAAGTAAACATTTTTCCGGTTCTTCCCATGCCACACTGAATTTCATCAAATATCAGCAATATATCATTTTCATCACAGAATTTTCTGAGTCCCTTTATAAACTCATCAGTTGCAGGATAGATTCCTCCCTCGCCCTGGAGAGTTTCAAGTATAACTGCACATGTATCTTTTGTAGCAAGTTTTTTAACACTTTCGAGATTATTATACTCGGCAAATGAAACACCTCCGATAAGCGGCTCAAAAGGTTCACGGTAATGCTTTGTTCCGGTAACAGACAATGCACCCATACTTCTTCCGTGGAATGAATGGTTCATCGCAATTATCTCACCCTTACTGTTTTTATCTTTGTTGTAAGCATATTTTCTGGCAAGTTTAATTGCTCCCTCTATTGCTTCTGTACCTGAATTTGTAAAAAATACTTTATCCATGCCAGAGGCCTTTGAAAGATATTCTGCCGCCTTGATAGAAGGTTCCGTGTAATAAAGATTAGATACATGAATAAGCTTGTCAATCTGATTTTTAAGAGCCTGTTTGTATTCTTCATTGCTGTATCCTAACGCTGAAACTGCAATACCTGCACCCATGTCAAGATATTTATTGCCTTCATTGTCAAAAAGATACATTCCTTCGCCTTTTTCAAAGATAACACTTCTGTTATATGTATGTATAAAATGCTTATCAGCTTCCTGTAAATTCATATATTTATTAACCTCCTAATTGTTCTCTTCAATTTCATTTGAATAATAACCGCTGTCATCACCTATAATAGCTGTACCGATACCCTTCTTTGTAAAGAATTCGAGTAACAGACAATGCTCGCGTCTTCCATCAAGGATATGTACTCTGCCAACACCTGAATTTACGGCATTAATACAGTTAGTAACCTTTGGAAGCATTCCTCCTGAAATAACACCGGCTTCAATAAGTTTATTTGCTTCATTAAGGTCAAGCACAGAAATAAGAGAACTGCTGTCATCAGGGTTCATGCATACGCCCTCCACGTCAGTTAAGAATGCAAGTTTTTCTGCTTTTATCGCACCTGCAATTGCACATGCAGCATCATCGGCATTAATATTATAAGTTTCTCCCGCATCGTCCATTCCTATCGGCGCAATAATCGGAATATAGTCACTGTCAAGAAGTGTCTCTAAGATTTCTGTATTTACATGTTTAATATCGCCTACAAAACCAATATCTTTTCCGTTTGGCATCTTCTTGTCAACTTTAAGCATTCCGCCGTCTTTTCCGCAGATGCCGATAGCCTTTACACCAATTTTTTCGACCATCTGTACAAGATATTTATTGAGGCGGTTAAGAACCATTTCTGCAACTTCCATTGTTTCTCTGTCGGTTTTTCTAAATCCCTCTATAAATTCGGTGTCTTTTCCGATTTTACTTATCCATTTGCTTATTTCTTTTCCACCGCCGTGAACGATTATTGGACGCATGCCGACAAGTTTTAAGAGAGCAACATCTTTGATAACACTTTCTTCAAGTTTTTTGTCAAGCATTGCACTGCCACCATACTTTACTACTACTATCTTATTATTGAAATCCCTGATATACGGAAGTGCTTCTATAAGAGTTTCAGCCTTCACTGTAATCTGATCCATATACTTTTCTTTTTCTTCTTCACTCATCTTTTATTCCTCCTGCTATTTATGGAAACATAGGAACCATCTTAAGTCCAAGGTTCTCTTCAAGACCAAACATAATGTTCATGTTCTGGACTGCCTGTCCGGCGGCACCTTTGACAACATTGTCAATCGCACCCATCATAATGATTCGTCCTGTTCTGTCATCTATCTTAAAGTTTACATCTGCAAAATTGCTGCCTTCTACCCATCTTGTCTCAGGATAAACATCTTTTTCAAGAACCCTTACAAAATATTCATCTTTATAATATTTATCATATACAGCTTTCACTTCATCATATGACATTTTCTTTTTAAGTGTCGCATAAGATGTAGCAAGTATTCCTCTGTTCATAGGCACAAGATGCGGTGTAAAGTTTATAAGGACATTTTCACCTGAAGCATATGAAAGCTGGTCTTCTATCTCAGGAGTATGTCGGTGTGATGCAACTCCATATGGTTTTATGCTCTCATTTACTTCACAATAGAGATTTGCAACTTTTGCACCTCTTCCGGCACCTGATGTTCCGGATTTAGCATCGATTATAATGCTGTTCATGTCAATCAGTCCCTCTTTTGCCATCGGATATATCGACAATGTGGAACATGTAGGAAAACAGCCCGGATTTGCGATAAGTCTTGCTTTCTTAATGTCTTCTCTGTTCACTTCGCAAAGTCCGTACACAGCCTCTTCAATAAAATGTGGGCTCTGATGTTTGATGCCATACCATTTTTCGTATTTTGCAACGTCTTTTATTCTAAAATCAGCACTCAGGTCTACAATCTTTGTACTTTTTAATATCTCGTCATTTACAAGTGAACCGCAAAGTCCCTGTGGAGTAGCCGTAAAAATAACATCGGCTTTCTTTGCAAGCTCGTCCATATTTTCACCCATGCACTTGTCATCTACAAGTTCAAACATATTTCCAAAAACTTCACTGTATTTTTTATCTATATATGATCTGGAACCATACCAGACTATCTCAGCCTCAGGATGCTGAAGAAGAATTCTGACAAGCTCCTGACCTGCATATCCCGTCGAACCAATAATACCTACTTTGATCATAAAATTTTACCAGCCTTTCCGTGTATAATCTAACTGCTTTCGTATTATACTACCCTGATTATAATAATGCAAGAATAATTTATAAATATTCACAAAAAAATCTAATAATAATCAGTTTCAATCCATTACATCAGTCATATTGTTATTGCTGTTCTCAAATTAAAAAGGTACAAATTTATCATATTTAATTAATTTTTGCACTTGCATATTTATTCAAGTATGTGTATATTTATTAACAGAGTGTTCTATGTTATCACAAAAAGCAAAGTATTTTTGTTTTTTTTCAAAAAGTGATTGCAGAGTACACATTTTGAGATTATACTTTATATGTACTAAAAATAAACTTTAGGAGGAAATTGATTTATGAAAGAAAAAGTAATTCTTGCCTACTCAGGTGGCCTTGATACAACAGCTATCATCCCTTGGTTAAAAGAAACTTACGGTTATGATGTTGTCTGCGTTTGTATAGATGTCGGACAGGAAAGCGAGCTTGACGGACTTGATGAAAGAGCAAAAGTCTGCGGAGCTGCAAAACTTTATATAGAAGATGTTATTGACGAATTCTGTGATGATTATATTGTTCCTTGTGTTCAGGCACATGCAGTATATGAAAACAAATACCTCCTCGGAACATCTATGGCTCGTCCTCTTATCGCAAAGAGACTTGTTGAAATCGCACGCAAGGAAGGCGCTACAGCGATATGTCACGGTGCTACAGGTAAAGGAAATGATCAGGTTCGTTTTGAACTCGGTATCAAAGCACTTGCTCCTGATTTAAAGATTATCGCTCCTTGGAGAGATGACAAGTGGAAACTTCAGTCTCGTGAGGATGAAATTGACTTCTGTCGTTCACATGGAATCGACCTTCCGTTTGCAGCAGACAGCAGCTACAGCCGTGACAGAAACCTTTGGCATATAAGCCATGAGGGACTTGAACTTGAAGACCCTTCAAATGCACCAAATTATGACCATCTTCTTGTACTTGGTACAACACCTGAAAAAGCTCCTGATGAGGGCGAAGTTGTTACAATGACATTTGAGAAAGGTGTCCCAAAGTCAGTAAACGGCAAAGAGATGAAAGTTTCAGATATTATCCGTGAGCTTAATGCTCTCGGCGGAAAGCACGGTATCGGAATTGTCGATATCGTTGAGAACCGTGTTGTCGGCATGAAATCACGCGGCGTATACGAGACTCCTGGTGGAACAATCCTTATGGAAGCTCATCAGCAGCTTGAGGAACTTATACTTGACCGTGATACATACACAGTAAAAAAAGACCTTGGAAACAAATTTGCAGATGTTGTATACGAAGGAAAGTGGTTCACACCATTGCGTGAAGCTCTTGAAGCGTTTGTAAAAGTAACTCAGGAATATGTTACAGGTGAAGTTAAGTTCAAACTCTACAAAGGAAATATTATCAGAATGGGTACAACTTCTCCTTACTCTATGTACAGTGAATCTATTGCTTCATTTACAACAGGTGAACTTTACAATCATAAAGATGCAGAAGGTTTCATAAATCTCTTTGGACTTTCTCTCAAAGTTCGTGCAATGAAACAGGGTTCATACGAAAAACTTGATGATAAATAATTTTAAATTCATTTAAAAGATTTAAGATTTATATTTCTAAACAAAATAAAATCCGGAACTCTACACTGAAATGTAGAATTCCGGATTTTTATTAGAATTATTATTACATATCACCGTTAGGTGCCAAAAAAGTGCTTCTCATAAGTTCAGGATAATCTTCTAAGTGTGCAAAGTCATTAAATCTGTCTAGATAAAATCCATGTTTCTTTTCGTCAAAATAAAGCTGCGTAATGCTGCAATTCTCTAAAGATGTTCCAAACATAAGACGCTTTGCAAAATCACCGCCAAATAATGCACATAATAATATCCTGATAACACCGCCATGCGTAACTACAGCAATGTTTTGTTTCCCGCTGTCAATCCATTCATGCAATACCGGCATAACTCTTTCTAAAACCTGTGGACCGTTTTCTCCGTCAGGATACCACATTTCTGCATTCGGTACAAAAAATTCTCCCACAAATTCATTTACTTCATCAAGTGCTGTACCCTTTTGGCTCTTTCCCTCCATGAAATCGTCAAGCTGTTCATCGTAATATTCTTTGTAAAAACGCTTAACTTCTGAATCATGAACACCTGTGAGACTTCCAAAGTCAATTTCAGCAATTCCGGGACGAACAATAATATTATCAGACAGCTCTTTTCTGTCTTTAAATGCTATTTTTGCTGTCTCAACCGCGCGTATAAGGTCGCTGGAATATAACGCATCAATTTTATATTTATTCATTCTTTTTCCCAAAAGTTCTGCCTGTCTTCTGCCTTCTGCCGATAAAGGCACGTTTACATTGCAATCTGTACTGTTTTGTCTGGCATGACGTATCAAATATATAACCATCGCTTATTCTATTTTTGTTCCTTTCTCTTACAGTCTCATATTTTTTAATCAAAATAAATTATACAAGACAAATACCTTACCCTTTTGTTTTAAGTTAATTTTCAGCTATTCTGCTGTAGCTAAATCAATAATGCTTTGAAGTTCTATTCCCTCATCCGGTGCATTTCCCAAATCTTCTACTTTCTGCTCACTTGTAACCTCATACAGTTTATTATCTTCGCCTTCTCTTCCCTTGATAATTGCAAAATATCTTGATACCTTATCAACCGGATTCCATGCAATAAACACCGAAAGTGCCATCTCAGGATACTGTTTATTTGTTGGCATAGTTATTCTTATGAGTCTGAGCGTATCGCTTATATTCAAAATCATAAAATCATAATCGTCAGCAGTATACGGACAATTGTTTGTCTTTGCATATGGCTCTTCAAAAAGCTCCATAATACATTCACCCTGTCTTTCACAGAGGTCATTTATGTACTCTTCCCCTCCGGTATGTATTTTGTTAGGAAATACTCTTGACTCCATCTGCTGTCTGATGATTGCATGATACTGTGCCTCTGTAAGCTGCGTTTTTTTTGTAGCATTTTTAGATATATTCATGACAATATTCTGATTAAACGGATTTATAGCCGCTGCTGTAATATCACCAATAGATTCCATAATATCAACACATGTTTTAAATGGTACATTTAATGTGATAGGGAATGCCGGAATTCCTTTTCCCTTATGCATTTCTTCCTCAGATGTGAATATAGGGAAAAATTTCATTCCTTTATCATTCTGAAGAATACACGGCTGTGGCTGCGCTCCCTCAGGAATGGCAGTCTCAACACCCGGATTTTCCATCATTTTTCTCAAGACTTCGGGTTTAGTGTCTCTTGGCATAATTGCCGGTACATATACATGAGATTCTGCCAACGCTTCTGTGAGCTGTGTAGCAAGCTCCGTTGACTGTGTGTCTTTCATCTGATCAAGTAATTTTTCTATTTTTCTGTTATCTGTTGCCATTTTAGCCTCCATTTAATTTTTATTTACCAAATAGTTTTTGTTTATCAATATCACTATAATAACCATACTGAAGTATATCATAATCGTCAAGTAATTTCTTGATTTCGTCTGTTTCATCAGAACCGTAATTGTGCCAGTCGCCATTGTTGTCCATATATCCGTTGACATTCATGACAGGAATAGTCTCAGAAACCTTCTCAATAAATTTATTGTATACAGGAAGTTCAATTCCTGCCGATTTCAATAAAAGGTTTTCAAGATTATTGTTTCCAAGAACTACATTTTCAGCACTTCCAATATCGTAGTTAGCCCACAATATAAACGGCGTAGCATATCTTTTCTGAATATCAGAAAGTTCCCATTTATCCTGTGTTTTTCCAAGCAGTTCTTCATAAAATTCAGTTTCTATAGAAGGCTGATGGTCACCAAACATACATATAATGGTAGGTTCATTTTGTGCCTTGAAATAATCTATAAGGTACTTGAATGCATTGTCTGACTCTTTGGTCGATGAAAGATACTCATTTGCTTCGGTGTAGTATTTGCCCTCCACCTCAACAGGCTGTTTCCAGTTAGTGTTCGTTAGGTACCCTCCATGGTTCTGGATAGTTACATTAAACAAAAACAAAGGTTTTGATTTATCTCTCTTTTCATATAACTCAATCACTTTTTTATAACTCTCTCTGTCACTGATATATCTTATATATTCAGGATTTTTAAAATCATCAATAGAGATAAATTTGTCAAATTTCATACTGTTGTAAGTATTTACCCTGTTCCAGTTTTTTGCACTGCTTGGGTGTATCGCATCACAGTTATATCCCAACGATTTTAAATAATATGACATTGAATATGTCGAATCATGCATAAACTGCTGATAGACATTACAGCCGCTCGGAAAATATTTCATCGTATTTCCAGTCATAGCCTCAAATTCGGAATTGCTCGTCCCAGCCCCAAAAACAGAAACATAATCAAGACCCGATATTGTATTGTCCTTCATACTGTGAATAAATTCAAGGGGATCTCTATTATAATTTACTGTACCTATCTTTGAAAAATCTGCGAGACTCTCATTCATTATATAAATTATATTAGGCTTTTTTCCGTTAAGTGACGTATTTGTTTTAAAATCACTATTTGAAACAACTTTTTTATCTGTATCCGTCTGCGATGTATTTACGGCATTGCTCTTTGTTTCTTCTATTATTTTTTTCACACGTTCCTGCGAATAGCCTGACGGCTTTGAAACCTTAAGATAATGAAGGTTTATGAAATAATTCATATAAAAACCATTTTTCTGACAGGAACCAACTTTATTCCAAACATCATCCGTTATTCTGCACGCCTCAAGAATTGATGTATTATACATAATACCTATGATAAACATAGAAGCCGCTATAGGAACAACTCTTTTTATAATGTTTAATTTCAACGGCTCCTTCGATTTTCTTTTGACTGCTATTCTGAATATAAATAGGTTCCAGATAAAGAAAGCCGGAATAATAATAAACTGCGACGGAGATAGGCTGAACGTATAATGGTCTGCCACCTCTGTTGCCGTCGCTACTCCTAAGATATCCGCCGGGAGAAAAGGAGTTCCTCTTACATTCATAATAAAAAGATTTGCAAGACCTATCGGAAACATTATAAAGTTTAAAATCAGCATCGAAAGTGACTGCCTGCGACAGACAGCATAAATAATAAGTTCGACAGCAAACAACAAAAGCCATGTGAAAGGCCAGACACCCGGACGCATAAGTTCCAGTGTCTGATTCATTGTTTCCAACATCATGAAAATAATAAACGGATTTATTACAAATGTTATTCTTCTTATATAGACTATAAATTTTCTATGTGCAAGACACCATTTGACAATATCTTTTACGCTATAGGACTTTTTATACTTATCCTTTTTCTTTTTTTTCTTTTTAAGTTCTTTTAAATATCTTTTTCTGTAAACACCTGCCATTTCAGAAATATGTTCAAAGCAAAGCACAAACAAAACAACTAATTCAAAAATCATTACTATCAACGGATACATCTGTCTGAATTTATATGTATAGCTGATATTTAAAGATTTTGCATGTGTCTGCATTTTAAGCGTGGACATGTAGGTATTTGGGTCAGTTCTGTTTGTAGTGTTTAATGTAGGAATCACAGCATATAAATTTCCTTCAGAACTGCATGTAATTCTGATACAGCATGTAACGCCTTTTGGAATAGTTACCGTGTTATCCATTTTTATCGGATATGTCTGATTAGGCTTTATTTTTCTGACAGGAACATCCGTATTATAAACAACATTATTATTTCCATCTGTCATCTGAATATGAAGTATGTCCCCAACATCCTTATGCTCAAACGAACCAAAACTTAACACAAATTGCGATAAAACTACTTTTCTGTTAAATGAAAACTTCTGTCTGATAATTTCCTCATTATCAATTATACCTATAACGGCACTATTTGAATTTCCTGCCTCCGTCGTTACAGACTGCTGAGACATAAGCGAACCCGTAAGAAAAGCTTGTACACTTATAATTATGATGAGAAGTACCGCAAACACCGATACCTTTTTTTTGCTGAACCTGAAATATTTGTATAACATATTTTATAAACCTTTCCTTCTTTCGATTGATATAATAACTTCAAATAGTGGATTTTGTCAATGCATGACTAATGCAAGTTTTTTACAAATTTCTTAATTTTTCTACATCTTTCTTCCCAAGTATCATTTTTCATTACTTTTTGATATGCATTTTTACGCATGTTTTCAATTTCATTATTGTCAGAAATTATATACCTTATTCTTTCAAAATCTTTTTTAATGTCAACAAAATCATACTTTAAATAATCCTTTCCATCCTCATATACGCTTAGTCCCGTTACATAATCGGTAATTGCAACAGCACCATTTGCCATTGCATTGAATATACGGTCATGCGGAGCGTTTTTGAACAGTGGCTGGACATTTAACACAGCTTTTGACCTTCTCATAAAACCTGCTATATCCTCATACCTTGTCTGTTCATGAATATTTATTCCGTCACGGTATTTACCATCATACATTTCCCATCTTGCACCAATCACATCAAGTGATATTCCAACGGACAGTAATGCTTCAACTGCCATCTGCCTTAAATATTCTCTTATATATTTGTCAATATATCTTGAAACATCAGGCAGTATATCCTGTTTTTGATTATCCGTTTTAAGAAGTCGTTTTCTCATATCACAAACCGCAAATTCTTCTCCGCCTTTTATCATATCAATGCATTCTCTGGCATAATCTAAATATATTCTCCCTTTATCTTTAAGTATATCTTCAAAATAAGAAACAGGAGTAAATGTAGCCGGAAACAGTATATCTATTCTGCGCTCATCACTTTCTGACAGAAACTTTTTTTCTTCTTCCGGCAGGCAGGCAGCAAGCGGCATTGCAAGCGTATTTCTTATATTCGGATAACACATCTTTATATAATCACAATGCTCACTGTCAAGACAAATGACGTTAAAATTGTCAAGTTCCCTGTCTAACACATGCGCCTGATGAATCGGATGATCTACTATATAATCGACAAAAGGTGCATTGAAACAATCAAGATAAGGCTTGTCATCTTCATATAGAAGCGGCAATATTGAATTTATGTCAAAAATAAAATCAAATTTCAAAGTTTGTGCCATTGCCAGGATATTTTCAAGAATTTCCTCACTTTGATTTATATCTTTTACGATATAATGACAGACTTCATCTCCAAGTTTCGTGAATGCTTTTTTTAACTCATTCATAAATACGGATGACGATGCATAAGATAATTCCCTTGTTTCTAAAAAAAGTATTCTCATATATTATAGTCTTTCCCTGCAAAATAAATAGTTTTTAAACATCTTTAATTTGTAAATTTCTTTCCGGCAACATCAAAACTCTTTTCTTTTTTCTTCGTTTCCTTTTTGGGAAGCGTTTTATAAACATTATACGCATAAATGCATACAACTATCGAATACACTATTGAAATCACTTCTGTTGCAAATCTCGGACAGATGTCTCTCTGATAAAGTGCTGCCGGCATATTACCCAATGTATGAAGAATTACTGCTATGATGATATAATGATTATTATTTGTTTCTCTCACTGCTTTAAATACCAAAACAGACAATGCTACCTGCATAAACATCACGAAGAAACGCTGTCCTCCTGCCCACAAACTTTGTGAAAGCGTTAACTGCTTGATATTGTCAACAAGTTCTGTCATAGCGGCCTTTGACTGCTCATCAGGAAGAGCATTTATAACACTGGATATCTTATTCTGGTTTATAAGCTGCGCATAAGCATAATATTGAAGCTGAGTGATACCAAGTGCTATCATACACTCAATTCCACCATGTCCAAGTCCGTAAAATACTGACGTTTCGTTATCAGAAGTATATTTTTTAAGAAAAAACCTAAAAGCGACAAAACGTCCCGCTTCCTCAAAAACTGCAGCTATTAAGCTCACATAAACAGCATATACAATTCCATTTCCTACTATAAAGTCTGATATTGGATTTTTAGTATGTAAAAAAAACATATTTGGAACCGACTCAAAACAAAATGTAAACATAATGAAAACTCCGGCTCCGACAAGAGACGGAATTATACTTTTTTTAGTCCTCACTTTCCATGCCAGTATAAAAACAACCGGGATTACAAATCCCAAAACAGACATCTGCATTATCAAATTTACTATACCATTAGAAATCATAGGTCACCTCATAATTATTTTATTTTAATCGAATGGATAAAGATGATTTTTTATCATAAAATCAGCCGATTTTGTCAAATCATTAAATCCTCTTACTTCTATAAGAACCGATGGTTCTATCTTTGAATTTTTACACCACTGATTGTATTTAGACCAATCAAATCTGCCGCTTCCGACAGGAAGATGCAAGTCCTGATCTGCATCATTGTCATTTATATGTAAATGGCCTATCTTATTTTGAAAAGCCGCATACCAGTTTTCAATAGGTTTTCCTGAAATGAATGCATGTGCTACATCAAGGCATACTTTAAAACGCGGTTCATCTGACATACGCTCATAAAGATTTAAAAGCATCCCCGGAGCATCATCAAACATATTTTCAATATATATCATCTGATTTGGATATTCACTTAGAATACTTTTCCAAAACTTTTCATTTCTGTCAAGCCAGCTGTCAATGTATGACTGAAGCCTGAAATTTACAATATAATTTGTGTGAAAAATCACTGCTTTTATCCCCATTTTTTTCGCAATATCCATACACTGATGAACTCTTAAGCTGCTTACATCAAAAATACGTTTGTCATCGCTGTTTACAACAATGTCAAAAAAAGCCCCATGTAATGTATCCTCAGAAACATCCCTGCCACAACTCATATATTTTTTTATAATACGCTCCTTAGATATTTCATCATCTAAAATTTTCGGCAAAAAAAACTCATTATATTCAAATGCCGCATTATATTTGTCGGAAAATTTGATATAACTTTCAAGTTCATCCAATTTTGGAATGCAATATAATTGCCCCATCAATCTACCTCCCCTTATCATGCCATTCTGATACTACTTTCAGACTTTCAACCTGATATGTTTTAACTGCCTGTTTCTTTCCCTTTAACTCATACTCTCCTGCGAATGATGCCTCTACTTTATCTTTAACTTTTTCATAGAGACTTTCGCTTATGAGTATTTGTCCCGGTTTGGCTCTGCTTTCAAGTCTCGCCGCAGTATTTACAGTGTCTCCTATCGCTGTAAAATCCATACGTTTATCACAACCTATATTTCCTATAACAGCTTCGCCACAGTTTATGCCTATACCAAAAGCAACATGCTTTTTATATTTTTCTGCGCACTCTCTGTCAAGCTCCTCAGCACCTGAGAGTATATCCCACGCTGTTTTTACTGCCTGAAATTCATAATCATGCAAATCTGTTGGTGAATTAAAGACCGCCATAGCAGCATCACCGATAAATTTATCAAGTGTACCGTTATTTTTATAAACGGCATCAGATATTATTGTAAGATATTTATTGAGAATGTCCACAACCTGTTCAGGCGCAAGGCTCTCCGACAATGGAGTAAACCCTCTTATGTCAACAAACAATACAGCAATATCTTTTCTTTCACCACCGACTTTAGCTTCTATATTTCCATCGCTGACTATTCCCTGAACCACCTGTTCATCAACATACTTTTTAAATACATTTTCTATTGCAGATTTCTTTTTTCGTTCCAATATATATCTTATCATAAGATTAAGAACAACAACAATTACAAGAAAAATAATAGGAATAAGCAGTGGAACAAAATATCCGTAATGATTAAGTGTACATGCAGCAAACAACTGAATTATAACAAACACTACAGCCGCTATCATAGTCCTCTTGCTTGTAATATATGATGTTGCCAAAAAAAGGAAGAAAACAAACACTGCATAAAATACAGACAGGTAAAGCTTCGGAATATTTTCTACTGTTTTACTGTTTTCCAGTGCTTCGATGATATTTGCCTGCACCTCCACATTCTGCATGCCCTCGTTTTTTTGGTTCGGCACTTTTACTTTTTCAGCATCAGAAGTGTAATCACCTATGATAACTATAGCCTTTTTAAATTCTGACATATCAACTTTGCCGTTCATTACATCAATAAAAGAATATGTATCATATTCGCCACTCTTTTTTGAAAAATTAAAACCAAATGCATTTTTATCATCTAATTTAGGAGTTGTATATTTCTGACCTCTTGCCTTTTTATACATTTTATATAGTGCAACCGAAAAACTGTCAATGGATGTTCCCTCCACATTGATGCTCGCAACTGCATCTTTTACATACCCATTGTCATTGTTGTGAGACAGATTGATAAAACCTGTTGTCACATATGGAAGTATTTTATCAAATGGAAGTATTGTTCCGCTAATGTCTTTCCCTGCATACTTGTTCAGTTCTTCACTCGGATTCGCTGAAGGTTTTGGCGGAGGTGTCGAATTCTTGTCATCTTTTTTTTCACCCATTGACATATCCGGATTATTGTCAGGTGGCGGCTGCATCATCTGTAATGCACCTTTTGAAGCAACATCGCCGTTCTTTTGTTTTTGTATTGCCCCTTTAGTTGCCATATTATCATTTTTTTGCATGTCCTGACCGGGATTATTATCTTTCAATATAAGATTTGCGCTAAGACAGACATTACTATATTTTTTACATGCACTTATAAGTTCCTTATCTCCCGTGCTGTCTTTTTCATTTTGAAGATTGAGTGCAATACCTATAGCTGCGGGTTTGTATCTAAATGAATTCAGTTTGTTCACAATACCTGCAAGTTCGCTTCTTGACCATTCGGAATAGTTTCCAAGTTCTTTTGTTGTAGCCTGGTCTATTGATATTATCTTTATGCCTGATTTCTTGTCATCTCTGTTTATTTTTTGGTAAACAGCATCAGATATCATATTATCAAAAGTATTTACATGATTGTTATAACCCAAAAAGCCGGCTATAAGTCCTAGAACCAGCGAAATTATTATGATATATCTCGCCTTAATAAGATTTCTGATATTGTCTAACCTGTTGTTTTTCAATCAAGCACCTTCTTCCAGTCAGTGTATTCAACAATATATTTATCCTGTTTCGATAACACTTCGTATAAATTTTCATAAACCGTTATGAGAATATATTGTATAAACGGTGTGACATCGTGAAACGAATTTTCGCTGTTTTCAAGTGCCTGATAATAATCTTTAGCCGTTTCATTTATTGTTTTGCTGAGTGTAAGGGCACTAAAATTATTAAGACCGCTTCTTATAAGAAAATCTGTTGTAATAAGTCTTGATATTCTTCCGTTTCCGTCACAAAATGGATGCATATACACAAAATAAAAATGCAGAATAGCAACCTTTATATATGGATTTTCGATATTTTCTCCGTGGTAGAATTCAAAAAACTGTTTCATGCAATAGTCAAGAAATTCCACATCCGGAGCCTGATGTGTGCCTACTTTAACCGGTCCGTTCCTAAACTTATCACCTGCAAGTCCCGGATTATCACAGACACCTTCTGTCACTATTTTCCATAAATTTGCAAGTGTATCTGCATCTCTTTTTCTTGTCAGATTCAAAAATTTAACTGCACGATATGTATTCAATATCATTTTGTCACCTTTTTTTTCGGTGCGCTTTGCCTTAAAAATTTCAAACAGTTCTTCCTTTGTCGTATCGGCACCTTCTATTCTGCAGCTGTGAAAAGATTCTGTTTCTATTGAAATATCAGTATCAATATCAGTTACAGAAATATTGTCGTACATTTTATTTATGTCATCAAGAAGTATCTTCTCTATTGTTTCAGGTGCCCATGTAAGTTTATATCCCATATCATCGCGTATTGGAAGTTCTTCCAGAAGTTCATAGCGTTCATCAAGTTTTTTTCTTGCATTATAATCACCAAGTTTGGCATCTCTTTCCAATATTTTGTATTCCATAGTCATCCTCTTTTCGTTCAAGTTAATGCTTCTTCGTACATCCTATTATAACAGCTTAAAAATGTTTTCTAAAGAAAATCGTGGATTTCTCTGCATAAGGCTGTCCCATTGTTCCATGTTCTCGTCAGAATTTTCGACTTCTCTCACAAACCAGTGAGCATACTCAACCTTATCATCAATTGTGATATTTTTATTGTTTTCAAGCCAGCTCATAAACCATAACTCTTTTATGATAAGCGTATTTACAACCGCCATCTTTAGCTTAGCTAAAAGTGCTTCATCATAAACCGACTGGCAGCAATAAACATAAGTAAAGTAAAACAAAAGCTGCTCAATCTCAATGTCATCAAGATGTGCCTCAAATTCACGATGAAGCTCATCATATTCTTTATTTTCCATCTGCTGTCTTATATTTAATACGCTTTGCAGATACGGTATCCATGCCGGCTTTAATGCCTCCATAGTGCAAAGAGTGAACAATATGTCACTTAAAATCTTTTTTCTTTCGTGTTCCTCATCCGGCTTAAACCAATCTGTATCTTCACTATCCTCTATATTCTTACGCATTTTTTCAAAGGCATTAGACTTTTTATAGCATTTCAGAATTTTTGTAATTTCCTCTTTTTCTTTGTCTGTAAATGATTTTCTTTTGCAAAAAACAGCTTTAATTCCTTTTGTGTCTTTACTTCTTGCATTTCTTGTTCTTATGCGCCTCTCAATATCATGTGCAATTCCAAGAGAAAGAGCCATTCTTTGTGATATTGTGAGTTCTCTGTCCTGTTGAAGTTTTAAAAGATTATCCCTTGTATCAAGTAATATCTCAAAAAGTTCTTCATCAAATTTTCTGTCACGCCGTTCGGTTTCTTTTTTATCCTCATAGACAATCTCAACAGGCTCTTTTCTTTCAAGAAGCTGTTTGCATACAATAGGACATGTGATTGCAAGTGAGCGCTCTCTGACATTGTCGTATATTTCTTCATGGCGCGGATGTGTATAACATGTCTCACAAAGATAATCTTCACCGAGTTCTGAAACGATGTCACATAGATTATCCTCATTTAAAAATTCACATCTGTTTTCATCACCGTGGGGACAGATATCACCGGTTTTTGGGTCGATTTTCTCTGCCATACGCTTTCCAAGCGGACCATCAACTGTCTTGTATTTTTTTAATGTTTTCCTGTCAACTGTTATCTGCCAGATATGGCAGCAGCTGTCAGGACATGCCTTTCCACCCACACACTTAAAATCTTTGAAATAATCAGGATAATAATAACGCATACTATTTAAATGCCTCCTTAATACTGTCATAATGTAAGAAAATTCCCTGATTTGCAAATTCCTCTATCTGCTTTAAGTCAGTTATCATAAAGTCTTTTGTTTCGGCATCCTGAAGTTTTACATCAGATTCATCAAAATCCATCTCAAATTTATATAAATCAACAAAATAATTGTCACCTTCACCCGGATTTTCACGATGATACGAGAACAAAAATCCGCCTGAGGCATTATTCACATCAAGACCGGTTTCTTCTAAAATTTCTCTTTTTACGGCATCTAAAGAATCTTCGCCTGCCATTGCCGCACCGCCTGAAATTTCCCACCATCCGGGTGCCCATGCCTTATCCATCGCACGTTTGGTAATAAGAAATTTACCATCCGGTCTTTTAACAACACCGAGCACTGTAAGATGGTATTCTCCATCTTTAAGGCACCAGTCATTTCTTTTCATAAGACGTCCTGTTCTCTTTTTATCTTTATCATAAATATCCCACATCTCAACTTTTGAGCTCACTATCTGTTCCTCCCGGTTTTTATTTATCTATTTATCCATCAATTTAGGTAATTGTTTTAATACATTATCTATATCTTCAAATATAAATCCTTTGTTTGTCTCGTGTTCATCTATACCGTCAATAAATTTTAGAACATTGTCATAATTTTTTCTTGACATAACTACAAAATCACCAATCATAGCAACACTTTTCTCAGAATTGTGTACGGCATTATTTATTGACTCCTGAGTCTGACCTGTTTTTGCCGCCTCATCCTTTATGGTATCAAAAATACTGTATGTCTTTTCTACCTGCTCAATACTGTTCTTTATTGCTTCACGCGATTTGTTTATGGACCCATTTAGCATATCCATACCTTCAGTCACATTTTCTATGCTGTCGTTCACATTATCGACAAGTGACTTAATTTTTTCAGAAAGCATCTTTACATCATTTGCAACTACGGCAAATCCCTTTCCCTGCTCGCCCGCATGTGCTGCTTCTACTGCCGCATTCATAGACAAAAGATTTGTCTGGTTTGCAATAGATACTATTCCCTCTGTTCTTTTATGTATATCCTTTACAGCATCTTTAAGTTTTATAAAAGTTTCTCCCATATCCTTAAAGCTGTCTCTTACATCTTCAGAACTATCCTTTAAAATCTCTACCTGTTCCTCTGCCTGATCTACAGACTCATTTATTCCATTCTTAACATTCTGCAACTCATTTACAGTGCTTGATATTTCAGAGAATGTGCTCTTAAATGTTTCAATATTTTCTGTAAGAATTGACATTTCAGACATTACAACTCCGAATGATTTGGAAATATTTTTAATGTTCTGTGAAGTCTGAAGTTCTTCTGCTGCCAAATCTTTATATCTCTCCGTAAGATATCCTGCCGAATATGAAACAGGATATTTTATATCCGGCTTTTCCTCATTCTTTTTATTCCTAAACATATATTTCCCTCCAATTATCAAATGGTATCCTTATTCAAATACAACACAGGACATTGATTGATTTATATGCTGGCTGTTGTAATGTTCACCCATTCCAACAAATCCTCCATGACAGCCGATTTCCTGCATGCGGTTTAAATATGTCTCAAAATAACCATGTTCACTGAATAAATTATACCTGAAAAGACAATTAACCGAAAAAACACCTGAAACTTTCGGAAAATCTCCTGTTATCTGTGAAATGGTGTCAGCTACAACTCTGTCAACATCATCAAGCTGCAAGATTGTGAGAACATCCATTTCGTTAACCTGTTTGAAGCATACTATTCCACTTTCCATCTGCTGTTCTATTGAAATAATATATATCTCTTTTCCTATAAATCTTCCAAATGGATTTTCATATGTCTGTGTTTCTATTTTTGATTCAGGTATATTCAACGCATTACAGTACACCTGTGCAGCCGGCATATTGTCGAGTGAAATAATTTTCTTTTCATTAATATCTGTTTTTGTAACCACAAATCTGTTTTTGGTAGGTTTGTATATATTTTCTTTGTATGTCTTTATCCTTCCCGAAAGGTTTTTCACAAAAGCATATACGCATGCATCGGAATAAATTTTTCCGTTTACGGATACTTTGTCACACCATGATGTTCCTCCAACAAGTGAAATATTAAACTTGCGGAGTGCCATATTCAGAGTTGTCACTACACAGCTGTCATTTCCCGTACACAAATCAATACATACGGTATTATCACTTTCTGCATTGATCTTTCTCATATTCTCATCTAATTCCCTAATTTTAAGAACAGGTGTGTTGCCGATGGCTGTAAGAACACCCGTGACTGCTTCGACATCACCTGTAAAAGCAATAACACTGCATCCGTCTCCATTATAAATATCACCGGTATAGCTGGTACCAACGCATCCTATGCTCGGGACTTTTGGATACAGTTTTTCCAATTCACGGACATTTTTTTCAAAATCTTCATCCTTTGAAAATAAAATAATAAATTTTGGTTCATTAAGACCATTAACGGCTTCTTTTAAATTTCCTGATAAACTTTTTCCGATAAACTGATTCATAACTTCCTCCTGTTTATAATTATTAAATCATTTTGACCAAAAAAGAGCTTGTATGCTATAATAAATTCAAAAATCAGAATTTTAAAATTTGTCCTGTCTAAGTTACAAGACATACCATTTTTTTATTATACTATATTATGATATTTGGGTCAAAAAGTATTTTGACCTTTGCATCATATTATTTTTGTAAATTAAATATCAATTACGAAAAATAACTGAAATGAGGTGATTTTGTGAATACGGAAAACAATATATTTTCAAACGAATCAATACTTGCATGGCTCAAATTCTTTTCGTCAAACACGATTATAGACCTTGAGCATGTAAAAATACTTGACATTACACAGAAAAACAAAAATGTTGTTCCTACTGTCGAAGCCCATAAAACAACACTGGTATTTACAAAAGCAGGTGATGATGACATCTTTTACCGTCTGTGGAATGCCGGACTTGGCGATTGTGAAGTCTGGTATAATGAAGGAAATATCCCTATCGGAAAAATATACCACAAGAAAGCAGCCGACATGATAAATCGTGGCATAAATGCATCGGCGGGTATGCTTATCATCAATAAAAAAGCAAGAAACACTGCAAAGATAGGACTTTCAAATGAACTTTTCCAAAAAGGCTCAATACATTATGTCGGCAGTGAAATACGCTCCATTATCTTAAATAAAATGATGATAGCTCCACAAGATAATATATGCGTGATAAGCGGTGAAAGCATTGCAATAGAAGCAGCACTTCTCGCATCGGAAGGCAATGTAACTGCCGTGGAGTACAGCAATGCAGACAGGAATACAATGGAGGACAATATAGAACACTTTTGTCTTCACAACATTACGATTGTTGACCATGTCGATGAAAATACCATGAAAGATTGTCCGGTCCCTGATGTAATCTTTATGGTCGCATCAGCAAGCATGAATCAGGAACTCGAATATTTTATCCGTGTAAATCCTCAAGTCAGAATAGTTATTTATACACTTGATTTTACGGTGGCAGCAGGTATGAAAGAGCTTCTCGAGCCTTTCGGAATCTTAAATCCCGAAATAATACAGGTAAGCGTCTCGACACTTGAAAGCAACAATATGTTTAAGCAGCAGCCTGCCCCATGGATTATAACCGGAAAAGTAGAACGGTTTTTGCATTTGGTTTAGGCAAAACATTCAGGATATATCTGATATTTAATTAAAATACGTCTGTACTAAAAACAGAGGGTATTTTTTCAACCCTCTGTTATATTTTTAGTGTATAGGTCATAGTGTTACAAAAAAGCTTGACCACAACAATATTCTGCACAAATTACATTTATTCAATCAGTATGATAAATAGTATCCATTAAATAATCGATTGTATCTATTAACTCATTTCTTTTTACTTGTCATCATTAAATATATATTTTGTACCAGATCCACTTCCTGTTTTTTTCAAAATATCATTCTGAATCATCTTATCTAACAACCTGTTTTAATGTTACCCTGTCATTACGCTCCGAAAAATCAAATTTTGGCTTCTTCCAGTTTTGTTCAGTCCATGCTGTCATAATCTTATCAATACCACTTCCGGCACGCTCACCGACATTTACAAAACCAAACATCTTTAAGATATTCGGATTTCTTGGATCACTATTGCCACGTGCATAAATTCCTCTTTTGTTACTCTGATAGTCCCGGGATTGGAAATGCTAAGCTCCTTGCCCTTTTTAATAACTAATAGATCAAATAATAAATAACTGGCTACATTTTACAAAACGTCTTCTGATGAAATTTCATCAAGCTTATACGTCCAATGATAGACTACCGGATCAGCATTTACTT
>CAKRFU010000005.1 GCA_934320845.1 uncultured Lachnospiraceae bacterium
AACAGGAATGATTTGCCGCATCTCCTGATTCCCGTGATAATCTTAATCATTCCGTTATCTTTTCTTATCTTTAACTGCTCAAGGTATGAATCTCTCTTAATCTCCATAGTATCGCTCCTTGTTTTTGTGCATTGCACGAATTTTGGTAATGTTATTTTACCACTAAATTATTTTCACTTCAATAGCCATTACTATTTTTTGTGCATTTGCACATTTTTATGTAACAATTATAGATAATATGTAAAAAGAATACCTACACCATGTCCTATAACACGGTATTGCCAAGCTTCTTTGTCTGCACTAAAGTATCTACTGCTTTACCATTCTCGTCGTAACTTCTACGATAAATCAAAGCGACATTCGGTACTTTCGGCTGATAGTAGTAGATCAAATAATAAATAACTGGCTATATTTTACAAAACGTCTTCTGATGAAATTTCATCAAGCTTATACGTCCAATGATAGACTACCGGATCAGCATTTACTTCATCAAAATATTTATAAATTCTGTCCTCAAGTTCCTGCTTTGTGTTAACCCGAATTCCCTTCAGCATCTGCTTTGTCATCTTGCTGAAAAAGCTTTCAATCAAATTTAGCCAGGAACCATGGGTTGGTGTAAATACAAATATGTAGCGTCCTTCTGGTTTTGTTGCAAGATAGTTCTGAATCTCTTTGGACTTATGGGCTGAATGATTATCACATATGATTCTGATGACATCTCCGGTTGGATACATGTCATCAAATTTCTCAAGCAGTTTAATGAAATCAGAACTCTTGTGTGTGTTACTTAACACCGGAACTGCAAGACCAGTTAAAAGATCAATCCCTGCAAGGAGAGATAAGGTACCAAGACGTTTATATTCGTAATCTCTGTATATACAGCCGTTTCCGTCCTTTGGACGAAGATCCTCACTTGTTGTTGCTATAGCCTGAATACCTGTTAGATTCTCCTTGGGCTTTGTAAAGAAGCATCTTAGCCCGGTCAACTACCTGAGCCTGTTATCTCCCATCAATCAGCACTTCTTTTCCTTTAAACGCAAAGCCATAGTGCCTGATAGCCTCTCTTCTTACTCCTCTTTTTATAAGCTCTGCATCATAATTCTTTTCTTCTATCTGTTTTAACGCTGCTTCTACCGTGTCTTCAAGTGTCGTTTCTTTTTTAAGATTTATTACCTTAAATTCTATAACAATACCAGGAAGTTTTTCATTTGATTTATCTATTGGTTCTAACATTATGTCATAACGGCCATAACCACTTTCACGGTTTGATGTTATAAGGTAGTTTTCTGTCTGGTCTACCATCAGTCCTAATACAAAGCCATGATAGAAATTTTCCGGTGCTTTTTTTGTAGATTCCTTTTTTCCTGAATCAAATGAACTGAATGTCTGTAATGCTACATCATTCATATATTCGTTCATACTTTCTACATCACCGTTTATAAGAGCCTTTATAAATTCATTTGTTTCTCGTTTTGCAGGACTAAACCAGCGAAGTATCATATCCTCAAACATAAATTGTATTTCAAGATTCGTAATCGCAAGTGTGTACATGCGGGCCTTTCTTCTGTTTCCCGAAAGCGGTTCTGCTGATATAACTTTCAAATAACCACTTGCAAGCATAAGGCTCCACACTGCATCCTCCGAATAATCAAGTTCTGAAAATACTATCTGCTCATTTATAGCAACATCTATTGTTTTTTCTTTGATAAGTGCTTCCATCATAATTTTTATATAAGGACTTCCCTTTTGGACAAGATTGTTTATAAGTCCATTTGAACTTGAATCTGCCCAGTAAGTATCATATTGTCTTTTATCTAAAAAATTTATTATTGACCATGGATTATATATGTCTTTTTGTTTTCCAAATATAAAGCCATCGTACCACTTTTTTACTGTCTTTTTTTCATCTGGCAGTCCCTGCTCATCGAGGGCATTAAACACCTCATTTTCTGTAAAACCAAATGCTGTTTCATACTTTGTAGATAATGTCGTAACAACCTCAAGATTGTTAAGGTCGCTAAATATACTTTCCTTAAACACCCTTGTTATCCCTGTCATTACCGCCCTTTCAAGATATGGATTTGTCTTAAATGTCGCATTAAATAAACTTCTTGTAAAAGCTACAAGTTCTTCCCAGTATCCGTTTACATATGCTTCCTGCATTGGGGTATCATATTCATCAAGTAAAATAATAACCTTTTTTCCGTAATAACGACTGAGATAATTTGATATACTTGAGATTGCCTCCTGTGCAGTTACATCATCCATACCATATGTTATACTTTTTAAATTGTTTTTTTCTTCATCAGTCAAACCATCCCAATCTTTCAAAAAATAATACTTTTGAATTACATCACAAATAATCCTCTTAATTCCCGCTATAGTATCTATATAATTGTTTTGCTTTATCTTAGCAAAGCTCAAAAATATCACCGGGTATGTTCCCTGCAATTCACGATATTTTTCTTCTTTCCAAATATCAAGTCCCTCAAACAAATCTCCTCTGTCTTTGTATTTGTTTGAGAAAAAACATTCAAGCATATTCATGTTTAATGTCTTTCCAAAACGACGTGGACGTGTTATAAGTGTAGATTTATCCATATTTTCCCACCACTCTTTTATAAAAGAAGTTTTATCTATATAAAAACAATCATTTTCTCTTATTTCCTGAAAGCTTTCGTTTCCTATACCTATAACCTTTGCCATATACACCCCTCCAGTTTTATATAATGCATAATATATTATATTCTTGTACTATTGCTATCTTAGCATTCGTACAAGATAATGTAAAGGCAGACAGATAGTTCTAATATGCCTGTTCATGACAAAAAATAAAAAACAAATTTATCACATCTCCATAAAATCCATCAGTGATATCTGATTGCTATGTGGCAGGTCTCCCATCAAGCCCAAATCTGCCATTGTCTCAACAACTTTTTCACTGACCTTACATCTGTTTTTAAAGTCCTCACGTGACAAAAACTTCCCCTTGCTTGCTTCGTCTTCTATCATCTCGGCGGCTTTGTCACCCAGTCCGTCGATTGTAGAAAATGCCGGCATCAGTTTTCCGTCAACTATCTGAAATCTGTTAGCTTTAGAACGATATATATCAATTTTGACAAATTCAAAGCCTCTCGCATACATCTCCTGTACTATCTTCATATCTTCAAATGTATCTTTTTCTTTATCTGATAATTCGTTTTTTCTCTTTTTGTAATCATCCATATAGTACTCAAGTCTTTCTTTTCCAAGACACATAAGTTCATAGTTGAATGATGTAGCTCTTATGCTGAAAAATGCAGCATAATATGATAACGGATAGTGAACTTTAAAATATGCTACTCTAAGCGCCATCATTACATATGCCGCCGCATGTGCTTTAGGGAACATGTATTTTATTTTTTTGCATGATTCTATATACCAGTCAGGCACATTACATGCTCTCATGTCCTCTTCCATATCAGGTGTAAGTCCTTTTCCCTTTCGTACACTTTCCATTATTTTGAATGAACGCTCATTTTCAACTCCCATGTGAATGAGATATATCATAATGTCATCACGCGTACATATGGCTGTTGAAAGTGTACAATCCCCTGTAGAAATATAATATTGTGCATTTCCAAGCCATACATCAGTACCATGCGACAGTCCTGATATTCGTACAAGGTCAGAAAAGTTTTTCGGTTTTGCTTCTTTTAACATTCCATGTACAAAAGGTGTTCCAAACTCAGGAAGTCCGAGACATCCAAACGGACAGCCGTCTATGTCCTCGGGTTTTATGCCGAGTGCTTCAGTGCTTTCAAATAATGAAAGAACTTTCTTGTCATCCATTCTTATCTGCGAGGCATCAACTCCCGTAAGATCCTCGAGCATTCTTATCATGGTAGGATCCTGATGTCCTAAAATATCAAGTTTCAAAAGGTTTGCATCAATCTTATGATAATCGAAATGTGTTGTTATTATCTTGGTTTTCATATCATTTGCCGGATGCTGTACAGGAGTAAATGTATATATTTCTTCACCCATAGGCAAAACCACGATTCCTCCCGGATGCTGTCCTGTACTTCGTCTTACACCTACACAGCCCTGTGATATTCTTTCTATCTCGGCACCACGCTTTGTCTGTTCTCTTTCCTCATAATATTTTTTCACATATCCATAAGCTGTTTTTTCAGCAAGTGTTCCTACTGTTCCGGCTCTGAATGTGTGTCCTGCTCCAAAAATAACCTCCGTATAATCATGCGCATTACTCTGATACTCACTTGAAAAGTTAAGGTCAATATCAGGCTCTTTGTCACCTTTGAATCCGAGGAATGTCTCAAATGGTATATCATGTCCCTCTTTACATAGCATCTCACCACATCTCGGACATTTTTTATCCGGCATATCACACGCTGAACTGCCAACATATTTTTTTACGTCTTCTGAGTCAAAATCATAATAATGGCATTTTGGACAATAATAATGTGCAGACAAAGGATTTACCTCAGTTATACCTGCCATCGTTGCAACAAATGATGAACCTACCGAACCTCTTGAACCTACGAGATAGCCATCCTCATTTGATTTCCATACAAGTTTCTGTGCAATAATATACATAACCGCATAGCCATTGCTTATAATAGAATTTAATTCTCTCTCCAGCCTTTCAACTACAACAGGCGGCAGATCCGGTCCATATATTGAATGTGCTTTATTGTAACATATGTCTCTTAAATCCTGGTCAGAATTTTCAATCTGTGGCGGACATTTTCTTGGACTGCAAGGTTTTATGTTATCCACCATATCTGCTATAAGATTTGTATTTGTAATTACAATCTCTTCTGCTTTCTTTGCACCAAGATATTGAAATTCAGACAACATCTCCTCTGTTGTCCTATAGTAAAGCGGTGCCTGAAGATCCGCATCCTTAAAGCCCTGTCCTGCCATGATTATTCGTCTGTACACTTCATCCTCAGGATTTAAGAAATGTACATCACAGGTTGCCACGACAAGTTTATTGTATTCCTCTCCGAGTGAAACAATCTTTCTGTTTATTTCCATAAGGTCATTGTCATCCTGTATCTGAGGGAATTTGTCATTATCTCTAACCATAAACGCATTGTTTCCAAGCGGCTGTATTTCAAGATAATCATAGAATTTAACAAGTCTGTCTATTTCTTCTTCCGGCTTTTCCTCAAGTATGGCACGATACAATTCACCCGCTTCGCATGCTGAACCAATCATCAGGCCCTCACAGTATTCTAGGTAAAGACTTTTTGGCAGCTTCGGTCTTCTGTTAAAATATTTTAAATGTGATTCCGATACAAGCCTGTACAGATTAACACGCCCGGTCTCATTTTTTGCGAGTATTACCGCATGATATGACGGCATCTTTCTTATTGTCTCAACTGATGGTTTGCCAAGCTCATTTAACTTTGCAAGTGTGCTGATACCTTTTTCATCGAGTTTTTTCAAAAGCTTAATGAATATTTCCGCTGTACACCCGGCATCATCGACAGCTCTGTGATGATTTTCAAGCGAAACTCCAAGTGCTTTTGCAACGGTATCAAGTTTATATTTTGAGAGTTCCGGCAGCAGTGCTCTTGCCATTGAAACAGTATCAATAACGGTAAAGTCTGTTTCATAACCTCTCTCCCTCGATTTTTGTGTTATAAATCCCATATCAAATGACGCATTGTGCGCAACCATAACACTGTCACCGCAAAATTCAAGAAATTTAGGTAGTATAACATCAATATTAGGAGAATCAGCAACCATGTTGTCGTCTATACTTGTCAGTTTAGTTATATTAAACGGAATGGGCCTTTCAGGGTTCACAAACGTACTGAATGTATCAACTATCTGTCTGTTTTCAACCTTTACGGCACCTATCTCTATAATCTGATTGCTTTTTGCTCCAAAACCTGTTGTCTCCAAATCAAATACAACAAATGTACCATCAAAATTCTGGCCTTTGTCATTTTTTACCGTTCCGATAAGGTCATCTACAAGATACGCTTCAACACCATAGAGCATTTTAAGGTTATCATCAGGTTTTAAGCAATGGTCAGCATCCGGGAATGCCTGAACAACACCGTGGTCTGTTATAGCGGCAGCAGTATGCCCCCATCTTTTTGCCGTATTCAAATAATCAGATACCGACATGACCGAGTCTAACTCACTCATCTGTGTATGCGCATGAAGTTCAACTCTCTTCATTCCTTCATAATTATCTTCACGATACACACGATTGTCTTTGCCCGGTTTTATACCTTTTATTGAACTTATACCTACTTCTCTTGAAAAAGTATCATAAAGGGCAATTCCCTTCATCTTTATGAATTTTCCCTTTTTTATATTTTCCCTTATGGGATCAGCTTCATCTTTCTTTATAAAAATCTTTGCAGTAATAGTGTCTGTAAAATCCGTTACATTGAAAATAAAAATTATCTTCTCGTTTCTAATCTCTCTTTCCTCTGTCGAAGAAACCATTCCCTCTATTACAACTTCACCTATCTCATCCTGAATATCAGCAATTTTTGTGATTTCTCCATCACAGTTTCTTCCATAAAAACAATCCTCATCAAACGGTATCTTACTCTTTGTAAATTTACTCTTTCCGTATTTTCTGTCATTTCCGTATCTTGAAGAATTTCCTGTCTTTTGCGTTTTTGTTGAATTGCTTTTTGCCTTTTGGCTGTCTTTACCTGAAACTAATGCACTTTCCTTTGGAACCGCTACATCAAATCCCTTTGCAGCGTTTTGTACTTCTTCTCCCTGAGGAATATCAAATCCCATATTTGTTGCAGCGTATGCCATATCGTCAACATAATATGCTGCATCATCAAACGGTATATCTGAACCCATCCCGTCTGTGCCTGTCTTTTGTATAACAGCCCCCGCCTGAATTTCAGAACTGTTTTGCAGCGGTATATTATCGTATTTTTGTACATTTTTTTGTTTAGACGGAAATTTAAATATCTCACGTTTCTTCTCTTTTTCCTTTGCCGGTTCGACATATTCAATATCTACTGTTATTGAAAAACCAGCTTTTTCTTCAAAGATCTTAATAAGACTCTCTTTTAAGTTGTTTTCACGTCCCCTATACAAATCATCATCTTCACATGATATGTAAACAGAGGAATCATTCATTTCAAATCTGCCCTGATATAACATGTCAAATTCAAGTATGTTCTCTGCCTTAAAAATTTGAAGAATGCTTTCCTTATACTCTTTAAAGAAAGCTTTTGCATCATACTGCTTTGACAATTCAAATCTGTCATGTATTTTTATATTTAAATCCGTACTTCCAAAAAATACTCCCAGTGCATACTCTAAAAGACATATTTCCCTGTATGCAACGACATGACTGCTTACCAGATATATGTCTATCATCTTATTTTCAGAAGATAAAACTACATTTTCAACATTGACATCATCAAATATTTTTTTCTGTCTGTCCGTAAGATTTAATCCCTCAAATGTTTCAAGTAACAATCTCTGCATATCTGCTCCTCCTTAGCGATAAGAGCAGATATGTAATCCGGCTCTTATCAGCACATCTTTTCGAGTTCTTCTCTCAACACGCCAAGTATCTCATTTTCAGGTACTTTTCTTATTATTTCACCTTTTTTTATGAGAAGCCCTTCACCGTTTCCGCCTGCTATTCCTATATCTGCTTCTTTTGCTTCTCCAGGACCGTTTACGGCACATCCCATAACCGCAACCTTTATGTCTATATCCATGTCCTTAACCATCTCTTCAACTTTTGCCGCAAGGCTGATAAGGTCTATCTGCGTTCTTCCGCATGTCGGGCATGATACAACTGTTACGCCGCCTTTTCTAAGTCCAAGCGTCTTTAATATAAGCTTTGCCGAACGGATTTCCTCGACAGGGTCACCTGTAAGCGAAACTCGTATGGTATCACCTATTCCCTGATAGAGAATATTGCCAAGACCTATTGCCGATTTAATATTTCCCGACAATACGGTACCTGATTCAGTTATTCCTACATGTAACGGATATGGTGTTTTTCCAGCTATAAGTTCATGGGCTTTTATGCACATCAATACATCGGATGATTTAATACTGACTACAAGATTATCGTACCCCATATCTTCAATTATCTTAACTTTATCAAGAGCACTTTCTACAATTCCCTCTGCTGTCACTCCACCATATTTTTCTATAAGATTTTTCTCAAGTGAACCGCTGTTCACACCTACTCTTATAGGAATATTTCTCTCTTTAGCCACATCAACAACAGCTTTTATTTTGTCGGCAGAGCCTATATTCCCCGGATTTATCCTTATCTTGTCTGCTCCGTTTTCCATTGCAGCAATAGCAAGACGATAATCAAAATGAATGTCTGCTACAATTGGTATGTGAATCTGCTTTTTTATCTGTGCAATAGCTTCTGCCGCTTCCATAGTCGGAACTGTACTTCTGACTATATCACAGCCGGCTTTTTCAAGTTCAAGTATCTGTCTGACAGTGCCATTCACATCTTCTGTCTTAGTATTGGTCATTGACTGTATGGCAATTTTATTTCCACCGCCTATTGATACATTTCCAATTTTAACAACTTTCGTATTATCTCTATACATATTTACCTCTTCTCTAAAAACAAATTATAAGTTATTTGATTTTATCGCAAAAACCATGATGTCAAAAAGACATCATGGTTTAACGTGCATCTGACTATATCTAATGCAATATTTTTATTATATCGTTATACATTACAAATACCATAAACAGCATCAGTACAACAAAACCGGCAAAGTGAACAAAGCCCTCTTTTTCCTTGTCTACCGGCTTTCCCCTGACAGCCTCTATCAAAATGAATACAAGTCTGCCGCCATCGAGTGCCGGAAGCGGTAAAAGATTCATAACTCCGAGGTTTGCACTTAAAAGAACAGACATATAAAGAATCTGTAGCATTACAACTCTAAGTCCATAAGATTTACTCTGATTTATGGCATCACCAACCGTATCAACTATTCCTACAGGTCCTGATACATTTTTGACAGACACATTTCCTGTTATAAGTGCTCCAAGACTTCCGACAGTTGTCTCTATCCAGTATTTCACTTCAACAAAACTGTATTTTACAACGTCGAAGCTGCTCTTACTCTTTTCATCCATTGAAGCTATAAATCCAAGTGTCTTTGTAGAATATGGCTCCGGGGTTACCTTGAATGTCTTTTCCTCACCTTTTCTGTCTACCAGAAATGTAACTTCTTTTCCATCACCGTTTACTTCATTCATTACGGTACTAAGCTCACCTGCATTGTTTATTTTCTTACCGTTAATTTCTTTTATTATATCTCCTGCTTTTAAGCCGGCTTTATCAAATGCCTTACCGTCAGTTACCTCAGATACCTCAGCGGAAGCATTTTCATTAGTAGCGTATGAAAATCCAAAAAGATATGTTTTATAATTTGGATCTATTTTGAATGACTTTTCTTCGCCGTTTCTTGTAACTACAATATCAACATCCTCACCTGTCAGCGGATGAAGCAGTGTGTAAGTATCAATTTCCCTGCCTATTGTAATCTTTTTGCCATTTACGCTTTTTACTACATCGCCTACTTCAAGTCCCGAATTTGCGGCAGGCTGATTGTCATATATATGTTCAATAATCGGATAATCAATTCCGGCATTTGCGAGAATTATAATCGAAAATACAAACGCAAGTATGAAGTTAAAAAACGGTCCCGCAAATACGATTGAAAATCTCGCCCATTTTCCTTTCACATTAAATGAATTTTCAGCTTCGTTTATTTCATCTTCGCCTACCATTGCACATGAACCACCTATAGGCAGCAGTTTCCATGAGTATTTCGTACACTCCTGCCAATCCGGATTATTTTCAAAGTATTTCTGTGAACACAAAAATTTAAAAATAAATCCTTTTTTTCCTTTTGCAACTGTAATAATTCTTGGTCCCATACCTACAGAAAATTCAGGAACACCAACTCCATTCTTCTTTGCAAGAAGAAAATGCCCAAGCTCATGTATTACGACTATAACCGTAAATATCAACAACGCCACCAATATATTCATCTAATCCTCCATCTCCGCCCCATGTACAATAAGGCACTGCAGTCTTTAAAAGCTGCCATCTTTATTTTATCATTTATTATATGATGTTGGGGGCAAAAGGTATTTTGACCCTTGCATCATTATATTTATCTAATATATATGAATAAACATTGTGTTCAATTTCAAGTATTTCCTCTAAAGAAGGTTCTTTAATTGTAGTATGTTTACACATACACTCTTCAATTATATCCGATATTTGCAGATATGCTATCTTTTTTTCAAGAAACAGAGCGACTGCTTTCTCATTTGCTGCATTTAATACTGTTGGCATGCTGCCACCTTCTCTGCAGGCATCATACGCAAGTTTCAATCCCTTAAACGTCTCCATATCCGGTTTTTCAAAAGTGATTTCTGACAACTTCCAAAAATCAAGTCTTTCTCCCGGTAGATACCTTCTGTCAGGATATGTAAGCGCATATTGTATCGGCAGTTTCATATCAGGTGTACCAAGCTGGGCTATCACGGCTCCGTCCTTAAACTGTACCATTGAATGTATAACGCTTTTTGGCTGAACCACCACCTGTATATCATCGCAGGATACATTAAAAAGCCATTTTGCTTCAATTACTTCGAGACCTTTGTTTACCATAGTTGAAGAGTCAATTGTAATTTTTCTTCCCATTGACCAGTTCGGATGTTTAAGCGCATCTTCAACCTGAATATTTTTGAGTTCTTCTCTTTTCTTTCCCCTGAACGGTCCGCCTGATGCCGTTAAAAGTATCTTGTCTATATCTGCATGATTTTCACCGTTAAGACTTTGAAAAATTGCTGCATGCTCACTGTCTACAGGCAAAAGTTTCACTCCATATTTTTTTATCATAGGCATGATTATATGACCTGCGGTGACCAATGTTTCCTTATTTGCAAAAGCAATATCCTTTCCGGCTTTTATTGCTTCAATGACCGGTCTTATTCCAATCATTCCAACAACCGCTGCAACAACGATATCCGCTTCTGAAATAACGGCACACTCTATAAGACCCTCCATGCCTGCAACAATTTTTGTTTTTGAACCCTTAATATTTTCTCTTAATTCCTTTGCTTTCTTTTCATCAAATACACACACTACATTTGGTGAAAATTCCTCAATCTGTTTTTGCAGCAGGGATATATTGCTCCCGGCTGCAAGTGATACGACATTCATGTCTTTATTGTTTCTAATTACTTCAAGCGTTTGTGTTCCTATTGAACCTGTTGACCCTAATACCGCTATATTTTTCGTTTTCATTTTTATCCTCTACTTCAAATTCATCTGTAAATTTGTTCTACAGCAACATATATTTAATAAGATAAAATACGATAGGTGCCGTAAATATTACACTGTCAAATCTGTCTAATATACCGCCATGTCCCGGTATGAGCTTCCCGTAATCTTTTATATTGTGATTTCTCTTGATTGCCGAAGCTGTAAGATCACCTATCTGTGATATAACTGCTGAAACGGCTCCTATTATCGGAAGCTGCCATACGATTTGCCCGTGTTTGAAAAATACTAATGCAAATATAAGTCCTATAAGTGCAGCTCCGGCAACACCGCCGACACAACCCTCAATCGTCTTGTTAGGGCTTAATTTTGAAGGCATTTTGTGTTTTCCAATAAGTTTTCCAACACAATAAGCACAGGTATCCGAACCCCATGAACCAATATATATAAACCATACAAGAAGTATGCCGTTTTGTGCAAATCTCACTTTAAACACAAATGAAAGCATGACAGTTACATAAATAAGTCCAAACATCAACATCGTCATCTGCTCAGAATTATATTTAGGATAGGCAATGACATAACAAGCCATCAAAACCATAAGGGTAGCTATAAGCCACATTATAAGTTCTTCAAATCCATTATTTAATATAAGTACATCAATTACAATACTTGATATATATCCTATAAGTGCCGGCATTGTTTTTTCCATACCAACTGCTCTATACAGTTCATAAAGACCTATAACAGAGATAAGTGTAATAACAAAAAATAAAGGAGACCCTCCGTAAACCATAAGTGCAATGGTAATTGCCATAAGGACAATTCCGCTTAATAATCTTGTTTTAAACATATATAAAACCTCTCATTTTTATTTTACGCCACCAAATCTTCTGTCTCTTGACTGATAAAATTCAACAGCCTTCTGCAAATCTTTTTTTCCAAAATCAGGCCACAATACATCAGTAAAATAAAATTCGGCATATGCAAGCTGCCACAACAGATAATTTGACAGTCTCTGCTCTCCGCTTGTTCTTATCATAAGGTCAGGGTCAGGTATTCCATTTGTGTCAAGATGTTCTGAAATAACCTTTTCGTCTATATCTTCCGGCGAAAGCTTTCCTTCTTTCACCTCTTTTGCTATTGCTGTAATACCTCTTTTTATTTCATCTCTGCCACCGTAATTTAAGGCAACCTGAAAATGCAGCCCTGTATTTTTAGATGAGACTTCTTCAAGTTCGATTATCCGTTCCTGAAGATCTTTGTCAAGTCTCGATATATCCCCTATAACTCTTACCTGCATATTGTTCTTTTTGCTTGTTTTAAGACAATCTTTAAGATATGAATGCAAAAGCTTCATAAGTGCATCCACTTCTTCCTTTGGTCTTGACCAGTTTTCTGTCGAAAATGCATACATAGTTACATATTCTATACCCATATCCCATGCCGCAGCACATATCTTTTCAACATTCTTACTTCCGGCAGCATGCCCTGCATTTCTTGGAAGCATTCGCTTCTTTGCCCATCTTCCATTTCCGTCAAGAATTATCGCAACATGTCTTGGCACTTCCCTGTTTTCCATAGTCGTCCCCTTTTCTTTCTGTAATCTCTCTGTTACACTTGCGAAATTATAGGGACAGACATATTCTGCCTATCCCCTTATTTAAATTAGAAAAATATTATACAGTCATGATTTCCTTTGATTTCTCATCAACCATATTGTCAATTTTGGCAATAAATTCGTCTGTAAGCTTCTGGATATCGTCCTCTGCACCTTTCTGCTCATCCTCTGAAATCTCACTTGCCTTAAGCTGTTTCTTTATCATGTCATTTGCATCTCTGCGGATATTTCTGATTGCAACTTTGGCACCCTCGCCCTTTTTCTTTACATCCTTTACAAGTTCCTTACGGCGATCCTCTGTAAGTTCAGGGAATGTAAGTCTGATAACTTTTCCATCATTGTTTGGAGTAAGTCCGAGGTCAGATACAAGTATTGCTTTCTCAATTTCTTTTATAAGGCTTGCTTCCCAAGGCTGGATAACGATTGTTCTAGCCTCTGAAACAGATATATTTGCAACCTGCTGAAGATTTGTAGGTGTTCCATAATACTCAACCATAATCTTGTCAAGAACATGTGGATTTGCACGGCCTGCTCTTATAGTTGTATATTCACTTGCAAGACTGTCTATCGACTTATTCATTTTATCTTTAAATTCTTTTAATTCTATGCTCATAATTTTCCTCCATATAGTTTATGCAGTTACAAGTGTTCCTTTTGTAACTCCGTTTACTGTATTTACAATACTGTCTTCTTCATTTAATCCAAAAATCATCATAGGCATATGATTTTCCATACACAACACTGCAGCAGCAAGATCAATAACACCGAGTCTGTTGTTTACGACATCCTCAATACTTATTTCATCAAACTTCTTAGCATCAGGATTTACAGCCGGATCAGAATCATATACACCGTCTATTGATTTTGCTGAAAGAATAACATCTGCTTCAATTTCTATTGCACGAAGGACTGTAGCTGTATCTGTTGAAAAATACGGATGACCTGTTCCACCTGCGAAAAATACAACCATTCCCTTTTCAAAATATTTATTTGCTCTATCCTTTGAGAATAACTTTGTAAAAGAACCACATTCAAAAGGAGTAAGTACACTTGTCTTTATTCCGACAGATCTAAATATCTCTGACACATAAATACAATTCATGACTGTAGCTAACATACCAATCTGGTCAGCTTTTGTTCTGTCAATGTTCTCGCTTGTACGGCCTCTCCAAAAGTTTCCTCCGCCTGTAACTATGCCTACTTCAATTCCGGCATCAACAAGCTTCTTAACCTGTTTGGCAACACCTATACAAGTAGCTTCGTCAAAGCCTGTCTTATTTGGACCAGCCAATGCTTCTCCGCTGAGTTTTAATAAAATTCTTTTATAATTTGCCATAATGCACCTCTTGTTTTTATGTATTTTTACATTCTTAGTTTGAAATTATACCACTAAATCAAATTCAAGTCAAAACTTTATTATTTTCTTTTAACAGTCTCTTTCGTCGAGCATATTTTATCAGCCACGCAGACAATCCAGCCTTCAAGACATTTTGGTGGAACCGGTGTAAGTGGAAACATATGTCTCTTTATAGTATTTTTCACGCGCCAGTTTAAATCAAAATCTCTTTCTGCATTTGCAAGTGCGGCCAAAGGATGATAAAAACCATGTGGTCTTTTGTGATGACTGTTTTTATCATGCCAGTCATATAAGAAATAATCATGAAGCAGTGCTCCCGTAATAAGTGAATCAAAATCAACTTTTAAATGATATTTTTCAGCAATATAACAGCTTGTATAAGCAACTCTCACACTATGCATATACACACTTGTATTACCATGCTGGACAAATTTTTTGCTCATTTTGTATTTTGAGGTATCCCTGATTTCATTCAGCAGTTTCCAGATAAGCTGCTCATGTTCAATCCCTGATTTCACTATTCCCTCCCGCAAACGATAATTCCATACCGTTCCTGAAAAAATATATACGCCTTATCAAATATAAACCAAAGCAGCTCGGCAGCTATAACTGCGGCAAATATAACAACAACTACCGGCAGCTGCTTTATTTTTTCAATAAAATCTGCCGAAAAGATAACTTCTAATCCGCTTATCTTAGCAGATACAAAAACAGCCGCAATCAGAAGGACATGGTATATAATACCTTTTATAATATATTGCACCCTGATATTATCCATGAAATTTTCTGCTTTGTCCGAATTTTTTATACTGCCGTTTTTTCCCCTAAAGTACTCTGTGGCAAGTACATATACACAAAATCCTGCATAGGTAAAACAATACAGCTTTTGTGGAGCAAGGATAAATCCGAGAACGGCTGCACCAAAACAAAAACCTGCAGCCGTTTTTAAGCCAAATTTTCTCTCAACACATCCTGCCAGAAAGGAAGCCAATGCAAGCAGAAAAAATGAACTTGTTTCTATAACCCCGGCGCAGATTTGCAGTATTACTGCTATCGCCATAATAACTCCGCACCATGCAACCTGTTTTGATTTTAAATGCAACTGCACAAATCTCCTCCCATACATTCACAAAGTGAATCTGCACACCAAAGATCACAGCATATATTACCTGTTGAACAATTGTCCAAATTATTTCCATACGGACCTCTTCCGTATCCTGAACCGTACTGTTCATATCTCTGTCTGTTATAATTCTGATTGTAACCCTGACCGTAGTTCTGCGTTCCCTGGCTATAACCCTGAGTACCCTGACTGTAACCATCTGCAGACTTTCCACTTCTCATATCCATTATCCTGCTGTATGCTGTCTGGACCTCCTTAAACTTTTCTTCAGCAAGGTCTGCAAGTGGGTTTCCCGAATTTGCATCAGGATGATATTTCCTGATAAGCTCCCTATATGCCTTTTTAATTTCATCATCACTGGCATTTGGTGATACACCAAGTATTTTATACGGATCATCAATATTGCTCATATACTTTTTACCTCTTCTTTATTTATTATTTTGTCATATTTGTTCCATACTCCGGCATAGAGAATGTTTCTGAGTATGTCTATATACCCGACACATGGCAGTTTTTCAAATTCTGCACATGCCTCCGACATCTCACTTATAAGTATTTCATATACTTTTTTGTTGAATAAGTCTGTATCATCACACATAAAATACATTTTTTTCAACGGGTTAAATCTGTTTTCGGCTATGTCCTCTCTTATATCATCAAACGCATCCATTATATATACAAATCTGCCTAAGTGAAAGGCAAATTTTCTGACCTCATTTTCAAAATAGCCTTTTTTAAAACACATTATCTCAGCTAACAAACATCCAAAGCAGTCTGCCGCATCAAAAATTTTGGTATTCTTATCTTTTTCAAGGTTATTAAGTTTTTTAAGACATTCACTGATTTTTCGTGCCTGACGTTTATAAAGCCGCTTTGTCTGCTTATGTACTTTATCATAAAGCAACGTACCGGCATAACCTTTGATGGAACCATCATCACGCTTATCATCAAGACAGTGGTAATAACTTAGCAATATATTCATATCTGCACAATAATCAGTATATTTGTTGTAGATAATCTTTTGCTTTTTCGCAGGATGCATTATACATCTTTTTTCAGCAACAACATTATCAGCATCATAAAGTGATGACAAAAACAAAGCCATAAACGTCATATCATAGGTAAGTGTAATCTGTCCTTTAAAACCATATTTATTCCTTAATTTCTCACACAACCCACAGTAAAATCCATGATAAATACTGTAATCTTTTATTTTCAACTCAGGTTTTCTTATTTGAACATATCCAAACACATTCTCCTCCAATAATCCGGAATAACGAACATTTAATAATTGATTTAATTTTCATTATTCCAGCATCTGCATTTTATAATACCATATATTTATGGGTTAATAATATAAAAACACTAAAATAAATATTAAAATAGTATAATTTTTATTAACCGCTTATAATTGCGGCATGAACATATTTATTTGTATCAAAAATATTTATAATATTGTCAATTCGTTTTTTCAGCAATGTTGTATTAAACGGCTTATTTATGACTTCTATCGCACCAAGTTCTATTGCGTGAGCTTCGTTTTCAAAATCACCGTACGCAGTGACAATAACCACAGGAATCTTTCTAAGAAAAGAAATCTTTTTCATCTGTTTTAACATGTCAAATCCTGATATTTCAGGCATATAAATATCGCATATCACAAGACTTATCTGAGAAAAATTCTTTTTCAAAATATCCATCGCCTCAGCCGCATTTGAAGCTTCAATAATATTATATTTTTCGCATAATGTCTCTTTTAATACCAAACGACCTATACCTGAACCATCTACCACAAGGATTGTGTCTCTGTCATCATAAAACTCTTCTGTATCTTTCATTCCGGATTCGTTTTCAAGTCTGCCTACAAAAGCATCTTCCGGAACAGGCTTTGAAAAGTAATATCCCTGGATATTGTCACAGCCCATGCTTCTAAGCATCTCATATTGCTTTTCATTTTCAACACCTTCTACAACTGTCTCTATTTGAAGATTCTTTGCCATCTGTATTATAGTATAAATAATATTGCCTGCTCTCTCCGACTGTTCAAGGTCATCCATAAATTTCATATCTATCTTTAATATATCAAAACAACAGTCTTTAAGCATATTAAGTGAAGAATATCCGCTTCCAAAATCATCCATGAGCACTTTAAAACCGTATTTCTGTAATGTATGAATTGCCATAATAAGATCCTGGGGATTATCTTCATATGCACTTTCAGTGATTTCAAGTTTTATATCTTCTGATTTCAGATTGTATTTATCCAGTAACCCAAGCACCTCTTTGTAGAGGTTTTCATTGTAGAAGTTTATCCTTGAAAGGTTTACCGAAACAGGAACAACACGGTTACCTTTGTCCTTTTCCTCCCTCTGATGTCTGCATACTTCCTCACAGACATACATATCAAGTTTTGTTATGAATCCATTTTTCTCAAATGCAGGTATAAATATTCCAGGTGAAATCATCCCTTTCTTCGGATGCAGCCATCTCACAAGTGCTTCTGCACTTATGGTTTTCTTTGTCCTGACATCAACTATCGGCTGATAATATACGACAAATTCGTGATTTTCAAGTGCATGATCCATCTCATTGATAAGTTCCTGTTCAATAAGTATTGACTTTTTGAGGCTGTCATTGTAATAATTCCATCTTGTTATATAATTTCCCTTAACCTCCTGTAATGCCATATTTGCTCTGTCACACAAAAGGTCAACAGGTATATCTTTATCGTCAATGAGACAAAAACCTGCATGTAGAAATATCGGATAATTGAGACAGTTCCACGAATCTTTTCCAATAAGGAACTGCTCTATCTCGCCTATGTTTTCGTCAATATATTCGGCTGTTGTGCAGATTGCAAACCTATCTGCTTCAAACCTTGCACATGTACCGTTTTTCTTTGTCATCTTCTTTAGCACATCGGCAATATTTTTCAAAATTATATCACCGTTTTTGCTTCCAAACAGTTCGTTGACAATTTTAAATCTGTCAACATTTAACATCCCTATAACATATGTATGCTCACTGTCTTTTTTCATCAATTTTTCTACTGATGCATAAAAACTGTCCCTGTTATTGAGTCCTGTAAGTGTATCACGCTCTACCCTGTATTTCAGTTCCATCATAGTATTTTTCATCTTTGTCTCTGCTTTCATTTCCTCAGTCAGATCCATAAATACTACATGGAATGTCTTTGACTCAGACTCAGAATTAAGCATTTTTGCTGATACACCCGTCCATAATATGTTTTTATTTTTATTTATAAGACGTATCTTACAATGAATTATGTCTTCTCCGTCTTTATTCATGATTTCCTTTAAGACTTCTTCATCTTTGCCATATATAACATCATATATATCATTATCTATAATGTTTTGAAGTTCAGACTTCATATATCCGAGCATGCTTGAAAGACCGTCATTGAAATAAGACATCCTCAACTTTTCATTTTTGGCAGAAACTTCTATAATGCCTATACCACCTGGCACAGTATCAATAAGATTGTACATCTGATGCTGGGTATCTTCCAAAACCTCTTTCATATTTTTTCTCTGATATATGGTCTTTTCTATAATGTTCGTAATTCTGCGTTTTATGATTTTGGGATTGTACGGTTTTGCTATAAAATCATCGGCGCCAAGTGCAAGTGCTTTGTATTCATTTTCCTGCTCACCCGCCTGAGTATTTACTATTACAGGAATTTCACTGTAACTTTTATTTTTCTTTATCTCCTTGAGAAAATCAATTCCATTCATGACAGGCATGATAATGTCAAGCAGTATTATGTCAACTTTTGTACCTCTGTTTAAAATATCTAGGGCTGTCGTCCCGTCATCAGCCTCTATAACCTTGTAATCCTGTTCAAATATTCCCTTTAATATAACTCTGTTTACCTCTATATCATCCACGATTAGGATAACTATTTCATCATTCATACTTCTTTCACCTCGTATCTGCACAATTACTTAAATTAATCATATGACTATTTATTATTATACTTTTTTTATGCGCTGCTTACAACATTGTTTTTCGTAGTTTACAAATACTTTTTTTCTGTTTTACTAATAGTAGTTTTTTCATTTTTAATGACAAATGCAGGCTGTCAGAAATATGACCACCTGCATTATTTTTATAGATTTTATTCAAGTTTTTCAAGAAGGTTTGGAAAAACCTCAATGCTTCTTTTTAGAATGCCATGCATATAAGCTATTGTAATTCCATAATTTGTAAAAGGAACATTGCTTTCTATAGCGCATTTCATTCTGTGTTTAACTTCTTTTTCGTTTAGCATGCATCCGCCACAATGTATTATCAATGAATATTCAGAAAGATTCTGCGGAAAATCTCTTCCTGACGATGTTTCAATTACAAGTTCTTTTCCTGTATACTCTTTTAACCAGCGTGGAATTTTTACCGTTCCAATATCATCACATTGTCTGTGATGTGTGCATCCCTCTGAAATAAGTATCTTATCGCCGTCTTTTAACTTATCAATAGCCGCCACTCCCTCTATTGCTGTTTCAAGAGAACCCTTATATCTCGCCATAAGTATAGAAAAAGATGTCAGCAGAACATCTGATGGGGTATCCTCAGACACTTTTTCAAATGCCTGACTGTCTGTTATGACCATCGCCGGTTTTTTTCTGAGATTTGAAAGTGTTTCTTTTAATTCATTTTCCTTTACTACTATAGCTGTTGCGTCCGCTTCCAACACATCTCTTATCGTCTGCTGCTGTGGCAAAATAAGCCTGCCCTTTGGAGCTGCGGAATCTATTGGCACAACAAGTACAACTAAGTCTGACGGATTTATTAAGTCGCCGACAATCCTAAGTTTAGTGTCCTCAGTATTTATCATGGTTGCAACACGCTCTTTTAACGCATCTATTCCTGTTTTGTTCAATGCGCTTACATTGATTGAATTCTCGGTTTTCTCCATCTCTTTGATGTCAGATTTGTTGTATACGATAAGATAAGGCACTTCTCTTTTTATAAACAGTTCAATAAGCTGTTTATCGCAGCCTGAAAGTCCCTTGTCTGAATCTGCCACCAGAATTGCTATATCAACTTTATTTAAAACCTGCTTTGTTTTTTCGATTCTGAGTTCTCCAAGTTCTCCCTCATCATCAAATCCCGGTGTATCTATAATCATAACAGGACCAAGTGGCAAAAGTTCCATGGCTTTATAAACCGGATCTGTTGTTGTCCCTTTTTTATCTGATACAATGGCAAGCTGCTGATTTGTAAATGCATTGACAAGACTTGACTTTCCTGCATTTCTCATGCCAAAAAAACCAATATGTACTCTTTCACCCGATGGCGTGGCATTCAAACCGGACTCCAAACTCATATAAAAACACCTCCGTAATTACAAGTACAACGAAAAATCAATTATTCGTTGTACTTATAACTTTGTTAATTCTTCTTATGTTAACCTGCTAATTAACCCTTTAATTATTATTTAACTGCTTTGCAAGTCTCTTAAGATTATTTGTTATTTCAACAACCTGTGATACTATCTCAATATTATGCTCACTTACGCTGTATGTATCACTTGAATGTGCCGCAACTTCTTCTGAAATCGCAGATATGGTTGATATACTGTCAACAATCTCTTTATTTGCATTTGAAAGTTCTTCAACATAATCTGAAAGCGACTCTGAATTATCTAAAATACTGTCTGTATTCTTAGCAATTGTCTTAAAGCTTGCTGCTGTCTTTTCTGTTGCCTCATTCTGACCCTCTATCATCTCAATCATTTGACCGGTAACTTCTACAACTCTGTCTAATGCACCTGTAACTTCCTGAATCATATCAGTAATTTTAATCGTGGCATCCTGCGTTTCATTTGCCATTTTTGAAATCTCAGATGCAACAACAGAAAATCCTTTTCCTGCCTCACCTGCTCTTGCAGCTTCTATACTTGCATTAAGTGCTAACAAACTTGTCTGTGAAGTGATGTTGTTTATAATGTCAACAACAGAATTCATCTTCTCCATGTCCTCATTAAGGCTTGCTATCTCATTTGATACCTGCTTTCCTGACTCAACAGATTCAGTTACCTTTCCTACCAGATAATCTATGTTATGATTTCCCTGGTCAATAGCATTTTTAGTCTGTTTCACACTCAGAGCAATCTCATCTGTACCCACAGTAACATCATTTATCTTATTTTGTATATTTTCTGTCATGGAGAGCTGCTTCTGAACAGCCGCTGCTGTATCATTTGAACCTGAGCTTACCTGCTCCATTGCGTTTCTTGTATTCCCAATAGAAACATCGAGTTCCTTAATATGACCGTCAGTTATTTCAATATCTGAAATCATCTCCTTAGATATACTCATAATATGGTCAAACATTTCCTTTGTTTCCTGATGTTGAATTTCTATCTGCTTTAACTTCAGACGATTATTAAAATCGAGCATTCTTGACGAAAGTGCTGCGAATGTTGCTATTATTGCCATGACAAAAAGCTGGATTTCAATACTTGCACTGTCTGTTTTTAAATTATATGTACCATTTGATACAAATACTATAACTTGCACAATATTAACAAAAATCATGGCAAGATTTATATACAATGAATATTTATAATCATTGTATACGGTTACTATGATTATCATAGGAATCGCATATACATATGCATGCGAATTCTGTGTTGTAAGTACAAGAAATGTATAAAATACACCATAACCTATCGAAATAAAATGTTTGATAGACTCGGTTTCCTTATTTTTGCCGTAGGCAATAATCTCCGCTATAGGAGAAGCAAGTCCGAGAACAACAACAAATGCAACATATCCTATACTTCTTGAACCTTTGAATACTTCAATCAAATAGGTCAGACTGATAAGCACCGCTACAAATATGTGTGCTCCCATAGCCAGTTTGTTGCTTCTTGAAAGTTCTGACATGGTTTCAACCTTATCTTTTATTTGTTCAACTTTTTCCTGTGCTATTTTTTCAATTTTTTCATTTTGCATATTTTGTACCTCCAACCTCATTTTTTAATATGAATACTTTAGTGTTCATTATATCATGAATCTGTGCATGTTTTTTGCACACAACAAAGTTTCGATAGAAACTTTTAATATGAACACTTTAGTGTTCATTATATCATGTTTTAAATAATAATCAAATAAAGTTTTCCATTCTATATCCTACATTTCTGACAGTCTTTATACATTTGCCGCTTTCTCCAAGTTTCTGTCTCAGCGTTTTAATATGCATATCTACGGTTCTTGTCTCCCCGAAATAGTCAACTCCCCATATCTCAGACAGCAGCTGATCCCTTGTGAAAACTATTCCCTGATTACTCAAAAACAATTTTAATATCTCATATTCTTTATATGTAAGGTCAATTTTGTTATCCTTAACGCATACTATATGAGCATCGATATTCATATTTATACTTCCGTTTGAATATATATGTTCTTTCTTTTTTGGTGAACATCGTCTCAATACTGCTTTTATTCTTGAAACCATTTCCATCATGCCAAACGGTTTTACAAGATAATCATCAGCTCCCATATCAAGACTTTGCACTTTATCAAACTCCATGCCTTTTGCTGTTGCCATAATCACCGGAATATCTTCTGTCTTTGACAACTCTCTCATTTTTTTTAAAAGTGCAATTCCATCTTCCCCCGGCAGCATGATGTCCATAAGGACAAGTTCCGGAAGTCTGTCCGTACTTATAAGTTCCTTCCAAAATGAATCACCGTCAACAAAACCCCGTGCTTCAAATCCCGTGCTCTTTAATGTATATATCTCAATATCCCTTATACTGTCATCATCTTCCACACACCAAATCATTCTATTCTCCATTCTTGTACTGTTTTCTACATATTGCAGTTTTGTGCAAATCTAAAAAACATTTGTTTTATCAAAAGTCAAAATCCTCATAATCATGCTTGAGAAAACGATGATATATGACGTGAAATTCATCAACTGTAAAACAGTAATAATATTTGTCAGGCTTTCCATTATTAAAATACAACAGGTAGTCAAATTCACCATTTGAAATTTTTTCATAATGTATATCATCACTAAACTTTAAAAAATATTCTTTTACTTTGTCAATCGTACAACCGTGGTCTGCCACAAGATTAACAAGCCCGTATATAAATTCATTGTCCGCAAGATTATCATGAACATATTCTGCACCCTTATCAGGTATCTTAAAGCAAAATCTCTCACCGTTATTTGAAATTTCAATATCACCGAAAAATTCACTTACCTCCCTGCAAAAATCTGATAATTTCTCTTTCATACCGGATATATCACATTTTGTTTTTAAAAGATGGTTCAGCGAACCAAGCGGATAATACAATCTTATGGTTTCTTTCCGATACCCGAGTTTTGCCTGCTCTTCTTTTATAATATCTATCAGATTATCTTTCATTTCCACATACTCTTTTTTCAAATTCTACACCTCCTGTTTTTCTTTTTTATTCCCTATCATAAACATTATAACAGCCGGAGCTATTATAAGTACACATCCGATATAACTGAATACATCAGGTATCTCACCAAGTATTATAAATCCAAGTATTCCCGCAAAGATTACATTTGAATAATCGTATACTGAAAGTTCTTTTGCCGGTGCATGTGAATATGCCGCCGTTATAAAGAACTGGCCAAATGTTGCCGCAATTCCGGTCATAAAAAGATAAAACCACTGTATCGGTTCCATATGGGTATAGTTTAATATACAATACGGCAATGAACAGATACATGAAAATACTGAAAAGAAAAATACTATAAACGGTCCCTTAACACCCATTCCCGTAGCTTTTCTAAGAAGCGTATAAGCCATGCCTGCTCCCATACCGCCTATCATGGCAATAAGCGCAGGTATTGATAACATGGCATCTCCTGACGGTTTCAAAATAAACATTGCACCTATAATAGCCGAGATAAGGCAGCGTATCTGATAATGCTCAACACGTTCCTTTAAAATAAAATACGAAAAAATAATCGCAAAAAAAGGAGATAATTTATTAAGCATTGATGCATCTGCAATATTTAAATGATCCACACCATAAAAATTACAAAAAATACCTACCGTTCCAAAAAATGCTCTTCCAAATACATATTTAAAACTTTCTTTACTACATTTTAAAGGTGTGTGATTTTTTTTCAGCATAACATACGCAACAATCGCAGCGACAAAATTTCTGAAAAAAGATTTTTGAAGCGTTGGTATATCGCCCGACAATTTGATAAACAAACTCATAAATGCAAATGACAATGCTGAAAATATAATACACAAAATACCTTTCGTTTTCTCCGACATCAGATTTCCTCTTTTCTTAACAGCCTAATCTTTCATCATTTTATAACATATTCTGAACTTTAATTATTTTTCCAGAATAATATCAAGTATCTCTGACGGCTGTTTTATAATCCTTTTTGCTCCTTTTTCACGCAGGAATTCCTCATCCCTGAACCCCCAGCCTACCATTATAACATCCATTCCGGCATTTACCGATGTTGCAAAGTCAACGTCCGAATCACCTATATAAACGGCATCGGCTTTTTCAACATTCAATTTTGATAACACCTCAAAAACACTGTCAGGTGCAGGTTTTTTCTTAATACCTTCTCTTTCGCCTATTGCAAAATCAAATAAATCCTTAAAATAGTCTTTGCATAAATCCTGAACTGCAAAATCAGCTTTATTTGACACAACTGCCGTAAGGCAGCCTGCCTTTTTTAATCCTGACAATACATCTTTTATCCCGTCATAAGGTCTGGTTTTTACTGCGCAATGTGTCTTATAGTATTCTTTAAATGTATCAAAAACTTTGTCTGTAAGTTCTTTGTCTGTATCTGCCGGAACAGCACGTTCTATAAGTAGTCTTATTCCGTTTCCTACAAATCTTCTGACTTCATCAATCGTTCTTTCAGAAAGACCATTTGCTTTCAATGCATAATTTGTACTGTCTGCAAGATCCTCAAGTGTATTTAAAATTGTTCCATCCATGTCAAAAACTGCAAGTTTATATCTCATTTTTATCCCTCATTTCCTGCTTATACTTTTAAATCATTCCGTAAATAACTTTGCTTCTCTTATAACAAGACTCTTGTTTTTCTGCCAGATTGAAGGAAACTCATTTGCCGATAATGGACACGCCTTCTTTCCAATCTCCAGCGTTATGCTTGGTATTCCTTTCTTATACATGGCATATTCTCTCAAGTTTCCGATATTTTTCTTTTTGGAATGCTCATTTACGTTTTCCTCATAACTGCTGCTGTCTGCATATCCTGTTATTTTTTTCGCAAGATTATACATTTTAGTGACAACAGGCTTAACACTGCCTTTTGCCTCACCAAAAAGTATCGAACCTGTTGCATGATAATTTATAAGACCTTTTAATGTTCCTGAATTCTTCATCTTTTCAAGAAAAGCAGTTATTGCTCTAGTTTCCGGTTCACTGTTTACAGACTCACCCGTGTATCCGTCACTTCCCCTTTTTCCACCGTATTTTGCAATGTAATTATAATTAAAATTCTTATTCAAATCAACGCCTCTTGCATTGGCTTTCCAATACTTGGTGCCGCCCACAGCTTTCATTTTTCTTAAAGCTTTTCTCAATGTACTGTTTCTTATACCAGACATTCCAAACTGTGAAATTGTAACGCCATCGGGATTTGCCATTGGGATGTAATGTATGGCAATTTTGTTCAATACACCCGCTGTAGCCTCAGACGCATTTTTATTATTGTGATTTTTCAGATAATCTTCTATCTGAGCCATGCAAAGCTGTGCTGTCATGTATTCTCTTGCATGAAGTGCACCTATCACTATAAGCGAACGTCCTGAACCGGTATTTCCTATCACAACATCATAAAGCTTTCTGTTGTCACATGAATTTCCTATTGTTCTCACACTCACATATCTGGAATATGTTCTCTTAAGCAAAGATATGTCAGCACTCATCTCTGTATATGTATATTTTTGATGTGACGTATTTACAATCTTTTTTGTTGTAAAACATGTACCTCTGTTATTTGAACTGTACTTTGTTTTTGAAGCTATATTTATTGATTTTATTATGTACTTATAATTTTTACCTGTACTTATATTTTTATCTACAAAGCGTGCCTTTTTTGAACTTCCTATTACTTTATATTTTCCCTTACCGCTCTGTCTGTAAATCTGAAAACTTTTAGTATGTCTGCCACGTTTCCATGTGATAAGCACTTTGTCATCTGACAGCTTTGTGTATCTGATTTTCGATGCCTTTACAGGTTTACAAATTGTAACCCTCTTTGACTTAGAAACTCTCTTTTTCCCTTTAAGAGCAGTAATTCTTACATGATAAACTTTTCCATCATCAATTTTAAAAATATATGTGCGTTTTTTTCTGCTAAGTTTTACTATCTTTTTCAATCCTCCAGAAATTTTAATTTTATACCTGTCAATGTTTTTTATGCTGTTCCATCTCAACCTGACATGTTTTTTGCCGTGTTGAGATGCTCTTACTGTAAGCACCTGTTTTTTTGCCGGCTTTTTAACAGGCTTTTTCGTTGGCTTTGAAGTCGGTTTCGGAGTTGGCTTACTCGTCGGTTCAGGTGCTGGTGTTTCTTCTATAGCAGGAGGAGTTGCAGTAATTGCATCACCTGTAGCAGCCGATAAATCAAAATATTTAGTATCTGATATCTTTTTATTATCAGCAGATACATAAGTCATGTCTGTAATACTTCCACAAATAAGTGCCATAATAAGAAAAAGTGATATTATTGATTTATTTTTGTTCAAAACAATTTCCTTCCTTCCAATGTATTTAATAAATACGCCTGAATATTATACACCTAATAAATAAAAATACGCAACCCAAAAATCGTGCTGAAACTTTTTACAATTTTTTCCAACGAATATTTTAAACAGACATCACGCATAATAGAAATAAATCAAAAATGAATGGAGGCATATTGTGAAAACATTAGATTATATTTTACTGACACTTGTTGTAATTGGCGCAGTCAACTGGGGACTTATAGGTTTCTTAAGATTCGACCTTGTAAGAGTCTTATTCGGAGATATGACTATACTTTCGAGAATTATATATGCCGCAGTAGGCATTGGTGGACTTTACGCCATCAGTTATTATGGACGTATACGCTCTGCCGGAGAATATTAGTGTACTGTTGATATTTCTAAAAATAATAAAAAAAGTCCATCTATATGATATACCAAACCTTAACAGGCTCATCATATAGATGGGCTTTTTATTTTTTATCTATTTTCCATTTCTAGCAAATGACTCATCTGAGAATACAAACTAAAAGAATCACTGGCATGCATTACCACCGATATATAATCTTTGCCATTGTCATTCTTTGTATACAATATAAGATTTGAACCCGCCATTGATGTTGTACCGGTCTTACCGCCTATAACCGTAACACCCTCCGGAGCTTTTGCACTTCCAAGAAGGTATTTGTCTGTCGACGAAAACCATAATGTCTTTTTAGAACCATCTGCACCTTTAAATTCTGCTTTATAAGAAGACTGGTTTATTATGTCCATAAATACATCATAATTTAGCAGCTCATGGAATACAAGATAAAGGTCATACGGCGTCGTATAATGATTATCATCATGAAGTCCGTGAGGATTGACAAAATTTGAACCTGAACATCCAAGACTCTTTACTTCTTTATTCATTAGCTGTGCAAACTTTTCAACACTTCCCGATATATGTTCAGCTATAGCGATGCCTGCATCATTACCTGAACATATTAAAAATGAATATAAGAGCTTTTTCAAAGTAATTTTATCACCCTCGGCAAAACCACATAGCTTTGCTCCATATTCTGTAATATGCGTAGCATTATATCCGATTGTTACCACATCATCGAGATTTCCATATTTTAATGCTACAAGTGCTGTCACAATTTTTGTTGTACTTGCCGGATACATTTTCTGATATATATTATCAGCATAGAGCATTTTGTTATCCGTATTATCAAAGATAAGTGAAGCACCCGCAGTCATAAACGAATCTTTTTCTGACTGCTTTTTCTTTGGAACAACACATATATTTGAAGAAAAAAGCTGCTGCTCTTTCGTTCCAAACACACTTTGCTCGTTCTGTGGCAAAGCAACATCATAGTTATTGAATATTGATACATCCGTCTGACATCCGGTCAGCACAAACGATGCTATCAATGCAAGAGAAATAATCCTGCACCTTTTTTTTATTATATTCATGCCTGTAACCACGAAAATAAACCTTTTAAGCTTATAATCCTTCCTTTTTTAATATTTCACGCCACTCGAGGTCTCCTCTGTCGAGGGCTTTTATAAGCAACTCTGCCGTAGCCAGATTTGTCGCAAACGGAATGTTATATGTGTCACATAAATGAATAACATTATTAACATCCGGTTCATGTGATTTTGGTGATAAAGGATCACGCAAAAAGATAACCATATCTATCTGATTGTGCTCTATCTGTGACGCAAGCTGTTGTTCTCCACCAAGATGTCCCGCAAGATATTTATGAATATTTAAATTCGTCACCTCTTCTATAAGGCGGCCTGTTGTACCCGTCGCATAAATATCATGTTTACTCAAAATGCCTCTGTATGCAATGGCAAAATTCTGCATAAGTATTTTTTTTGCATCATGTGCAATTAATCCAATGTTCATCTTATTCACCCCTGTTTTTAATCTTATCATTTATTATCCATATATCTTAAATATCCAGCCCAATCTCGTCAATCTCATCTTCCTCTGAAGGATTAAGATTTCTCATGGTAAATCCTTCCTTACTTGATTTGGCAGGCTGTATACCTATGTTCATAACTAACCCTATCCCTATCATAGCCGATATCATGGAACTTAAACCATTGCTTATAAAAGGCAGTGGAAGTCCCGTATTTGGAAAGATAAAAGTTACTACACATATATTCGCAAATACCTGAAACATAAACATGGCAGATACCCCGACAGCTATCATCTTTCCAAGATAATCCTGTGCTTTCTTTGCTACCATAAAACATTTAAATATAACTATTGCAAACAACAATAATACCAAACAACATCCCAAAAATCCAAATTCTTCTCCAACAACAGACCATATAAAATCGCTTTCCCTGATACCTACACCATTGTAAGTTCTGCTTTCAAGACCTTTTCCCCCATCCTGAATAAATTTACCGTAAAGCTGTCCTGATGCTATTGCTTTAATAGCTGAGTTCTGCTGCCAATTTAAGTTGTCAGCATTTGGATAAGTGTCAGGATGAAGCCATGCCTGTATTCTGTTATACTGATAATTGTGCAGTATTAAATTGCCCGGTATCTGTACATACCATGCCAGAAAGCCACATATCGGTACTAACGCTATGAGTATCGGCACAATAATCCGATATGATACCTCACCGATAAATATCATGACACACATTATAAATACACCGACAAGACTTGACGACAAATCAGGCTGTGTCAAAATTGCAAGTACCGGAATTGCTGAGACAACGCAGACTTTTACCAATGTCGATACCTTGTCCAGTTTTGAATGAAGCCTTGAAAATAATGCCGCCAGTGTGATTATCAGTATTATTTTCATAAGTTCAGTCGGCTGGAATGTGATAGGTCCAAGCTTTATCCATCTGTATGCTCCGGTGTAATTGTCAGTTCCCAAAGGTGTGTGTACGGCAAGTGTAAGTAAAATACCTGCTATATAGTATACAACACAGAACTGGCATATAAAATGGTAATCTATAACAGATACAATTGCCACAATAATAAGTCCCAATATCAATCCAACTAACTGGCCTTTCATAAGAGAAGCACCTTTTGTCGTACCTCCGGCCATTCTTACACAATATAAACCCAATATACAAAGTATAATTACTACACATAAAAGTGAAAAATTATACTTTTTCCAGTCGTACTGCCTGATTCGGTTAATCATTACAACTCATCCTAACCTTTCCTTTATTTGCGGAAGTTTCTTGAGCCCTCCTTAATAGGAATATTCGCCAAAAGCGCATTAACTGTTCCCGATGATTCGTCAAGTTCCGTCTTTGTTACTTTTATATCAAGTCCCTCCGTATCAATATCAACATACTTTGAAATAACTTGAATAATATCATTTTTCATCTGCTCCATCAACTCCGGCGAACACACTGCCCTGTCCGATGTGATGGCTACCTTTAATCTCCTTTTTGCAACATCGCTGCTGCTCTCGGAGCTCCTAAAAAAATTTGAGAAAATGCCCATCATGCTCCTCCATAAAATTTCTAATTTAAAATTTAGTATTTAATTCTTTTTGAAAATTGCTGATAATTTCTGGAAAAATCCTTCCTTAACATCAAGGTTCAAATAAGGAACATCTTCTCCCATAACTCTCTTACATATATTCATATATGCCTGTCCTGCAAGGCAGTTAGAGCCTACTAAAGGTTCTCCATTGTTTGTCGATGTGATAATGTGTTCATCATCAGGTACGATTCCTATAAGGTCAATGCCAAGTATATCCACAACATCGTCACTTGACATCATATTACCCTCTTTAACCATATCAGATCTCAATCTGTTTACGATAAGATGGGTCTTTGATATTTCGTTTGCTTCGAGAAGTCCTATAATCCTGTCAGCATCTCTTACCGCAGATACCTCAGGTGTTGTGACAACTAATGCTCTGTCTGCACCTGCAATGGCATTCTGAAATCCCTGTTCTATCCCGGCAGGGCAGTCCATAATTATGTAATCATATTCATTCCTAAGTTCATCTGCAAGCTTTTTCATCTGTTCAGGACTTACTGCAGTCTTATCCTTTGTCTGTGCTGAAGGTAACAGATACAGATTTTGATGTCTTTTATCCTTTATAAGTGCCTGCTTGATACGGCAGTTATTTTCAATTACATCTACAAGATTGTATACAATCCTGTTTTCGAGTCCCATTACAACATCAAGATTACGAAGTCCTATATCTGTGTCAATAAGAACAACTTTCTTTCCCTCCATCGCCAAACCTGTACCAAGATTGGCAGTCGTAGTTGTCTTTCCAACACCGCCTTTTCCGGATGTGACTACTATTACTTCTCCCATTTTTTGTTTCCTCCTGTTAAAAGAAATTTAATATTTTAATAATAATTTTATCAAAAAAAACATTTCATGTCTACAATTACAATTTTATATCGTCCATTACATCTTTATCCAATGTCTCGATATAAATGTTTCCATCCTCCAAAAAGGCAATCTTAGTCTCAGGTTTGTTCTTCCTTTTTAATTTTGCCGGTTTATCGGGTGCCCTTGCAATTACATCTGCTATTTTAATCTGCATCGGATTCATATCAAGTGCAATCACGAACGCATTGCTGTTTCCTGTAGAACCTGCATATACCGTTCCGTTCAGTGAACCAAGTATTATTACATTTCCCTTAGATACCACTTTTGCACCGGCTTTCACATCTCCTATAACTATTATGCTTGTCTCTACGTCAAGAACCTGTCCTGAGCGAAGATTTCCTTTAAAAAACTGACCTGTATTGGCATCCTGAATAGCAAATTTATTTTCTACTGCTTTTGAAAACTGTTCCTCTTTTGCAGGATCATCAAGTGCTATACACACTATATTGAGATGACAATTTTCATGTATTATTGAAATAATTTCTTCCTGCTGTTCATCATCAAGTATTCTTCCCTGAAAACTTATTGCTTTCGATGCTTCTCCCAAAAACTCATCGGATGAACGAAACTTTTCTGCAACATCTTTTTTCAACTGCTCATATGGAATAGAACTGTCGAGTGCAAGAATCAGTCCTGATTTTGTTCCCTTGATAACAACTGTCTCTTTCATTTGTTTTCACCCTCCTTATTCTTTAATCTATATGTGATGTACTTGATTCAGGCAGCTTAACAGAGCCTGACACTTTTTTCTTAGCTTTTGAACCTTTCTTTCCAAAATAATATTTGTACACATCTCTTGCTGTCTGCGCCGCATTTGAAGAAGCATATCCATTTGGAATTACACATGTAACTGAAATTTCCGGCTTTTTATACGGAGCATAAGATATAAAATATGCATGGTTCGCATGAAATTTACTCTGCTGTGCGGTACCCGTTTTTCCTGCAATTGTTGCTTTTACATTCTTAAACATAAAACTTATGGAGCTTCTTGAACCATTCACAACAAGATTCATTCCCCTGTGTACCGCATCCCATGAAGACTGCTTGATATTTACTTTATTTCTCACTTTAGCTTTGTTGTTTAAAACTGTCTTTCCATTAACATTTTTAATCTTATCTACAAGTGTAAGATCATAGCATGTTCCACTGTTTGCGACAGTTGTCACATATCTTGAAAGCTGTGACGGTGTATATGCGTGTGTATCCTGACCGATTGCAGCTCTTACTGCATCTGTTGTTGCAAAATGAGGTGAAATCTCAGGAATTTCAACACCTGATTTGTCGGTCAGTCCAAATTTCTTTGCATATTTTTTTAGCCTTGCTATACCTCTCGGATAATTTATGCTGCCGGAAGATGTCTTTCCGGAAAGCATATATCCCACTTTGTAGAAGAAGTAGTTACATGACACTTCAATAGCCGATGAAACCGTAAGGTCTCCATGAGAAACCGTACTCCAGCACTTAGCAGGATGGTCTATATCTGAAAATACCGTATGGTCATATATATGTGTGGAAGGTGATATTACTCCCTCCTCAAGTCCCGTAATAGATGATATTACTTTAAATGTTGAACCCGGAGCCATCTCCTGCATAGTCGGTCTGTTTAAAAGCGGTGATGATGAATTTTCAATAAGCTTTTTATTGTAATATTCTGAATCAACCTTATTTGCCATCTTATTATTGTCATAGCTTGGGTATGTGACCATAGCCTTTACATCACCTGTCTTTACATCAGTCACCACAAGTGAGCCTGAACACGGCTCAAGTCCTAAATCCCCCGGTGTAATCTGAAGTTTCTTTATCTGTTTGATAATATATGAATATGGTGATAATGCTCCTGTCTGCAGATTTGTGTAATCTGTATCACTTTTTTTGACAGCTTTTTGATCCATAAGCAAAAGACATGTGTCCTTGCCTGAAAGTTCATAATGATGAATCAAATATCCATAAATCAGTTTTGCAAATCCCGTGTCATTCTTTATATTTTTGAAACCGTATTCTAAGAGTTTTCCGTAAATTTCTTCTGATGTGTAATATCCGCTTTTTATGTCAAGTTTCTCCTGATCTATCCACTGTTTTGAAATGGCATATTGTAAAAACTGACTGAGACTTGTATTGCCTTTTACAAAACCTTTGTAGACAGAATCTTTGGTATCTACCTGATTTACAAGCACAATGCTGTTTTTCTTGAGCAGTTCGTAAAAATAGTCAAGGAAATCATTCATATCATCTGAAATCTTATTTGACCCTTTTGTATAATTAGCTGCAAGGTGCTTTTTCATATCAGATATAATGCTTTTAGATTTACTTTTAAATTTCTGATATGTCTTTTTCTCCAAAGAGGTCGCCTTTTTATCAGTAAAGTGAGTTACATCTATAATATTGTTCTTATATAAAGCCTCATATACATCATATATTGGAATTTTTATATCTGTCGAGTTTGTTCCCTTAGAGCCGGCACTCGAACTGTTGTTTATCCTGCTTATAAGAACTCCGGCAAGATTTTCTTCCAAAAGATTATAACATTCCTCCTGAAGCTTCGCATCTATAGTCAGATATAAATCATCACCCGCTGTCGGGCTTATTGTTTCATCAACTGAAACAACGCGGCTTGTACTTGAATTTATACTCAGCTTTTCTTTACCTTTTTTTCCCTTAAGATAATCCTCGTACACGCTTTCAAGTCCTGAAATACCTACCTGATCATCTGTCGTATAATCTGTCTTTGCATCTTTTTTCTTTATCTGTTCAAGTTTTTCGGATGTTATTGCCCCGGTATAACCCAGCATATGTGCAAAATACCTGCTCTTATTGTAAACTCTCTTTGTATCATCACTTATATTTACACCTATAAGTTCATCATTATTTTCTTTTATTGCCGCAACAGTTTTATCATTTACGTTTTGAGCAATTGTAATAGGAAGATATTTCTGATACCTGTTTATAAATATTGCATATCTGATATCAAGAATTTTGATTGCAATTTTATCGTCATACTTATCCGATATATTAAATTTCGGACTCTGTGAACTCATATCATATCTCAAAAATTCATATATATCTTTTGCTGTCGCATCCATAAACTTTTTATTTTCTTTTTTCTTCAAATCGCTGACAGTTATTGAGTACACCTCTGCCTTATATCTGAGCAGAGTATTTCCCGACACGGTAAATTCAGGCTCACCATTATCGTTGAGCTTTAAATATGAGTCTACGGACAATGTTCCTCCGTTGCTCTCTATGACACGGATAAGTTTATATATCATGTCATTTTTTTCTTCCGATGTCATTTTTGCTGTTGCATCTGTCTCCTCATATGTTACATTGTGTGACAGCTTGTTATATGCAAGCAGCACTCCGTTACAATCATATATATTTCCTCTTGTAGCTTTTATCGTCCTGGTTTTCTGTGTACTCTTCTGAGCCTCACTTGTATATTTTTCACCATCGACAATCTGTAACGTAAATAGACGATTCCCAATAATGGCAAAAAATATGGTATATATTATGACGATTATCGCAATACGGGAATTAAATAATCTTCTTAGATAATCTTTAATTGTTTCCCACATGTACAAACCTCTCTTTCAGAAAGCAGGTTTTTAATTTTAATCTTCCTTTAACTCACTCTCAACTCCAAGATTAACCTGCTTAGGCGGATTGAGTTTTTTGTCAACCCAGCGCGCAAATTTAAATACAAACACACCTATTATAACTGTGTAAATCACTTCTGGAAGTATAGTATTTTTGATATACTCTAAAAGTTCAAGTCTTCCTCTTAAAAGAAACTTCAATATATAAAAAAGTGCTCCATATATCAAATCTCCTGCCGCGATTGTCATTATCGGGAGTATAATATCATCCTCGATATAAATTTTGTTTGTAATTCCTATAACAAAACCAATCACTGCATATATAAAAATATTTACTCCAACAACCGAACTGTACATAAGGTCTATGAAAAGTCCACATACCGCCCCTGTAAACAGTCCGGTATACTGCCCGTACATCGTACCGGCTATGGCTGTCAGGATAACAAGTATATTTGGAGAAACATCTGCAATCCGCAAACTCCTGAATATCGTTGTCTGCAAAACAAAACCAACTATTATCATAATAAACATACTTATGTAGTTTTTCATTTGCTAAGTATCTCCTCTAAGTCTTTTGAATTCTTAACCTTTGTTATGACAAGCACCATATCAAGACTTGAAAAATCTGCCGCCGGAACAAGTTCTCCCGACTGCGTTATGTTTGTTGCATCTTTTTTTATATTCTTTGCATACCCAATCAATATCCCCGGCAGATAAACGCTGCTTATCTGTGAAGTCACCACCTCATATCCGTCTTTAACTTTTGCGTTTCTGTCAAGTCCGGTAATTTTAATCTTACCTTCTTTCATCATAGATAAATTTCCTTCTACGATACATTTATCGGATGTTTTAAGAAAGCTTCCGCTGACTTCGCTTGAATCATCGACTATAGAGCGTACTCTTGAATATGATTTGTTTGCTTCTACGATTCTTCCAACAAGACCGTCTCCTGCCATTACATTCATGTTCTTTGCAAGACCGTCACTTGTCCCTTTATCAATAATAAATTCATTATACCAGTTATCAGGTTCACCGCTTATTACTCTTGCCGCAACTTTCGGATAACTTGCATACTGCTCATCGAGGTCGTATAACTTTCTGAAATTTTCAAGTTCATACTTGTCCTGCTGCAAAAGTTTATTTTCTGCATTTGTCTCATCAAGTTTTTGTTTAAGTGATTTGTTTTCATCGGTAAGCTTCTTCACACTGTTTATATAATCAATCTTATCTGATATTTTTACTCCGATTGTATTTATTCCTTTTTGCATAGGTGTCACAACACCACCTACTATAGAACGTACAGGCTCCATCTTATCCTGAAATTTAAAAGAAACAACGATCAGAATGGCACAGATCACAGAAATGGCAATCAGAATATATTTCGGATCTATAATCATTTTAGTCTTTTTGCGCATTGCTATATTCCTTCCTTTTATTTAAGTTCAATTGCATATTTTGCAGCGAGTTTCGGATGTTCTGCCAGATACCCAAGACCCGTTACAACTGTTTTTTGAGCATTTCTTGTAGTGTTTACTTTAAGAAATGTTTCATTTGCGATAAGCTGGTCAAGTCCGCTTATCCATGATGAACCACCCGTGAGATAAACTCCGTTATGTACAATATCATGAGAAATCTCATGTGGAGTTCTCTCAAGTATGGTTTTAACAGATACAGCGATTTCGTAAAAGACATCATTTACAAGCGGAAAAATTTCCGCAGCATTTATATTAAGCTTTCCGGGAAGTCCCTTTACTACATCTCTTCCCATAACTTCTATTTCCCCGTCAGTTGGAAAAGCCGATACAAGTTTTTTCTTTATCTGCTCGGCAGTCTTAAGACCGATAACAAAATTATACTCTTTTCTTATATAATTTTTAATCTGGTCATCAAAATATTTTCCGCCATATGGCAGCAGTCTTGATACGACAATACCGCCAAGACTCAATACACTTATCTCTGTCGTATCGGCACCAATATTTACAACGAGGATGCCGTTGGCTTTTTCAACATCAAGCCCAAGACCATACGCATCTGCAATCGGCTTGTCTATAAGGCATACTTTTTTGGGTTTTGAGTCACTCTCAGAAACAATTCTTGAATATGCGTGCTTTTCAACTTCGGTTATGTCTGCCGGAACAGCTATATAAAACTGAAATCCTTTCATTCTCCTGCTTCGTGCTATTTTGGATCCCATGAAATTCCACAATGCTATCATATCGTCAATTTTTGATACGACACCATGGCTTAACGGAAACGAAACATTTATACTCGGTGGAACCTTTTCAAACATTTCAAATGCTTCCTCACCTATCGCAACAGGACGTCTTTCTTTTCCGACGGTAGACACTACATTTTTTTCAAGAAGAATTATTCCCTGTCCCTTTTTATATATCTTAATGGTATCTGTACCAAAATCTATACCATAGGTCTTTTGTGCCATTACAAAATCTCCTTTTTATATACGGTATATACCTAAAATGCATACCCGCTTTCTTTTAAACTTATATACCTGTTATCCCCAAGTATTATATGGTCAAGAAGTTCTATTCCGATTAGTTTTCCAGCTTCTATAAGACGCTTTGTTATCAGTATATCCTCCTTGCTCGGCATCGGATTGCCCGATGGATGATTATGCATAACTATAATCGACACAGCTTTATTTTTCAACGCATTATAAAAGATTTCCCTCGGTGATGCCATTGCCGAATTGAAAGAACCGTTCGACAATACAACATCTTTTATCAATGCATTTCTTCCGTTGAGCAGAAGAACCCTCACCTGCTCTGTCTCCTCAAACCGCATTTCATGCATAAAACGAAGTGCAATTTTTTCAGGATTATCGCACACAAACAATGAGTCGCTGTATGAAGCTGACATCATACGCTTAGTAATCTCCGTAAGACATAAAAGCTGTATCGCTTTGACTTTACCAATACCATCGATATCCATAAGTTGTACGGCTGACATCTGGAATAATCCACTGATTTTTTCTCCGGGAATTCTGCTTAACACTTTAGAAGCAAGCTGAATTGAATTTTCTTTTTTCGTGCCTGCTTTTATGATTACAGCCATTAGTTCTGCATCGGATAAGCTTGATGCGCCATATTTAAGGCATTTTTCATATGGTCTCTCTGATATTGGAAGCTGTTTTACATTTATTTTTGCCATATTTTTCTCCTTAATCAAAAGGAAAATGACATTTATATCACATATCCACAATGTTATCACAAAAAAAAATCTTTGTATAGCATTCATATATGAAAAATATATATATTTTTCTTTTTTATGTACCAAAAAACACCATTCTTCAACAAAAAACGGCATTTTTTAATTTTTTATTACAATTGGCTTATAATCCCCTCATTCTTCATATATTGAAGTGACATTGTAATTCCAAAGCGGGCATGATACCATGTAAGGCCGCCCTGAAAATATACTGCATACGGCGGTTCTATAGGACCGTCTGCGCTAAGTTCTATAGATGAACCCTGTATAAACGCACCTGCTGCCATAATTACATCGCTGTGATACCCCGGCATTGCGTAAGGTTCCGGAGCAACATGGCTATCAACCGGTGAACCCGCCTGTATTCCTTTGCAGAATGCTATAACCGCCTCAGGTGAGCCGAGTGTAACCGCCTGTATAATATCGTGTCTTGACTCAGTACTGTCAGGCACAACCTTATATCCAAGCTTCTCATACACATTAGCGGCAAATATAGCACCTTTTAAAGCTCCCGCCGTAACCGTAGGTGCAAGGAAAAATCCCTGATAAAACGCTCTGTTTACTCCGAGAGTTGCTCCGACTTCCTTACCAAGTCCCGGTGCCGTAAGTCTGTACGCACAAAGGTCTATAAGTTCTTTCTTTCCTACAATATAACCGCCTATCGGCGCAAGTCCACCGCCCGGATTTTTTATAAGAGAGCCAACGCACATATCTGCCCCGACATCAGTCGGTTCTATTGTCTCGACAAACTCCCCGTAGCAGTTGTCAACCATACATATAACTTCCGGCTTTATTGATTTGATAAATTTTATAAGTTCACCTATTCTCTCAACCGAAAGTGTAGGCCTTGTCGCATATCCTTTTGAACGCTGGATAGTTACAAGTTTTGTTTTTTCGTTTATTGCTTCTTTGATTGCATCAAAATTAAATGAACCGTCCTCAAGCAGATCAACCTGTCTGTAGCTTATTCCGAATTCTTTTAAAGAACCCGGCGGATTATCATCACCTTTAATGCCTATAACTCCCTCGAGAGTATCATAGGGTTTGCCTACAGGAGTTAAAAGTTCATCACCCGGTCTTAAAACTGCCGAAAGTGCTGTCGTGAGTGCATGTGTACCGCATGTTAGCTGTGGACGCACAAGTGCCGATTCCGCATGAAAAACATCGGCATATACCGCTTCGAGTGTCTCTCTTCCAAGGTCATCATATCCATAACCTGTAGAAGACTCAAAGCATCCGGCGCTTACCCTCTGTTTCTGCATGGCACGAAGAACTTTTATCTGATTTATCTGTGCCACTTCATCTATTTTTTCAAATCTTTCTTTTAAACTGTCCGCTATGCTTTTACAGAAATCATAAACATCCTCGCTTATTCCTGCTGACATATACTGTTCCTTTAATAAATCACTCATGCTTTTATCCTCCATCAATCAATCTTTATGCTTTTAAGATCTGAACAACAATACTCCAACAATTCATTTTCATCCTTAAATTTATCTTTATCAACCCATGTAACAGTTTTTTCTCTGTTAAACCATGTAAACTGCCTTTTTGCAAAATGTCTTGTGTCAAGTTTTATCTTATCATATGCTTCATCCATACTGCACCTTCCCTCAAGTGCATCAATAATCTGCCTGTAACCTATTCCCTGCATTGACACCATATCCTTAGTGCAGCCCATATCCATAAGTTTTTTTACTTCCTCCGTAAGTCCTTTTTCCCTCATAATATCCACACGCTTATTTATGCGCTCATACAATATTTCTCTAGGAAGCCTTAAAACATAATATCTGAAATTAAACGGTGATTCATTCTGGTGCTGCTCGTAATTATGCTCCGATATTTTTTCACCCGTCTGCTCAAAATATTCCAATGCCCTTATAACCCGCTTTACATTATTCGGATGAATCTGTGCAGCCGATTTTTCATCAACCTCTTTCAACCTGTCATGTAAAGCTATATTTCCATTTTCATCGGCAAATCTCTGCAATTCTTTTCTATATGAATCGTCTGCATCAGTTTCAGCAAAATCTATATCATATAAAACTGCCTGTATATAAAAACCTGTCCCACCGACAATTATCGGTACTTTTCCTTTACTGTATATCTCTTCTATATATTTATCACATTTCTGTTTAAAAACAGTCACATTAAATTCTTCATCAGGTTCCAACTCATCTATAAGGTAATGCTTTACCCCCTGCATTTCCTCAGGCATTATCTTTGCCGTACCTATATCCATATGTTTATAAACCTGCATTGAATCGGCAGATATTATCTCCCCTCCGATTTTTTTTGCAAGCGAAATTGAAAGTTCTGTTTTTCCTACCGCCGTTGGCCCTGTAATTATTATAAGAGGTTTCTTTTCCATCATTTCCTCCCTCATATCCGTATGTACTCTCGGTATCTTCTCAAAACGAAGAATTTCGAGAATACATCAGTTTCCTAAACAATTCGTTTAAATTTCTTTTCTATCTCATATTTGCTCATGCGTATCATTGTCGGCCTGCCGTGTGGACAATTATACGGATTTTCAAGTGACATAAGTTCTTTTAAAAGTTCATGAGCCTGCTCAAGAGGCAGTTCATTGTTTCCCTTAACCGCTGCCTTGCATGACATCGTTGCAACTCTCTCAAGAAGCACATCCTTAGAGAGATTAGTTTTCCCGTTGGCAAGGTCATCTATAATCTCCATCAAAAGGTCTGTTGTAGCTATATCCGGAAGCTGGGCAGGTATTCCTGTCACTATATATTCCCTGCCTCCAAATGCCTCTATCGTATATCCAAGTTCCTTAAAAATTTCAATATTATCATCGATGACATGCTGTTCAAGCATTGAAAGACTTAAAACTATCGGCGGGTTTACCATCTGCACCATCACTTTATTTTCTGAAATCTGTTTCATAAACCTTTCGTATAACACTTTTTCATGTGCAGCATGCTGGTCGACCATGTACATACTGTCCTCATATTGTAATATCCAATATGTCGAAAATACCTGTCCGACAATTCTTATATCCTTTGTTTTGTCCTCCTGTAAAACCCCCGTCTCAAAAAGTGTCTCCTGTTTTATATTGTAAGGAGCTTTTTCATGTAATATCTCAATATTTTTTTCTGCTGATACAACACCTGACTGTACGGATTTGGCAGAACTGTCATCAGACTGTTCCTTTTTTTTCATAAGTTCAGCAAACATCTGCTTCTTCTGGTATGCATCAGGTCTGTGAAGTTCCACCTTTCCTATTCTTGAAAGTGCTTCACTTGCATCAATCACCTTTTTTTCAACAATGGCAGTTTTCTCAATTTCTTCACTGCTATTCTCGTTTTTATTGCTATTATTTTTTTTATTGTTTTCATTGCTGCCAGCAATGCTGACACTTTTATTACCTTCATTACTGCCGGTAATAGCGGCGCTTTTATTACTTTCATTACCGTCAGTAATATCAGCTCTTTTATTACTTTTATTGCCGCCGATTACTTTATCATTTTTATTTTCTTCAAATGTCACTTCCGGAATAAATTCCCTGTGTGTTAGTCTCGCTGTTATGCAGTCATAAATAGTTTTATACAGTTCCCTCTCATTTGTAAAACGAATTTCCATCTTCTGCGGATGAACATTTACGTCAATAAACTCAGGTTTAATTTGAAAATGAAGCACCGTAAAAGGGTATCTGTGCTGCATTGTATATGGTTTATATGCTTCCTCAATCGCTTTATTTATTATATTGCTTTTTATATATCTGCCATTTATAAAATAATTTATATATGCCCTGTTTCCCCTTGATACAACAGGTTTTCCAATAAATCCACCAATGCTGCATACCTCATCCGACAAATCAACTGTAAGAACATTTGAAGTTATATCCCTGCCGTAAATCTGATAAATTGTATCCTTCAGGTTTGCGTTTCCCGAAGTGTGAAGTTTTGTCTGACCCTGAGCAATAAATCTGAAAGAAATCTCAGGATGAGAAAGGGCAAGACGTTCAATTACACCACCTATATAGCCTGCCTCAGTCTGATGTGATTTTAAAAATTTGAGTCTTGCAGGTGTATTGTAAAACAGATTTCTTACTATGATAGTAGTCCCATCCGGGCACCCTACAGTTTCAAGTTCTTTTCTCTCACCACCATCAATCTGGTATCTGTACCCCACATCTTCACTCTTAACTTTTGTAATCATCTCAAGATGTGAAACCGCCGCCACACTCGCAAGCGCTTCACCCCTGAAGCCGAGTGTCGAAACTTCGAGAAGGTCTGCAGCACCTTTTATCTTACTCGTCGCATGCGGAGTAAACGCAAGCTCAATATCACTCTTTTCAATACCTGAGCCATTGTCCGTAATACGGATAAAATTCTTGCCACCGTCCTTAATCTCAACAGTCACCATATTTGCACCCGCATCAATCGAATTTTCAACAAGTTCCTTGACAACAGCCATAGGTCTTTCAATAACCTCTCCTGCTGCAATTTTATTGATCGTGTCCTGGTCAAGCAATATAATAGACATTTTCCACGCCTCCTTTCTCTTTCTGAATATTCTAATGATATGATGCAAGGGTCAAAAGCAGATAGCAATGTATGTTTACATACAAATTGCTATCTGGTGGCTTGACCCGCCAAACACCGACAAGTAGCAGATTTGCTTGCAAATATGCGGGATTGGAGGTGTTTGCAGGATTGCGAAAATTGCACAGCAATGAAGCAATCCGTGGCATTAATTGTGGTCAAAAGGTGTTTATATTTTGACCCTTGCATCATAAATTTAAATTCTCTGTTTTAATTTCATCTGCATCTTATACAAAATATTCATTGCATCAATAGGAGTTGTGGTTGAAAGATCGAGGTCGTGAAGTTCAAGTATTATATCCTCAGTTTTCACATTTGAGCCTCCCATATCAAACATTGATATCTGGCCAAGCTGCTCCGACTCTATTTCTGAAGATGTCTTTTTTCTTCCTCTCTTTTTATGCTTAGTCTGCTTCTCTATGTCATAATTATAGTCATCAGGCTCATACTCTACATCTATTTCCTTTGCCTTGTTTGCAATATCATTGTTGCTCAATTTTTCAACAAGCTCCTTCGCTCTGTCAAGAACAGTCTCCGGAACACCTGCAAGTTTCGCCACCTGTATTCCATAACTTTTATCCGCACCACCCTTTATTATCTTTCTGAGGAAAACAATATCGTCACCCTGCTCTTTTACGGCAATGCAGTAATTATTTACACTGTCAAGTTTTCCTTCAAGTTCCGTTAGTTCATGATAGTGTGTTGCAAAAAGCGTTTTTGCACCAAGAAGTTTTGTGTTTGCTATATACTCAACAACTGCCCATGCTATAGAAAGACCGTCAAATGTAGAAGTTCCTCTTCCTATCTCGTCTAATATTATAAGGCTGTTCTTAGTTGCGTTTCTAAGGATATTTGACACTTCCGTCATCTCAACCATAAATGTACTCTGACCGCTTGCAAGGTCATCCGAAGCTCCTACCCTTGTAAATATCCTGTCAACAATGCCGATTTTGGCACTCTCAGCTGGCACAAACGAGCCAATCTGTGCCATCAGAACAATAAGTGCCGTCTGACGCATATATGTAGATTTACCCGCCATATTAGGCCCTGTAATAATGGCAATACGGTGATTGTCACTGTCAAGGAAAGTATCGTTTGAGATGAACATGTCGTTTTTTATCATCTTCTCAACGACGGGATGACGGCCGTTTTTTATATCAATGCAGCCGTCTGTACTCATATCAGGACGTACATAATTGTTCTGCTCTGCGACAACCGCCATTGACGCAAACATATCTATCTGTGCAATAATCTTTGCCGCCTGCTGTATTCTTCCTATCTCACTGTATATCGCATCGAGAGTTTCATTAAATATATTGTATTCAAGTGTAAATAATTTTTCCTCGGCACCGAGAATTGTATCTTCAAGTTCCTTAAGTCTCGGTGTTATATACCTCTCGCAGTTTGACAATGTCTGCTTTACAGTCCACTCAGGCGGTACAAGGCTTTTATATGAATTTGTAACCTCGAAGAAATAACCAAATACTTTGTTATACTTAATCTTAAGATTTTTAATCTCTGTCTTTTCTTTCTCCTCCTCAGTCAAATCAGCAATCCACTGTTTTCCCTCGGTTTTTGCCTTTCTTAATTTATCGACTTCTTCATTAAATCCATCCTTAATAATTCCTCCCTCTCTTACGGTTATCGGAGGTTCTTCAATTATGGACTCATCAATAAGTTTGTAAATATCTGAAAGTTCGTCAAGTTCCTCTCCGTATTCTTTTAATTTAGATTCAGAAAATGACGAAAGTACATATTTTATGTGAGGAAGCATTGAAAGCGACTGTCTGAATGCAATAAGATCTCTTGGATTGGCACTTTTGTAACTAATTTTACTTATAAGTCTCTCAATATCGTATATCGGACCTAAATATTCCCTGAGTTCTTCTCTTGATATGGCATTATCATTAAATTCCGATATCATGTCAAGACGTGTATTTATTTCATCAATATCTATAAGCGGCTGTTCGATAGAATTTCTAAGAAGTCTTGCACCCATAGCAGTTTTAGTTTTATCAAGTATCCAGAATAGTGAACCTCTTTTTGACTTTTCACGCATAGTCTCACATAATTCAAGATTTCTTCTTGTCGAACGGTCAAGAAGCATATAATGGTTTGTAATATATGGCTTTATGGAAGTAATGTGATCCATTGAAGTTTTCTGTGTCTCAGTAAGATACTGCATAACGGCACCGGCAGCAGTCACCCCGATACTGTAATCTGCAAGACCAAGTCCGTCAAGCGATGACACGCCAAAATGCTCCATAAGAGCCTGCTCACATTTACTCTCATCAAAATGCCAGTTGTCAACCGCCGATACCACGACATTCAATCTGATGTGAAGTTCCTCCAAATCAATGCCTGAGACAAGGAATGAATCATTACATATAATCTCTGAAGGTGCTGTCTTGAAAATCTCATCAAGCAGCTTATTTTCACTGTCAAATTCTGTCACATAATATTCACCTGTGGTAACATCAACATATGATACCCCATATGCATTTGTCGTATATACGATGCACATAAGATAATTATTTTTTGTCTCGTCAAGAGACTGTGTATTAAGATTTGTTCCCGGTGTTGCAATTCTTACAACTGCACGCTTTACAAGACCTTTTGCCTGTTTAGGGTCTTCAACCTGCTCACAGATTGCCACTTTGTAACCACGGCTTACAAGCTTATTGAGATATGTATCTACAGCATGAAAAGGAACACCACACATAGGTGCCCTCTCTTCAAGTCCGCAGCTCTTTCCGGTAAGCGTAAGTTCCAGTTCTTTTGAACATATCTTCGCATCTTCAAAGAACATTTCATAAAAGTCCCCTAAGCGATAAAAAAGAATACAATCTTTGTATTCCTCTTTGGTTTCCATATATTTTTGCATCATTGGTGTAAGCGGCATCACTATCTTCCTCTTCTTCTATATTTTTGTATAAATGTCAAATCATTTGTAAATTATATATTTTAATGTTTTGTTCAAAAGGTCTTTTGACCCCTGCATCATATTATTTTTCAATAAAAAATGAATGAGCAACACTATAAGCCGAGTTCTGTATCAAAACAATCATCTATCTAGACCTGATGTTGCCATCAGGCTCAAGCAACCTACCCGAGACACGACGGGCAGCCGTATCATCTCTGTTCGGTCTTGCTTCGGATGGGGTTTACACAGCCACTTCTGTTACCAGAAGCGCGGTGAGCTCTTACCTCGCCTTTTCACCCTTACCTGTATAAACAGGCGGTTATTTTCTGTTGCACTGGCCTGGGAGTCACCTCCACCGGACGTTATCCGGCATCCTGCCCTATGAAGCCCGGACTTTCCTCACCTGCAGCCTTTCGGCATTTGCAGCCGCGATTGTCTGTGCTACTCATTACCGAAGTATTTTATCATGTCGAAAGAAAAATGTAAATACCTACTTTCCTGCTCACAGATTTCAGTCAGGCAAATTCCTACTCCCAAATTTCATCTTCCTCTATTACATGAATTTCAAGATAATCAAAGTCTATTCCCTCAATGAAATTGTCACTGTCAAAGCGTGTTTTATCCATCTTCTTAAATTCTTTTATATTTTTGTCGAGCCATATCGGACGCCCTAAATCAAATGCGTAACATACTTCATCTAAACTGTCGAACACTTTCTTTGTCCTGTTCTTTTCCTTTGACTGGTCTGTTATTGTTATATCATCAAGCATTCTGTTGTCTTTAAACTTCTTTGCCCATAAGCGAAACATCATTTTCTCCATTCTTTTATCTTGTTGATATTTTATTGATATTCTTTATCATAACGGATATTGTCCCATCAGGATTTGATATAAACTCAACCTGATTTATGTCCTGATACTGCTCCATAGGAATATTTATTTCTATCCCCGTGTCCGTCTTTAAATACTGTTTTTCAAACTTCTTTGTAGTCGCACTGCTCTGAGGTTTTACCTGTGCTTTCTCCATATGATATTTTTCCATCTTTGCGTCAAATTCTTCTTTTATATCAGGAGTTTTACCGTAAAGCTTTTCACTTATCTTTTCGACATCGACTGCGCCTGTCTCCTCGATTTCCTCCTTGATAATGCGCTTTGCCTCCATCTGCTTTACCGGTTCTTCCTCAAAGTGTTTTTTGTTGACCTGCTCAACCGCTTTTGTTACTATGGCAAGTTTTGATTTTGATGACATTGCCGCATGACAGTTAAGATAAAGTTCTGAGAGATAATTGCATTTTTCACCGTTTACCTCATACTTTTTCTCGATTATATTTACCGTATAATCACTTAAATTTATTATAACGGCCTCTGAAAGTTTTGACGAAGATGCAGGAAGTGTTGAGCGGTACTTAATTATACTGTTTACATTGCCAATCTCCTCCGACTGCGTCATATGAACAAAACTCTCTTTGTAATTCATCTTTAAAATAGCAAGATACATGACACTGTGCAAACTGAATGATATAACGGCAAGGTCAGCCGAAGGTATTGCGAGATTACTGTTCATTATGTCATAAAGCCTCTTTGTAATATCCTTGCTGAACTCTATAAAATCATCCTCAGAGAAATCCTTAAGCAATTTATAAATATCTGAACCATCCTCATCAAAATAACATTTTTTCATATCATCACCGGACATTATCTTGAAAATATGTCCGGTAAAAAATTCATTAAGATCAGGTGTAATATCTATCTGCTGCTCCGAATATACCGGATACCCAAGTTCTCCATCAAGGATATGTACTATCCCTTTTCTCAAAATTATCTCATCCTGCTGCATCGTACCACTCCATTTCAAATCCCATTACTAAAATATATCTAATAATATAAATTATATATCATAAAAAATATAACAGTGAAACCTACGCTAAGTAAGCCGCCATATCCTCTACATCTTCCCTTGTAACCTTAAACGGAACGGCATTTAACTTTCTCGGTGTTGCCATTATCTCATCCGTCATTTTCTCTACATCCTCTTTCGTTATCTCATAATCGCCAAGAAGCTGTTTTATAAGGAATGCAAACTGCTCAATCTCATCAAATCCAAGCATTGCAAGAACCTCTGATACTTCCTCATGCATCTCTTTCTGGATAACTTTAAGATAGCCCGGCAAAAACAGACCAACTGCCTTTCCGTGTGGTATGTCTTTATTGTATGTAAGATAATAGCTAAGTCCATGAGGTATTGATGTACCTGTGTGTGTGATTGCCATTCCTGCAAGGCATGACGCAAGCATAAGAGAATCATATGCCTCATAGTCAGCTTTCTCTCCGAGAAGCACAGGTATGTTTTCTGCCCACACTGATATTCCGTACTGGCATAACATTCTGCTGAAATCTGTTGCCTTAGAATTAAAATAACTTTCTATCATATGTCCAAGCGCATCTACTGCCGTATTCTTAATCACGCTTTCCGGTGCTGCCGAAAGATACTCCGGGTCGATGCATGCAAGTTCAGGGTAAATCTTATGGCTAATGCTCTGTTTTGTATTTTTGTCGTGTCTTGTAAGTATGGCATATGGTGTAACTTCTGAACCTGTTCCACATGTCGTAGGTATCTCTACGACAGGAATCGCACGAAGCCCTATATTCTGATATAATATCTCCTCGTCTGTATCTCTGTTCTGTATCATAAGTGCTATCGCCTTTGCTGAATCCATAGGTGAACCACCGCCTATTCCGATAACAAAATCTGCACCCTCATTGCGTCCGAACTCGCTCGCTTTCATTATAAGCTCCACTGACGGATTCTGTGGCACCTCATCAAATATAACATACTCTGTAGCATTTTCGTTAAGCACATCTATGACATCCTGAAGAGAATGGTTTTTCTTTGATGATGACTTACCGGTTACAATAAGTGCTTTTTTTCCAAATGATGCAATCTCGGCACCATGATTTTTTACTGCATTTTTCTCCTGGCATACTTTTGTTGGCATATAAAAATTCATATCTGTTCCTCCTAAACTGTAATTTATTTGTGTATTCATGACGTTATCATCATGATTTATTAAACTTCAATTTCCTTTATCTGCTCATAAAGCGATTTTCTTACCTTTTTTCTTGTGACTTCGATAAGTCCAAGTTTTGTCATATCGACAAGTATTGTTCTTACCGGATCTTTAGCAAATTCACTCTTAAGCCTGTCCATAAGCTGCTTGTTGTTCTCCGGACTCTTCATATCGATAAAATCTATCAAAATCATACCCGACAGATTTCTAAGTCTCAATTGTCTTGCTATCTGAGTGGCAGCCTCAAGATTTACTTTTAAAAATGTTTTTTGAACATCTTTCTTTTTTGAAATTGCCTTTCCGGTATTAACATCGACAGATACGAGTGCCTCTGTAGGCTGTATTATAAGATAACCTCCGTTTTTGAGCCAGACTTTTGGCATAAGCGCATGTTCCAAAGTCTTTGTCACATCATAAACCGCATCAAGTTTTCCGTCATTTTCATCCCATCGCCTGATTTTCTTTATGTCCTCCGACTGATATACCTTGACAAATTCCATTATCTTTTCATATATTACATCATCATCGGTGATTATACTTTCAAGCAACGAATCATACGAATCCCTTATATCGCACAGATAGGCAGCAGGAGCATGATACAGGCAGCTAAATTTCGTTCTGTGAATACCAAATCTTTTTATATCTTCAAGCTGTTTTTTAAGAAATGTTATCTCATTTAAAATTTTTTCTTCCGATGCATCTTTACTGTTTGTTCTCGCTATAAAGCCATATTCTCCGTCTATATTATTTTGAAGAAGTTCCTTTATCTGCTGTTTTTTTTCGGTATCTTTTATTTTTGAAGATATGCTCACCGTCTTTTCGCCATATATAAGCACAACATATTTTCCCGGAAAATTGAGTGCACCCGAAAGTGTAGGCGGCTTGGTTTTTACCGCTTCTTTCTCTATCTGAACAATTATCTCATCACCGATAAGCACTCTTGTCCCATCCGATACAACACCATCGGTATGTATCGGACATACTCTTGAATCTAACGAAAGATACGCCATCTTCCCCTGCTCATATTCCACAAAAGCAGCGTTTATGTTCTTTACAATATTTCTGACTTTTCCAACATAAATATTTCCTAAAAGCGACTCCTCATTTTCCGGCTGAGCCTGTATCTGTGCTATCTTTCCATCCTCAACTTTCACGGATAACACGCCACTGCCTTTTTTAGTTATCAATAACTGATTTGCCATTACTATGCCATCTCCTGTTTTCCAAACTTTGATAACGGTACAAGTTTACACGGTATCTCTGAACTAAGCAGATGAACCTCACCCTTTTTAGCAGTCTCATCTGCATACATTTCCAGCCTGTGTATCTGGTAATCAAGCGGATTGTATTCAAATCCATTCATCTGCATGACAGCTTCTAAAACCAGCTCAGGCTTTATGTTTACAACACTTCCCGATGTGAGCTGGCAATAAATTACCGGCTTATAAAATGATGTGTCTATTTCGAGTCTGCCATAATCATTTTTCGTAGCATTACAAAAAGATTGGATATCAGTTTCAATATGATAAATATTTGGCTTTATGTCAACTATTTTTTCTGAACGCTTTGTCTTTTTTAATATCTCAATTTTTTCTGCTTCTTTTATTTTTCTTACTGCCTCTTTTGCAAACGCATCATCGGTAAGTGGATTGTCCTTATCAGGTTTTATACATATCATATAATCACATGCTGAGAGCATTGCCATTGAAGGCTTTGCATCATCGTCAAGTATAGTGAAATTCTTAACTGTTATCTCATCGTTCATAACGGCATTTATGCGCTCTGTCATCTTTTCAGGAGAATCACTCTTTTCAAGTGTCACATCAAGATATTCTGCATCACTGCTAAGCCCTATTCCAAGCGGTGATGCAAATGACATAAGCTGATGTGGCGAAAAACCTTTACTGTAACTTACCTCGATTTCAGCACGCCTGAATGCCTTTTGAAAATATCTCATTACATCGAGGTGACCGATAAAACGCATTGAACCGACTTTACTGAATTTTAATCTTGCTTTCATGTCACTCACCCGTCCCTTTCTGCATCATTGCCCGTAAGATTTTCAACACAGACACCGCACTTAAATTTCATTGCTCCGCACCCGGCGCATTTTGCACGGCAGTTAGGAGTAACCTGTGCCTTTAATGAATTTTCGTATTCTCTGCGCATAAACTTTTTAGTCACACCTATGTCAATGAAATCCCAAGGAAACAACTCGTCAGCAGGTCTTTCACGGCCAATGTAAAATGCCATGTCAAGTCCGTTGTCCTCAAATGCTTTAATCCAGTTTTCATATTTAAAATATTCTGACCATGCATCATAAAAACATCCACTCTGGTAAGCTTCAAGTATAACTTTATTAAGCCGTCTGTCACCTCTTGCAAATACACCTTCAAGCTCCGATACATCTGCGTCATGACAATTATACTTGATACTTTTCTGGTTAAGCTGCTCTCTGACTTTTCCAAGCAGGAAATTTCTCTTGTCCTTCGCCTGTTCCTTCGTATTCATAGGCGACCACTGAAACGGTGTAAACGGCTTTGGCACAAATATTGACGTACTTGTGACAATACTTACTTTTCCATTTCTCTGGTCTTTTGGAATCGTATAATACTCTCTTGCAATCTTGTCAGACAAAACCGCTATTCCTTCTATATCATCATATGTCTCTCCCGGAAGTCCGAGCATGAAATAAAGTTTTACCCTGTTCCATCCACCTCTGAACGCATCCATCGCACCTGTAAGAATGTTTTCCTCGGTAAGACCCTTATTGATAACATTTCTCATTCTCTGTGTTCCTGCCTCCGGCGCAAATGTAAGACTTGACTTTCTTATATCCTGTACTTTCGACATTACATCAAGTGCAAACGCATCTATTCTGAGTGACGGAAGTGATATGTTTACTCCCTTGTCTCTATACTCGTCTATAAGCCAGTAAACGAGCTCGGGAAGTTCCCTGTAATCACTTGAACTGAGCGAACTCAATGAAATTTCCTCATGACCTGTTGCTTTCAGCATTGCAGCTGCTCTTTTCTTAAGGAAATCAAGACTTCTCGGTCTTATAGGCCTGTAGAGCATACCCGCCTGACAAAAACGGCAGCCTCTTATACAGCCACGCTGAATTTCCAGTACAACTCTGTCCTGAGTAACTTTGATATACGGTACAAGCGGCTTTTCAGGATAATATGTCTCCGACATATCAAGTTCAACCTGCTTGATAACTGTTTTCGGTGCTTCTTCCACGACAGGATAAAAATCCCTCAATGTACCGTCTTCATTATACCGGACTTCATAAAACTGTGGTATATACATCCCCGGTATCTTAGCTGCGGCTTTTAAAAATTCTACTCTGTCTTTGCCTGATTTTTTCCACTCTTTATAGGCATCCATAAGGTCAAAATAAACCGTTTCCCCCTCTCCTATATAGAAAATATCAAAAAAATCTGCTATAGGTTCAGGATTGTACGAACATGGGCCTCCGCCTATAACAAACGGATCATCCATTGTCCTGTCTTTTGCGAGAAGAGGTATCTTTGACAAATCAAGAATCTGTAAAATATTTGTATAACACATCTCATATTGAAGCGTTATTCCAAGAAAATCAAAATTTTTTATCGGCTCCTGACTCTCTAGTGCAAAAAGCGGGATATCCTGTTCACGCATTATCTTATCCAAATCTACCCACGGGGAATAAACTCTTTCACAGTATATGTCATCCCTTAAATTGAACATGTCATACAAAATCTGTATGCCAAGATGTGACATACCTATCTCGTATACATCGGGAAAACACATACAAAATCGTATATCTACTTTTGACGGATCCTTCTTTACCATGTTAATCTCGCCACCGATATATCTCGCTGGCTTATCAACAGATAGTAATATCTCATCACTTAAAGCAAGTTTTCTCATTCAAATCCTCCATAACGTCACTTATAATATTTCCGGTAAATTCAACCATATCATGCCAGACTGTTCCTTCTTTCGATAATGCCTGTTTAATAGGTTCATTACTGTAATTTCCAATTGTCAGGTCTCCAAAACACAAAACGAGAACAGCAGAAAAAAGAAGCAGAAGCAGTGTAATCTTTGTCATAAGCGACTTTGCTTCTCTGCCGCTTTCCTCTGTTTCCTCGTAATTGTCAGAAAATGCCAGCCGCGCTCTCAAAATTTTCTGAGAACGTGTATCAACTGGCATTTCTTCATTATTATCATATTCATTCATAATTTGTACCACATAATCTTTTTTTAAGATTATGCATTTTAACCAACATAAATTACTTCATACTGCAAATACTTTTATTCTATATTTCGATAATACTTTATGTCAGATAATATATGACAAATTTCAGAATTTAAATATTTAATTATCATCTTCCCAGACAAGTCCCTGATACTCATGGCACTCCTCGCGCGTAAGCAATGCCTGTATTGCATCGGTAGCAGAAACTCCGTCAAATAAAACTTCGTTTATCTGTTCTACGATAGGCATTGACACTTTGTATTTCTTTGCAAGTGCATATGCAGCTTTCGCTGAATAGACACCCTCAACAACCTGATTTACTTCTTTCATTGCCTCATCCATAGACATTCCTTTTCCGATAAGCACTCCTGCATTGTGGTTACGGCTGTGTGTACTTGTGCATGTAACAATAAGGTCTCCAATTCCGGAAAGACCACAAAATGTTTCCATGTGTCCACCCATGGCAACACCAAGTCTGGCTATCTCAGTTATACCTCTTGTAATAAGTGCTGCCTTTGTATTGTCTCCAAGTCCAAGTCCGTCACAAACTCCTGCTGCAAGTGCAATGACATTTTTTATTGAGCCTCCAAGCTCTATTCCTATTATGTCGGGACTTGTATAAACCCTGAAGCGGTCGTTCATAAATATTTTCTGGACATACTTCGCTGTTTCTTTCGTTGTAGAACCGACTACTACTGTAGTAGGCATACCGATTGAAACTTCCTCTGCATGACTTGGTCCTGATAATACGCATACATCTCTTTCAGGCATTTCTTCACAGATAATGTCTCTGAGTGTCATCAATGTATCATTTTCAATTCCCTTTGCAACATTAACTATCTTTTGACCCTTAGGAATAAACTTTGAAGCATTTTTTGCTGTTGCTCTGACATAAGGCGAAGCCACAGAAAAAACTATCAAATCAAAACCCTTGCACGCACTTTCAAGGTCACTTGTCACAACTACGGACTCAGGAAGTTTTACACCCGGAAGTCTGTCTTTATGCTCTCTATGTGTCTGTAACATTTCAACTTCCGATTCAACGGCAGACCAAAGAGTCACATCGTGACCATTATTTGCCAACATTATCGCAAGTGCCGTTCCCCAGCTGCCGGCACCTAAAAAACTGACTTTACTCATAATTAACCTCATTTCTAAACAACTTTATTGCATGCAAGAGTCATTTTGCATGTAAAAGTCATCTTTCATGTAAAAATCATTCTTTCGTGTTATTTCGTTATTTATCACTCTTTGAACCAATTTTATTTTCTTTTCCATGAATCAGTCTTACTATGTTCTGCCTGTGCTGAAAATATGCAAAAGCCGTAAACAAAAGACTGATTACCATCATATGTACAAAATCGCTGTCACTTCTATGCATCAGCACCGTGTTTACCGGTATGTACCACGCAACCACAAGTGAACCAAGTGACACATACCTTGTCAGTGCAACTATCAATGCAAATATCAATGTCCCAATAGGTATAAAAAGAGGATGTGCTGCTGACATTACAACAGCCGCCGTAACAGCAATACCTTTTCCGCCTTTAAATCCAAGATAAAATGGATAGTTATGCCCGAGTACAACTCCAAGACCAATATATAAGCATAAAAGGTACCAGTTGTCAGGCGATAAAAATACTCTTATGACGAGTATTGGCAGAACTGCCTTTGCAAGGTCACCGACAAATGTTATGAGTGCAGGCAGTTTTCCTAAAACCCTCAAAACATTTGTCGTTCCGGCATTGCCGCTTCCATGCTCTCTGATATCAATATGGTGAAATCTGCCGACAAAATATCCGCTTGATATGCATCCGCAAAAATAACCTATCACTAAACATATAATGTTGTGAATCATACTTTCGCCCATTTTATGAGCCTCCTTTGCACGCAACTAATGTAGTGCATAAATATAATACACTGTTCATTTTATTTTTCTTTACGCTCTCTTATTATGAATTTAAGAGGTGTGCCGGCAAATCCAAATGCCTCTCTTATCTTGTTTTCCAAATATCTTGTATATGAAAAATGCATAAGTCTCTTATCATTAACAAATATTACAAAAGTAGGCGGTTTAACACTTACCTGTGTCATATAATAAATTTTGAGTCTTCTTCCCTTATCTGAAGGCGGCTGCTGCATTGCTACTGCCTCAGTAAGAATTTCGTTAAGAACTCCTGTAGCAATTCTAAGAGAATGATTCTGTATTACAACCTCAATGGAATCAAATAATTTTGGAAGTCTCTGTCCTGTAAGTGCCGATATAAACATAATTTCTGCATACGGCATGAACGATAATACATTCCTTACTTTCTGTGTGTATTCTGATACCGTTTTGTTGTTTTTCTCTATAGCATCCCATTTGTTTACAGCAATTATCATGCCACGTCCACGGTCATGAGCAATTCCTGCTATCTTAGCATCCTGCTCTGTTATGCCCTCCGTTGCATCAATTACAAGAACAACAACATCTGCTCTTTCCACTGCTGAAACTGTTCTGAGTATCGAATATCTCTCTATCTCTTCTTTAATCTTATTTTTTCTTCTAAGACCTGCCGTATCTATAAATACATATTCTTTACCATTCCACTTGACAGCCGTATCTACGGCATCCCTTGTAGTTCCGGCAACATCCGATACAATAACTCTGTTTTCACCTAAAAGTTTATTGATGATAGATGACTTACCTGCATTTGGCTTTCCAACTATGGCTATTCTTGGTCTTTCATCTTCAGCATCATCCTCATTTTCCGGAAATAGAGCTGTAACTTCGTCAAGCATATCACCTATTCCGAGTTTTCCAATTGATGATATCGGATATGGATCTCCAAGACCTAAATTATAAAATTCATACACATCAGGCATGAGTTTGTCAAAATTATCTACCTTATTTACAACAAGAACAATCTTTTTTTGTGCTTTTCTGAGCATTTCCGCAACTTTATAATCCGCATCTACAACGCCCTGCTTAACATCGACAACAAACATTACAACATCTGCCATCTCAATTGCCATCTCTGCCTGCTCTCTCATATGACGCAGCATCTGATTGTTTGTCTCAGGTTCGATTCCTCCTGTATCCATAAGTGTAAAATGATAATTAAGCCAATTTACATCAGCATATATTCTGTCTCTTGTAACTCCCGGTGTATCCTTTACTATTGACAGACGTTCACCTACAAGCATATTAAAAAGCGTTGATTTTCCAACATTTGGTCGTCCAACTATCGCAACTATTGGTTTAGCCATTTAAATCTCCGTTTCTACCTTAATAACACACTTTCACCATCATTTTTATGTGTGCTTTAAGATTCTTTTACATTTTTTATAAGGAAGTTCTTTACATTCTTATATAAGATATCTTCAGTAATGATTGTTTTTGCATCAACTCCATAATAATCTTTGAATGTCGAACTAAGTTCCTTTTCATCTTTACAATTATAATTTGTAAGATATGTTTTAACTTCTTCTTTATACTGCTTATCTGAAACAGTTATATTTTCTTTTTCTGCAACTGCACCGTAAACAAGCTGTTTGCCAACATCTGATTTAGCTGTTGTCTCAAGCTGTTTGTTGAAATCAGACATTGATGAATTCTGTGACTTAAGATAATTTTCAAGTGTATAGCCATTATTCTTAAGATAATATGTTATAGATGTCTTAAGCTGTGTCTTCATCGTATTCATTTTTGAATCAGGATAATCATTTACTTTGCATGTATCATAAAATGTACTCCATGCTTTTTCTGCCAAAAGATTATCTCTTACATATTTTGTATATCCGGCTGCAGTATTTTCATAGTCCTTATCAAAATCTTTCATATTTTTCTTTACAAACTTATCTGAAAGCTCTGGGTATACTTCCTTAAAATTGATAGTAACAGAAAATACGGCTTTTTTTCCTGCCAAATCCTGATTCTGGCTGTACTGTTCAGGGAATGTCACCTTTATCTTACATTTTGAACCTACCTTTTTTCCTATAAGACCATCCTCAAAGCCTTCAATAAATGTATTTGAACCGATTTCAAGGTCATATCCTGCCTTATTTATCTTTTTTGTAAGACTTCCGCCTTCAAAAGTTTTACCGTTTACTCTTCCGACATAATAGATGTTTACTATATCACCTTTTTTAATTTTTCCTTTTTTTACTTTAGTATAGTCTCCTGTACTCTTGATATTTTTAGTAATCTGCTCTTTTGTCGATTTGTCTATCTCACTCTTTTTTATGTTAATAGTTGAATAATCACCAAGTGTAACATAATCAAGACACTTTACATTTTCATCGCTGCTATCCTTGCTTTTGTCAGAGGAAGCTGTCTTATTATTTGTAATCGCATTTTTCAGCTTATCTGTCGCTCCACATCCCGTAGATGCAAGTGCAATTGATGCACAAAGTGTTACCGCCAGTAGTTTACTATATTTCTTCAAAATAATTCCTCCAAATATTATATATTATTTTTGTAATGTTACATTGCCAAATATATCCACTTTTGAATATTGTTTTAAAGCAAAACACAACAAATTATTTTATACCACAAATTCAGTAAAAAATCAACCTCGTTATCTTTAAGCCCTTGACGATATTTCATAAAAAAGTTATATTATCTTAAGGTAGTTATGTATAACTAATTCACGAACTTAAAATAAACGCATATATTCTGATGCAGAGAGAGGTTAACAATGTCTAGTAGAAAATTTAAGGATTCCATGCCACTTGCTCCGCTTAAAATAGTTGCTCTTGGCAATCAACAGGAACTCGGAGAAAAGATAAACAAAGAAATAATCGCAAGACGCCACAAAGCACTTTCTGAGATGCAAAAACCTGATTTTAAAATGACAGGATATGACACACAGAATTACCTTGTATCGTATGAATGCCCACGATTTGGCACAGGAGAAGCAAAATGTGTCATCAACGAGTCCATGAGGGGTGTCGACCTTTTCATAATCGTTGATACGGTAAATTATGGACAACAGTACACTATGAGAAATGAGACTGCTAACATGTCTCCTGATGATTTCTTCATGGACTTGAAACGTGTCATTATGGCATGCAGCGGCCATCCGAGAAGAATCACTGTCATAATGCCATATCTATATGAAGGCAGACAGCACATCCGTTATATAAATGAATCCCTCGATTGTGCCCAGGCACTCCAGGAGCTTGTATCAATGGGTGTTGAAACAATTATCACTTTCGATGCACATGACAACCGTGTCCAGAATGCAATCCCTAATCACGGTTTTGACAATTTCTTTACTTCTTTCCAATTTATAGACACAGTGGTTAAGACAAATCCCGATATAAAAATTGACCCTGATCATATTATGGTAATATCTCCTGACCTTGGCGGTATGAAACGAGCTGTTTACTATGCCGGCGCATTAGGTGTTGAAATGGGCTTATTTTATAAAAGGATGGACTATTCAAAACTTGTTGACGGTGAACACCCTGTTGTCTCAACACAATTTCTCGGCAACAGTGTCTCAGGTAAAGACATCCTTCTTATCGACGATATGATAGCCACAGGTCATACTATCTTAGACGTTGCACGCGGATTGAAAGAGCGCGGTGCAAACCGAATATTTATATGTGTAACTTTCGGCCTGTTTTCAAATGGTACGGCTGAGTTAGATGCCGCATACGACGAAAACATCTTTGACTCAATTTACACTACAAATTTAAGCTACTGTCCTGATGAAGTTAAAAATAAACCATATTACCACAGCGTTGACCTTAGCAAATATATTTCAGCAATTATAGATACTCTTAATCATGACACAAGCGTAAATGACCTTATAGATGCAACCCAGAGAATTCAGGATATAGTACAGAAACACAACAATAAATAATTGAATATTTTTAAGAATAAAAGGCTGTCCGTGTTAAAAATATCAGATTCCTGTTTTTAACACGAGCAGCCTTTTTCGTTTACATTTATCAGCTATTTTATCATTTTTAATCATCAAGCATTATAAAACCGTTCAGGTTTCCTCTTTTTCCATCACTCGCTCTGTGTGAATATAATATATCAGGATTGCAGCATGTACAAAGTCCGCTCACATGTATATTTTCTGACGGTATACCTGCTTTTTCAAAAATTATCCTGTTTGCTTCCCAAAGGTTTAACAGATATTTATCATCTGTTCCCGGATTTCGTTTCAGTATTTTGTCCGTATCTTTTTTAAATACCCTTTCAAATTCTACCTCTACATCTCTGCTGACCTCATAACAATTCTGGCAGATAGACGGTCCTATTATGCAAATCAAATCTTTTGCATCAGTACCAAAACATTTTTTCATCTTCTCAACAGTCTTTCTGCCTATTTGTGCAACTGTTCCCCTCCATCCGGAATGCGATGAACCTATTGCTTTATTCTTTGTGTCGATAAAAAACAACGGCACACAATCAGCATATGACGTTGCAAGTACAAGCCCCTTCTTGTCTGTCACCATTCCGTCCGTATTTTTTAATTTTTTCTTAATTTCCTCACCTGCTGCATATTGGTCATCGACATACACAACCTTGTTTTCATGTACCTGGTCTGAAAGCACAAGTTTTTTATAATCTGCTTTCAACGCCCTGCACATTCTTTTATAATTCTCTTTTACATTTGCTTCATCATCACCTCTGTCCCATCCAAAATTCAGGCTCGAAAGATACTCTCCCTCACTGACACCCCCAAATCTTGTAGAGAAAGCCAATGTGACAAATTCATATTTGTCAAGACAATGAAATTTTATCATAGGAACACCTTCATTTTCCTCACAATAACACTCTTTTTTACTTATCTCATTTGAATTTATCATTTGTTCTATACGCTTTTTGTTATCAGACATAATAACCCTCATTTCTCTCTTAAAAATCGTTTTACATTCAATGCATAGTTTATATTTGCCGTCAACACCCATCAAATGCATTTTTTATGTGATGCAGCAGCTTTCCGTTTATTGCTATTACATCAAACCGGCATGGCAGTTCATCTGTTTTATATGTTTCAGCCATATAATTTTTAGCCGAATTTATTATATGAATCTGCTTGTTTTTATTGACAGCCGATTCTCCAAGTCCCGACTTTGAATTTGTCCTATATTTTACTTCCACAAATATAATTATATTATCCTTTTTTGCAATAATATCTATCTCACCGTAACTACAAAAATAGTTCTGCCTGACAATCATATAGCCGTGATTTTTAAGATACTCTACAGCCTTTTGCTCATAAGCAGAACCAATTTTTCTTTTATTTATTTCTTTCATTGTCTTTTTTATCCATTACCTTCCCCTTTATCTTATCCATGGCATCAACAAATACCAGCACTTCAGCCACAACATGATAAAGTTCTGGAGGAATATACTCTCCTATTTCTATATCCTCAAGGCTTTTGGCAAGCTTTGCATCCTGATGTATGGGAATATCTTCCTCTTCTGCCTTATCTATAATCTTTTCGGCAAGATAGCCTTTTCCCGATGCAATAACCTTAGGTGCCTTATCATGTAACGTATATTCCAAAGCAACTGCTGATTTATCCTGTCTTCTCTTTCCGACAATATCTTTTCCGTAAATCATTTTGTTTCTGTTATCTGCCATATAAATCCCCTAATCTATAAAGTTTTTTATAAATGTCTCTCTGTGTATCGGTGACGGTCCGTATTTTCTTATAGCTTCAATATGTGCTTTTGAACCATATCCTTTGTGACTTGAAAAACCATACATCGGGTACATCTCATCCATCTGAATCATAAATCGATCCCTTGTAACTTTTGCCAAAATACTTGCAGCTGCAATAGAAACACTCTTCGCATCACCTTTTATGATTCCAACCTGTTTTGTCCGAACTTCCGGAATGTGAACCGCATCAACCAAAAGTATGTCAGGCGATTTAATCTCAGACATCTGTTTGATGGCAGCCCGCATAGCCTCGTATGTTGCCTGTAAAATGTTTATCTCGTCTATTCTTCCCGGCGATGCAACTCCAATCCCATAAGCAACAGCTTTTTGTTTAATTTCATCAAAAAGTTCGTCTCTTTTTTTTGCACTCACCTGTTTTGAATCGTTTAAGTAAAGAATCTCACAATCCTTAGGAAGAATTACACTTGCCGCTACTACAGGTCCTGCAAGCGGTCCCCTGCCCGCCTCGTCAATTCCTGCTATGAACTCGTAATTTGAATATTTATTTTCAAATTCATGCATAAGTTCCAGTCTCTTATACTCTTTTTCAAGCGCAATCTTCTGTTTTTCATACTTTTCTATAAGTTTTGCCACGCCTTTTCTTGTATCACTTTTATAAACTTCAATCAGACTCTCTCTTGTTTCTTTATCGGCATTTGCAAGTTCGTTTTTTATATCATTTATTGATTTGCTCAATTTAATCCTCCAATTTTTTTAAACGGCCATATTCTGAATACAGCTTTACCAATTATATCTTTTTTTCTAACCAGTCCCACTGTTTCACTTCTGCTGTCCGTACTCATGTTTCTGTTATCTCCAAGTACAAAATATTCATCTGAGGCAAGTGTCTGCGGCTCACTTACAGTTCCGGCTTCTTTCATCAATTCCTTCCCATACTTCTCACTTTTTAAAAGAGAACCGTTTATGTACACCCTGCCATCATCAATATATACCGTTTCTCCCGGCAGACCTATTATTCTTTTTATAAAATATCTTTTTTTTCCGTCTGCATCAGTATTTTCTATCGGAAATACCACTATATCATATCTCTTAGGAGAATCTATCTTATATGAAAACTTATCTATTATGATAGAATCATTGTTTTCAAGTACAGGCTGCATGGAAATTCCCTCAACCGTACTTTGAAAAGCAACATAATTTGTAATCAGTTCTGCCACTCCAAAAGCAATGGCTATACATAACACTAAAACAAACAGATTACAGATTGTTCTTTTGTATAACGGAACATATTCATCTGCTCTTTTTCTGTAATCCGCAGCTACCTGAATATATGAAACTTCATCTTCTATGGGTTCTGTCTCATTTTGTGTATTTTTTTCTTTTAATATATTATCAGCAATATCTTCCCATTTTTTTTTATCAGATTCAGAATATTTCTTAGCATTATGGTCATCAATACGCGATAAGTATATTTTTCTGTCACAAACTCTCAAACTGTCTTCTATCTGTTCATAATCATACATACAATCCTGCTCCCAATTATGTCCTATTGAGGAATTTCAAGACTAATCTTCCCAATACGTCCATTTCTAAAGTCATCGACAAGACATCTTGCTACTTTGTCAAGATCATACTCAGCTCCACTTTTTAAGCAGCCTCTTTTAACCGCAATTCTTTCAAGAAGTTCATTATTCGACTCAGAATCTTCTATCCCATAAAACTCTGCAACCATACCAGGATAATTTTTTATCAGATAATCAAGCAGAAGAAGGCTCAGCTCATAAACATTGTAAAGTTCATCTTTTATTGAACCTATAAACGCAAGGTTTAAGCCGACCTGCTGGTCTTCAAATTTCGGCCAAAGGATTCCCGGTGTATCAAGAAGTTCAACACTTTTATTTAATCTTATCCACTGTTTCCCCTTTGTAACTCCGGGCTTGTTTCCAGTCTTAGCACAAGCCTTTCCTGCAAAACTGTTTATAAATGTAGACTTTCCAACATTTGGTATTCCTACAATCATAGCTCTTATCGGACGATTTAAAATTCCTCTTTTTCTGTCTCTCTCTATTTTTTCTTTACATGCTTTCTGTATAACATCATGTACTGCTTTAACTCCCTTCCCGTTTTTAGAGTTAACGGCGGCGACAAAATATCCCTTGCCCTCATAATAACTTGTCCATTTGTCTGACACGTTTTTGTCAGCAAGGTCATACTTATTCATCAGAAGTATTCTCGACTTCCCGTTTGCAAGAGTATCTATATCAGGATTTTTACTGCTTAACGGTACTCTTGAATCAACCAGCTCTATTATAACATCTATCAGTTTGATATCTTCCTGCATAGCCCTTCTGGCCTTTGTCATATGTCCCGGATACCATTGAAACTGCATAAAATTATTCCTCCATATTTCTAATATGTACTCTCGAAATTCTTCGTTTTGAGAAAATACCAAAAGTACATTATTTTATAACTCTGCCTATTTTTATAGGTTTTCTATAATAAGCATTTGAAATTTTAATTCCATCTTTTCTGTTGCTTGCATGAATAATCTGTCCATTGCCAATATACATAGCCACATGGCTTATATATCCGTTGCTTCCGTAAAAGAACAAATCTCCAACTTTCACATCTTTAGAACTTACACTCTTTGTAAATGCTGCCTGCGACCTTGAATTTCTCGGTATTTTATATCCAAAATGCTCATATATTCTCATCGTAAAGCCCGAACAGTCGGTACCGTTAGTCAGGCTTGTACCTCCCCATACATAACGGTTTCCCAAAAATTTCATAGCATACGCAACCATTTTTGAATATAGTGACTTCTTTCCAGTATAATGACTTGTAGTCTGGTCAGATTCATTCTGCGGTTCAGTATATGTCACTGCCTTGTCAAGAGTATAATTAAACTGTAAAAAATCTTTATTTATAAAGACATCTTCTTCATCAATCGAGAGCATTATCCAATTATTTAAATCCTGGTACATCGCTTTCTTGTTGACACTTTTTAGCTGCTTTTTACCAAATGATTTATTTATATGTGTTTTTATGTATTTTTCTAACCACTCTTTTTCTATATTGGCATTTCCTACAGTATACTCTTCCTCCCGTGATAATGTATCACATACTTTGGAGTCTATGGAAGGAAGTGTCCTGACATTCAATGTCTTTGTATTTACTGTCGCCTTAAGTCTCGCAACCTGTTTTGCACGCTGTCTGGCAGCATCTTTTTTCAGAATATATTTTGCTAAAACATATCCTTTAACTTTGCCCGATGAAATATGTGCCCATCCGTTTTTTATACTCTTAATGTCACATCCGCTGTTTTTTGTCATCTTGCCTACCACTTGTGATGAACTTGACGCCTTTGAATGAACATTTAACGAACCGTTTACATTGGCTACACCTAAATTATTGTATTTATACCCTGCATTCGCCAATGTATCATTTAAGTTTGAATATGTCTTTTTGTCAGTTTTTTTTCTGATTTCATTTTTTCTGCTGTCTTTTTTCTCTGCCACCTCTCTCTTCACAGAAGCCGCATAATATTTATCAAGATACAATGTCATTCCTGCCATGGATGTTTCTCCCATAACCGCAGCAGACTGACATAAATCTGTTTTAAATAAAAAAACAGAGAAAAATATCAAAATTCCAAAAAATATCTGCTTTCCTGTTTTTTTCTTAAAAAAATCCATGTCTTTACTCCTAAAAAGTATAACAATCTAAAAAATCATTGTCAATGATACAGTACACTAATGTGATGTTCCAAAATATTCATATACCTCATGCAAAAAAGATAAAGAACCGAAAACAACAATCTTGCCTGAAATTCTTTCCCTTGAAATAGTGTTCAACGCATCCCTCACACTTTTCTTCGCCTCAACATGATTTATCTTATTATTAGACACTTCCGAAACGCATCCCGCAAGTTCTTCAGCCGGAAGACCGCGCGGAGCAGGTGCACTCACTGTATAAACTCTTTTTGCATGTGGTAGTGTGTTTTTTAATACCTGCATATAATCTTTATCTTTAAATACACCAATTATATAAATAAATTTTTCACCCGGAAAATATGCGTTTAATGAATATTTAAGCATCCTTGCACCGTCAGGATTATGTGCACCGTCAACAATAACATACGGATTGTGTGATACAACCTCAAATCTTCCTGACCATCTGCACATCATCAGTGCTTCTTTTACTGATTGTTTGTTTATAAGCCTGAATCCTGATTTATATAATATTTTGACTGCCTCAAGTGCAAGTCTTGCATTATCCAATTGAAAAATTCCCGGCTGTCCAAGTGTAAATTTTTCATTCTCATATATAAAAGAAGTTCTGTCTACAGAAAATTCGTAAGGTCTTATATCATCACGCGATACAATGCTAAGGTTTGCGCTATGCCGTCTGCATGTATATTTTAATTCTTCAAGACAATCTGCTTCCGGTTTCATTGCAACTACCGGAACAGAATTTTTTATAATACCATATTTTTCTTTTGCTATCGCAAGAAGTGTATCACCAAGATATGCCATATGATCCATTGAAATAGATGTTATCACAGACAAAACCGGCTTTTCTACTATATTTGTAGCATCAAGTCTTCCTCCCATACCTGTCTCGACTATTGCTACATCAACCTTCCAGTCCGCAAATACTTTATATGCCATAACTGTCTCGATTTCAAATGCCGTCGGAGTCTTTTTCCCTTCTTTTTTCATCTCATCCGTTTTTTCAACAAGATATGTGATGTTATCTGCCACTTCTTCTTCCGATATATATTCTTTTTGCAATCCGTATATATTTCCGGTAATTTTCTGTATTTTTTCTTTATAGTCAAATAGTGCAGGGGATACATATCTTCCGACTGTATACCCTGACATGGCTAAGATACCTGCAATAAAATTTCCTACAGAGCCTTTGCCATTTGTTCCTGCAATATGTATTATTCTCGATTTATTCTCCGGATTCCCTATCATATCCGCTAAATATTTTACCTGTTTAAGTGAAAGGTCACTGCCTGCCTCAGCCTGCAGATTCTCTATATAATTTACGGCTTCACTATAATTCATTTTAGTCTCCGTTCCTGCACATTTTTTATTATAGAAACAAAACTGTATCAGAAACCACGTACCGACAGATATTTGTAATTTTCAAACAAAACCAATAAATATATCAGTACAAAATATTCCAATACAGTTTTGAAACCTAATTCTAATTATATAGCCTTCTCCATTAAAATGCTTTATATTTCTGTTTGTTGTTCTCTAAAATTATTCGTTGTACTGGTTACTGGTACCTCGTTCCAGCAACTTTATTTAACAACTCTTACCTTCAATACTCCATCAATAGCTGAAAGTTTATCTGCTACTTCTTTTGAAGATTCAGAATCAATATCGAATATGCAGTATGCATAATCACCACGACTCTTATTTGTCATATGTGCTATATTGATGTTTGCCTCAGAAAATACATTTGTAATGCGGTTAAGCATTGCAGGTACATTTTTATGACAAACTGTAATTCTTCCTTTTGTATCACATACCCCTGCATCACAATTAGGATAATTTACGGAATTTATAATGTTTCCGTTTTCCATATAATTTCTTATTTCGTCTACAGCCATAACTGCACAATTGTCCTCTGATTCTGCTGTTGATGCTCCAAGATGTGGTGTAGCGATAACATTTGGCATCTTCATAACTGCAGGATTTGGGAAATCAGTTACATATTTTGCAACTTTTCCTGATTCAAGAGCAGCTTTCATGTCATCATCATTTACAAGAGTATCTCTCGCCATATTTAAAATAACAACGCCATCCTTCATCTGGTCAAACGCTTCTTTATTTAACATTCCCTTTGTGTCTTCAAGAAGTGGTACATGGATTGTAATGTAATCACAGTTCTTGTAAATCTCCTCATAAGATTTAACTATCTTTACATCTCTTGAAAGAGAAAGTGCATTGTTTACTGAGAGGAAAGGATCTACACCGTATACATCCATCTTCATGCGGTTTGCAACATTGGCAACAAGCACTCCTATGGCACCAAGACCGATAACACCGATTTTCTTACCCATAAGCTCTGTTCCTGCAAACTGCTTCTTTGCCTTTTCCATATCTTTGCTGATATTCTCATTGTCAGCATTTTCTTTTGCCCAGTTAATACCGCCTACAACATCACGGGCTGCAAGAAGCATTCCTGTAACAAAAAGTTCTTTAACACCGTTTGCATTTGCACCGGGTGTATTGAAAACTACGATACCCTTATCTGCACATTTGCCGAGAGGAATGTTGTTGACACCTGCACCTGCTCTTGCAACTGCACAGAGATTATCAGAAAGTTCCATATCATGCATTGCTGCACTTCTCACTAAGACTGCGTCTGCTTCTGCAAAATCGTCTGTCTTTGTATATTCATCAGTAAGATTATTTAAACCTATATCAGCGATAGGATTAAGACATGTATACTTAAACATTATGCATTCTCCTCCTCAAACTTCTTCATAAACTCAACAAGCTTTTCAACACCTTCTTTTGGCATTGCATTGTAGATACTTGCTCTCATGCCGCCAACTGTACGATGTCCCTTAAGATTTACAAATCCTGCTTTTTCAGCCTCTGCAACAAATTTTGCATCAAGCTCCTTGTCACCTGTTACAAATGGAACATTCATAAGAGAACGATCTTTTGCAACTACTGTACCCTTAAATAACTTGCTCTGGTCAAGAAAATCATAGAGAATCTTTGCTTTTTCTTCATTTCTCTTCTTCATTGCCTCAAGTCCGCCCATTTTCTTGAGCCACTTAAATACTTTGCCACATATGTAAATTCCGTATGCAGGTGGTGTATTGTATAAAGAATCTGCATCAGCATGTGTCTTGTACTGAAGCATTGTAGGTGTTCCTTCCAATACATCTTCTGTTATAAGGTCCTCACGCATGATAACAATAACCACACCTGCAGGACCAATGTTTTTCTGTACTCCACCGTAGATAACGCCATATTTTGTTACATCTACAGGCTCTGATAAAAAGCATGAAGAAACATCGGCTACAAGCGTCTTGCCTTTTGTATTTGGAAGTTCTTTGTATTTTGTACCATAAATAGTATTGTTTTCACAGATATATACATAATCTGCATCCTCAGAAATTGGCAAATCCGAACAGTCTGGAATATACGAGAATGTTTTGTCCTCAGAAGATGCAATCGCATTTGCTTTACCATATTTACAAGCTTCTTTCCAAGCTTTCTTAGCCCACTGACCAGTAATAATGTAGTCAGCAACCTTATTTTTCATAAGATTCATAGGAATCATAGCAAACTGCTGCGAAGCACCACCCTGGAGAAACATAACCTTATAATTATCAGGTATGTTCATCAACTCTCTAAGATCCTTTTCTGCTGTTTTGATGATATTGTCATAAACTTTGGAACGGTGGCTCATCTCCATAACCGACATTCCGCTGCCCTGATAATCAAGCATCTCATCTGCAGCTTCTTTTAATACTTCTTCCGGTAATACCGCCGGACCGGCTGAAAAGTTATAAACTCTGTTCACTTTCATGTGCCTCCTTCTGTAATTGGTTACTAATTTTTTATATTTTGTGTTATATCTCATGCCAGTATAAATATCTGACATTTTACAACAACATATATTATTGTAAGACTTTATCACAATATAGTCAATCTCAAAAAATTATTTGCCTTTTTCGAGATCCTTTTCGTCAAAGACTTCATCTAATCCTTTGCCCGGTGCAACCATAGGAAATACCTTGTCATCGCTCTGTATAATGCATTCAATAACAGCCGGTTTTCCAGACGCTATCGCCTCTTTTAACACTGACTCAACTTCATCCTGTTTTGTGACACGATAACCTTTTGCTCCCATAGCTTCAGCAAGTTTTACATAGTCAACATTATTGTCAAGGACAGTATGAGAGTATCTCTCGCCATAGAATAAAGTCTGCCACTGGCGAACCATTCCAAGCACGCTGTTGTTAAAGATAATCTCGATAACAGGAATATCTTCCCTTACTGCTGTTGCAATCTCATTCATATTCATACGGAAGCATCCGTCACCTGCAATATTTACCACAACCTTATCCGGGTTTCCTGCCTTAGCTCCTATTGCTGCGCCAAGTCCGTATCCCATGGTGCCAAGTCCGCCTGATGTTATAAGTGTATGCGGTTTCTTGTATTTATAATACTGTGCAGCCCACATCTGATGCTGTCCGACTTCTGTTGCGATAATGGCATCGCCATCTGTTATCTCATAAAGTTTTTCAATGACATACGGTCCTGTGAGCACATCATGATGATAATTTAAAGGAAGTGCATCCTTTCTTGCAAGCACCTTGCTAAGCCACTCTTTGTGATACATCTGCTCAATTCTTGAATTAAATATATCAAGAACCGATTTGATGTCACCTATAATACTTAAATCGACTTCCACGTTTTTGTTAATCTCTGCCTCATCAATATCAATCTGAATGATTTTTGCATTCTTAGCGAAACTCTTTGTATCGGCAGCAACTCTGTCAGAAAATCTTGAGCCGATTACCACAAGTGTATCACATTCTGATACACTTAAATTTGCAGTCTTTGTTCCATGCATTCCAAGCATGCCGACATAGTATTCCTCATCACCGCTAAATGCACCTTTACCCATAAGTGTATCCGTTACAGGTGCATCAACCTTTTTAACAAAATCAGCAAGTTCTTTATCAGCATCGGCTATAACTGCTCCTCCACCGACAAGAATCATCGGCTTTTCTGATTTTCTCAAAATCTTAATAGCTTCATCTATGGCAGTCTCATCAATCTTATCTGTCATTCTCGGTATGAGTTTTGGAATTTCTTTTTCATATTCTGTGACATCACTTGTCGCATTTTTAACTATGTCGACAAGTACAGGACCCGGACGGCCTGTTTTAGCTATTTCAAATGCTCTTCTAAGGGTAGGTGCAAGGTCTTTTACATCCTTTACTATAAAACTGTATTTTGTAATAGGTGTTGTAACCCCTGCTATGTCTATCTCCTGAAAAGAATCTTTTCCAAGCAGTGAAATTCCTACATTACATGTAATAGCAACGACTGGAACCGAATCCATGTAAGCCGTGGCAATACCTGTAACAAGATTTGTAGCTCCAGGGCCGCTTGTTGCCATGCACACACCAACTTTTCCTGTTGAGCGTGCATATCCGTCTGCAGCGTGCGAAGCTCCCTGCTCATGTGATGTAAGCACATGTCTTATCTCATCCTGATGACGATATAATTCATCATAAATATTTAATATTGCACCACCGGGATAGCCAAATACTGTATCAACACCCTGTTCTTTTAAACACTCTATAACTATCTGTGAACCTGTTAACTGCATTTTTATCTCCATTCTTCTCTAAAACTTTGTATATTTTTCTTCTATTTATTTAATCTGAAGAATAGCACCTTTATCTGCTGATGTAACCATTGATGCGTATCTTGCAAGGTATCCTGTCTTAACTTTTGGCTCTTTCGGTGTCCATGCTTCTTTTCTCTTTGCCATTTCTTCGTCAGATACTTTTACATTTATTGTATTTGCAGGTATATCAATGGCAATGATGTCTCCCTCTTCGATAAGAGCTATAGGTCCTCCTACTGCTGCTTCTGGCGATACATGACCGATTGATGCTCCTCGTGATGCTCCTGAGAAACGTCCGTCAGTAATAAGAGCAACACTTGAACCAAGTCCCATACCTGCGATTGCCGATGTAGGATTAAGCATCTCTCTCATACCAGGACCACCCTTTGGTCCCTCATAACGGATTACCACTACATCACCCTCAACAATCTTTCCTGACTTGATAGCATCTATAGCATCTTCCTCGCAGTCAAATACTCTTGCCGGGCCTTCATGAACCATCATTTCAGGGACAACTGCCGAACGCTTGACAACACAGCTGTCAGGTGCAATATTTCCACGGAGTACGGCAATTCCACCTGTCTTCATATATGGATCGTCAATAGGACGGATAATCTCAGGATTTTTGTTTTCACATCCCTTGATATTTTCTCCAACCGTCTTTCCTGTTGCTGTGATAAGGTCTGTATTTAAAAGTCCTGCCTGTGCAAGCTCGTTCATAACCGCATAAATTCCGCCTGCTTCATTAAGCTCTTCCATATAATGATGACCTGCTGGTGCAAGATGGCAGAGATTTGGTGTCTTTGCACTGATTTCATTTGCAATGTCAAGATTTATCTCAACACCAGCTTCATGTGCAATTGCAGGAAGATGAAGCATTGTATTTGTCGAACATCCGAGAGCCATATCTACAGTAAGTGCATTCATAAATGCTTCTTTTGTAAGAATGTCTCTTGGACGGATATTCTTCTCAAGAAGTTCCATAACCTTCATGCCGGCATGTTTTGCAAGCTTGATACGCTGTGAATAAACAGCAGGAATAGTACCATTCCCCTGAAGTCCCATGCCTATTGCCTCAGTAAGGCAGTTCATGCTGTTTGCAGTATACATTCCTGAACATGAACCGCATGTAGGACATGCATTGCATACATAATTGTCAACTTCCTCATCGCTCATCTTTCCGGCTGCATTTGCACCAACCGCCTCAAACATTGATGAAAGACTTGTCTTCTGTCCGTTTACATGACCTGCGAGCATAGGACCGCCGCTCACAAATACTGTAGGGATATTTACTCTCGCTGCTGCCATAAGAAGTCCCGGCACATTCTTGTCACAGTTTGGCACCATAACAAGTGCATCAAACTGGTGAGCGAGTGCCATACACTCTGTAGAATCTGCAATAAGATCTCTTGTAACAAGTGAGTATTTCATACCCATATGTCCCATTGCGATACCGTCACATACTGCTATTGCAGGAAAAACTATCGGTGTACCGCCTGCCATTGCAACACCTGTCTTAACTGCTTCTACTATTTTATCTATATTCATATGACCCGGTACTATCTCATTGTATGAGCTTACGATACCTACAAGTGGTCTTTCAAGTTCTTCCTCAGTAAGACCTAATGCATTAAACAAAGATCTCTGTGGAGCTGTCTGCATACCTTTTTTTACAACATCACTTCTCATTTTGTATTCCTCCCGAAATTTTATTATATTCTCTCACAGATAAGGTCACCCATCCTGATAGTGCCTACCTGTGTCTTTCCTTCATCCATTATATCAACTGTACGGTAACCGTCTTTAAGTACCTGCTTAACTGCTGCCTCAACTGCATCTGCCTCTTTTTCAAGGTCAAATGAATAGCGGAGCATCATCGCTGCAGAAAGGATGGTTGCGATAGGATTTGCCTTATCCTGTCCTGCAATGTCAGGTGCGGAACCGTGGCTAGGCTCAAAAAGACCAAGCTTTGTAGCACCAAGACTTGCTGATGATAACATTCCTATAGAACCTGTCACCATACTTGCCTCATCTGACAATATGTCACCGAACATGTTCTCAGTAAGTATAACATCAAACTGCTTAGGATCACGCACAAGCTGCATAGCGCAGTTATCGACAAGCATATCCGTAAGTTCAACCTCAGGGTAGTCTTTAGAAACTTCCTTAACGACCTTTCTCCAGAGTCTTGAAGAATCAAGAACATTTGCCTTATCTACGCTGCAGACTTTTTTGTTTCTCTTCATTGCAAATTCAAATCCCCACTTTGCAATACGGCGAATTTCATTTTCATCATATGTAAGTGTATCTATAGCTTTAAGCACACCATTTTCCTCGACTGTCTTTCTGTCACCGAAATAAAGTCCGCCTGTAAGCTCTCTCATAACTACAAAGTCAAAACCACCTTCTGTAATTTCTTCTTTTAGCGGGCATGCCCCACTAAGTTCATCAAAAAGAATAGCAGGACGCACATTTGCATAAAGTCCAAGACCTTTTCTAATCTTTAAAAGACCTGCCTCAGGACGTTTGTCAGGTGGCAGCTGATACCAGTTTGACTGTCCTACATTTCCTCCGACAGCACCGAGAAGAACCGAATCGCTCTCTTTTGCTGCCTGTAATGTCTCATCTGTAAGCGGCTCACCATAAGCATCTATAGAGCAGCCTCCCATAAGAAGTTCTTTATACTCAAATGTATGTCCAAATTTTTCACCTATTTTATCAAGAACTTTTCTTGCCTCTCTCACAATTTCAGGTCCAATGCCGTCACCGGCTATTACTGCAACTTTGTAGTTCATAAATCATCTTCCTTTCAGAATAATATTTTCTTATCCATTCCATATAAAATGATGTTAGGGTCAAAAGGTATTTTGACCCTTGTATCATAAAATACAGTATATATCAGTTTTTTATTGACTGTCAAGATAAGGCTCAGCGTTTTCCCGTACTCCCAAAACCTCCCCTGTCTGTTTCTTCAAGATGTTCTACATCATCAAAGTTTATCTCAGGCTGGTTTTTCATAATCCTGAACTGACATATTCTGTCATTTACATGAATAACAGTATCTCTTACGGCTAGAACCGGCATACGCCACATATCATTATCACCGCAATAAGAACCGTCTATTACACCCATATGATTTGTCTGGATAACACCGAAGTTTTTAAACGTAGAACTTCTCGGTACTACATGAGCCTCATAGCCCTCAGGAAGTTTCATACCAACACCGAGTGGAATAAGTGCAAACTCTCCCTTTTTAAGTGTGACCTCCTCTGATGCACGAAGATCTATCCAGTCAGACTTTCCTCCGATATACTCAAGCTTGTCAATCTTGTCCGAAAAATATTTTATTTTTATCGTTTCCATAATTTCCTCCATTTTAAAAAATTATATCTATTATAAATTATAATAATCTGTAGCCATCCTTTTCCTCAATAATGTGAATAATCTTTCTTTCATTGAGTATCTTTTCAATATTATCTTTTATAAATTCCGGCTTGATATTACTCGTCCGAATTTCATCTATCGGCAGCCACACCAATTTTTCTCCATCATCTGTCACACTTTTGCATAGACTAATATCTTCATCAACAATTTTCATATGATAATAAAATTCTATGGTATGGCAGTCAAGTCCGTAAATATTGCCACCAAAGCCTTTAAAAATGTTTTCACATACAACTGCAATAGATTGTGCTTCTGCGTGAATCCCTGCTTCTTCAAAAACTTCTCTTTCAATACAGGCATCCGATGTTTCGCCCAAATGAACCCCACCGCCGATCATATAATAATAATCACCGGCAGCACATTGAACAAAAAGCATTTTATCATCGTGCAGTAAAATTCCTCCTGTACGGTATCTGAACCAGTTTTTTCCCTTTGTAAATCCACAATCGTGTTTCATATCTTTATCTTCCTCATAAGTTTTTTATGATGCGGCTGTAAAAATCACATAACAAGACTTATTCAATCTTAATCTTGAAAATAACTGTTAAGCTATATGCCAAAATCTGAATTTTATTAAACATAACAACCAGCACACCATACCAGTTTATCACATTTTCATCTCCTGTGAATATATTTTAATAAACTTTTTTGTATCGATAGGAGCTATTATACATGGACACCACGACAAACGGACAGACACCCGATATAAATGAGACACCCCTGCAGAATAATGATAACATAAGCAACAAAGGCTATTTTCAGGCATTTGTAACAAGTTCTGTTTCAGGCAGACCCGTTGAAAATGCTTCGATTGAGATAACATACCCCGATTTTAACGATAATGTCATAGACAATCTGACTACAGACTCATCCGGCAAAACACCTGTTATAACACTTAGAACACCACCTCTTCAATACAGCATGACACCGCTTAGCAATCAGCCATATTCAGTATATAATGTACTTGTGCGTGCACGGGGATATGAAGAAGTAGAAATATCAGGTACCGAAGTTCTCCCAGGCGAGACTTCCATTCAAAATATTGAGTTAATTCCTATTGATGAAAGCGAACCTGAGAGTGCGGAAGTATTTGTTATACCTCCACACACACTTTATGCCGAATATCCTCCTAAAATCCCTGAAGACGAAATCAAAGAAACAAACGAATCAGGTGAAGTTGTTCTCAGCCGCGTGGTAATCCCCGATGGAGTGCGGTTTTGTTTGCATCCAAAAACTGCCTTTTAGAGATTATCGCAGGCACAGCACCTTCGCAGCGTACCCACTCTTCTTTATCAAGTTTCAGACGCTTATCAATTTTATAATTTATTTTCTTTGTTTTGCCTTGTATCAAAACACCTGTATAAATTTCATTTTTTAATATTCTCCTTACCGTATACGGTTGCCATAATGTGATTTCTGAACATTTAAAAGAAGTCTGGTACCTGCTCTTATTCATTTTTTTATACATATACGGAGACAATATTTTTTCTTCATTAAATATCTTCACAATTTTTTCAGCGGAATATCCCACAATACGTAAATCAAATATGCGTCTCACTACATTAGCCGCAGCATCATCTATGACAAGTCTGTTCCTATCATCATCAGCCTTTTTATATCCATAGACAGCAAATGCTCCTATATATTTTCCGCTTTCCCTTTTTACTTTCTGCGAATACCTTACTTTGCAAGATATATCTCTTGTATACGAATCATTTAACAGATTTAAAATAGGAATTGTTATTTTTCTTTCATGATAGCCGGCTTTTTCACTGTCATAACCATCTGCTACCGATATAACCCTGATATTTCTCATAGGAAAATAGTATTCAAGCAGTCTGCCCGTCTCGATATAATCTCTTCCAAGTCTTGACAAATCTTTAACTATAATGCACCTGACATTGCTTTTTTCAATCAATTCAAGCATATCTAAAAAGCCCGGTCTGTTAAAATTTGTACCTGTATATCCTTCATCAACAAACTCACCGACCTGTAACAGTCCTTTTTTATTAATGTATTGTTCAAGCAGCTTTCTTTGATTTCTGATACTGTCAGCAGAATTATTATTGCTGTAAATATCTTTCAAAACTGCACTTTCAGTTAGCATGCTTTCTCTTGTAACATCATTTTTTGAAATCCTCAAATACGTTACACATTCCATCATAATCTCCCATAAAAAGAAATTTATATACAAAAAAAAGAGCCGCTAATTCACAACAGTCAGGTGCATTATCATCTGTTTCAAAAATATCACTCTCATTTGAAATATCTTCAATAATATTCTTTTCTTCCATCTGATTTACCGCCTGAAAGGCTCTAAAATATAGGCTCTTTATATATTATTTTTATTATTTCTGTTTATGCAAAAAGATAACAAAAATTAGTAAAACAAATTTGGGATATTCATTACTCAGCAAAATCTTCAACAAATCTCTTTACTTCATCCCATGCTTTTTTAGACTCTTCAAGTTTATCAAGTCCCATCTGAAAAACATGAAACATTTCTTCATATATTGTAATGTTTGTTTTACATCCTGCTTCTCTGGCTTTTCTCTCGGCAGATATTGAATCACTTAAAAGCATCTCAATACCACCGACCTGAAAAAGCATGGGCGGAAGCTTTGAAAAATCACCGAACAGAGGCGATATATAAGGTTCTTTCGGCGAATGTCCTCCAAGATATTCCCCACTGTATATCATACTCTCTCTCGTATTTCCAAACATAGGATCAAGTGTGTAATTTTCTTCATAAGATACTCCTGATGCCGTAAGATCCGTCCAGGGTGACATCAGTACAAATCCTGCCGGAAGCGGCATATCATTGTCTCTTAAAAACTGACCCAGCGCAAGACTAAGGCCGCCGCCTGCTGAATCTCCCGCAACAATTATATCTTTCCCTTCATATCCTGTTGCAAGAAGCCATTTATACGCCGCTGCTGCATCTTCAAGAGCCGCCGGAAACGGATTTTTCGGCGCAACTCTGTAATCTATCGACAATGTTTTTATCCCGCCACGCATATCACAATATTCTTTTGCAAAGTTTCTGTATACATTTCTCATTTTGCCAATATAACCGCCACCGTGAAGCTGCAGCACAACAAATCTGCTGTTTATATTCTCAGGAGACAGCAGTTCCATCTCAAACCGTTTCATACTGATTTTTGTAATCTTATAGCCATCAGGACAATGCCATGGCGGCTCCACCAATCTTCTTCTTATGGTTCCCTTTTTTATCGCCGGGCCTATTATAAAACCTGATGAAACCAGATTTATTATATTTCTTACAATTTTTGCACGTAAACTTATATTATCAATTTCTTTTATCATTACCAACCTCTCATCAGCATTAAATATAAAATTTGCGCTTTAACTCATTTCTTGCCTTTCTGTCTCCAATAACTACACTTGAAGTAAAGAGTATAAGGGAAACCAAAAAACTTATCCACGGCAGAACCGGACTTTGAAGTACCTTCGTAAAATAGAGTATCATCTGGACTATTCCGAGTATAACACAAAATATCTGAAGCAGCAGATAACTCTCCCAGTTCTGCCTGTTTATTATCATGCATATTATGATTATCACATCAAGTGCAAGCACAATCACGGGCATCCCTACACCTAATGACCAACCCTTATATCCAAGCACAAAATCAACAAGCATGATATAAAATAAGGCTCCCAAAAATCCCACATACATCTTTTTGATATGACCATAATGGTCATTTATTATGAAATGAAGCATCAAAATAAGATATAGGATTGCACCTCCTGATATTTCAGACCATTTAACTCCGCTAAAATTATAATAATTTATGACAACAAAAACTATCTCCAAAACAATTGCAAAATACGAAAAGATACTTACTATTCTTCTAAGTATCTTTGTTTTCTGTCTCACATCGGGATATGTGTTTTCGTTATGCTTATCATCACCCGATAGAACCATATCACACATGGGACATACCTTTGTTTTGTCTTTTATTTTTATTCCACAGTTTTTACATTCAATCATAATACACCCCATTACTTTCTATTTCTACATCAATGCCATCTTCAACTATTTTTCTGAAAAATCTTCTTTGTATAGACGTGTCTCTTAAAATTGATGTAAATGTAAATACCATCGTATCGCCGTAGGAGCATATTGCACCTTTTATATTCTGCCCGGCAGATACTGATATCATTGCATGAAAACTCTTTATATATGGTGAATACTCCTTATCCGTCTTTATGTTTCCGATATTTGTAACAGTTGAAGTATTTGCTTTTGCAGATGAAAGATAAACTAATTTCATTGCTATTTTTTTTATAAAAAACGGGATGGAACGTAAAAGAATGTTTTTCTGATTTGATACATTATAAGAAAACAATTCTTCTAGATGCTCTTTTACTATCTGACCTCGCAAACTTTTTTTAATAATTTCAGCAATCTCCTCAAAAGAATACTCTTCATTTTCCGGTTTAAATATCGCACTTACCATGACAAAAAAATTTCTCGTTGTCATTGAATCAAAATAAGGTCTTAAATTTACCGGCACGGCACATACGATAGGTTTATCAGATTTCATTCTTTTAAGATATTCAACATAAATGCTATATATAAATACTATGACAAAATATTCATTTATGCTTACGTCATATTTGACTGTTGCCTCTTTTATCTGCTTTACACTCATATAGCCGTGAATTACGCCGAATTCACCTCTTGAAAGTTTCTCACCTTTTATTTCAACAGCTCTCTTTGTAGCATATCCTTTTGCATGGCTCTTCTTATAATTTTTGACATAACTGTCTTCTGTATTTAATGACGTGTAATCTGAAAGTCTGTCCTTCTTTACCGCAGCTATCTCCGGGTATTTTAGTCTCAGATACTGATAAGTAACTTCTCTCAAAAAATTTATGCCGCCCATACCATCCGCAAGAACGTGAAACACTTCAAGATTTATCCTTTTCCTATAGTAGGTAATTCTGAACAGATAGTTATTATTACTGTATGGTTCAATATATCTGCATGGAAAATCATGCTCTTTTACAACTTTAGGTGCAGGCTTATTATTCGTCTCAAAATAATACCAAAATATGCCTTTCTGCATGCACACATTAAATGTGTCAAAACCCGGAAGCACCATATCCAGTGCTTTTTGCAAAAGCACTGCATCAACATCCTCAGTAAGATTGACAGATATACGATACACATTTGTCGTTTCTTCTGATGCTATTGCCGGGAAAAGCACTGCTGTATTGTCAAGTTTCTCCCAATTTTTGTTTTTATGTTTACGCTTTCTCATAAACTGTCCCCATTCTTAGTTACTATTGAAATAATCCCACAGAAATAATTCCAATTTTTACGAAACTTAATAAAGTTTCTTTAGATGTTTGGGTCAAGCCACCAGATAGCAATTTGTATGTAAACATACATTGCTATCTGCTTTTGACCCTTGCATATATCATATACTATCTAACTTTATTTTTAAAGGGTAAATACGATTGAATTATTTTCGCACACACTCCCCCGAATATGTTATCGTGCACGACGGACCTCCTTCTGACAGCCGTGCCAAAGATTATTACGTAACATACAAAGATTACATAAAAAACAATTTCATTTATCCCTTTATTTCAGGGCATTGTCATGCTTTCAATTTTCGCACTACACCATTTACTACACCATTTTAAATAACAGACGCCAAAATATGTTCAATACGCTCCATTTCCTTGATCTTTTCGTCATCAGTTGTATGGACATATCTATTCATTGTCATAGATATGTTTGAGTGTCCTAAAATAGCTTGCAAAGTCTTAGGCTTCATTCCAGCCTCAATGCACCTGGTAGCAAAAGTATGCCTTAGTGAATGCATAGAGATTGGATAGATTCCATTTTTTTTGCAGATATACGATAATGTTCTGGAATAATTCTGACAAGAAACCAGCTTCCCGTTATCTCCAACAAAAACATATTTTGAATTTTCAATATTGACAACTTTCTTTGTTTTCTGTTCCTTTAAAATATGTAATGCTACACTTGTCAATGGAATGTCTCTTATAGAACTTTTTGTTTTGGGCGGATTTACTACCACAGTACCATCGCAGGAAACAACTGTTGCCGTCTTATTGATAAAAATTTTTTTACCATCAAAATCAACATCATCCCATGTAAGAGCAATCATCTCACCGCACCTGAGTCCGGTATTTAAAACAAATAAATACTGATTTCTAAAACGATATCCGTCCAAAACAGATATCAATTCATTTTGTTCCTGCATTGTCAATGCCCTTCCGAGATTTTCTTCTTTTCCACCAATCGGCTTAACTTTTCTGGTAACAGGATTAAATGCTATGATTTCATTATCAATGGCATAATCAAACAATATTTTCATAAGAGAACGCGTCTGATTCATTGTGGATTTTGAATACTTTCCCTGCATTGATAACATAACATTCTGACAATGAATCGTTCTTATCTCAGTAACAAGCATACTTCCTATTATTGGCTTGATATCATTTTCATATCGATTTTTTCTAGCCTCTATAGTATTGTATCTAAAAGATGCTTCATTCATTTCAATCCATATCTCAAACCAGGCATCTAACGACATATTTTCAATATTACTTATATCTGAATGTTTATCCTGATATATGGCATCTGCGAGCCATTGACGACATTCCTGAAGCTTTTTAAAATATTTCTGCTGTCGTTTTCCATACTTGTCAACAAATCTTCCTGAATATAGACCATCTTTTCTCTGACTGATACCAATACCAAGTTCTTTTCCTCTTATATCCTTTCCCATAATGCTGCTCCTTTCTTACAAAAGAAGCCTTGATACAATAACAATACTGTGATGTTACTATAAAAAGGCTTAAAATACAATATAACTCGTTATATCTCTACATTCTTTTCTATAAATTCCTCGAACTGCTTTCTCTTTATCAAACGCTTTTTTCCTATGTAAATTACAAAATTACATCTTGGATTTCTCATTAGTTCATCAATTTTATTTATCCCTATGTTACTATATGCCGCGGCTTCCTCTTTTGTGATTGTCACTTTTTTCCACACAGGAATTTCTATATTTTTACTCAATTCAATCACCTTATTCTCTTTCTTATATAATATTTATCTTCCGCCAATCTTAGACCTGCGCTCTATTTCAGCAATCAGCTCTACAACCATCTTTAGTGCAAATGGTTCAAATATTTTATTGCTCTCATATTTTTTATGTAATGCCATGCACTCTCTCGTTAAACCATACCAAAACTCAACAGCCTGTTTGCTTTCATTTTCCTTTGCCGGTGGATTCCAATATTTTATAAGTATCTTCCACCATTCCTGAAAGAATTTTAATTCATCATCCATATAGCTTGCCCTCCTTACTTACCTAACTGCTCCTTTAACCGCTCTGCAATCTTTTTAATATCCAGTATTCGCATTCCAAATCGCTGGCACATTATATCTTGTTCGCAAGCATTAACAAAATCATCAATAGAATCTTTATATCCTCTGACAAACGCTTCTTGTACGGTTATATAATAAGTACACTCGTCACATTTCTTTTCCTTTTCAATTCGTAACTGTTTTAGTTCTTCCAACCACTCAGCAAGCTGTTCCTGCTCTCCTGCAATTCTCAAAAGATGTTTATTCTTTTCTTTTAGTGATGAATTGTTATATATTTCTCTTTTGATATTAGCAACTCTCTTATATTCCTTTATTACCTCATCAATAGTTTTTCCCATTGTTATTCCTTTCCCAGCACAACTCAGGATTATCAAATGCATTGCCGACAACCTCTGCATCAACCATATTTATCCAATAACCTAAATCTTTTCTGTATCTTTTAGTATACTTGCCTGACCAGTCTACATAAAATCCGACATGTTCAGTTTTAGTGCTATCAAAGCAACTCTGATAACTGCCGTATTTGATTTGTGCGCAAACATCACTAAATAAGTCTTTTATAATGTCACTCTCCCAAATCAGTTTGCCGTTCTTATCTTTTAAGCCTGTACATCGGCAGATTGTAGATTCATCTACTTCGATTGCATATATGTCTGCACTCCACATCTCATTAGCTAGATAATGTACTCTAAGTAGATTATCCTCGTCTTCAATAAGCATCATACACTTATTCTCTATATACATTATCGTGCCAGTAACCCATTGTTCATCTTTTGGTAATTCCTGCCAGTTCTTCTTCTTTGCCTTAAATAAATATCTATCTTCCATAACTTCTCCTATTCTGCTTCAGATTGAAGCCATTCAAGTATGCATTTTTTACACATTTCCCTAATTTTATTGTTATCGCTTTCACCAGTACAAGGACACTCTTCCAAATTCATAGATTCAATGCAACTGCCAAATAGCACACTCGCTAACTCTCCATCCGACATATTTCTGATTTTATCAGCGTTAGTCGTTCTAAATTCAGATGAAATAATTTCCAGTGTTACATCTGTAATAAGCCCATCTCCATAGCCGTCTAGCTTTGCCTCTTCAATACTACCAATAAAATTACCATTTAAAGATAAATTCATCATCCTTGGTTTTCCTGTAGCTCCATATCTATTTTCTTTTGTATCAAGAATTTTTATTAAATCATTAACTTTTATCATTTTCTCTACCTCACTTCTTTCAGTTTTACATCTCAAACGGATTTTCTATATCGTCAGTTACATTTATAAATCCCTCTAGGCTCTGTTGATGTGGCTCTTTGGGTTCCCAGCCTACTTCATATTCAAAATCAGGCTTACTCCTGTCCCTCAATCTTCGTGACTTCTGACTGTACCACAACTCAATGCCATCTTTCTTGGTCAGATTTCCGAACCATCTATTTTTACTTATCGAGAGAAAATTGTGATTTTCAACATCTTCATCACGCTTAAATGTCATAACAACATCTGCGGCATTGGTTATATCTCCAGAACCGCTAACTGCATCATTTTCATCTTTTGTCATACTATTTTTTCTCGGATGCGCAACTAAGATAACTACCACATCAAGCCTTTTTGCAAGCCTGCTGAGTTTCTTTACAAACTTACTTTGACATCTGTACTCATCCTTATCCATATCAACATCTAATGCAGTCATAAGATTATCTACTATAACTAGGTCAATACCATACTGCATGATAGAATTTTCTATTGTGGTAATAAGATCCGTCAGTTCATCATCATCAACTACATTGTTATCATAAATATAAAACTTCCCACGATACCAATCGTCTATAAGATCCTGATTGCTATTTGTAATAAATCGTCTTATCTCACCATCTCTGTTCGGCTGCTCAACGATATAGTTCGGACCGGCAATTTGAAAATCAATCCATGACTTAAATTGCCAATCAGGGAGTTCCCCTGAGTATGCAAATATCTTCTTACCTTGCTGAAGTGCTGCGACACATATCTCATTTGCTACAGTAGACTTTCCCTGTCCTCTTTTACCGGTAAGAATTACAAGCTGGCCGCCATACAAATATCCACCTAAAAAGGCATCTAACTGACGGAACCCTGTTCTGAATTTTGGAATGTCTTTCAAATCTCTGCGTTTTACATCTGCAAGTTCTTTTACCTGTTTTACCGGCAATTCAATGGCATTTTCGACAGCGTTACGAACCGCATCTTTACCATGTTTTACAAGTATTTCATTTGCATCCTTACACTCTTGATAATCCTCATATCTCACATGCTTTATCTTGCCCGGAAATCGTTTTACAAGTTCGTCTAACAATGTTATATAACCATGTTCATAATCACCGAATACGACCAATTCTTCAAACTGACACCACCAATTCCATACATAAGGAACCCATGTAAAACCTAATGCTCCATTTGGAACACTGACCGCATTTTCGATACCTGCTTCTGCAACAGATAATGAATCCATCTGTCCTTCACACATCACGATACATTTATTTTCCATATTGCACTGTTTCATACCAAATAAAATTGGCTTGCAGTCCTTTTCCATCCATTCTTTTGGAGATGCTTTCTGCTGTCCGTCTTTATCTACATAGGTTTTTCCTTTGAAAAATGTCGTGTCACGATATTTGACATATTGCAGCTTGCCATCTTCATCAAAGAACGGAAATACAAGCACATTTTCTTGTCTGCTATGTGTTGTAAGTTCATACTTCCTTGCTGTTTCTTCCGATATTCCTCTGCCTTGCAAGAATTTGATTGATGACTCTTTTGGAACTAACGGTTCTTTCGGAGTCTGCAACCTGCGATACTGTGTTTTATGCATATAATATTCATCCACATCTCTTGACAAATGAAAATCAAAATCTCTTGCAAGAGTAATCATATTACCGCTTATTGCACAACTTGCCCTTAAACATTTAAACTGGCCGCTTTTAAGATTTATAGAAAAAGTTCCCTTATCTTTTCCACCCCTACCGCCATGACAATACGGACAAGTTATAAACTGTAATTCTTCACCTCTTTGTTTTACCTGAATATGTACATGCCTTGCAAAATTGTAAGCATCTTCTTCTGTAAACTCATATAGCTTTCCCATGCGGCTACTCCTTTGCATCCCAGTAATTCATTGCCGGTTCATCATCTTCATGTCCTATCTGATCCGGTCCTGTATCAGCTTCTTTTTCTTTAACCTCATAATCCGTAAAAATATTTTTATGCAGCCATGTGTCCGGACAATTTAAATACTTCGGATTTTCATCTGCTTTATCCTTTGCATACGCTTTTGCTGAAGCAATCAACATATCTTCGGAAATACCCTGCATAATCAACATTGCATACTCCTGCTCTGCCATTGCCTTATGCTCTTTTCTCGGATATGCTTTCCAAAATTCCTCAAACTTCTCTACAACCTTAATCTGTGGAATATTAACAACTGGTTCTGCCGTTTTTCCCTCTTTGCAGCCAAGAGTATATACATTGTCACAAACCTTTAATTTTTTGTATTCGCTCTGATGCACAGTAGGCTTGTACCTGTCTTTTCGTATGGTATTGCATATCCGCCAATGTGCCACCACTACCAAACCATTTGACATCTGCAACAAATAACCTCTGTCAAACAATATTTGATAATCTTCCTGAGATGCTTCAACAACCTTGCGTATTCGATTTGCATTATTCACAAACCCATCATCATCTGCTTCCATACAGATATGCAGATAAAGCCCCTGTGCTGATAATGGAAGTTCTAAAAAATCATCACTTTCCACTACTTCACGTGAAAACATTCTTTTTTCTGCCATATCAGTCCTCGCTTTCTAAAAATTCGGCATTGTCAAATATATTGCCAATAACCTCAATTTCAAAACTTTTAATGCTCCATAAATTCCATTGAGCACCAATAGGTAAATAATTGGACTTAATGCAAATCCAAGAATAACGATAATAATTCTTTTGCCAAAATGCTTTATAAAGATTCCCTTTCTCATCTTTTACAATGTCATTCTCCCAAATTAAATCACCATTCTTATCCTTTAAGCCTGTGCATTGACAAATTGTATCTTTCTTTACTTCTATAATATTTGATGTTGAAAACCAAAAGGCTAATATTTTGCTCGCATGATTCGGAATAATCAAATAAGTATCATTTATTTCAACAAGTTGCCCCTTAACCCATCTGTCAGTATCATCAAACTTAGCCTTAAATAAATATCTATCTACCATGTTTTCTCCCTTTCTCATGCAAATGCTAACTGTCCATTTTTCTCCATAGCAATATTGTTTTTAGTAATATTCGGCATTCTCTCTGCCACACACATCTCTGGAAGATTCGACCTTACCAATGCTGCAGGTATTGGCGGACATACTGCATTCCCACATCTTCTTACCTGCTCACTTCTTGGGTAAGTATTGCCCTCAAAATCGTGGTCAATGATATAATCATCTGGGAATCCTTGACATCCATAAAGCTCTCTTGGTTCTAACATTCTTAAACCAATATCAACAATCTTATAATCCACACCTTTTATAGTCACAAGTCCGAATCTATCCTTTGAAGTAATAGTATCTAATGGCTCCTTAATACTATGAGCAGTTCCATTTCCGTAATATTTCAGCAAAAATGCTCTTACTTCTCCGAAATGTCCATCTCCTGCTGTGATTGTTGGTAATGGATTTTCAACACTGTCACCAGCTCCGGTATATCCACCGTCATAATATTTATGTAAGAACGATGTAACTAACCCATATCTATTCGAGCTGTCAACTGTCATAATAGGATCTTCTATAGTTTGTCCTCTTGCACCATCCTTTGTTGTTTCAGAATGGTATTGAATTAGTGTTGGACTGATTAAGCAATGCTCATTCTTACTTACAATGGTAGTAAGAGGATCTCGAACATCTTTACTCCTATCCTTTGTGAATCCGGTCTGCCCAATCTGTACCATATACGGTTCCACTATTCCATATCCATGCTTTCCAGTTATTGTTGGCAGAGGCTCTTTGATATCGTTTTGTCTACGCTCTCCACCATGATTACATTGAATGATAAAAGGCTCTGGATTATCCAAAACAAATTTTATCAATCCTCTTGCAATTCGTTGCATTGTCTTTGGTGCAAGTGGACGAACCGCACGAATACCATATTTTCTCTTAATTTCCTGTGACGTATCAAAAATAGATGGACATGGTCGGCTGAAATCAATCTGTGTATATGCTCCAACATATGGTTTTAGCAAGCCAGCTTTTACTTCTTCGCTGTTTCTGGGCGCATGTGTTGGCTCCGGCCATGTAATAGTTCTACCGTCACATCTTGCAATCATAAAAAAACGTTTTCTCATAGTCGGTGCACCATAATCTGCCGCAACAAGTTCTCTTGTCTCAATTTCATATCCGAGTGCTTCAAGTTGCTTTCTCCATCTTCTGTATGTCTGACCTTTTCTTTTAGGGTCAGGCTGAAATATCTGCATATTGACCGGTACGACTTCTCCCGGCTCAGCAATCCTGTTTTTTTCATGTTTTTCTGTTGTATTTACAATCACACGCCCAGTCTTTTTATCACGAATAGGAACACATGGCCCCCATGTCTGAAATTCTTCTACATTCTCTAGCATAATAACTCTAGGTCTTACAAGAGCTGCCCATTTCAAGACCACCCATGCAAGACCACGGATATTCTTTTCTACAGGTTTACCACCTTTTGCTTTTGAAAAATGTTTACAGTCAGGCGAAAACCATGCAAGTCCAACAGGATATCCATCACAGGCTTTAACAGGGTCAACTTCCCATACATTTTCACAATAATGTTTTGTATGCGGATGATTTGCTTTATGCATCCGAATTGCTTCTGGGTCATGATTGATTGCAATGTCAACACTTTTTCCCGTTGCAATCTCAATGCCGGTACTCGCACCACCACCGCCAGCGAAATTGTCGACTATCAATTCTCCGTTAATCATAATTGCCCCCTTGTAACATAATCCTTTAAAGTCATCTGTCCCTTTTGATAATTCATCCACACGACTTCAATTCTTTTTTTTCCATGTTCTGCACAGCTATTAAATGTTGTTTTATGCCACTTCCTTAGATATTCGTTATATAAATCTGATTCATATCCTGAAATCATAATTTTTGCTCTGCTGTTTACTATTGTTCTTAATAATTCCTCATGATCTATATCTGACATTTCATGCTTATATTGACTCCCAGCCCTGGTATTTAATAAATACGGCGGGTCTAAGTACATAAATACATTTTCATAATCAAATCTCTTAATCACTTCCAATGCTGGACGATTTTCAATCTGTACCTTACGAAGCCTCTCCGCTATGTCAATAATCCACGTAGGCAAGCGATACCAATTCCATAATGCATAAGCTCTTTCCCTGCCCTGTACATCATTTTTCCAGCCAACTTTATTGTCATTGGTACGAAATCCATGTCCCTGCCAACACTGAATTAGAAATCTCAATGCCTTATGATATGATTCATCTATATCTAATTTATATGTATCTAACTTATATGTATTTTCATATTTTTCACGGCTAAAAGGTGTAGTCATTACCATTGCAGCTAATCGAGCTGCATCCTCTTGTATACATCTAAAAAGATTCACAACATCATGTGCTAAATCATTGATTGTCTCAATATCAGATTCTGGCTTATTGAATAAAACTGCTCCACTTCCGAAAAACGGTTCTACATAGCTGTGATGTTCCGGTATCATTTCCACTAACTGGGATGCTATATTCCATTTGCTTCCTGGATATTTTAATACTGCTCTCATATCTTTCTAAAGGAACCGATGCATCTTCACTCTGGCCAGAGTTCCGACTCCTTTCTATTTATAATATCTTTACATTTTTTTATTTTTATGGTATAAAATAATAGTACTTTATGTACATCTCATATGAGCGTATGGCGGAATTGGTAGACGCGATAGTTTGCCAAACTATTATCTTAATGATGTGCGGGTTCGAGTCCCGCTACGAATGTACTGCACCTAATAAATTAGGTGCTTTTTATATGTCTCACAACCTTTAACTGCAACTATTCAAACCATTTTCACCAGTGCTTACTCACCTACACATTCAACAATATCAATCCGATTTTTTAACTCTTTAATCGTTTTCTTTTCATCTATAATATTTGTCTCGCCTGTTACTCTTTTTCCATGACTTCTTTCACAACACTTACAATCTGCTCTGTCTTAACAGCTCCAATACCTTTAATTGAAAGTAACTTTTCTGTGAGCAAATCAAAATCCATCTGCTTTTTACTGAATTCTGTCTTTGCTATCGCCTGTGCCGCCCCGTCCTTAAGTCCGCTTTCATACAATGAGCGTGCAAACTGTTCCATCTGATTATGGTCATATCTTTTAATATCCTTATATTTTGCCCTATTGATTAACTGCTGTTTTGCCATAAAGTCCCTCCAATCAATCACAACATAACATCTTTTCTACACGCCTTTTTACTCTGGAAACATTCGCCTGAGTCACACCCATTATTTCAGCGATTTCCCGTTGCTTAAGACCAATTTCAAAAAATTTCAACACTTTTCTATCCGTTTTTCCTAATTCTTGTACAACTTCTGCATACATTATCCTGCTTATGGCTTCACTCTCAACAGATTCTGCTGACTTTATCTGTTCCAAAAGAGTAATTTCCTCTCCATCTCCATCATCATGCTTTAATCGTAATGGTGCATCATAGCTTATAATATTGCTGTCCAATGCTCGTTTCTGCCTTTTCTTCGCCACAAAATCTTTCATTATCTCATTCCTTATGCACTTATAAGCAAATGTAGAAAAAGTATATTTCTTTGAATCATATCCTATAGCAGCATTACACAAACCAATAGCTGCTATATCATAATTATCTTCAACAGATAACCCCATGTTGTTAATAACAAGATATATAAGCGAGTGATTATCTTCTACTAACTTTTTTTGTTCATCCGTCATCTTTGCTCCCTTCCAATAATTCAACAACTTTAGCCCCTGCCTCATTAGGATGGCAGAACATAAAGCGTACCCCGTATTCCTTTTCCATAGTAATCATTGCTTTTGCGAGTGTTTCACCCTTTGTTGGTGGTCTTTTTGGCAATGCTACATGCTGCCATTTTCCAAGATTATGCATAAATTTAATCTTGTTATAACGGTACAATCTAGGATTTTCCCATTTCGATAAATCGCCGATACAAGTTACTCCATCTTCATTCTCTACAAGAATATACAACTGCACTCCATTGTTCTGTGCTAATACACATTCATCTCGAAATCTGTCATGTGATTTACCACAAATATTATTGACTATCTCACCAATATTCTCTTTTGTGTCTACTGCTACGGAATATGTACCAAGAAAATCCATCTTCTTTGGCTTGATATTTCGTTTTTCCTTGCGTTCCAACACATTCATAGCTTTATCATTTGCAGTGATATAATCTCCGACAGGAAGCGGTACACGCATAACATCAATACCATTTTCATAAAACCATTGATTTTTAACTGTATGCTTTTCCTCTTTCTGCCCCATATCCTCCAAGATAATCATCAAATACTCCTTATCACAGGGCAGCCATAAGACTGCCCCTTTTATAAAATAATGCAAAGCTTATGCAATCACAGTAAACTGCTCTAAGTCGTTCAGCTCATGCTCCAAATACTCTTTGATATTTGCCATTGCATTAAGTCTCCATGCACCTCCATCAGCTTCAAATAATGCACACTGCACTCCATCGTATTTATCTTCTTTCATACGGAAAACGAACTGGCTTTCAGGCTGTTTCACCTCTGTAAAAGTACGATACGGCTTTAAAGTAACCGGACTTGGGATTATTGCATCACTCTTAGATGCAAGACCTGTCTTAACTGTAGCTTTCTGTGATACTCCATCATCTCCATAGTCAGCAATCGTTCCACCCTCTACTGTTCCTGCAAACTTCAAAAGCAAATCAGAATCATTATTTGGAATAAACTTTGACTGCACACCAATGATAAAGTTTTCATGGTCAACAAATTTGTTGAACGGAAACTGTGGAAGCTCCGCATTAACCTCTACCATATATTCACGAACTCTGTCCAAATCCAAATTAGAATACAGTTTTACCTTTGTTGGACTTACTACATGAACAATCATTTTTTCTTCCATAGCATCAGACTTTGATTTTATGTAATCAACCAAACTACAAAGAGTTGTCAGTTCAATTGCTGTTGCCTTTGGGTTATGACAGATACGATATAATGACTTGTCCGAATATTTTTCCCCATCTACCTCATTTATTTTTGGCTCACTTAACCCAACGATATACTGTAATGCTTCCTTAATCATATTTACCTACCTTTCTTTACGCCTGTTTTGCGGCTCTTAAATCTATCACACTGTCTTTCACAACTTCTCCGGTTTCTGTATCAACAATATTTCCATCTACCTCAACCGTCTTATCTTCCGTGTGCTGCTCTACATCTTCAAACGACATCTGTCCCCTGATGCCTGGACCATATTCCTGTGCAAAAATCTCACCAGTAGATACATCTTTCTCCGTACAAAACTTTGTACTTACCGGTTTAACTGCTGCCAGCTTTGTGTCTACCGAAATATCACAAGTACAATCTGTCCTATCCTCATTCTGTATAAATGTGAGAGTAAGATTTATCTTTCTCTTATTCTTCCATGGAGTATTTGGGTCCTGCATATTTTTCATAACCTGTTCAAAAGCCTGATTGACTTTTTCCTGCAATGCTCCGCCTGCTACATCATGTAAACTTATTTCCATATGTAATCCTTTCTGTTGCTTTATTTATTCAAAGCACTTTGATATAATTTAATAGTTTTGTGCCTTTACGGTCATGCCTTAAATGGTAAATTCTTCATCAATACTATCTGGTATATTCATAAATCCATTACTATCTGCTGAAGCAGGTTCTGGTCTTGTTGGTGCAGATGAACTCTGATTTCCATTCTGTCCATTTGCCGCCTTGCTCTCTGCAAACTCATGCGACTCAACAACCACATCTGTTGTATAGACTTTATTCCCATCCTTGTTGGTATAGCTGCCAGTCTGAATGCGACCTTCAACAACAATCTTTATTCCCTGATGCAGATATTTTTCAGCAAACTCTCCATTTTTACCCATTGCAATACAACGAATAAAATCTGCGGTCTGCTCATCACCCTGACGCTTAAATCTGCGATCAACTGCTAATGTATAGTTAGCAATGCAGGTGTTATTCTCATTGTTGGCATATCTGATTTCAGGATCTCTTGTCAGTCTGCCTATTAAAATTACTTTGTTCATTACTCACCGCCTAACCTTTCTAATGCTGTTTCTATAGCTTCTTCAAAGCCACACCCACCATTGTAATAACTTAATACATAACTAATTGTTCCATCCAAGTTCCTTTCTGCATTGAAAATATCGCCACCAGAAATTTCTTTATCAGAAATCACATGGTATATACAATTGGAACAAACAACAAATTCATTATCATTCAAGTCCTGTAAACGCTCTATCCAATCATCGTAATACGTCTCCAATTCCGTAATACCAAATCTATTTTTACAAATTTCCTCTGCTTTTTCTTCTACAGTCATTCCATGCTCAATTGGTATTTTTTCAAGCGTTCCAATATGTGTCTCCATTTCTGACATAATATTTATCTCCTCTTCAAATTTTTTCCCAAGAACACTAAAACGGCTCTTTATTCAGTTCAATTTTCATTCCTTTGTCAGCAACATAAATGTTTGCCCTCGGAATGAGTTCTTTTGTCTTTTGTGAAAAATACTCCGAATTGGAGTTAGAATCGCTAAGGTGCAAAAGCACCACATTCATCAACGATGGATTATCATTTGTGTTCAGAAAATCATGTGTTGTCCCTAATTCCATATGACCTCTGCATACATGGTCAAAATTTGGATTATCTTGATTTATAATATCTTTTGAATAGTTTGCTTCAATCATTATCTGATTGACATTTTTAAATCTGTATTTGCAATATTCTAAATCTGTGAGGAATAGGAGTTTTCCTATTTCCTCATGACAGATTTGATATGCAAAACATGGTGTACCATCGTGCGGTACATAAAATGGAGTGATTTTGAAATTTCCAAGCGTAAAAGGTCTTTTCTCCGGAACACCATGTAACAGCTCACCATATATAACCTCTACCGCTTCTACTGTTTCATCATTTGTGTATATTGGAATACCGCATTTCAGAACATCTTCTAAATGCCCTATATGGTCATTGTGACGGTGCGTTGCAACGCACCCCACAATCTTCCGTATGTTGAAATTCATTACCTTTTTGACTTCTTTAATCGGTATCCCACATTCAATCATCAGACATTCTGTTTCATTTTCAAGAAGATAACAGTTGCCTGCTGATGAACTGCCTAAACAAATCAATTTCATTTATTCTTTCCTTTTTCTTCGTTATATGTTATCCTATCAACAACGAAATACATAATTTATGTATTAACAGGAAGCGGCGCTCTTGTTCTGATGAGTTTATGCCTAGTATTAAATGCAATACTAAGTGGTGCAACCTTTTTATTTGTTATTATAAAAAAAGGAGTGATTCTTATGGATAAACTGATTACTACTTCTTCAATTTTTTCAGCATTTATATGTAATCTTTTTACTTATATTGGAATAGGCACCGCTGCTTCCATCAATAGGATAACCTACTGACGAGCCAGTGAAATTCTGGCGAATGATGGAAACGCATTTTGGCACAATATTGTGCCAATTTTTTATTGCATAAAATCAGGCATATCTCCCTCCGCATCTTCTGTCTTTTCCATATCACTTTCTGCCGAAACATCTTCCACGAAATCCTCTGTATTGGCATTTGCCTTAATTTCTTCCTCAATACTCTGTCGCATTTCTTCAAGCGGATATTCCTTGAAATCTCCGTCAACAACCTCTTCTTTAGTATAGAAACCAAGTGTCATTTCAGGACAATTCATACGGGCAAAGAATGAAGCAGCTCTATATCTAAGCATAATCTGTGGCATTGTTTTCCATTTGCTCATGCTTTTTGTAGTCCACCCCTCTGCTTTTGCCATCTCCATATCAATTACAGGGCCGGTTACCTTTCTTCCATCTTTCATAGTCCAGCACTGACAAGAATACGGCTTCCCGGCTTTATCATTCTTTTCATCATACTGTAATTCAATGTCATACTTACCACTCCCATTCACAGATGCAATAAGGAATTGTGCCGACCAACTCGGTCTACCCTGAATAACATATAAGTTCTGCATAACCATCAACGGACTTGTCTGCAATCTGTTGGCAATTTCAATCGCTACCATTGCATTTGCCTGATTTCCCTGATAATCCTTTGGTACTATTGTACTCTGCGATAAAGCCTGTGCCATCTGCCCAGCCATAAGCCAATTATCAGAGCTTCCAAAAATCCCCTTGCTAAAATCTGTATCATGCTTTACAGCAACCTTTGTTTCTTTCTTTTCCATAACTTCCGCTGCCATTATTCTCCAACCACCTTTCCGAAAATCTCTATAAACTCCTTAAACGCATCTTCTACACTTTTATCCGGCTGTTCTTTCTGTTTGTTTGAAGCCTTAATATTTAACTTTTCTCTTTTGGTACTGTTACTCATTTCCAAAACAAATAATGTATGCAACAATTCACACGAAATATCATCAAATGAATATGACTTAATTGCTGTATTTACTAATGCAACCAACGATCTAATAAATACCGTAGGCTTTACTTCATTCTTTGAATTAGCAATACACGCCACCTTGCATCCCTCTTCTGTAGTGATAACCGCATTAACTATTTCTCCTGTTAATACCTGCTTTTCCTCTCCTGTTGCCTCAATAGTCACCTTTACCATACTTTTTAATCCTCACTTTCTACTTTCAATTCTTTGTCATCTGATACCGATAATAAAATCATCTGCGCATCCATCTTTGGAATGTTGAAGTCATTCACTGCTTCTGCGTTATCAATGAAAATCGGAGCTGTCACACCATATAACTTTGATAATGTGTTGATAATATCCAAACCTGCTACAATCCTGTGACCATTATTCAAGTCTTTGTTTATACCTATACCATCAATAGTGCACTCACAACACTCTACAATCGCCCCATTAACCTGTTTGTCAAACAACTTCCAATTTACAATGCCGAACTTTTCATTGACTATCTTTGAAACCATAGTCATTTTTGCTTTTGTAAACTCTTCCAAGAGATAAAGCATCTTTTCCTGTTCGCTTACCTTGTCAGCAATATCTCTCATTTCCTGCTGTAATTCCTCAATGCGCTCTTCTTTTGCGGAATTGTCTGCTGATGTAATCTGCTTTTCCACAATAAGCAGTTCTTCTTTCAGACCATTCTTTTTAACACGCAACTGCTGACGCATTTCAGCACCACTGTTAGCCGTTTTAAGAATTTTTTCTTTTTCCTCAATCTGCGAGGCAATTTTCTTATATTCCTCTGTATCTGAAATATCAATTTTATCCGGAAGTGATGATAATACATCCTCAATCTTCTTTTTCTCAACCTCTGCACTCTGCAAATTACTTTGTTCTACTAATAGCTTTGCGTTTGCATCTGCTAACTTATTAGGCATTTGCTCTATCAAACTTTTATAACGGTTTCCGTCTGCAACTATTCGCTCTAAAGTATCATTATGGTCTTTCTCCCACTTTTCCTTAATATCAATCTTCTTTTGTTCAAAATCAGCCTTAATCTGCTCAATTTTGTCATTTGGATAAGACTGTCCACACATAGGGCACGTAAGACTACTTTCATCAAATTGCAAAGTATCAACATATGTCTTTGCGTTTTCTTCTTTCCAATCATTTAATAAATCCTGGCGTTTCTTCTCATATGCTGAAATAGTTCCCTTTGCAGCAATAATATTCTGTTGATATGTCTCAATCTTTCTTTTGAAAGATGATATATCTGTATCAAAACCGACCATCTGCTCCTCATATTTTCGTTTGGCAGCATTATTTTCTTCATTTGCCTTGCGTTCCATGTCTGACAGCTTGAATTTCATATCCATAAGGTCATCTGTCTCTTTCTGGTATTTCTCATACTGTACGGTCATATCTTCTTCCGACTTCTCAACCTCGGCTATCTGCTCTTTCAGAACATTACGCTGCAACTCAAGTTCTGCAACATCAATATCCATCATTGACTTTCGGACTTCGTCAATTCGTGTCGGTATTTCTGTCTGCTGTTTCTTATATTCCGACAATGCCTTTTTAGCCTTGGTCTGCAAATCTTCAGGACTATGTAACGATAACGCAAGTGAAAGTTCCTGTAATACATTTGGATTTGTTTCAATTACATCTTCATTTTCAATGCCTGGTGCAAGTTTCATAAGCTCTTTTCGCTGTTCCTGCCACTTTTTATTAACAAATTCCATTGGATTTGTAATCAGCTTAAATAATTTCTCACCTACAATACTTGAAATAAACTCTTTATAATCCTTTTCTTTCTTCGGAATACCATCCACCTCAAAAGAATTTACATTTCCCTGTAAAGTTTCTGTAAGAGTCCCTCTTTTCTTCACCCAGTTCTGTTTCTGCAGCTTCTGCAAAGTAACAACTCGTCCATCCACTTCCAGAGTCATAATAACCTTGATTTCAACATGGTCAATCTGATTACCATTGCAGTCTAATGGTCTTACCTGAAACTTCGTATCTCCCTTGCTATTCTTATCAAACAGACACCACATAAACGCATCTACAATACTTGTCTTACCAACTGCGTTCTGTCCAAAAATCTTTGTGACATTTCCAAACTCAATGTCATTTTCTTTAAATCTCTTAAAATTCTCAATATGCATCTTCTTTATTTTGATAATCATTCTTCACCCTCCACCACTTCAATTTTGGATACTGACACTTCATATGCTGTTCTTAAATCTACTGTTCCGTCATCCAGTTTCTTCTTAAACTCTCTGCTCTGTATTCTCCCTGACACTTTCAAATGCGTGCCTATTTCAAGCTTTCCTGTATATACTGCATTTCTTCCCCAGCAGATACATGGAATATAATCTGACTTCCCATACCGACGATTAACAGCAAGAAATACATCCGTCACTTCTCTGCCTAATGGGGTTTCTCTATATTTTGGTTCTTTGCAGATATACCCGTCCAAAGAAATATTGTTCAAATCACATTCCATACCAATTTCCTCTGATACGCTGATTTCTCTCGCAAAGACATATAAAATCAACTTATTTTTCTCTGCTTCATGATTGTTATATGAACGAAACTGACCAGTTGCAAAAATATAACAATCTTTATAATTCTTTTTTACATCCATGATCCTTTCCGATACCATAAGTGGAATTAAGTCATATGCCCCGCTAAGCCTTTCAACAAGAATATCTGTCTTGTAAAATTTTTCTCCACAAACCTCATTCTCATATGTAAAGCCTGCTACAATCTTTCCAGCTATCGTTACATTGTTATTTGTCAAATCCATTTGATTTCTCTCTCTTTCCGTGCTACAATGCACTTGTATGTGATGGACTTTTATTGTCCTATGTTTTTGGCTTGTAGATACTGCGAATATCTATGAGCCTATTTTTTATCCTCCTGAGTATCAATCTGTAAGATTGCCTTGATAATACCGATTGTTCCGTAACTACTGGTATCTTTCGATGCCGCATACCTTATCTGGTCAAGCATCGCTTCTTTGGCAATTAAATCTGTGTAATCCGGTAAAGGAATTGTAATTTCCTTTCTCGTAATTTCGCACACACCACTATCCCTTGATACATCTCTTACTTTTACTTCTATCACAGCTTATTTGTTCCCTTTCTTTATTTCAACTCTTCCTGCTCTTAATGTAATTTCATAACCCTGCTTTGCTAAAGCTATAGCCTCTGCTACTGTCATGTTTTCGTTTGTCATTGCGTGAATCTCCTTTCTTTAAACACATTAGTTCTAATTTTCGTATTCCTCTTTCAGCTTATTAAGCAACCATATCTGCCCTTTTCCAGTAATAACAGTTGTCGGAAAATACATTTCACCACAGACTGTATGTTTTGCAACTTTTATAACATCGAAATACTTTCTGTCTAAATACTGCTGATATGGAGTGTTATCTTTCATCAATATCTTCTTTTCTTTCAAGAATTTAATAAGACGATTTCTACCAATATCAATATGTTCGTCCTGTGCTAAATTTGCCATCTGCTTCATACTGATAGAATCTGCTGAGCTTGCAACATTTTCAGCAAATGTAACAAGTGGTTTCTGCTCCTTAATCTTGATTTTAAGATTATTTATTGTTTCATCTGCCATTCTCAATGCTCTTGCAAATACCTGTTCAGGCGTGTTCCATGCTTTCTCAAGGTCAATAAGATACTGTCTGCATTGCTTTCCCTCGGGTGTGCGCTGAATCATACATATCTGTTTTGCCATGTCTATTGATATATCAGCGTCCTTTGCAGGTCTTCCGCCCTTTTCTGAGGTTTCGCTCAATTTTGAGCAAAAGTCTGTACCCTCTTCAAAACCATATTCACACATTCTTGGAAACCAATCTTTAAATGCCGTCTTAATATGTAGTCTTTCGTGTAACTCTCTTGCTGATACTGTCTGTGTATCATTGTTCACCTTTAAAATTTCATTCACTGTTGCTCTCCTTTCTTTTTATTACCTGAATTTTTATTGATAAAATGTTCATATTTTAATACCCCAATGGGCAGGAAAGGAGAATTAACATGAATATAAAACTTCCTTGCCCTGTTCTCTAATAAAATCATGCTGAACTAAAACTGCATAAGTAGCGGAGTACTTAATAGAAACATTTAGTGCTATTAAGTGTGACGAAAGTCTGCAAAGTACATAGGGTTAAAAAATTTAGCATTAAACTGTTAGGAATAGCACTCCTAGCAGTTTTTTTGTTTTACATGTTTCGCAACCAAATGGTTGTCGTTAAGAACCTCAATATATCCTTTAGCATGACTGCCATCTTTCTTAATTCTCCCATCCAGTTTTCTTAATATTTCCCAGTGTTCAACTTCCATCATTTCAGCAACTTCCAATGTCGTTATAGTTGTGCTTCTTAAATCGTGCATTATTACGCTCCTTCCTCAATCCTATTTTTTAGGATTTAATTTGCATAAAAATAAAATCCATAGGTATTCCAGATAATTCACTTATTTTTCTTAATGTAGATAAGTTTGGTTCGCTTGTTCCATTTTCCCAATTAGATATTGTGGATGGTGCAACTCCAAGTTTTTCTGCCCATTCTTTCTGTTTCATATGAGCATTCACTCTACACGCTTCTAAGGATATTCTAACATCTCCATATCCCATATTTCTTTATCCCCTTTCTTTTCAAAGTACTTATTTGCTAAGCCTGAAATTATAATAATCCTATTTTTTAGGATTGTCAACACCCAAATTCATTTTTTTCGGATTTTTATTGAACTTTTTGAAATTATATCGTATAATTTGAATACAAAAAGGAGGTGCATCATATGAAGAACTATACGCCTGAGGAACAGAAAAACATATTTGCCAAAAACCTAAACAATCTCATATATCTCACTGGCAAACAGCAAAAAGAAGTTGCGAAAGATTTGGGAATGAGTCCAACAACATTTAACACATGGTGTATGGGAAAAGTGATTCCCAATCCTACAAAATTAAACAAACTATGCATATATTTTAACTGTAAACTTACAGACCTTGTAGATGACAAGTCTCAAAACAATGAAAAAATAGACTATATTTATGATTTACTAACAGAAAACCATTGGGAATGCAATGAATATTGTCATTGCGAAGAAAATATAAATTGCCCATTATCAGAAGATGATATGATAGATAAATGGGTAAACGCTAAATTTTTTACAGCTTGTGAAAACTGTAACTATCAAAAATCATATTTTTTAATAACAAATTCTTCTAACGAAACCTACAAATTAGAAGAAAACGACATATTTGAATTATATGACAAAATAACAAGCTATATAAAATTTATCATTCAAGAGAAAATATCCACATTGGACATTTTGAAAGAAAATGAATTCGACGAACAAGGAATACTTACCGATTACATGCTAACAAATGCTGCCCACGAAAAGAAAAATATTTCCGATGAGGCAAAGCAAACTGAAGAACAGCAAATACAAGAACAAATGCAAAAAGAAATTGCGAAGCGTAATGCTATGATGTCTGATACAGAATCTTAGCTTGCAATAGGAGTGATTGATTGAATTACGATGAATTAACATTAGAATGTGAAAAAGAGAACATATTGGTAGCTGAAATGCCGATGGAATGCTACGATGGAAGAATTATAGGAAATTTTGTACTTATAAATACAAAAATGAACCAAACACAAAAAGCCTGCGTTCTTGCTGAAGAACTTGGACATTATCATACTACTGTCGGAGATATTCTTGACCAAACAGATATTTCCAACAGAAAACAAGAGCGAACCGCAAGGCTTTGGGCATACGATAAACAAATTGGGCTTTCAGGATTGGTGAAATGTTTTGAGGAACGATGCCGAAATGAGTACGAAATGGCTGAATGCCTTGGAGTGACAGAAGAATTTTTCCATGATGCTCTTAAATGCTACCGACAGAAATACGGCATATCCGTATCTTATGATTGCTACGAAATCTATTTTGAGCCAACATTGCTCGTGCATAAAAAATCCAAAGAAGAACAGCAAAAAAACATATAATTTTCATTTGGTTGCAAACTGGTTGTCACTTGGTTACTTTTTGGTCGCATAAGTAGTATAGGTTAATTAGTATAGTATAGATTAAGATTAGATTAGAAAAGAATAGTATAGTATAGAATAGAATAGAGTAGGGCATACCGGAAAAGTACACTCTACTCTGTTTTTATTAAAAATTATTTTTTAGTGAACTTTATTATAATTTAATATTGCCTGTACGATAGCTTTTGCCACATTGTCCTTGTTAGCTTTGTAAAGTTTTGCATCGTCAGGGTCAGATACAAAACACACCTCAACAAGAAGTGCTGGCTTCGATGTCTTATTTAAGACCCACAATCCCGATGTTGTTTTCACACCTCTGTTTCGGAAACCAAGCTTAGAAATCTGATTGCAAATTCTCCTTGACAAATCCCCTTTAATCCCTGTTGTATCTCTTACCCACACTTCAGTTCCCATTGTTTTCCCATCCTGTACTTTCTGATGGTCTGCGGAATTGAAATGTATGGAAATATCTATATCTCTAACCTTTGAATTACATTTTGCACAAATTTTTCTGAGCACATCGGTCTGACTGGTTCCATTGTTTACTGTACAGTCATATGCCTTGATACCATTCTTTTTCAAAAGTCTTATTACCCTTTTAGTAATAATTCTGTCCTCTCTGCTCTCGTCAATATAGTCACTTGCACCACAGGCTATCTTACCGGCAGGATTGTGTCCTCCATGTACTGTAACTGCTTTTATCTTACTCATAGTCTTTGTCCTCGCTTTCCGTGTACTTTACACTCTTATTTATGCTATTCTTCGCATTTTACTTCTGGAAGTCCTGCAACTGATGTCAGAATACTTACAACTCCGGCTACTACCGCCGAAGATACTGCAAGTTTCCAGTCAACACCTGACACGGTACTTCCAACTGCTATCACTGAAACTGCCGTCTGAGCCATTGTTTTAATCGCTCTAACCGTAGCAGATTTCACCCATTTCTGAGTATCAACACTTACCTTAAACACACAATTCTTAAACATAAATAAAAACCTCCTTATTTCTTCTCTAAATCCTCTATTCTGTGATTTGCTACTTTTATATCTTCCGAATTTAAAGCTACGGATTTTTCCAGCTTATAAACCCGGTCGATTACCTGATTATGTACATCCTGCTTTTTCTCCAACTGTTCCAAGCGGTATGCTACAAGAGCTGTTGATTTTTTATTTGCAAAATATGCTCCGCTCGCAGTACCCAGCATAGAAATTACTGCTATAATTATTTCTATTGCGTATTCTGACATGTGTGTCTCCTTCCTGCCTTTTTAGGCATAAAAAAAGAAGCCTAAGCTTCCGTTACTTTTTTACTTTATTCGGTATATCTCTCACCTGTTATTTCTTCATATGTCTCCTGTGTTATAACATTTTTTTCAACTTTTTCTTTCAATGCTTTTTTTGTCTTTGCACGCCAAAACTCAGACACGCTTTCATATGTCCTTTCTCCATTTATAATCGCATTAGCATATATCATGCCCATTTTATCACCCCCTAATCTGCATCATTCATTTTTCCTATTGCATCTGCTATATCTAATATAGCCTCATTCTGAGCTGCAAGTGTATCTGCTACTTCTAACAGTGCACTATTTGCTACTGCTATATTATCAGATTGTTCTTTAGATTTTGTTTCTGTTGTTTCGCTGACACCAACAAGCATATCAAAAATATTTTTTATTTTTAAATTTATAAGCTTAGTTACTTCTGCATCAATCATTTTACCACCTCCTATAAACACCCAGCAGGAGCTGCACCACATTCACTATTAGGGCTTATAGAGTTACCATCACTGGAATAAAAGCCATAAGCTGAATTACTTGTAGTTATGTATACCCATCCAGTTCTTGTCCAATAAGACATATTTTTACTAACGTTGGATGCAACTTTGTAGAATTCATACACTGTCGATTTATCCATTGATGCCGGATTTGATGATTTTAATTCGCCATATGACGGAATAAAAATAGTATCGTGTGAATCGAATACAACAGGTGTAGCACCGAGAGATGGAGTAGATAATGTATGTGATGATTTTTTATTCACTGTTTTTATTAAAGATTTAAATTTATTTGGCAAATACCCATAATACGTGTTTTGAAGCCATGCTCTCAAATTAGTATAAGGCCATCTGTATTCAGTTGAAGAACTCGACATAGCTTGCTTAGTAGCCAAACAATTCTTTTGCTGCCACGTGACAGCAGCAAGCGTTTTTCCGTTAATACTGTTCGTTAATGTATCAGCATCAAAACCGATTATTACAAGTTCAACCGATTCGCCATTAGAAAGAGCTACTCTCCTCGTATCACCAACACTCCAATAATCTGAAACTTTAATCTGTCCGTTATAATGAGCGGTAAGCATATCGGCAATTTCAGCATCTGTTCCATTTGTCCACGTCGCAATTGTTTGTTTTTTTAACGATATATTCGACAATAATGTACTTCCACTATATAACTTTAAATAATTAGTGACACTGTCGAAAACTAACCTATTTCCTGCCTTAACATTCTCAGCCGTAATATTTACATTTCCAGTTCTATACGACGATTCAGCACTTCCTTTTACACCTGAAACCGCACCTGTTCCCTGCGCTGGGGTATATCCCAATGCTGCAACTACATTTTCTTTACTGATACTGATTACTCCATCATCATTCTTAATATTTGAACCGGTCTTTACACCACCCAACTGCATTCCCGATGCCGTAGGCAATGTATATATCGTATCAGTAAACACCGCATTTTCCGGTACATTACTTTTTACCGTATGTCCGTTGACTGTATCTGCATCACCTCCATTTGCCGGTAATGATGTAGGAATATCTTTGCTATCAGCTTTCTTATTCAACTCATTAGTAATAACACTATTCTCAACAGGATTCGTGCTTGTATCTGATAATTCACTGTCAATATCTATAGATGTACTGCTATGCAATATTCCATCTTTATCTTTTGTTATCGTACTACCATCAACTTTTATAAGTGACGGTACTTCTGTTTTTTCAGCATAAGTTTCCGAAATATCATTACCGTTTTTATCTGAGACCGCCTTTTCGACCGCCAAAGCATCATTTAATACAGCAACACCACCTGCGATACCCTTTTCAGTATTCGATATGAAATCTCCACCTGCTACCGCCTGTGCCTGTTCTGCATATTCCTTTGCTTTATCACTATAATATTTCGCATTATCTGTAGCTTCATTTTCTCTGAAATCTGTGTCACCTACTGCATAAGAACGAGCAGTTTGCGCCATTGTATTACTACTTTCTTCTGCCTTTTTAATATTTTTTTCAGATTGCTTTGCATTGGTAGCTGATTTTTCAGCTTCACTTGCCTTTTCTGCAGCAACTCCTTCTGAATTTGCAGCTGATTCAGCCGACTGCACTGCTATGTCTGCCGACTGTCTTGCACTTTCCATATAAGAATTTGCATTACTTTCACTTGTTGCCGCATTTGTAGCTGACTGCACCGCTGTGTCTGCGTTTGTTTTACTTTGCTCATAATAATACTTCGCATTGTCTGTATCCTCGCCCTCACGAATACCACTTTTCCCTACGCTATAAGATTGTGACAATTTTGCATCCACATCCGCATTTGTAGCGGATTGCTCAGCAGATTTTGCACTCGCCGCCGCATTGTTTTCTGACAGTGTTATAGCTGACATAACTTCACTTGACAGCATAACTTTTGTTATACTGCCATTTTTAATAGATGCACTTACTTTTCCATCACTGTCAACGCTAAAAGCTATCGTATCCGTGCCTTTAAATTCATACTGAGTAATAAGAGCTGACATATCAATATACTGCTTTTCTCCACTTTCAAGCGCAAGTATAAGTTGTTGTGTCTGTGCATTATATTCAAAGTTTACGGCTATCTTTTCAAGTGCGGTATCAATGTTCAATACTGTACCGTTGTATTTTGTTATGCTGATAACACCGTTTTTGTCGTTAAAAGATATATCAGTTACCATGTTATTAAGCTGTGTTTTATCTGCTTTTGTCGTATCAATAGTATCTACATTAGCAGAAATAGACACTACCTCATTGTCTATAGTGTCTATTGCCTTATCCATCTTATTTAAGTTTGTTTTTCCAAGCGGTGTTGTCAAGCTCTCTGACTTATTAAGCCAATTTATGCGACTATATACTTTTATTACTGCCATTGTGCGTCACCTCTTATTCTGCTGTTTTTGTTTCCTCTGTTTCCATAAGGCTATATATATATTCATCAAATGCCGCAAAGTCTTTTAAAATCTCATCTTTATTTGCATTAAATAATTCTACATCTTGAATCGACTTTCCCATGTTTGGTGTACCACTGACTGGGATGGTTGCGTTCATATATGCTACTTGTTTTTCCTTACCATCAACTGTTAATACACATGCTCCTGTCACTGTAGTTTGTTTGTTTAATTTTACCATGTTAATTACCTCCTGATATTTGCTTTAATTTAGCAATTTCCTGTTTTAATTCCTGAAAATCTTTTACTAATTTCTGAATCATACAAACACTCATTCCATTTAGATTTTCCCAGTTAATGTAATGTAAATCATCACCTGTCGGAATATGTTTGTATTCACCATTAAAAACGCTTGGTGCACGCTTACCAACTATGTTGTAATCATCTATGTTTAAATCATGTTTAGCAAAAGCTCTTTCTATCGCCTGTGCAGTTGTTCCAAAGCATATACCATTTCTTTCAGCAATTCCGTCATATTCAAAACTGTAAATTGGTATATCCATATAAATATCCTGAATATCGGGAATCTCAACAATATTTTTCTTTATACGCTCATCTGATGATGTTTTGCTTTTTACATACCCGACAGTAGCTAAATTTCCATATCCCGAACTGCCCTCAGATGTAAAACCTCCGCAGTTTTCAATCTTAACATTTCCAGCAGAAGAATATGAGACATTTATTTTTGATGAATTTAAGTCAATTGCATCCCGTGGATTAAAATAAGCGTTGTTTATCCAAACACCGCCATCCGAACTATTTATATCAACTTTTCCTCGATTCGTACTAGATTCAGAACCAATTACTAGACGCTTGCTTGCCCCTTGTGCTTCAATAAAATCTGTAAAAATAACATTTGACCAAATTCGTGTACCACCATTCTGCCATTCAAGCCCTCTACTGGTTATATCGAACCATCCAATTGAACCGCCTGTTGCCTCAACCTTGCCTTTCATAGCTACATTTCCTGACCTATCAAGGCTAAAATTAGAACTATTTATAACAAGTCTGTTAGAATTAAGTGTAATCTGCTCTGACGATTGATTTATCTCACTACACACATCGCCCTTTGATACTTTGCTACTTATCTGATTCTGCGCCCATGTTGTAGTTGCATAATCGGTCATACCGTCTTTTGTTTGATAATTTCCAAGTGTCGCACTGTCAGCTTTTAAACTAAGTGCTGACCTTATATTATTCTCTTCGTTTTCTGCTCTTGATACTTCGGCTGTAATTTTTTCTGCTGTAACAGTTATTCTGCCGGACAAGGTAGCTTCTTCTGCTTTTGCTCTTGTAACCTCCTGTGTAACTGCATCTGCGGTAATACTTATTCTGCCACTTAAATCTCCTTCAGCGGCATTCGCCCTTGCAACTTCTGCTGTTATGCTTTCCGCTGTTTGTTCAAATTTAGATGCTGTATTCTTTTCCAAATCCGCAAGTTCAACAGACAGACCATCCACTGACTTTGTTATCTTTATTGTCTTGGATTTCAATTGCTCAAACTCTTCATTAGCAGATACTTTATTTTCCCTTATCTCTGTTCCTTTTGCAGAATACTCATCCCTAAGATTTTGTATTCCCGATAATGTTCTTGAAAACACAAAACTTTCTATATCAACTGTTTTCTTCTCCAATGCAACAGCATCACCAACATCTACATGAGGCAGCCCCTGTGCATCGATAGTACATGGACGGTATGTAATACCACTTATTTTTTCCAAAATGTTATTCCCGATTACCTCTAATTCCGCTGCACTCTTTCCGTAAAGGAAATAATTAGCACTTATCACATATGGATTGCTTGTATCACTTCCAACTGTAACACCTAAATCTTCACTGTCTGTGCGTAAATTAACACATGTAATATGATTACACATATATTCCTCATAACTCACAGTTCTGTATTCCGGATATAATACCTCATCCATGCCATTCATACCGATATACTGAAATTCCTCTTCCGGGTATAATGTTTCCTCTGGATACAATATTTCTTCCGGATATAATGCACCACCGGTAACATGAACCACTACAAACCGTCCCTCTCTGTTCATTATTCCAAAACCACCATGAAGTGTGCATATCATCTTAAGCAGTGCCTGTCCTGACATACTCCCATTTGATGGGGCAACTGTCTTTTCAACCACCATATCGTCATCGGGCAAATCCTGCAGCATATAAGATATACCAAGATGCTCTAACAAATCCTTTCGGAACTGTCCAAGAGTTGTCTTTCCGTATACATTTGTTGTAATGGTATTTCCGTCACTGTCTGTTCCAGTTGTAGTCCCGACAATCGGAAAATAGTTGTTGTACCACTCTGCCACATCAACAGATGCTTTATAATACATGTCATCAAATGCTGTTACATCCTTATAATCTTTATCATCTACGGACTTCGCATTGGTTACAGTAAATACACCCATAGGAATTGTGTCTGCAAGCTGTTTTCCATCACTATCCACAAGCTGTATGCCGGCTGAAAATTTGCAATTATTGATATCTTTATCAATGATTTCTGCAACCTCAAAAGTCATACTTGATGCAATACAGCCGCCAAGTGTCAGCTCTTCGTCTTCAAATAGCGACTGTATAATCTTTATTGACTCCTGATAGAGCGTATCATTAGTTATAGTTAAATCTAATTCGGGGAATGTCAGAATGTAATTGACATATACACCATTTCCAATGTTCAATATCAGTTGTTTTACTTCATCAGATATCTTATACATTTATTCTGCCCCCTTAATAACCTATCATCTGTATCTTAATAGGCAAATACATAGGTGCTCCATGATACAATCCGCCATATTGAAACTGAACATTCGGAACATAAAAATTGTGTGTATCATAATCATCCAACCAATCGTTATAATACCTTGCTCTCAATTTTCTCTGGTCTTTCGTACCTACTCCATATGTCATAGCCTCATTTATCAATGCAATAAGCCTACATTTATCTTCATACCTCAGATATGGCGTACTCCATTCTATTGACGGAACTTTATTCGGCAATACATTTCTTTTCAAAATACCATTACCGTTACGATAACTATCTAAATCCTGTATTTGGTCAGGCGTTATTGCCAGTGCTCCGTTTGGCTGTATAAATTTGTATGACAGCTTGGCATATGAATAGCTGCTGCCATTATAGCCACTTGCCACAGCCACTAAACCTTTTGATTTTTCATATCCCACGCTATCACCTCTTTCTTATTTTTGTACGCAAAAAAGACACTCACCATTTGGCGAGTGCCTTAATTTCTCTAATAACAATATAGCATGTTTGAAATGTGAAATGTGTGAATTATTCAGCATCCACTAATCAATGCGCCGTCATCAGCTTCATGGCATACTGAAATCCCCATATAAATCCCTGCTTTTCTGTGTACATGCAACAATCCGATATTTCATTATCATATTTCATAAACAGTTCTTTACCCATCTTCTGCTCCATCTTTTTTCTTGCTTCTATCGTATCTTCAAGTTCTGCATAATTATCACATAACTCGTTAAAATTATAATATATTTTTTCAATCTCGTTCATATTAACACCATTCCTTTCAAGTACCTTATGCTCGTACTGCTCCTTTGCTGTCTGCTGCATCCTGTATTACTTTAACAACATCAAAAGCATTTCCAATCAACTCCTGCACTTTTTTATTCTGCTCTTTTACATTCTCAAGTATATTCCATGTAGCTCTTATCAAGTGGTATATATCTTTTGCATTAGCAACTAAACAATATGCCTGTGCATTAGTACACTCTGACATATCGTACATATAATCATACTTATCCATAAAAGTACTTAAAAGTGAATATGCTGTTTCTATCTCTATGCCCTCTTCAATATTCATATTGTCAGCATCAAATAAAATATCTGTTCCTGATATATCCATAATATCGCTCCTTGTCGTTTGTTTGAATTATTACTATGCTACGCAATAAGCCAGCATCATTTCCTTGATTACGGTTTCATACACCGGCTTTAAATCCTTGTCATCTGTGATTATTGACAAATATGTAATTTTCTTGATTTTTGACTGACTGGTTCTATTCTTCTCTGCTTTTTCTCTCGCAGTTCTCACTCTCTGTCCAAGTCGGCACGCCCGCTTCTCACTAAGCCGTGCATAACTCTCATTCCAAGCATCGTGATACCTTGTATTAACATAATGCTCCCTGCAAAACTTTGGTGTATCTGCAATTTTCTTTATGCACTTCTTACACCAAGACTTAAAATCTTCTTTATCTGATGGATTTTCAAAAGTTTCAGAAAGAACTCTTTGTTTCTCCTCAACACGCTCAATCTGTCTTGCCTGTCGCTTTTGCTCCAATTCCACTTTAGCCTGTTCATCCATCATCGCATATAACATCTGCATCTGCGGGGATAATTTGCTACGATTTATGACTTCTTCCTTTGTCTTTTCTTCGACTGTTGTGAAATATTCCCTTGCTTCTTCTGCTCTTGCTCCATTACCTTTACATGACAGCTTTTTTGCAAAGTGAGCTGTAAGTCTATAATCAACTGTTTTATTACCCTCGACATCAATGTCGACCCTCCAAAAATCCTCATTTTCTGTGGCAAATTCATTATCAACAATATTCGTTTTAGCCCATCTTGCGAACTGTCCTTGTGCGAGTCCCAAAAAATTATACAACTTTCTAGCTGTTGTCATTCCATTCTTATCGACACCTAAAGCAATCTCTATTGGTGTCTGCATTGTTACTTCTGATACTTCCTGCATTAAATTATATCTCCTTTCAAAAATGCTTGCCCCAACACGAAAAGTAAGATATAATAATACTTATCAATACTTTTTGTGTTGGTTGTTGTTTGAGTAATCAGTCGCTCGCCAAAGTAATCTGATTACTCTTTTTTTATTGCTTTTGCCATACGCTTTCTCCTTTCACAAAACAGCTTAACCTAACTCCCCGCTATATTGTCAAGCTTTTTTTAATCTTTTTTTATTTTTATACATTATCATGACTTACTGACCTCAAAGACAACTCCAACTGTTCGTATGCTGGAACTTTTACCGCACATTCCGGAACATCTATCCCAGCTTGACTAAACAAATTTCTTACAACATATGCAACTTCATGTGGTGATGCACACTCTCTACGCATTATTCTTTCAAATAATCTTCCTGCATTTGTTGCACTTTCCATAGCTGACGGAGATACCGGATACTGATATGTAACATTCACCTGCTTACGATTGAAATAATTTTCTTCTAAACAATCAAACTGCTCCCATGCCTTTCCCGTATCTAAAATCTTACAATGTCTACTTGCTCCCCTGCGTGTCCAAAGATACACTTGTGTTGCATGCTTACTAACTAGGTCACTATCAGTGACTTGGTTTTTAAATTCCCTCAATTCATTACCTTTCAATAAATAAAAGTGCTTTCCCGCATCAAATCTTTCCTTATTACGGTTGAAATTGTTTTGTACATTATTTACATCGGTTCCATACACCTCTGCTAACTGCGCTGTCGTTATAACTCTCTCACCATTCCATTCAACAGCAACTACTTTTTTGTCATTTACATTTACTACTTCCTGCATCCGTTATTTCCTCCTTGCCTAATTCCTTTTCAATAGTCTCAATTACAAATTGCTTTACTGAAATGCCTCGTTTTAAGGCTTCCATTTTAATAGCTATATGCAACCCATCTTCCATTTCTGCAATCAGACGCTTCATATATCTCACCTCTTCCTGTGTCTTTTTTGAACACATTTTATATTATAGTGTCCTTTTAATAAAATGTCAATATGTAATTTTACTTTTAGTACCATTTATGCTATTATGTGTCTAGGAGGTACACGCATATGATTAGAATAAAAGAACTCCGTACAGAAAAAGAGCTTTCTCTACGTGATTTATCAAAAGTGTTGGATATTTCTTATTCATCATTAGGAAAGTATGAGCGTGGAGAACAACAGCCAAGTTTTGAAACTTTATCTAAAATAGCTAACTATTTTAATGTGTCCATTGATTATCTACTCGGAAATTCAGACGGTCGCATCATTTCTGACCAGGAATTATATGACAGACTAGGTTTAACAGACGAAGCAATTTGCTGCTTAGAACAGCTTTCCAACCTATCAAAAGCAAATGAGCATAATAAGAAACTACTAGAAAATGTAAATGCGTTATTATCAGACTTTGAAACACTTGATGCTATAAGCGATTACCTCAATTCATCATTAGAAGACCATCAATATGCTATAGTCAAATCATATGTTTCACAATACGGAGAAGATTTGCTAGAAAAACCAGACAGCAAAGAAAAATTGTTATCAGCGGAACAATGGGGAAATTTTATGTTACTGAATGTTCAAGATGCCTTAATGAAACTGAAAAATGGACTTAGAACCCAGAAATAAAACAAGGGGCATAACACCACTATTACATTTGGTGAATGCCCTTTAATATTTATATTTTAAAGTGAATATTATAACTCTAATTGAACCTTTTTTGTTGTTATATCCTTTCCAAAATCTATTTCAAATTCAATATCTTTTATAGATTTTATATCATTTTTTTCCATAAAATCTTTATCAACGACTAACTCAAAAACAGAAAAAGTATTACTAATAATAGGTTCTCCAAATAAATCGTATTTGCAACTTCCCAAATCATACATCCAATTATTTATAGAACAATTTTCAATTGACCAATAATCATTTTTAATCAAATTACTTTTTAAACAAAACTTATAACTTCCTTTATTACTTGATAACAAATAAATTACAATATCTTTATCTGCAAAAACTTCTGTTCCTTTTGGTTCATAATATATATCATCATCCAAATTAGATTTAATTGTTATTGTCTCTGTATCCCAATCTGTTTCATAATCATGGTAAAATGTAAAATATATATCTATTTTTTTAATCTTTTCAATATTATTTTCTTTCAGCCAATCTTTTTTTATCGATATTGAAAATTTTATTTTCTTGCCGCCAGTTACATCATAAGGAGCATAATTATTTCCACCTGCCATTAAATTATTTATTGCATACTGTCGTGGATAAACCGAATAGTCTATTTCTGTTTTATTTTCAACCAAAAATTCTATACTTACATACGCATTATCCTCTTCTATACTATTCATACTTATTGAAATTCCATTTTTATTATAAATACTCTGATTTGATATTGAAAAATCTGAAATGTAACTGTCCTTTTCTGTTGGCTTTGTAGTAGGGACAGGATTCGATACTTTTTTCTCAACAAGCACTGTGCATTTATAAGTTTTCCGTCCAACTTTTGCGTTAAGAAATGATGTTCCCTCGCTAATTGCCTTTACCTTAGCATAAGAATTTGTTTTCTTTATTATCTTAATCTTCTTATTCGATACAGACCATTTAACTGATTTAGCTCCACTAATTTTGATTGTCGCTGTTTTTCCAATTGTTATTTTTTTACTTGTTGCATTAAGTTTCACTTTAGCACTTGCTAAATCACTTGGGAATGCTGCTAAAGCCATAGCAACTACAAGTACCAATGATATAAAACTTTTCTTCTTCATAAAACTCCTCCCTTTGATAGTGTGCATGGCATTCTTGATGCCATGCAGTTATTATTTACTATCAAAAGTGTACTACTTGTAACAAGATTAGTCAAACAATCCCCTGCCTGTTCTTTTCCTGTAATCTGTATTCTGCTTTCTTACCGCTTTTGCAATGTTATTTCCATCAATCTGCACATAAACATCTCCATTGCCATTTGATGTTGCGTAAATCATTGTATTTATAGCATTTACCAGCGATGTCAATACCGGATTAAGCGCATTAAATACACCATCTGATACCGAAGCAACAATCTGATTATTATTCATAACCGCTGTATGACCGCCGATTGTACCGACAAGCTCAGGTCCAGCTTCTCTTGCAACAAACATCTGTCCCATATTAGGCAAACCACCATTGGCATATTTTGCAATGTTATGCCATGAGCCATTCTTGAAAATACCACCTTTAGCCAGCTTCGGTATTGTCGGTATACTTACACCAGGAATTTTATTTATAGTACCAATCCCTTTATTTATTGCCCCAGCCAAAGCATTCCATGCTTTCTTAAGTGGCGTTGTAAACATATCCTTAAAAGTAGCTGTTAATACAGCTGTCTTACTTGTAAGTTTATTCCATCTGTCTTGTATGTTTTTAAATACATTTTTGCTTTCTTGTACTGCTTTGCCTGTCAATGTAGCTGTCTTTGTTTTTACATTTTCCCATATTTCACCAATCTTCTTTACTCCAGCTTTAATTGTAGCTTTTGCAGTCAAAACTACTATATTTTTGCTTGTCAAATTACTCCATTTTTTAAAGAATTCTCCAGCTTTTTCAGATATGGTTGCTTTGGCCTTTGCTATAAACTCTTTTGTACCTCCTGAAATCTTATTCCATTTTTCCTGAACTTCCTTGAATTTATCTTCTATTTTTCCTTTTGCTTTTACATATATTTCTTTCGTTCCCTCTGAAAAGTCATTCCATGCCTCTTTTGCTTTTTCAAAGCTATTCTCTATTTTCCCTTTTGCTTCTGCCCATAGCTCTTTAGTATCCTCTTTGAAGCTACTCCATGCATTTTTTATCTGATTAAATTTTTTGCTGACTTCTCCTTTTGCTTTAGCCCAAACTTCTTTCGTTCCCTCTTGGAAATTGCTCCATGCCATTTTTACTTTCTCAGCTACTTTATCTATTTTTCCTTTTAAACTAGCCTTTAAGTTTTTAGTACCTTCCTTTACATTTTCCCACCATTGTTTTACTTTTTCAGCTGTTTTATCGATTTTACCTTTTATGGCAACATTTATTTTTTTATCGTTTTTCTTTGCTGTTTTAATCCAGTCTTTTACCACTTTGCTTCCTTTTGTCCATGCTAAATCAACGTCAATTCCTATAACTGGCGTTCCATTTTTACCGCCTGTCATTGCTTCATCAAACGCTTTTTGAACTTTTTCAACTATTCCACCTGCACCGTTAATTAAAGTTTCAACCGCTCCTTTGCTTGATCCTTTCCCGTTTATGCCGTCATTTATTGCTGCTACCAAGTCATATAATGAGAAAAACTTAAAAACGCCTAATAATCCATTGTAAATCTGCTCTCCGATTGTTTTTCCTGTTTTTTGAAAATCTGTATTAAGCTTTTCTGCTTCTGTAACAAGCAATGTTAAAAGACCTGATATACCTAAAACTTTGCCCCACGTCAATATAACTTTAATATTAGAAAGCGGCAATGTAATTTTCCCAATGTTCGATGTAAGAGTGCTTATAAGTTTTGCTTTTGCGGCAGAACTTATGTCAGCTACCCAACTCACCACTTTTGCTACTACATTTTTTAATGTAGCAGTGATTTTTCCTATTCCGTTTACTATTTTATTTTTTAAAGGTGCTAATGCTAAACCTGCTTTATTTACTATCCAGTTTTTAATACTTGCTGTAACTTTGGCAATAGTAGTTGCAAGTTTTGATTTTGCAATAGCTCGTCCTAATTTTGTCGCTAATAGCTTTTTCCATCCCTTTTTCAGTAAAAATGCTGTTATTCCAATCGTTATCACTCCTGCTACTGGATTTTTTTGGGTTGTAGCCTTAATCGTTTTTCCTATTGCTTTAACTAAAGATTTCACCATTTTTGCTAACGACCACCAAGCCTCTTTCCATTTTATAGCCCCGATAAAATCAGCTATAGCTTGCCCTACTTTTTCCCATTTAACAGTATCAAGTGCAGTCGTTATCGTTGTCGCAATACCTTTTATACCATCAGATATTGTCGTTGCAAGTTCCTGCCAGCCATTAAGCTTTGTCTTTTTATTAACTTTCCCCATTTCATCAAAGAAATCATTTATGCCTTGTCCGATAGCTTTACCAAGACCTTTGAAATCAAATGTTTTAATTGCTCCAAAAGCTGTTTCAATAGCCGCTTTCAGCTTGGATGCCATCAAATCAAAATACGATTGTAATACACCCGTTTTGATAGCTGAATTAAGTGAAGTTGCTAAACTACTTCCAAGATTTACCCAATTTACAGTCTTGAAAAAATTTGTTTCGGCTTCAATAGCACCCTTAATTGAATCTCCGATAGCCTGACCAAGTCCCGGCCAGTCAAAATCATCAACAAACCCATTTACAGCCGTTCCCATGATTGTTGTAATTTTTTTAAGGCCACTCGACCATTTATCTGTATGATTATTCACCCAGTCAATGCCCTTATTCAGCCATCCAGCCACAGCAGAACCAATATCTGAACCATCCCCGGAAGTCCATGCCTTTTTAAACAATTTTGTAAGTTTGTCCGCAAATTTTTCTGCATCATTTGTCATATTATCGTATGCTTCATTCCATACTTTTTCATAATCTGCTAATGCGGCATTTAACTGGTCTGTGAGGTCTATAGGACTGCTATCCTTATCAGATGAGGTATCTTTCTTTGTTGTTTTTGTCGTAGTCATATTATTAAGTTGGTCAAAGCTCTGCAACTGTTTATTTAATTTTTTCTGTGATGCTGCTGCCTTATCCGCACTATCTGCCACTCCATCAATTGCATTGCTTGCATCGTCAGCATCATCATCTAATCCATCAAATATATCTGAATATCCTCCACCGGAATTACCGATAACATCTTTTAAATCAATTCCAAGCATAGATGCAGTCCACTCAAAAAGTCTGCGAATGGCAATTACAAGACCATTTACATACGGAAGCACTTTCGCTACTACCGGCAGGAACATATCACCTATAGTTCTTGACAAAGATTTAAAGTTGTTATGCAATAAACGCAACTGATTTGACGGAGAATTTATTGTTTTAGCCAAATCGCCCCATGAAACTTTTGACTGGTCAAGGATTGCAATCATACGAAGCTGCATCTTTTCATTCTGCTCCATTGCAGAAATATCCTTTTTAATTCCAAGTTCATGAGCATATGTAGCTAATGTTGCATTTGTAATATCAATACCATACTTATATAACGCTCTTGATTGTCCTATAAGACCTGATGAAAAGTTATTCATAACAGTCTGCATATCAAGATTTTTGAATGATGACATATCTCCAGCAAGCATTGAAAGAGCTTTTGATGTAGCAACTGAAGCTTCACCTGTCATTCCTACAGAATTAGTTACCTGTGCTACACCTGCAGCATAATTAGTCATTTGAGTAACATCAATACCGAGATTTTTAATACCACTGTCCGTGACCGTACCGGTTCTATTCATCTTAAATCCGGTCATTTTATGCATCATTTTCGTCAATCTATCTTCAAATGATTTTCCATATGCATCGGCATTTTTGTAACCAAACTTACTAAAATCTTTATCCCACTCCGATGCGATTTTCTCCATAGTAGTATTAAAATAATTGTATTCCTCGATATAATCCATTGAAGCTTTTACCGCACTGCCGAAAGCTCCCAGTATTCTTCTTAACGTCCAAAATTTTGCATATAATAATCCAAAGGTAGCGGCAAATGAACGATTGTGATTTGTTGCAGAATGTATTCCTGATACAAAGTTTCTGATATTGGAAACCCCTTTTCTCATAATTCCAAAGAAACTATTTCCACTCCTGCCTGCATTGTTCATCGTGCTTCCAACAGAACGAATACCACTTGCCTGTGCTCCTAAATTAGCCATAGCATTTGTCATGGCAATCAAGTTATCAGACACCGTAGGTGCTTTTGACAATTCTGTCATCATATTTTTTAATTCTTTTGTCAATAACGGAATGTTCTGAATTGCCTGAGTTGTGCTCTTATAGCCTAACCTTGATATTCCCTGTGCCAACTGTGCAATCTTATTAGCCCCATCACTTACATTTCCAATTTTTGAACATGCTTTAGATATATTTGTTATTGCAATAGCGGCTCTGTTTAATTCACCCTTACGAATATTTGACATTTTTTCAATTCCTTTTGCCATTCTAGTAAAATCAGCTGTTTTTACCTGACTTAATCCTGATGCAGCTTTTGAAAAATTCTGAATGCTCGCAGATAAACTGTTCAGATTTCCTACATTGATACCATTGATTGTAGAGCGCAATAACACCATCTTCTCTACTAATTTATCTAATTGCTGATTCGCTCCCCTGGCAGATGCATCTATCCTTATGTTTAAGCTATCTACTGCCCCTGGCATAACAAACACCTCATTTCTCCATAATATAAAAAAAGAGAGTGACCTTATTCAGAATCACTCCCCTGCTGTTCTCTCAATCTCATCCGTTCTTCACGTGCCTTTTCACGCTTGTTTCTGCCCTCCATAATAGATAAACTCATAACAAATGCTTCTCTTGCACGCAAGATTTCTTCTTCTGTATAATTTTCTTCATCATCTTCTGTATCATCCATATAACTATTATTCTGCTGTTCAAATCCAATAGGCTGTTTTGGATATTCCCCACCAAAGCAAGCCCCAACCGCCTGCCTAACATATAATCCACTTCTCCACCGTGCATATTCCTCAACTTCAAGCCTCTTTTGATATGCCTCTTTGAATGGTTTAAGTTTTGCCGGATTTAAATGCCAAAATAACTCATATGGAACTCCGTAAAGTAGAGCGTTTGGAAGAAATTCCGTTCTTACTCTGATGTAGAATGGTTCTCCTCTTTCTTCTCCATTGCTTCCTTCTGTCTTTTGGTTGGCTGTTTTCTCTTGCGGTCTGTCGGTTTCTTCGTTTCTTTCTCTGTTTCCTGAATTGCCTTGTTCATACTCTCCAGTATGTCCGAAAGACCGGTTCGTTTGAAAAAACCATCTTTCTCCATCTGTTCAGAGATTACTGTAATAAGTCCATAGTATGATATAGACATTGCGTGCTCCGGATTTTCTTTACAGAATTTCTTATATAATCTCTTTGCATCTAAGCGGCTCATAATCTCGCCGTCACCATCTTCACCATGATTTTCAAGAAGCCCAGCATAAAACATATCCATTGCCATGCGTGGCAAATCCGAAATTGTCATAAGGAAATCTCTTATCTGTAATGCTTCAGACTTTGAATCATCTATCTTAGTCATCATTGCACCACCGAAAATATCCGTCATTGCATCTACACACTTCTGATTTTCTGCTGCTTCAAATGTATATTCTAATGTGTACTCTTTATCTCCAACTTTAAAATTCATAATCAATCTCTCCTTTATTCAGAATAGAGGGAGCATTATTCTCCCTCGTTTATAGTTACATCTGCGTTATTCTCTTTCTCGCCCGAATTATCATCAAGTGATACATCCAAAATGCTTTTATCTTCTGTGCTGGCTCTTCAAGCAACAGATTCTGCCGGCTCAATTGCTTCACCAAGTCCCATATATTCATTGACAACATTTGATATCTGAATATCGAGTTTAGAACCTGGCTCTAAATCAGGCATAGGAATTTCGCCCGGTTCAAATTTAACAAAATAAGAACCAAATCCCGGAATAAAAATATCTGCCCATGTTGCTTTGCCTTCTTCCGCACCTGACTCTGATGCTTCTAACAACTCATTCCATTCTTTAACAGTATCTGTAGAAGAACCTTTCTTAGTTCCATTGAAATTGATATTCCAATCTCCACCGGTATCTCCCGTACCTGCGATATATGTCTTAATCTTATCCTCAAAACATGTTGTATCAATCTTATCCTTTGTAACATTAAGACCAGCAATCTTGCTACATCTTTTAATCCACTTAAAAACGGATGGTTTTGTTCCAGCAGTTTTTTCTACTGCCCATCCAAATTTAACTCCGATTGTACTAAGATCCATTTGCTTTTCCCTCCTAAAATTTTCATAAAAATAAGAGCCTGCATCTGCAAGCTCCATGTTTACTGTTTCATTTATAATTCATCTCCACCACCAACAAGCCGCCTAAAGCGTGCTATCGTGCGGAAATAATTTCTGTTATCCTGTACCGGTCCATAAATAAGCTGATACCCCATTGAGAGCATCACATCACCAGCCGCATCCATTATTTTTCGTGCTTCTGTCTGTGAGCCGCCCGGCGATTCTGCCGAATAGCTCTGCAATTCTATTGTGGAAGTAATATAACATTGATTATTCTGTAAATCTGTCCCCTCTGTCGGTTCTCCAAGCGAATTGACAAATAGACAAGGGAACTTCGGTGGACTGTCTGAAACATCCTTTGAAGTCAGATGCAATTGCGGATATGGTGCATCTGCATCTGTTTTAAGTTCCTGTTGTAATCTCTTTGAAACTTCATTCCATACGCTAAGCACTTGTAAACACCTCCCTCGCAACACTTTCTATCCTTGCTCTCAAGTCCATGCCTGTCTGATACATAAATGGTCTGCTCGGCATACCTTTTGTCCAATGCCAATCGCCATCTTTGAAGTAATACCACCCCATATCGCCATGCTGATTGAGGTCATATTTCCAATTAGCAATGCTTGTATCAGGGTGTGGACTATTCGCACCGACAATTCCGGTACCGAGCTCAACATAAAAAGCCCATGGACAGTCTGTAACAACCATCCATGAGGCTCCATCAGGAATTATTCCATCATATTCAGCTTTAATACTCGACAATAGCTCCCCGCTGTAGATTGCATCAAAATCAGCCACATTCACCCTTGCAATCTCCACACCGATATTCGCTAAGCGTTCGGCAAGAAGTTTGCATTTGTAGGTGATATCAGCTTGATATGACTTCATTTCCCGAATAGCATTGTCAATACTTGAGGGACTATCGTAATTAAACTCTATCTCTTTCCTCATTAAAATATTCCTTTACTTTTTCTATGCCATCTCGTACCGCATAACCACCCTCTATTATAGAAATGGCTAATGTAAATCCTACAACCTGTTTTTCTGCAAAACCATCACTGATACAGTTGATAATTAGCCCTATCGCAAGATAAAAATAAAAGATTCCTTTGAATAACAAGATATTTGCTTGTGTCCTTTTATTCTTACTAAACCAAACAAAAAAAATCGTAATAATAGGAATAACTATATTATTTGTTACAAATCCAATATTCATAATATTTACCTCCTGATGGCATTATATATAGATACTATCATGTAACCTTAATCAATTCAACATTCTCCTTTACCAATCCTCTAAATCATCTCCAACATTTCCACCGGTGTTATCACTTCCAGAGTTATCTCCAGTAGCCTCACTGTCCTTAACAGTATCTTCCTTTTTATCCTCTTTTGGAACATTCGACTTTGCAATCCTCTTAATCGCAATGCGTATTCCATCAAGTCCATCAAGCGGCATTGCTGCCACCTTGTAATCTGCACTATTTGGATTTGCTGAACCATCTTCCAATAATATAGGTTCTGTTTCATACCAAATCAGTGATGTTTCCGTAATCGGTAAGTCCTTTTTCACTGTGGAAATAATCCTATCATATGAAATATCCTTACCAAATGGAGAGGCATCTGAATCCGATTTACCCGCTGTCAGGCTTGCCTTAAATTCAACCGGTGCTGAATATTTTGCAACTGTATCAAGAACATCAAAATCAGAATCATTTCCCTGTTCCACATAAAGCGAATAATACATCTTTCGCTGATTTCTTTTTAAATCTCTCATAACATTCTCTCCTCATAATTGGTATCGCTCCCAGCCACCACATAGATACCGCCCTGCTTGACATAAGGAGAGATTCTAAGGAATCGCCAAGCGTTCCACTTAATTCCTCTATAACACAACATCTGCTACAGGTACTATATCATCAAGAAAGTCACTGTCTTTCATGTATGTCCTGCTGGTACCACTATCCGAATGGGCAGTCTCATTGTCTGCACCAATCTTGTTATAATAATGCACCAAAAGACCATCCACATTCTCAGAATAAAATTCCAATGTTTCTTCCCGCTGAATATCTGTACATCCGAATGGATATCGTGCCTTAACTACTTTGTTCTGTGCTTTTTCAAGATAGACAGAGATTACATCATCCTCTGATGTATCGCTACTGTCTAATCCGCACAATATACGATGTTTTGATGTAATTTCTGCCATACCGTCATCTCCTACTTCTTATCCTCTGCTGTCTCCGGTTTCTTTGTGTCATCTTTTACAATCTCATAACCGGCACGAATAAAAGGTTTTGTCTGCACATCTGTACTTACCTTGATTGTCTGTTTTGTCTTTGCATTTCTTAACTCAATCATAATAATCCTCCTTAAAATGAACCCTCAGACGTTACATCTAAGGGTTCAAATACCTTATTTACTCTTATGAACACCGATTGCCTTTGCTTTCTCCTTAAGGACAAACGCATCATAGCGCACACGACCCTCTACAAGCCATCCTGAAATACCCGGTGCATCTGTGTGAATCTTATATTCCTGAAGCTTGACCGGTGATGGCATTACGATTGCATTCGTGATTATAAAATCCACATTTTCAGGAAATCTCTTTGTTGGAGCCTTAATACATGGCACTCCATCAATCTCTCCGACAATGCCATTGATAGCAATCTGTGTAGCCATGTCCCCTTTCTTTGTAAATGCTTCATCTAACTTAATCTTATTATGATATGCAGGTGTGACAAGAACCACTCTGCCTACCTGCGGTGCTTCGTTATCATCAAGTATCTCCTGAACCGCAAGAAACTCCTCATAAGCGTTGCTCTTTGTTGTCGCAAGAGTCTTTGCGTTGCCTGCCGGAGCACCTGCAACTAATGCTGCGATACGGTATGTATCAATCTCTGGAATAATGACTTCATTTAACTGACGGCTTAATGCCTTGCCGGCTTCCATCGTCATCATTGTATCGTCATAATTCTTGCGGTCGATTGTGAATGTAAATGATCTGTCCTGTGCAACCGTCATTTCCTGTGCTTCGTTGCCAAGTTCTTCCGGTGTACCATAACGGCTTGTACCGGACATTGAATAATCGTTCATTGCTGATGTTGGAATAGAATAAACATTTACTGTTGAAACTCCAATCCAGTCATACTCGCTGTTTACTAATCCGTTTGTGAGAGAACCCGTGCTAAATCTCTCATCTACTGCTGTTGCATATTTGCTTGCATAATTCACTGACATATTTTTCTACCTCATCTTTCTTTTATGCTCCAAACCCTTTAAGGAATGCGTCCATATCATCATCCTCACCATTTCCTGCCTGTGGATTTGGTCTTGACTTTGCCCATTCAGCTTCTTTCTGCTTTAATAACGCAGACTGGAAATCCTGCTGAATTTTAAATAATTCTTCCGTATCTCCGTCATACTGTGCATTAGCAGCTCTTGTTGCTAATTCCTCAGAATAACCAAGAGCCAAGAAATTCTTTTCATATTTAGTTACTGTATTTTCCTTAAGCAGCTTCTGATAAGCTTCCTCTCTCTCCGCTTCTTTCTCAGCCTTTTCCTGTAAAGCTATTTCCTCAGCAGTCTGCTTTTCACGCAACTGCTTCTTATATCTCGCCGTATCACTTGCAGCCTTATCCATGGCCTTTTTCATTTTTGCAATCTGGACTTTTAGTGTTGCATTTTCTTCTGCCAGCTTCGGACTGTCTGCGTCTGAATCTTCCTCTGATTCGCTATCATCATCTGGAATATCGTTTAATTCATCCTCTGCCTTATCCCCTGCTGTATTATCATCTGACGGTTCTTTGGCAAACAACTGTAAATTCATTCTTAACGGTTCTAAATTCTGCTTTCTCATCTCGCTACCTCCATTGCGTTTATATTCTTCTCTGAATTATCATTTTGCGAAATTTGTATTGCCCTTTCTCTAGGGCATATAAAAAGACACCTGCTGTTGCAAATGTCTTAACTATTAAGTATTGGACTGTTATTATTCTGATCTGATTCATCCTGCTGGATTCTGTCAGCCTTATCTTCCTCTGTCTGACTGATATTATATGGTACTTTTCCTACATCATTTGTTGTTGCCTGCTTGTCATAAACTGACTTCTGATACTTCTCAACTCCATCTTTGGAATCAAGCCATATCTGTTCAATATCTCCACCAATGTCTGCTAACTGCATTGCGTGTCTGCCATGTACTCCATGAGACGCATATGTCGCAAATGTATTGGCTTTTGTAGCCATATCATAGTTTTTGTTTCTGACAAATTTTATATCAATGTCCGATATCTTAAGAGTTTTTAAAGGACTGCCCTCCGGAATATCCGTCGATAAATCAATAATCTTTTTAACAACTCTAAGCATCTGTATTTCCGATGCTTCAATAATTTGTGACTCCTTATTTGCTGAACAGTCAGCATCCGACCAACCACTCGACATACTCATTGCTGTACCAGTAGAACCTCCGCCCGGTTCACTTCGTAAAGGAACATCGCATTTCTGTAAGATTACATCTCGTCTGTATTTGATATCTTCCAATATGCCATTGTAATCATATATAAATGCTAAGGACTGAATCTGCGGCTTATTGCCTGCTCCGGTAGTCTTAGATAAAATCCATTGACCAGCCTGTACCTTTTTGGTCTTTCCATTTTCATCCTTTGGCAATTCAATATCATTCGCCCACCATACTGCCTGTGTAGTTTGTGCCACATCATTTGTAAAGTCTGATACAAGGATATTAAGATTATCCATATCTGAAATCTGACGCTCAAAACACCCTGTTCTATCATGTGAGCGATTGTATTCAATAATAGGGATAATTCCAAGTGGATTTATTTCCCCGCCTTTACCATTTCTGATAATGCGTTTTCCTTTTTCATCCACTCTTTCTTTACCATTGATAATCTTTACAGCATCCTGTATCTCAAATACAGCATCTTTTGTGTAACAAGTGTAATATCTCGCACCACTCTTAGTTATACGAAAAGTACACGCCATCATAGGACGCTTAAATGCATCATTTGAATATACGATAAATGCAAACATCGGATTAAGCGTTGCCATCTGAAATACAGAACCGCCATCATAATCCGGTTTAATTCTGATGAAACGATATCCAATACCGCAAATCTCTATGTATCGTGCAAGCTCCTGGTCAAGACTTGCTTTTCCTTCCTCTCGAAACATTTCCGATAACATAGAAACTGCATTATCGTCTGAATTGCTGTCATTTCCTGATAAATCATTATTGCCATGCTGCACATAGATAATAGGATTACCCCAGTTATAGCCAAGTTTAAATTCAGTAATTTCATTAGCAACATTATCTACCACCTTGACATCAATCTCAGGTCGAACTGTCTTTTTACGCTGTAAAGGCTGATATCCTTTTTCATATTTCAAAAGATATGCCATCGCATTGTAATTTTCCATATGTGTGATAAGTGCATCATTTAGCACAGAAAGAATGTTTGTTTCATCTATAACAATCTCATCCGTATAAATACGCTTTCTTCCGAATAATTCCATTTTTTCTTCTACTTCCACTTATCTCACCTCAATTCAATGCATCAAAAAAGAGCCATGCGGCTTCATTTGAAACTGCTTGACCCTTATAGTTATTTCATGATACCAATATAGCATGGTTTTGGTGTGAATTGTGTGAAAGTTTGATTTCGCCATACATACATTTGACAGCAACTCCATATAATGATAATATATCTGTAAGATATCTTAGAGGAGTAGATACCTTGCCCCCATATTTGGGCGAGGCCATCTATTCCTCTTTTTTTATTCTCTTATAAATATTCAAGATATTTCCATTCTTACATAAAATTATTTTATCTATGAACCGGGTATGACTTGAACGATACACATCAGCAACTTGATTTCTTATTTCATTCTCCGACAATGGACAATGTGATATATCTATAACAAAATTATTAGCCTGTCTTTTCTTTTTTGAAACCATATTATATATAACAGCTTTTCCCTTTCCTATAGGTTCCTTTATATCATATGCCTCATTGTTAATAAAAATATCTGGCGTTGATATTCCTTGTGGAAATAATACTCTCGGAATCATTTTTACATTTGCACCAAGCAAGCCAGCTAAATTTTCAGCAATTTTTCTTTCACTTTCCGAATAATCCAAAACTACATTTTTTCCATCTACACAATACCTCTGTCCTTCCTTTTCATATTCCTTTTCATCAATCACTTTCCCTAAATTAACTTTTCCAGCCTTTAAATATTCCTCAGTAACATCCACAAATAATGTTGGCTTTTTTCCTGAATCTTCTGTACCAATTGCTTTATCATCTAATACTATTACCCTATCTTGTAAATACTCCACCGAACAACGACAATTTACAATTTCTTCAAGACCTGCTCCCAAAGAATCATCTTTTGGAAACATCATCAAATATCCTCCAACATGAAAAGGCTTGTATATATCCACTACCTCACCATCAACATCCGCATGATCCGTTCTTACCCTTTCATCACCAAAGGATATCCACTTTTTCTTCGTACAGCCATTCTTTATGGCACTTCTATACTCTTCATTATTTAATATACTATTCGCTTCATTCTCAGCTATGTTCATTGCTCTATCAATAGAAGTCCTATATTCAGTGCCTGCACTATCTGTTAAATCACTGGGCTTCTTCGTATCTTTCAATGTAGTATCAACGATATTTTCACAAACCTTTCTTATGTATCGTGATAATTCTTTATCCTGCTGTGCAACACTCTTTACCGACTCCGTATATCTGTTCTGAAACGACTTTACAAGATAATGCTTGTCATTATTTCCTTTTGACAGTGCAAATAAAAAAAGCACATCCGCCAGCAATAAATTTGCTAAACGAATACGCTTTTGTTTTTGTTCTTCACTAATCTGCATATCTTCAAAATATTCATGAATTGGTATTTTCTTTCGACTAATCCTTTTCCGCTCATCACTAATCGTTTCATTTTCAGAAAGTACATTTAACCGATCAAATTTCATCAATCCCATATCACATACCTCAAATAATCTTTCCTGCTGTTTCAGCAAAAAAGAGCCACAACAGACATATCAATTTGTCCTGTGACTCTTTTACATATTTTCATAATATTAAAATATCATTTTAGGAATGTGAAATGTGTGAATTATTCAGCATCCACTAATCAATACGCCGTCATCAGCTTCATAGCATACTGAAATCCCCATATAAAGCCCTGCTTTTCTGTGTACATACAACAATCCGATATTTCATTATCATATTTCATAAACAGTTCTTTGCCCATCTTCTGCTCCATCTTTTTTCTTGCTTCTATTGTATCTTCAAGTTCTGCATAATCGTCACATAACTCATTAAAGTTATAATATATTTTTTCAATCTCGTTCATATTAACACCATTCCTTTCAAGTACCTTATGCTCGTACTGCTCCTTTGCTGTCTGCTGCATCCTGTATTACTTTAACAACATCAAAAGCATTTCCAATCAACTCCTGCACTTTTTTATTCTGCTCTTTTACATTCTCAAGTATATTCCATGTAGCTCTTATCAAGTGGTATATATCTTTTGCATTAGCAACTAAACAATATGCCTGTGCATTAGTACACTCTGACATATCGTACATATAATCATACTTATCCATAAAAGTACTTAAAAGTGAATATGCTGTTTCTATCTCTATGCCCTCTTCAATATTCATATTGTCGGCATCAAATAAAATCTTTGTTCCTGATATATCCATAATATCGCTCCTTGTCGTTTGTTTGAATTATTTGTTTAAAATCTGTAACCGTCTAACACTTGGTCTGCAATATCCTGAAGCTGTGGAAAATATTCCACCAAATCTATCGTATATGCAAGGGTACGCCCTGTTTCCGACTGATAAATCTCTTTTGCTTCATCCAAATTGTAATACCTGCCACATTCCTCAAGTATTTCATGGTATAACTTTCTTGGTTCAATCCCAGTTCTTTCCTTGATATTCCATATAATATCTCGGTTCTTTTCATACCATGTTTCTACTTTCGGCTGTAACCTTTTTACTAATCTAACTCTTGACTTTTCTTGTAATTCGGCTTCAACTCTCTTTAAGCGTTTATTCAAATCATTCAGTTTCCAATCAACAATTTTCTCCGGAGTGTACTCTACTAAACTCTTGTTCTTAGTTTTCTGCTCTACCACTTTCTGCTGGCTGATTGCCTGCTCCTTATTCTTAAAATAATTATTAACCAAAGTGCGTTGCACCTGCCATGACAAATCATCTGTAAAGGACTTTACAAGCATTAAATATCCGCTCTCCGTTAAAAGAGTTACGCCCTTTGGAGGTATAGTTAAATTCAATGGACGAATTTCGTCTATTGGACTTTCTTTTGTAACAACAGCATAATCTTCGTTTTCGATAAAATGCTTTTTGTTATGCCTGAAATTTCTGCTTGCAGTTCCACTTGGTCTCTGATGCACTAAATCAATATCCTTAAATGTAACAACTCTCTGACCATTGTATTCTCGTATCTGCATTTCTGTGTTTTCAACTGTGATTATTTCGTTCATAATATATTACCTCACTTTCGTTTACTCAATTTTCTGCTTGAAATCCCACAAAAGATATAGTAATATATTTATATCCCTTGTGGGTTCTTGGAGTAATCGTGCAACCGTCAAATTTTGCGATTACTCTTTTTCTTTTTTCTGCTTATTTAATTCTTTTTTAATGCTTTCAATTACAAGTTGTTTTACTGGCATATCTCTTTTAAGAGCCTCCATCTTAACAGCCTTATGCAATTCATCTCCTACTTCTGCAATCAGACGCTTCATATACTCACCTCTTTCTGTACGCTTTTTATGTACATATGTATCATAGTACATTATTTATGTATTGTCAATATAAAAATACATTTTTTCTATACTTTTTCACAAAAGTATATTATAATCAATACATGGAGGTGATTTTATGATTAGCGAACGTCTGAAACAACTTAGAAAATTAAAAAATATTACTCAATTAGAATTAGCAAAAGAAATGCATGTTGCAAAAACAACAATAGCATCATACGAGCAAGGCGTAAGCGAGCCAAGCATTACTATGATGACAAAATTGTCAAATTATTTCAATGTGTCTCCATCGTACCTTATGGGTTGGGAATCAATCAAGCAGAATACAAATGGACAATCAGAACTTCTTGATGAAATCAAGTCAACTCCAGTATATGATTCAGAATATGAGTTAATTAGCAAATATCGCAAACTGACACCTTACGATCAAGAAGACATAAAACTCATAATGGATACCTATCCAAAACTAAATGACGAATACAAAAAACATTTTAAATCATTGCTTGACTTTTTTTCAGAGCAATCAAGCGCAATTTCTTCGCTTGAACGAGAATGCAAAAAGCTTAGGAAAAAAATTTCTTTGTAGAACACCAATATCTTCACTTTATATAATTTCTTCAAAGAAAAAAGGCGGACATTGAAATCCGCCTTGTGTTTATTATTTAAAATATTTAGTTTACTCTTTTATCAAATTTGCATAATGTAAATCAAGAGCCATATCTTCTGATTTTTCACCAGTTAATGAATTTTCGCTATCTCCCATACCATTAAATATAACATATGCTTGTATAACATCACCATCTAAAATTTTTAACTTATCATCACCAACTTGAAAATCATACAACCACAAAAACTTATCATAATCCTGTGATTCTTCTTTTTTATTATAGATATATGCCTTATAACATTTGTCACTCCCAGACTTCACGCTTTCATTTATAACCTCATCAATATAAATATTTACTTTAAAACACTCTCCCATATAATCATCAGGATTTCTCGCCACATCCTTGTAATTGAATTTTATACATCTACTTTCCATTTCATCTAAGGTATAGCTCTGTTCTATGCGTAGATTATCCTGATCATCACTTGAACTATCATTGCCTATTACAGATAATAAGTAAAATATCACTACTATAATAACTATTGTCCATAAAAGTTTATGTTTCTTTTTAGGCGGTTTTGCGGTATTAAAAACCGCATCGGCGACTCCATCTTTTTCGTTATTCTCCATTGTCTGACACTCCTTTTCTTAATTTTTGTTATATAATACCACAATCGGCATAATATGGCAATTTTCCAGCATTGCCCCAATCAATCATAAATATTTTTTCTGCGTATTTTGCCGGTTTGCTCTCATGTGTGTCCAAAGATAAAGCTGTGGAGCATATTAATTTCACTTGCCTAATGATGTTTACTCTCAGTTAACAACCTTTTATACCCTTTTAATTCCTCTCCTTGTAAAAAATATAATGTTTGCCATTTTCAACTAATCCTCAACTGCACACAAATACCTATCCACCACTTTTGACACCGTACTCCTATCCATAAACAGTTTATCAGCCACTTCCTGCTGCGTCATACCGTCCCGATACAGATATTCAAATATAAGTCTGTCCCTGCCATCAAATATCGTAGTCAGGAAAATATCAATCTCCATTTTCATCTGCTCAAGCTCTGCACGCTCATTATGTAATTTATTTATCAAAACATACTGCTTCTCTTTCCATGCTCTCCTGTCTTTGATTTCACAGCCTGATACCTCAATAGATGTTCTCTGATATGGAAACTCTTTGTTTGATGCCTGCACCTTTCCGACATAAGCAGCTGGCGGATTATCTTTGTAATATTGCAGTTTTTCTTCATCTTTTTTGATAATCTCATCAAGGTATCTGTAATTGTTCAATAATTCCTTAGTCATTTTATCGTACCTCCTAATATGGTGAATCAATAAACTCTGCCTTTGCCAAACTGCCACCATTTGCTAACATTATTAACTGTGTCACTCCATCCGCAGCATCGTCATGGTCATTGCTACCAATCTGAACTGTCATGGTCAATTCATCCATTGCGTCATGATATTCCTTGTCTCTCTTATTTGCCGCAAGGAACTTACATCTTCTTTTAACATCCGGTGCATACTGTATAATCTTTGCCATTTTGCTCATTGTATTTGGTGCTTTGCTGGACGATATGCTACATGAATAATGTTGAGCCTGTAACAATTCGTCTATCTTATCTGCATACTCATCTCCACCATTGTTTGCTTCAAAATGTTCCATCTGCGGCTTATGATATAATGTTTTTCCAACAACAATAGGCTGAGTAACTGTCTTATCTCCCTTATTAAAAATCCAATCTGGGATATAAATATATCCGTCATCATATTCATATCCAAACGGCATTGACAAACTGTCTCCACCGCCCCAAGCCACATCACAGGCAGCCAATACTCGAATTAAGCTACTTTCAGGCGGTAACACACCATTGTAGGTAAGAAGTTCATTTTCAGCAAATACAAGTCCCTCTCTGACAAATGGCCGCTGCTGAAATTTTGCTTCCCATTCGTTCTTATCAAGACGACTCTTAACATTCAAGAAATATTCTGTAGAGAAGCCCTTGCCATAATCATAAACAAAGTTAGACTCTCCATTCTCATTAAGTGCCGGTATCTTTCTAAATCTGTATCGTGGATTGTCTTTGTACTGCTTTTCAACTCTGCCTAAAGGATCCAGAACATTCCATCTGGTTCCGACCATCAATTCTCTTGTACCGTCATTTTTACGGTCAACAAGCAGGTTTAGATAATCCTGGTATCTTCCCTCTAATCGTGATGGAGATAAACTCTCCTGTCTGTCACGAACCATATCATCAACATACAAATATCCGTCCCATGATATATCAACCGCACCCGTCCAAGTACCATCAATACCACGACAAGTCAATGTAGCAAATCTATCAGGGTCATTCAAAGTAATCTCTTTCTTATCTGCTGATTTCTTCTGCAGAAATGTCTGAGGGAATATATCTAGGAAATGATACTGTCTTTTTTCTTCCGGCACATCCAATTCCATAAGATTGAGTGCTTCACTGTAAAATCCATCTGCCAAAATACCGCTATGCCCTGACATCGCATTATGACTGTTTGGTCGTTTTCCCATAACCCAAGCCATAAAAAATATACATATCGTTGATTTGCCTACTCGCGGCGGCATAGATAAACCATAAAAATCAAGTTTGCCATCTTCTAAGTCCTGTAAATCATTAACAACCACTTTCAGAGTGCGTCTGCGTGGCATATAGAACCTTTTCTGCGGTTTCCTGTCCTTTTCCATGTAGTAAAGGAAATCTTCAAAAAAATACGGTGCCAGCATCAAAGTAGCTTTCCAATACAGACTTGCAAATTCAATACTGTTCTTCTTTCGACTCTCCTTTGCCGCAATCTTCTGTACTTCCTTTGCCTGCTGCAATGCAAAATCTAAATCCTCGTTCTTTTCCTCAATCGCCATATCAAGCAATGCACTGGCAAATTTGATATTGGTAAGGTCTTTTCGATGCAGACCTTTTATAATTCTCTTATTTTGTTCGGACATAAAAAAGACACCTACCTTTCAAAGATAAGTGCCTATTCACTGTTACATATACCCGATTGTATATGCCATATACTTTATTTTGTTACAACATCATCTGATGCATGATTTAACAATTCTTCGGCATCAACTATCATACACATTATAGTCTCCGCTAATACTCTGGCATCATTGTAAAAGTAACCCGATATTTTCCATAAATCTGCCTGAGTCTCTATTTTCTGACCGAAATAAGTTTCCGTCAACATATTTGATAATACTCTTGCTCTCTCTATTAAAACACTTGCATTTGCAAATTTACTTTCATTTACTGATATATCCATAATATCGCTCCTTGTCGTTTCGTGAATTTTTGTTATTCTGCACAATAAACCATCATCATTTCTCTCATAACACTTTCATATGCCGGTTTTAAGTCTTTATCGTCAGCTATTATACTCAAATATGTTATATGCTGCTTAATCCATGATGACGATTTTCCTCTTTCAAAAGCCTTGCCTCTTTCGTTTGTTAATCTCGTTTTAAGGTTACATGGTCTTTTCTCTGTCAAACGCTGATAGCTTTCGTTCCATATAACTCCAAACACTTCCTTACTGGAAAACTGTTCTAACTTCGGAGATTTAGCAATCTTTCCTGCACAGTTCTTACACCATTGCTTAAAATCATCTGAACTGTCATTCTTCTCATATGTAGCAACGACAACATCTAATTTCTTTTCAATTTTCTCCTGTTGTTTTTTTAATCTATTTTGTTCAGCTTCCTGCTTTATTAAGCTGTCAATTATTCCAGCTACAGATTGAAGTAGTGGTGATGCTTGACTTCTGTTTACAGCTTCTTCCTTTGTCTTTTCTTCAATTGTTGTGAAATATTCCCTTGCTTCTTCTGCTCTTACTCCATTCCCTTTACATGATAACTTCTTTGCAAAGTGAGCTGTTAATCTATAATCAGTTGTTGCCTGTCCACCCCATTCGTCATTAAGTACGAATGCCCAATAATCAACATTTTCTTCTGCAAATCCATTCTCTGTGATATTGGTCTTACACCATTTTGAATAATTACTAGGACTCAATTCCAAAAATGCATACAACTTTCTCGCTGTTGTCATTCCATTCTCATCGACACCTAAAGCAATCTCTATTGGGGTCTGCATTGTTACTTCTGATACTTCCTGCATTAAATTATATCTCCTTTCATTTAGTTTGCATTTCCAAAAGAAAGATGATATGATAGATTTATCAAATTCCTTTTGGAGTTTTTAGATAAAAACACTCGGTTTTGCTTGGTAGGCTGTCGAGTGTTTTATTTTTTCTGTAAGACCAAATGAATGCCTCTACGAATTGCTTCTGCCTTTGTAATCTTCTGTTCTTCGCAGTATTTCAGTAACTTCTCATGCGTGTCATTATCTATTCTGACTTTAACATCATGGTCTTTTCGACATTCCGTAGGTCTACCCATTCGTGGACTCATAACTTATCACCTCACTTTTGAGTTCCATAAGTCATATTATAACTTATGAGTTCCAAAAGTCAAGCCTTTTTTTAATTCTTTGCAAAAAATATACCACTGCGGTATCAAGAAGAATTATATACTCAACCATAGTAGCATTGTTGGCTTCCATTTTTCTGTGGAAGCGAGTAAAATCCTTATTTTCTCCAGAGTGTACTCTACTAAACTCTTGTTCTTAGTTTTCTGCTCTACCACTTTCTGCTGGCTGATTGCCTGCTCCTTATTCTTAAAATAATTATTAACCAAAGTGCGTTGCACCTGCCATGACAAATCATCTGTAAAGGACTTTACAAGCATTAAATATCCGCTCTCCGTTAAAAGAGTTACGCCCTTTGGAGGTATAGTTAAATTCAATGGACGAATTTCGTCTATTGGACTTTCTTTTGTAACAACAGCATAATCTTCGTTTTCGATAAAATGCTTTTTGTTATGCCTGAAATTTCTGCTTGCAGTTCCACTTGGTCTCTGATGCACTAAATCAATATCCTTAAATGTAACAACTCTCTGACCATTGTATTCTCGTATCTGCATTTCTGTGTTTTCAACTGTGATTATTTCATTCATAGATGTATTTCTACCTCGCTTTCAAATTTTGATTGATTTATCCGAAAGAAACTGATAGAATATATTTATCAATCTATTTCGGATTGTGACCAGAACAGTTATATGCTTTCTCAGGGCGGTGTAACTGTTCTTATTTTTTTATAGACCTTTTATACTCATTTTCAATACCATTTCTAACAACATCCGATTTTGTAATTTCTAAATTCTTGGAAGCAGTTTCCAACTTTTCAACCATATCTCTGTCAAGTCGAACTCTAAACATTACATCTTTGTTATTGTCAGATTTTGGTCTACCTGTTCTTGGCGACATCTTATCACCTCTTTTCTTTTTGTCGCTACAATAAATATAATACTGTCGCCACAAAAAGTCAACTCCTTTTTTGAATTTTTTTAATCACTGGGATGAAAATTCAGCCGACTCAAAATTGAGTTGGTTAAAGTCACTCAACTCAAAATTGAGTTCAGTATCATCTCTCACGCCCATTTAGGCTTCAGTTAAAACTTTAATACTTCACAATTTTCTTCCGAACCTCATAAACCTTAACTGTTCCATCACTGTTTTTCTTAATCTCTGCATTATTGCCACGCTGCAAAATCCTTGCTATAACAGCAATCTGTTTCTGAATTTCTTCCTGTAAAAGCACCATATCACCTCAATTTATGCATAAAAATACCAACCACCTATTCATTATTGAATATTGATGGTTGGTAAAGCATTATATATCCTCGTTTTCGCAGTCTTTTATACTTAATTCCATATATCCACACTTTTCACATACATATACGCTATGCGGATTATGTGGTAATTGTCGCCTTGCATACCCATTTCCAGGATCATGCTCTTTTCCATAAATTCCAAAGTTTCCATTAAATTTATAATGTTTCATTTCTACTTTGCAACGCAAACATTCCATTCGACACGCTCCTCCCTTTCTTAGTGATAGGGGAATCTTATCATAGCAACCATCCATATTCAATTATCAAAGAACCATTTTCGTCCGACAAATTTCGACACATCAATTTCATTTCAACTGTTCAAATTCTTTTTCATATTCTTCTTTTTTCTTTTTCATCCACTCAGTTAATTCATCCATAAACCTAAATGAATAATAACTGTCTGGATATTTCGGCGTTATTACTGTAATCCAATGATGACTATTTTCTTTCTCATCAATAACCTTCGATATTGTTTCAATGTCATGTATCAAATTATTTGCTTTGTTCAATAGCTCTTTATTCATTGTTGTCACTCCTATCAGTCTATTTATTCGCCCTAATAATCTGCGAAATCCGTCCCTGTGAGCATCCCATCTCATCCGCAATCTTTGCTTGCGACCACTTTGCATTATACAAAGCCATCACCTTGCCCTCGTCAATCGGTTTCTTCGCCTTTGCAACCTTTTCAGGAACATTTACTTCCATATCTCCCTTTTCTTCATCATGGAGAACAATCTTTTCACCATAATCTGATGTATTATTTTCCTTTGCTAAAACATCTGCATTTTCAGTTCGCACCTGTTCCTCAAATGCCTTTTGATTTGCGTTATCTTTCTGCCTGTCCAGCTCCATCGTTGTCATAACGCAATATCCGGCAAGGTCTAACAGTGTATCTCTTATAGTTTCATCAGCAATTTTCTGTTCTGCTCCTGATGCCATATTGTCAAGCCTGTTCCATTTATCTTCCATCCGAACCATAGCTGCTACAAGTCCATATTTCTTAAATGAACGACTAAAGCTATCGCCATAATCATGATTTTTCTTGATATATGTATCATGCATCTGCTGCAAAAGTAATTTATGCTGTGCTAAGTTATCCATTATGCTCTCCTTTTCACATACTTGACCAGATTGTGAGGTATCTGCAATACAGTTATCAGCTTATAATCGCTAAAAATAAAAGCCTTGTCACCATACAATCTGATGTTATTAGCAGTTTCGTTATAGAAGTATTGGCTATCAACCCATTTCCGCAAGTTACCTGTTGTTTCATTGTGCTTTATTCCATGCTCATAAGCCAATTTTGCCAAGCGTTCCGATGCTTTTTTATTCAAGCCGCATCGTTCTTTTAATCTCTTTTGTGCGTGTTTGGTTATTATCAAAGCAACCGCCTCACTTTCAAATACTCCGTACCGGATTTGAACCGATGTTACATGAGAGAAAGTCATGTGTCCTTACCACTAGACCAACGGAGCGTAAGAGAGGATGCACGAGTGTTTATCCTCCCTGTTGCAATTCTTTCGGCACATATGTAAACTCAGTTGCCATAACAAGTATTACATGCCAGGTAACTACTGCAACAAAACCATTTATTCGATTGCGACGGTTATGCAATCAAACAGGTCCAGAGGGATTTGAACCCTCAATCTTCCGACAGACAGTCGGATGGATTAGCCATTCTCCTATGGAACCCTTCAACCACTAATTCATTACAATGTATGCCAAATTTGCTCCACTAAGCAGACAAAAAATTTTATATCCAATACTCTCATCTGCATTTTTTGATTTACAATCAAACCATATAAAACATAACATCTGCAATATAATATAAATCATTGAAATAATCTTTAATGCAAACATAGAAATCTCCTTTTTTGTTTTTAAAATTTTTTTGAGAACCTGATAACAGGTCTTTTTTATTTTTTGAATGGTTGAGGGGCTAAGGGAGTGGTTTTTGGCTACTCACCACACCCCCTCCCCGGTACCTATACATTCTGTGATAGCATACTCTCTTTCGTATAGCTCACACCTACTACAAATGAAAACATTTTTCATAAGTATTTTTAAAATTGCGTATAATGTATACTTTTACGCAATCCATTTTCCAGTAAAATCAGTACTTTCCGGAATTATGCATAATTTATTACTTTTTTCATGCATAAATATTCCCAATAATGTATATTTACTCATCATACTTCATTATCATCCACATCTATCGGAATATCATCCGCTAACATCTGCTGCACTTCCTCTGGTGTCTTATCTGCTTCAATTTGATTTCTAGGCTCGATAACAACCTCCTGCTGGTCTTTCAGTCCATCATAATTTTTTTGCCAGAATATGCCTGCAACAGCATTAACTTTTCCATCAGCCATTAACTGCTCACGAATTTGTGACATAATTTGTCTGCTTTTTTTAATGACGGCAGTCCTCTGTGAGCCAGGCTCTCTCTGCTGTATGTTGCTTACCTCGCCTTTCGTAATTCCCCAAGCATTGTATAACCCCAAGTTTCCAGGCTTGATATTATTATCAATACAATATTGAAGATACTTCAATGTTCTATCCCTTAACTGCTCCGGGTCTTTCGTGTCTATCTCATCCCACAAAGCAATTTCCAAAGCATGAGCCGTTATCTTGCTAATCTCTTCTTTTGTTGCAGTAATTCCATTGTTACCAATAACTGGAGATTTTTTCCATGCCTGATTTTTTGCTACCATTCTATTTCCAGAACCTTTTCCGCCCATAACATTCACCACCTAAAAAAAAATAAAAAGAGGTCGTCCATGCGCAGCCTAACTTGCTAAAGTGATTACTACGCACAAACAACCTCGTAAAGTCATTTGTATTGTTCCTTTTGCAGATATGTGGAACCCTCTCTAATTCAAGCGTATTTAATTTAATGTTAAAAGAATAACAGATACCAAGATAAAAATCAACCCCCCCAAAAATAAAAAAGTTAAAAACAATTCTTCTAAATAATTCCATTTTGTAAATATCTCTTTTTATTTATTTTTTCTCTCCTCTTATCTAATCTAACCTATACTAACCTAAACCTCTACTATACTAACCTAATCTACTCTACTTATGCGACCAAAAAGTAACCATATGGTGACAAAGTGACAACCAACTTGTAACCATGGTAATTTTGTACAAAAGATATGCTTTAATTTTGTGAAAACTTAACAAAACTTTTCATTTCTGGAACATCAAAAAAAGTTGCCACTATATTGCTATAATGACAACTGTAATTTTATGCATATGCAAGTTTTCCCTTTGGTTCTGGAATTTCCTGCCCTCTTTCCTTTGCTACTTCCAACCATTCAGAAATAACTATTTCCGAATTTTGTATAGCTTCTTGTATTGTTTTTCCATCTGCCATGCATCCCGGCAGTTCTGGAACTTCTACAATAAACGCATCATCATCTTTTGACCAGTATATTATCCTTTCATACTTGTACATCGCCGCACCTCCTACAATTTAAACTGATATTTTAAGATAAAGTTTCTAATCTGCTTTACTTGATAAGCCTTTGCCATATTTCCATTTGGCTGTATATTTATATTCTCTGGAAGATTTCCATATGAATAAATATAATGGTCTCCCCTTATTCTGCACTCAAATCCTAATGTATCAAGTATTTTTTGCAAATCTTTAAATTTTATGTTTTTGTCTTGTGTGCCGCACATTATAGAATTAAATAATTTTTCTAATGTCGCCAAACTTTCTCCCTCTCATTTCTCCCCTTACCCGGTTATTGTCTTTCGACAATATTATTATAATCTTTTTTCGGTTTATCGTCAACAGAAAAATAGTCCTTTTTTGGTTTATTTTTCTTCTACATATTTTATTATATTTCCCGGTTGCATATCCAATAATTGACATAATTTTTCTATTGTCTTAATACCAACCATCTCATTTTTCCGTATTTTTTGCATAGCCGATTGACTAATTAGATTTTCTTTTAATATCTTTGTACTATTGTATCCGCTTTCCTTCAGCGTGTCTAAAACATCAATCTTATATGTTAACATTTCCACATTCACCTCCATATTTGTATTTATATTATTATATTATTGAATAGATATAAAGTCAACAAACGATAATCTAAAAAAAGTTTATTTTTCTTGTTGACTTTAAACCTTTTTTGGTTTATTATATATACAACAAAAACAAAACAACAAACACACAGGAGGTACGCACTATGGCAAACAAAAAAACTGCAGCTCTTACAGTTGAACAATACGAAAATTTTATAGATGCAATGAAAAAAGGCTCCTGCTTTTTTAAACCAAATGAGCAAATCATGACCGCCTTAATTTTGGAAGCAAATTTAGGACTCCGTATTAAGGATATTCTTAATCTTTCGCTTGATTCGTTTATAAAAGACGGCGAACGCTACAGACTTAACATTATTGAGATAAAGACCAAAAAGAAGCGTGAATTTACTGTACTCAATGAAGTATATGACTATATACATGATTATTGCCTGCGTCATGAAATTTCAAGAAATGAAAAGATATTCAAAACAAAAGAAAGAAACATACAAACCTATCTGCAAAAAGTAGCGGATTATCTTGGCTATGAGAATATTGGAACTCATTCGTTTAGAAAGTTCTTTGCTACACAGATTTATATAAAAAGCGGTTATAATCTTATCCTAGTGCAACGATTATTACAACACAGTAACCCAAAGGTCACGCAAAGGTACATTGGCATAAACAGCAAGCAGCTAGAGGAAGCCTTACAAGGTCATTTATATTTGAAATGAGGTGATTAAACATGACAGCAACACAATTTTATAACTTCCATCGTTCTCTATTTGATAACTGGGAATATGGAGAAATAAAGAAAGTTTGGACGGATGCCGCCGGCAATACCTGCATTAAATATTCATCCGGCAAATGGTGGCATTACAATGTTGACAGCCAGGGCAATGTTATATTTTGGTAGGGGCATTTTTAATATGCCCCTTTATAAATTGAGTATTGACAGCAATGCATATATGACCTTATAATCACATTTAAATTAAAAAGCATTGAGTTATACCGACAACCATCTTTGTTAGTTATGTGTTTACTTGTCACCTTATACACTGCCAAGTTACATTTTAACGTTAGAATATCTAAATTTTATCCTATATCTTTTTCTGACAGAAACTTTTTAAAAATCCGCTCCAAATCGTGAGCAAATTTCAAGAATTTTTATATAGAATATTTACAGCGATTTTTTTCTGAATGTAGGGGGTATCAAATTGGTTACCTTGAAAATTTTTTAAATGTTATTATATCAAGGCCTCAGATAATCTCATTTATACTACACCATTACTACACCATTTTTGTATTTTAATATATATTATTATGTGATATTTTATAATACTTAATTTTTCGCAATCCCTTGCAAAATAAGGCTTTCATGACAATTTGTGTCGATATAATGTTTTTTATGAAATAAGTCAAATCATGCAAAGATTACATTAAAAATGTCGCCTCAAGCGAAATCTATGCAACATGGCCTGAGGCAACACTTACCGCAAATATTCTTGCCATACAATCTATTACTTTGAACAGGGTATATACGGAGTGGTACCGAAATAAAGGCTATGATTTCACAATCACTTCTTCCACCGCCTACGACCAAAAATGGATTCCCGGAAGGAATATCTTTGAAAACATTTCAAGAATAGTTGACAATATTTTTACAAATTATATTTCAAGACCTAATGTAAGGCAGCCTCTTTTTACGCAGTACTGTGACGGCAAAATGGTTTCCTGCCCTGACTGGATGCGTCAGTGGGACTCTAAATATCTAGGTGACCAGGGCTATTCTGCCATCGAGATACTTCGTGCATTTTATGGTAATTCCGTTTATATAAACAGTTCGACTGAAATTTCAGGAATACCGTCCTCTTGGCCCGGCTATGATTTGACAATAGGTGCATCCGGAAGTAAAGTTCTGCAACTGCAGCAGCAGTTAAATGTTATAGCCGATGCATACCCTCTTATCCCCAAAATCTCGCAGGATGGTATTTATGGTGAGAGAACTGCCGATGCCGTAAAAGTATTCCAAAAAGTGTTTGGACTGCCACAAACCGGAGTAACTGACTTTCCGACATGGTATAAAATTTCTGAGATTTATGTTGGTGTCAGCAGGATTGCTGAAATGGCTTAATCTCATATGTAAAGAACATGTAAATTTTTTCAAAATGCGTGTAAAAGCACTGGTTTTTTTTCCTTCATTAGCATAAAATATATACAATATTAAAATACTTAAGGAGGGAGCATATGGCAGTTACTATTTTCGCAGCAATTGATGTAGGTTCGCATGAAACATCAATGCGCATTTATGAAATTTCAAAAAAATATGGTGTACACGAAATCGAGTATGTTCACCATACAGCCAGACTCGGTCTTGAAACGTACTCTACCAAACACATTAGCTATACTACCATAGATAAACTATGTAATATATTAAACGGTTTTTCAAATAAAATGAAAGAATATGATATACATGATTATATGATAATTGCTACCAGTGCATTGCGTGAAGCTGACAACAATTTAATTGTACTTGATCAGGTAAAGCAACGCACTGGCTTCTTGATAAAGATACTTAGTAATTCTGAACAGCGCTATCTTTGTTACAAATCATTAGCCCTTAAAGAAAATTCTTTTCACAGCCTTATAAAGGAGGGAACGCTTCTTGTCGATGTCGGCGGAGGCAGCATCCAGTTATCTCTCTATGATAAGAAGACTTTAATTACAACACAGAATATTATGCTCGGTTCTCTGAGAATACAGGAAGTTTTACAGGATATGCAGTATAAGACCGACAATTATCAGAATCTTGTATACGACTATATCTCCCATGGACTGCATACTTTCGTACAGCTTTATTTAAAGAGCCGGAAAGTAAAAAATATTATTGCTATGGGAAATCAGCTTCAAAGTTTCGTCAAATATATGACTCTTCATCATTTTGGCACACTCAAATCTACCGATGCAAGATATGAAAAGAGAAACTGTGTAAACCGTCTTGAATTTGACGATTTTTATAAATCCATCACTTCAAAAACACCTGATGAACTTGCCAAAGAATTAAATACATCACTTGACAAAGCTTCTCTGCTCCTTCCTATCGCAATGATATATCGAAATATACTTGAAGAAACAGATGCAAGCCAGATATGGATATCAGGAATGACCATCTGCGATGGAATGGCTGCTGACTTCGCCGAAAAGAAAGAAAAAATAGCACCTGCTTTTAATTTCACCGACGGTATCATTTCTACAGCCAGAAACATTGCAGCACGATATAAATCCGATGAACTGCACCACCGCAATGTTGAAAAAAATTGTCTTTTATTATTTGATGCAGTAAAAAAACAGAATAATCTGACAAAACATGACAAGCTTCTGCTTCAGATTTCCGCAATATTGCACAATTGCGGCAACTTCATAAACATGAATGCAGTGGGCGAAAATTCCTACAAAATTGTAATGTCAACTGAGATAATCGGTCTTTCGCATAAAGAAAGAGTGATGGTTGCGTATATGATAAGATACCTCGATTCATCTTTTCCAAAATATGCTGAAATATCAGACGTGTTCAGCCAGCAGGAATTTATAAAAATCGCAAAGTTAAATTCAATATTGCTTCTCGCAGATGCAATGGATAGAAGCCACAAGCAGAAATTTGCAAATACAACTGTATATCTGCGTGGTTCAAAGCTTCTTATTACAGGCAAAACATTATATGACATCACACTTGAACAGGGAATATTTGACAATAATTCCGACTTTTTTGAAGAACTTTACGGAATCAAGCCTATTCTTAAACAAAAGAAAGAATTTTGATACATTTAACAGTCGATATAATCGATACAATTGATATATTTGATGCAATCAATAAATTGATATAATCAATAAATTGATATAATCAATTTGACAAATATATAAATGCGTTTGGACAATTAGACAAATATAAGTTTTTAGACAGGAGGACTTTATGTCAGAAAATAACTATTTAAAACACGAATATTTTTACAACAGGGAGCTCAGCTGGATTTCTTTCAACTACAGAGTTCTAAGTGAAGCACAGGACAGTAAACTTCCGCTTTTGGACAGGCTGCGTTTTCTTGCTATTACGGCATCAAATCTTGATGAATTTTTTATGATACGAGTAGCCTCACTGAAAGATATGGTTCATGTTAATTATACAAAAAAAGATATTGCCGGCATGACGCCGGGTGAACAGCTTTTAGCTATCAGCAAAAGAACCCACGAACTTGTACACGAACAATATGATGTTTACGGAAAGCTTATCTCAAAACTTGCAGATAACGGCATTCACCTTATCTCTCACTATGAAGATCTTGATGATAAACAGGAACGCTATGTAAACGAATATTTCCGTTCCGAGGTCTATCCTGTTCTTACACCTATGGCAGTTGACTCGGCAAGACCTTTTCCACTTATCCAAAATAAGTCACTTAATATAGGTGCAATCTTAAAATTTAAACCGTCAAACACAAAAGACGGCAACGGTCAATTCCGTGAACTATATGTATCACATCGCAAAAAAAGTCTTGGAGACAATGTAAGTGATACCGATTTTGCAACTGTTCAGGTTCCTTCAGGGCTTCCCAGATTTGTTGAAATTCCGGCTAAAAAATCAGGTGATAAATGCTTTATACTTCTGGAACAGATTATCGAGAAAAACATCGATAAACTTTTTGTAAATTACGAGGTATTATCGGCTTTTCCTTACCGTATAATGCGAAATGCCGACCTCTCAATCGACGAGGATGAAGCTGCTGACCTGCTTATAGAAATCCAGCGCCAGTTAAAAAAGAGACAGTGGGGGCAGGCAATACGTCTTGAAGTTGAAGATGGAGTTGACAAAAAACTCCTTAAAACACTAAAAAGAGAACTTGAAATAAATGATGACGATATATTTAAGATAAACGGTCCTCTTGACCTCACTTTTCTTTCAAAACTTGCGGGTATTGAAGGATATGACGACCTTAAAGGAAAAGGTTACACTCCTCAGCCAGCCAAATGGATTGATGCAAACAAAAATATTTTTGAGCAGATAAAAGAACATGATGCACTTCTCAATCACCCATATGAAACATTTGAACCGGTTATTGAACTTGTAAGACAGGCAGCAAAAGACCCTGATGTACTTGCAATCAAGCAGACACTCTACAGAGTAAGCAGCCACTCTCCTATTATCGCTTCGCTTGCGGCAGCAGCAGAAAACGGTAAACAGGTTACTGTACTTGTCGAATTAAAAGCACGTTTTGACGAGGAAAACAATATTATCTGGGCAAGAAAACTTGAAAAAGCCGGCTGCCATGTTATCTATGGACTTGTCGGATTAAAAACCCACAGCAAGATTACACTCGTTGTAAGAAAAGAAGAGGACGGAATCAGAAGATATGTTCATCTTGGTACCGGAAACTATAATGACAGCACAGCAAAAATCTATACGGATATGGGTCTTTTAACATGTCAAAAGGCTATCGGCGAAGATGCAACTGCATTTTTCAACATGCTTTCAGGTTATTCAGAGCCTGCTGCCTGGAACAAACTTGCCGTAGCACCTATATGGCTCCGTGACAGATTTACTGAAATGATAAACCGTGAAACAGAATTTGCCAAATCAGGCAAAAAAGCATTTATAAAAGCAAAAATGAATTCTCTATGCGACCCCGGTATTATCGCCTCACTGTATAAAGCTTCTGCTGCCGGAGTTAAGATTGACCTTGTCATCCGTGGAATATGCTGTCTTAAGACAGGAATAAAGGGCATAAGTGACAATATCACCGTCCGCTCAATTGTAGGTGATTTCCTTGAACACAGCAGAATTTTCTACTTCCATAATAACGGATTTGAAGAAGTATATATGGGAAGTGCCGACTGGATGCCTAGAAATCTTGACAAACGTGTCGAAATTCTCTTCCCGGTTGAAGACGAAACACTAAAAGAAGAAATTATTCATATTCTGGATATACAGTTTGCAGATAATGTAAAAGCAAGAGTAATGCAGAGCGACGGAACATATATAATACCACCACGCAAAGTCGGTCAGAAAAAAATATGTGCACAGCAGTATTTCTGTAAAGAAGCTATTGCAAATGCAAACGCAAAAAAAAATAAACATAGTGCAACATATAATAACAGTTTCGAGCCGCTTCTCCATATTGAAGATGAAAAACAGGAAGATTAAATTTATTTTTCCACAAAAAAATCTCTTTTACCGTGAATGCGGTAAAAGAGATTTTTTGTTATGGAATAGGAAAACGCTGTAATTTAGTGGTGTGCCAACAAGAATTTCAAAGAAATTCTTGCTAGGGCAAAACGCTGGTTTTGCCCTTTTAATAAACAATACATATTATAATAATTTTAAATTTTTATTTTAATAAATCAAGCACTGATGTTCCAATCGTGTTTTCAGGCATTGCAACACCAAAATTTTCGGCAACAGTCGCTCCGATTACAGCAAATGTATCGGTTTCAGGCAGTCTTCCAAATCCGCTAAATGACGGTGAATATGCAACAAAAGGAACTTTCTCTCTTGTGTGGTCAGTGCCCTTAAATGTCGGATCATTGCCATGGTCTGCCGTTATTATAAGAAGGTCATCTTTGTTAAGATTATCCATCAGTATGCCAAGATTTTTGTCAAACTTCTCAATCTCCTTTGCATATCCCACAGGATTTCTCCTGTGTCCCCATAATGCATCAAAATCTACAAGATTTACAAAACAAAGACCGCAGAACTCTCTTTTAGCTATCTCTATCGTCTGTTCCATTCCGTGTACACTTGACTTTGAACGATTACTCTCTGTAATTCCCTCACCTGCAAATATATCATTTATCTTTCCTACTGAAATAACATCAAAACCTGCGTCCTTGAGGGAATTTAGAACCGTGCGCCCTGTAGGTTTCAAAGCATAATCATGCCTGTTGCTTGTTCGCACAAATTCGCCTTTTTTCATTCCGGTATAAGGTCTTGCAATAACCCTGCCTACACGCCACTCGTCTCTTAGCGTAAGTTCTCTTGCAATCTCACAATATCTATAAAGATTATCAAGTCCCATCGTTTCCTCATTGCCGCATATCTGCATAACCGAATCGGCAGATGTATACACTATGAGTGCCCCTGTCTTAATCTCCTCCTCGCCAAGCTCATCAAGAATAACAGTTCCGCTTGCCGCTTTATTTCCAATTATTTTTCTTCCGGTTCTCTTTTCAAGTTCCGCGATAAGTTCTTTTGGAAATCCTGTTTCGGTAAATGTAATAAAAGGCTTTGTTGTATTTATTCCCATCATTTCCCAATGACCGGTCATTGTGTCCTTGCCATTGCTTCTCTCGTTCATTGCAAAATAATAACCAAGTGGTGTATCGGCCGGCGAAACCTGTTTTAACGGTTTAAGATTTGCAATTCCCAAGCGTCTGAAATTCGGTATTTCAAATTTTTCAACAGACTCCGAGATATGACCAAGCGTATCTGCACCGACATCATCAAATTTCGCCGCATCTGCCATCTGACCGATTCCCATCGAATCTATGACTACGGTAAATATCCTTTTGAATTTATATTCCATACTAACACCCTCATTTCCGCATATATTTTATTTCTATTCAAGATTTTCAGGTCCAAATCCCATAGGAAGCATATCCTTTAACTTGATAACCTTTATATCTCCTGCCGAGTTTCCAAGAACTATTTCAAATTCATCGGGATTGCAAAACTCCATCATCACCTGTCTGCATACTCCGCAAGGTGCACAAAAATCATATTCATTTGCGCCGTCTTTTCCCCCGACAATGGCAATCGCCCTAAACTCGCGCTCTCCGTCACTTACCGCCTTAAAAAATGCTGTTCTCTCAGCACAGTTTGAAGGTGTATAAGCTGCATTCTCAATATTGCACCCTGTATATATTTTTCCCTTTTCAGTAAGAAGTGCCGCCCCTACCTTAAAATGTGAATACGGTGCATATGCCGAGTGTCTCGTCATCGCTGCCATTACCAAAAGTCCTTCTGCATTCATAATAACAATCCTCCATTTTTTTCATACTCATCTCTTTTTATTTTTTATTCTAATTATCCCTATCAGCTTTGATAAGCTCTCTGACTGCCTCAACTGCCGTTTCTATCGCCGCCTTCGTGTCATGTGCCTGCACATTTGAAAGACCTTTTTTGGCTCTTTCCTGATTCGCAAGTACCAAAAAACATGCCCCGACTCTTACACGAAGATAACTTCCGGCAATAAGAAGTGCCGCCGTCTCCATTTCTGACGCAAGACATCCCATTTTTATCCATGCATCCCATTTGTTTTTAAGTTCATATCCTACAGGCATCAGCTCCGGTTCATGCTGGCCAAAAAACGAGTCTTTACTCTGAACTACTCCAACATGATATTTTAAATCAAGCTTCTTCGCTGCTGCCATCATCGCATTTATAACATTTATATCTGCAACTGCAGGGTATTCAATAGGTGCATACTCTTTTGAGGTGCCTTCCATTCTTATGGCTCCGTTTGCTATAACGATGTCACCTCCGATTACATCATCCTGCATTCCGCCACATGTCCCAACTCTCAAAAAAGTATCTGCACCACAGCTTACAAGTTCCTGAAGCGCTATAGCAGCAGAGGGACCTCCTATACCTGTTGAAGTGACACTCACCTTCACTCCGTCGAGTTTTCCCGTATATGTAACATACTCACGATTGTCCGCAATAAACTTCGGTTCATCTAAAAATGCTGCAATTTTTTCACATCTCTTTGGATCTCCGGGCATGATAACATATCTTCCGACATCTCCCTTTCCGACGTTTGTATGATACTGTCTGCCTGAGCCTTCTGTATAATCAATCATAAAACCAACCTCCTCTCCAACTTTTCTTATAATTTGGTAAGTTTATAATATTTAGCTGTACCTTCAACTGTCTTTGTAATATCTGCACAATTCGACAGCATCTAAAACATATTTTTATTATACAATATTTACAAAGTTTTTTCAACTACACCCACTACTTCAAATCAAGTGCTGCAGGTGGTTTTGCAAGTATTGATTTTATTGGCAGTATACAGATAATTGCATATGCAAGATATATGCATAGCAAAAGTCCAAGAACTGCCCACCACGGGAATATAATTCCCATATTTAATGATGGAACGAGACTTATTACCTTTATAACACCTGCTGTCACCAATACTGCCGGAAGCGTTGTCACAGATGCAATCACATACAATTCCATAATAAATGCAGTTATTATACTTCTATTTGAGATTCCAAACATTCTGTATACCGTCAATTCTTCACTTCTGGCCATTGCATTTGATTTTATCATAAAGTATATCATTATAATTGATATTATTACCGCAACGGCTGTTATAAGATTTCCCGTTAACGAATCACTTGAATTTTCCTCGATATATTTTTTTATTTCATCATCATGAGGTACTGTCATAGATGGTGCAAATACATCGAGCTGTTGGGCGCCTGTTTTTTCATAATATTTTTTAGTCTTTTGTATATTATCCGTGTAGATAAGACATGACCTGTTATCATACACCATAAGGCACTTGATGTTTTCACATCCCTTATCGGAAAATACATAATCAATATCCAGACTGTCAGGAAAAGTTCCAACAATCGTATAATGTGTCTCTATATCATCACCAATTTCTAATGTATCCCCGACTTTATAACCTTCGCTTTCTGCAAATCCCTTTCTTAACAGCACTTCATTGTCTCCAAGAGAGGGATTTTCATATCCCTTAACATTTTCTTCCTTAAATTCATCAACACTTTCAAGCTTATATGAATTCTCTGAAAAACCTAGCAGCACATTCTGATTGCAGTAGACAGTAGGCTCACTTGTATCACTTATTCCTACTACTCTTAATATCTTTGAATCGGAACTGTCACTGATTTTTGCACCGAGATATGACCTGTATCCTGAATACATTAAAGTCACGGCACTTTTTTTCTCAGTCATTCTGTCAATTACCTGCTTGTCAATCACTACCTCATTTCTCTTTTTAGGCATTCTTCCATACAGAATATCTTTTTTGTCGAGATGTTCATATGACACATATGAAAAGCCTGAAAGATTCTGTCCAAGCTCCCTTAATTGTCTAAACACCTTACCCTTAAGATACATATTGGCGGAAGGCACACAAAATATATCTCCATATTCTTTGTCGGTCATATACTGCTTTGCAAAATCGAGTATCTTGATCTGGTCATCATAATCAAACACAGAAATATTTTTGAAATCGAGCTGTACATAATGTGAATCTGTAGACACAATACTCTTTTCATCAATCGTCTTATCATTAACAAATTTGGCTGTTGTTATTGAAAGCAGAATCGCAGATGCAAGAAGTATTACGGCTATAAAGCCCTGTTTCTTTCCAAGTACCGATATATTTGCCTTAGCCATGTTCCATACTTCCCTAAGCGGCAGTCTGGCATTTTTCTTTTCATCAAGTCTTGTCAGATTATATTCAAAATTTTCAACATCCTTAATATCAAGAGACGGCCTTTCCTCGTCAAGTATCTGGATACCATTCTCATCGTTTGCTATCACAATATCATTAGGCATCAGATTTTGTATGTATAACTTTTCATCCTTCCACACGAAATTAAGCATAAGCTTTTCCGGAATCTCATCCTGCCCGTGATAAAGCTTAAAATCTGCATACCTGTCATCTATTGTCTCTTTCTCATATTCTTTAAGATAAATATTCGCATCATCACTTCTCTGATATGCTGTAGCATTATTAGGCTCATCACTTATAATTTTTCCGTCACAGACCTTTATTATCCTGTCTGCAAAGAACTTGGCTATACGTTTTTCATGTGTGACAACAATTACAAGACATTCTTTTGATATACTTTTAAGTATCATCATTGTCTTTAATGTGTTTTCTTCATCAAGATTTCCCGTAGGCTCATCCGCAAGAATTATGTCGGGTGCTTTTACAAGTGCTCTGGCAATAGACACTCGCTGCTGCTGACCGCCCGATAATCTTGATACAAGCTTTTTCTTATATTTAAGTATGCCTAACATATCAAGGATATAATCTGTTCTCTCATCTTTTTCCTGCTCCGTGAGATTATATCTGTTTAACGCAAGTTTTACATTATATTCAACACTATATTCCTGAAGTATATAATAATTCTGAAAAATGTAGCCAAAATGCTCATTTCTTATCGCATCGATTATTTTAGGAGAATATCCCGTTATTTTCTTTCCGTCTATCTCGACAGACCCCCCCGAAAAATCATCAAGTCCTCCTATTGTATTTAATAATGTTGTCTTGCCCGATCCACTCTCTCCAAGAATACAAACAAGCCCGGTATTTCCAAACTCAAGGTTTACATCGTTTAGAACGTGCTGTTCGCTCTTTTTGCCTTTATTATAATATTTGTCTAAGTTATTTACACGAATCATTGACGAAGCCTCCCTTTAAGTAAATGATTAAATCCGGTTACTGTCATAAAGCATACAAAAGCGTTGTATAAAATAAAGCAGAGATAACCGGCAAATGTATAATACCATGCTATATCTGTAATAAAATCAATACCGCACATTCTCAGTACAGCCATCAATAGAAATGTGATAATCACGGCTATGCCGCAGTATATTCCCATCTCAATGTAACTTATCAGCCGTAATATGCTTATTTTCATTCCGATAAATTTAAGCACAAGATATTCTTTTATCTTTATTGACATCATCGCCCTCAAAATGAAAAATTCAGCTATAAACATTACTAAAAGACCTGCCGCACAAATTCCAATTATAACAAGACGCTGGTTAGCCTTTGCCTCATTATCTATAGTTGCTCCAGCTCTGTATGTACTTATTGTATAATATCCCATTTTGTTAAGTTTCTTCAAAACTTTATCCGTCTTTGCATAACTTTCGATATAAACAGAAGACTGTCTGCATTCTGCCTTACAATATTTATTGTATAATTCGCTGCTTACTTCCATGAAATTTCTGCTGCTATCGCTTTTCTGTCCAAGAATATTTATCTGTTGTTCAACAGGCTCGCCCTTTTCATCTCCATTTTCGTCAAGCTGCTGATATCTTAACGTATACTTACCAAAAGACGGTCCGTCTTCACCAAGTTCTTTTGAAAGCAGCACCTCGTTTCCTTTCAATTCGTCATTTATTATAGGTATAAGCAGACGCTTTGCCTTGTAATCTCCAATTGAATAATCATAATCAGATAGCAGCCTGAACTCTCCAGAGTATATTTTCATTGACAACACATTGCACAATTCTTTAGAAAAATAAACCTGATCAGTCTCCTTTTTCAATATACCTGTCACTGTAACTTCTGTCATACAATAGTCATTGGAATCCCATATATTAGCAGCCGAAAAATAACATTTATATGTCTTTCCTATAAGACTCTCGTCTTCTGAATATAAAACTATATCATTTCTTTCTTTTGGAAGTGTTCCCTTTTTCAAATCTGACTTATCAATACAGTCAGCTGATGACATAAACTTATCATGGTTTATGAATGAAACACTTCCTGAACCTGTCATCTCACGTTCTTCTATTTTTTGTCCGTATTGTATCTCATAATCTACATCCTGAAATATATAATAATTTATATCGTTCGCATAATCGCACGAATCTACATGATTGACATATCTTACTTTTTTTATCTTATCTATATCTGAAGATGTTATGTCTTTACCGTTTTTCTTCTTTACGACAATTCTCTTGTCGTCTTTTCTGGCAAACGCTGAGTTTTCATACTCCCTCGTAAAAATATCATCACTTTTCACGCAGATTTCACCTATAAGCACAAAAGAAACCGTACTTATTATAAGCAGGAAAAATGTGAACAATATAGCTTTTGCACGCTGCGTCTTTAAATTTAATTTTGCAAAGAAAGATGCATATTTAAAATCAGTATTTTTATTTGATTGAGCATTTTTTTCATCTGCCGAAACTTCTTTTTTATCATTATCTTCATCTTTGACATCATCACTGCCCATAATGTCAACTGCCTGTTTTTCTTCTCCAACTCTCACATCGGAAATTATCACACCCTCATGAAGTCTTATCTTTCTTGTCACATAAGGCTCTGCCTGAGAATAATTATGTGTGACCATTATCACAAGACATTCTTTTGATATTTCTTTTAAAAGCTTTATAATAGAAAGCCCTGTCTCACTGTCAAGGTTTCCCGTAGGCTCATCTGCTATAATAACACCTGTTTGTTTCGCCAATGCTCTTGCGATAGAAAGCCTCTGTTTCTGACCACTCGAAAGCTCATTCGCAGGATGAGTTTCAAATCCCTTTAACCCAACTTTCTCAATATATATTTCTGCCAGACTCTCTGCCTCAATTTTATCTTTACCCATAGCCAGCAAACCGCATACTATATTGTCGACAACCGTATAATGACCTATAAGGCTATAGTCCTGGAATATATAGCCAATCTTCTTTCTTCTGTATTCCTCCCACTCACCTTCATCATATTGGAATGTAGCTTCGCCATCTACATACATTTCACCTTCATCATAGTTGTCCATGCCGCCTATTACGTTTAAAAGCGTTGACTTTCCGCCTCCGCTCTCTCCCGTAACAGCTACAAACTCACCAAAATAAAAGTCAAGATTTATCTTGTGAAGAGCCTGTGTCACTTCGTTTTCAGAAAAATAACTCTTACTCACATTCACAAGACTGATTTTTGCTGTGCTCATATCTTTTCTCCTTCTTTTTAATTATGGCCCGTTACAACCGTGTTGTATCAGCACCAGATTATGTACATTTTGAACAATAATCTGCCATTTTTTCATAACATTTATATAAAATATTTTACCATAAGTTTTTAATTATTTCATCAATTATTTTAATATTTAATAAACAAATGCCAGCTTTTTCACATATTTTTCACATATTTCACAATCCACAAAACTATTTTAATCAAATCTAAATATAAAAAAACAGCTATAATCAAATCCGATTACGGCTGTTTTCGATTTTTTATGTTTTTAAATTATTATTTACGTCTCAATCCCGCTTATTTTTCAAAAGTTTATCAATGATATCATAATGTCTGTCAATAGCATACATGCACAAATCCTGTTTATTTTCCAAAATGCCACTCAATATAAGAGAATGACACTTTAATAATCTGTCATAATCCTCTGCATCTGCCTCTTCAAAAACTTTGTCAATCCATTCTCTATACACTCCAATAACCGCATCCATTATAGATATCCAAAATGAATTTTTTGTTGCCAGCATAAGATTTCTGTGAAAGTTTTCATCCAGACCAGCTATATCAGCACTCCCGGCAAGTTCCATTTTCTCAACCAGTATCTGCATCTCTACCTTCCAGTTTTCATTTATCCCCCTGTCTGCTATTGCCATACATACCATTTTATCCATATATCTTCTGAATGAACATATATCTTCTTTTGTGGTACTGTCAATTGCAAGCATAATATGTATCATATCTTTTATTGCAGCAACGGAATTTTTAGAAATGTAATTGCCAGAGCCCTGCCTTCTTTCAATAATTCCCATTCCGTTCAGTGCACTGAGGGCTTCTCTTATGGAATTTCTGCTTATGGAAAGTGTCTGGGCTATACTTCTCTCTGCCGGCAGTTTGTCCCCTGCCTTTAAAGAATTATCATTTAAAAGCTGACAGATATATTCTATGACTTTTTTATATTCCTGCTTATTCGACTTTTCCATATCCCATCCTTTCTGCATATAATTCTACCATCGCAACCACCCCGTCAACTCCAAGCTTTGTAACATCAAGGCAAAGGTCATAGTTTTCTGAATAACCCCAGTCCGTACCTGTATAAAAATTCTGATAATTTGCCCTTCTCTCATCCGTCTCTGATACAAGTCTCTCTGCCTTTCGTTCGGATATATCATGTTTTTTCTTAATGTATTCAATCCTCTGTCTGCGCTCTCCGCTAACAAAAAGCCTTATAACATCCTTTTTATCCTTAAATGCGACATTTGATGCTCTGCCAATAACAACAAAATTTTCCTCGTCAAGCAGCATATCAAAAGCTTTTTTAGGTGTATCATGCGTAGCAACATTTTCTTCAATGGCAATAGAATAAATAAGTGAATTAACCGGTTTTTCAGCAAAAAAATTTGGATATTTATCATATGCTCCACTCTTTTTTGCAAGCTCTTTTATAGCAGATTTATCATAAAAAGATATATTAAATTTTTTTGCAAGCGCTCTGCCTATAGAATCTCCTCTGCATCCACATTCTCTTCCAATAGTTATTATCATAGTAATTTTAGCACTCCTTTTTTATATAAAATTGGCAAAAATTGAAGCTCCGACAACAGTTATTATTCCGGCTACGGCAATTGATAAACTGCTCATTGCCCCCTCAATCTCTCCCATCTCCATTGCCTTTGCAGTTCCTATGGCATGCGACGCAGAACCTATCGCAAGACCCTTTGCAATCGGCTCAGTTATCCTGAAAATTTTACATATAAACTCAGCTAATATATTTCCAAGAACTCCCGTTACGATAATTACGGCAACTGTAATAGTAACATAGCCTCCAAGTTCCTCGGAAACTCCCATCCCTATTGCGGTTGTAATAGACTTAGGAAGCATGGTAACATATTCCTTATGAGATAATGACATAAGTTTCGACATGACAAATACCGTCAAAAGGCTTGTCAATACACCTGAAAAAATACCGGCTAACACCGCTTTCCAATGTTTTTTTAACAATTCTATCTGCTCATATAAAGGAATGGCTAGACAGACTGTAGCTGGCGTGAGAAACCAGCTTAAATATACGGCACCTTTATTATATGTGTCGTAGTCGACATCAGCGATAACCAGCACAAAAATAGTAACCGCTATAGACACTAACAGCGGATTAAATATGCTAAGATGCGTTTTCCTTTTCAAAAACATTCCAAATGCATATGCCAAAAGACTTAAAGTGACTCCGGCAAATGCCGATATTTCAAAAAATTCATTTAATTTAACGCTCATAATGAGTCTCCTTTATCTGTTTTTTTAATCGTATAAGAAACTGAGTTACCACTCCGCTGACACCCATAACCGTAAACACACACACAACTGTTATTATACTCACAGGTATAAGAACTGGTTTTAATGCTCCCCAGGATGACATAAGTCCCACTCCTGCCGGTATAAACATAACGGGCATTGTCGCAATCAAAAATTTTCCTGCTTCCCTGACACTTTCAAGTTTGATAATACCTGTCATAAGCCCCACAAAAAGTATAACCATACCATAAATACTTGCGGGAACAGGAAGTGGAAGCAGATACTTCAAAATCTCTCCTATCATTGAAATTGCAATAATAATAAGAAACTGTTTTAAATACTTCATCATGTCTCCTTTTTATTTTTTTCTTAGTTTGTTTAGAATTATTTAACCATTATAAATTGGTTCTACCAATTATTATATTCTTTTTTTATACCATGTCAAGAAATATCAAAAAAAAGATTTACAGCTCCTAAAAAGCCGTAAACCTTTCTAATCTGTTATTGTAGTATTTTTGCAGCACTTTAATCCCAGTCTATCGCATTTACCGGACAGGAATCTATTGCCTCCTGTACAGCATCCTTTGTTTCTTCTGAAACAGTATTGTATACCTCTGCTTTTCCCTCCGCATTCATCTGAAAAACTTCATCAGCCGTACTTGTACACAATCCACACCCTATACATACGTCCTGCGCTACAATTGCATTCATATTAATCCTCATTTCTGCACACATTTTTTGTGCATATCAAGTTTGTGTCAAGTGTGCGCAGACACAAATCTTGTGTGTGAAAAATCGGATTTTTCATAATAAAATCCTGCATATATGGATTTTTCACACTATATTTCCTCCAAACTTCATTATGATGCAAGGGTCAAAAGCAGATAGCAATGTATATTTACATACAAATTGCTATCTGGTGGCTTGACCCGCCAAACACCGACAAGTAGCAGATTTGCTTGCAAATATGCGGGATTGGAGGTGTTTGCAGGATTGCGAAAATTGCACAGCAATGAAGCAATCCGTGGCATTAGTTGGGTCAAAATACCTTTTGACCCCAACATCTTAATTATATAAATATTATTTCACATTCATAATAATTTATACAATTGCGTCGAGTTTTTTTGTGTACTATAGAAAATGCAGTTTGGGCAATATAGCAATTATTCGTTGTATTAGTTCAGTTCATCTCTTATCTTCTTAACAAGCGGTCCCGCCTGTTCCATCATATTTGATATATCTTCATATAAAAATCCCTTTTTGGTAGTCATGCTCTTAAAGCTGTCTATCTTACGCATTATATTCTCATATCTTTCATTATTTGATTCCATATCATTTCTTATATCATTTACCTGCGTACTGCATCTCTCAACAGCCTGTGTAATACCTGCTCTCGCAGTTTGTGTTTCCGAAACAGAATCAACTATATCCATAAATACATCCTGCGCTTTGTTCACCTGGCTCTTTGTGGAATCCAATGTCTCATTTGCACTTTTTATTGAATCGGTAAGTCTTTCCGAGCTGCTCTCAAGCCCTTCCATACTCTTGTCAACATCTGCTACAAGTTCTTTTATATTATGTGAAAGCCCTGTAACTTCCTGTGCAACAACTGCAAATCCTTTACCATGTTCACCTGCTCTTGCTGCTTCGATAGAAGCATTTAAAGCGAGAAGATTTGTCTTATTAGCTACGGCTATAATTCCTGCCATAGCGGTTTTTATCTCATCAAAACGCTCTTTGAATTCATCATATATTGCAGAAATCTTCTTAAATTCGTCCTCAACATCGTTTGTACTGCTTATAAGTAAATTCATGTCATCACGCGCATTTTCCGATTGTTCATTGATGTTATTTATCATATCATTAAAATCACCCGACATGTTTTCAATATTTATAAACTCATCTCCAAAATCTGAAATTGTCTCATGAAATGCTCTATTATCATTAAGCACATCCTCATAAGCCTGCTTGACTTTGTCAATTTCCGTAATTGATTTGATTTCCTCATCAGCCAGAGCTTCTTTCTTTTCAAGCACAACCCTGCTCAGATACTCCATAGAATCAAGATATTCATTTACATCTTTTCCCGATGTTTTTGAGTTTTCGTTATTTACAGCATTAACACTGATTTTTTCTGATAAATTATCTTCCCTGTTTTTCTTCCTTCCAAACATACTTTTAGCCCTCATTTTCATTGTTCAATACTTATCTGTTATCAATAATTACATGGTTACTTAGATAAATTTTCTATATCTTTCTCTACTCAAATACTGCACAAACCATAGTCTGATTTACATGCTGGTTATTAAACTGTTCTCCACCGCCTATGATTCCGACATGATTTCCAAGCTTTGCCATATCATGCACATATGTATCAAAATATTTTTCCTGCTGATATAAAAGATATCTGTATATGCAGTCAATTGAAAATACAAGTGATATTTTCGAAAACGAAGCTTTTATGCTCTCTCTGTTACTTTGTTCAATCTCCTTGTAATCACCTAATGACAGAAAATATATACAATCATTTTTGTTAATTCTCTTATAATTGTACAATGCACCCCTTGAATCCATATCCATCATAGAAGAAATATAAACCTCATCTCCAACAGCACGTCCCATCGGATTGTTAAAAACATTCTCAACTATTTTATTTTTTGGAACTCCTACCTCATTGCTGTATACATCTGCAGCCGGTCTGCCGTCAAGTTCTATAACCGCTTTCTTCAAAGTATCAACTTTACTTGCAAAATGATATTTATCTGTTTTTTTCTCATAGATATTTTCTTTAAATACACCAACTTTTCCTGTCGTATTTTTGATAATTGCATAGACACATGCATCCTCAAAAACTCTGCCATTGTATGCAACAACAGGCTTTTTCCCGTCAGGTGCACCAAATACTGTACCTCCGGCAAGTTTTACCCCCCTTTTCTCGAGACATGAATTGAATGTTGTGACAAGCTTTTCCTCATCATTAGTACAAAATTCAATACACACAGTATTTTCTCTGCCCGGGGAAACTCTGTTTACCTTTTCATTTACCTCTCCTATTGCTGCCACCGGACATAGACTTATATCCTTTATAACACCACATTCTGTTTTTGCATCATCGTATAAACCAAGAACAACTAAAGAATCATCCCCATACTCTCCGTTTGCCAGCTTTGTTCCAAGAGTTCCGATACAAGGTATCCCTTTAAACCTCTGTTCCAAAATCTCTGCTGTCTCTCTTATTTGAGAAAATGAACTCAAAAATATTATCGCTGACGGATTTCCAATCCCGTTAACAGCATCTCTGACAGCATCATTAACATTTCCTTTTCCAATCCCTACATATGATCTCATTTATCCCTCCGTCTAATGTCAAATATACTACACTTGTGTTGTTTTTTAACAAATAACATATTAAGTATAAACTATATACGGATAAATTTAAAGTACAAAAATTCTAATTTCACCACACCTATAAAAAAGCATTATCAATCATAAATCTGTGCACAAAAAAAGAGCATTCACCGTTAATCAATTTAAAACAGTTTTACTCTTTTTTGTTTTTTAATATATAATTTTTAATCTGATTTCTAAGCCTGCTCCATTTATCCGGATTTTTCACATAATAAAGCGGACAAAGTTTACCTGTAACATCATAATGTCTGATAATATCAGAATTTTCAATTTGATATTTAGCACATAACCATCCTGCAAGTTTTATCACAGAATTATATGTTTTCTTTGAAAATTTGCCTGAACTATCCGGATGACAACATTCGATTGATATGGTGTCTGAATTTCTATTGTTTGAAGCATATGAAATCTCATTTAACGGAATGCATTGTACAATAGTTCCATCCAATCCGATTATAAAATGACTGCTCACCTTATTTGCTGTATCGTCAGATAAATTTTTTCTGCTCTCAAAATAATTTCTGTTCGCCATAGCATCAGTCCCCGGATTTGCCGTATAATGAATAACTATGCCTTTTATTTTCCTAAGTTTTATTCCCGGTCTTGAATTTTTATTTACAGTAAGCAATGCCTTTTTAATATTTGGTTTTGGAACCATATACTGTTCGTAATTTATTCTGCTGCTCTCAGTGACGCCTCTTTTGGTGAATGCAGATTTTACAAGCATAAATACGACTGTCATTATAATACATATAACAACAGCCGTACCCCACATTTTTAATACTTTCAATCTGCGGCGACGCTTCGCTTTTGAAAGTTTTTTCATATATTCTAGTTGTCTCCTACACTGTAGTTTGGAGCTTCTTTTGTAATATGTATATCATGTGGATGACTTTCTTTAAGTGATGCAGAACTAATCTTAACAAATTCACCTGTCTCCTGTAATGTCTTTATATCAGGAGCTCCACAATATCCCATACCTGATCTGAGACCGCCCATAAGCTGGAACACTGTATCTTCTACAGTACCCTTATATGCAACACGTCCCTCTACACCTTCCGGCACAAGTTTCTTTGCACCTGTCTGGAAATAACGATCTTTGCTTCCGTTCTCCATGGCAGCGATAGAACCCATTCCACGATATACTTTATACTTACGACCCTGATAAAGTTCAAATGTTCCAGGACTTTCATCACAGCCTGCAAAAATACTTCCCATCATGCAGACACTTGCACCTGCTGCAATTGCCTTAGTCATATCTCCTGAATACTTGATACCACCATCTGCAATAATCGGAATATCATATTTCTTTGCAACCGCATAAGCATCCATAATCGCTGTAATCTGTGGTACACCAATTCCTGCTACAACACGTGTTGTACAGATAGAACCAGGTCCTATACCAATCTTGACACAGTCAACACCTGCTTTGATAAGAGCCTCAGTCGCTGCACCTGTAGCAACATTTCCGGCAATTATCTGAAGGTCAGGATATGCATCACGAACCATCTTGACAACCTTTAATACATTTGCACTGTGACCGTGTGCCGTATCAATTACTATACAGTCAACATGTTTTTCAACAAGTGCTGCAACTCTTTCAAGAATATTTGCAGTAACACCAACAGCTGCTCCACATAAAAGTCGTCCCTGTGAATCTTTTGCTGCTAAAGGATACTTAATCTGTTTCTCGATATCCTTTATAGTAATAAGTCCTGCAAGATTTCCATCCTTATCAACAATAGGAAGTTTCTCTTTTCTTGACTTTGCAAGAATCTTTTTAGCTTCCTCAAGAGTAATTCCAACCTGTGCTGTGATAAGCCCTTCAGAAGTCATAGACTCCTTAATCTTTTTTGAAAAATCTGTTTCAAATTTAAGGTCTCTGTTTGTAATAATACCTACAAGTTTTTTTCCTTCTGTGATAGGTACACCTGAAATATGAAACTTAGCCATAAGATTGTTTGCATCTTCTAAAGTATGCTCAGGTGATAAATAAAATGGGTCTGTAATGACACCGTTCTCTGAACGCTTAACCTTGTCTACCTCGTCAGCCTGTGCTTCGATTGACATATTTTTATGGATGATTCCTATACCACCCTGTCTTGCCATTGCAATTGCCATACGATACTCTGTAACCGTATCCATTCCTGCGCTCATCATAGGTATGTTGAGCTTAATTGATTTAGTCAGATTAGTTGCTAAAGAAACCTGATT
>CAKRFU010000006.1 GCA_934320845.1 uncultured Lachnospiraceae bacterium
ATAGGGCAGAGGTGGAAGTGTGGTAACACATGCAGCTGACTGTCACTAATAGGTCGAGGGCTTGACCAAAGGAACGAGAGCACAGGGATGACATGAAGTATGCGAAGCATACGAATGACATGGAGCTCAAGTGCTTGAGTTAAGAACGAGTTTTTCTCTTGCAATCAAAAGGAAGTCATGATATAATTGATATACAGTTTTTAGGGTATAAACCTAATCCTCGATAGCTCAATGGTAGAGCACACGGCTGTTAACCGTGGGGTTGTTGGTTCGAGCCCAACTCGGGGAGTTTATTTTTTTGCATAATATATGCCGACGTGGCTCAATTGGCAGAGCAGCTGATTTGTAATCAGCAGGTTATCGGTTCGAGTCCGATCGTCGGCTTATAAAAAAGTATGGACCTTTAGCTCAGTTGGTTAGAGCAATCGGCTCATAACCGATCGGTCCAGGGTTCGAGTCCCTGAGGGTCCACTAAAATTTAAATATTTGGCCTGGTGGCTCAGTTGGTTAGAGCGCCGCCCTGTCACGGCGGAGGTCGAGGGTTCGAATCCCTTCCGGGTCGTTTATCTTGTAGTTATTGACAGGATATGTTTTATATGATATATTTATATCACTGTGGGATCTTAGCTCAGCTGGGAGAGCATCTGCCTTACAAGCAGAGGGTCACAGGTTCGAGCCCTGTAGGTCCCATTCATAACAATTTATATTGTTATATGCCGCAGTGGCGGAACTGGCAGACGCCCAGGACTTAAAATCCTGTGGGTAGTGATACCCGTACCGGTTCGATTCCGGTCTGCGGCATTTTTATTAGAAACTATAAGTCTTATAAAATAAGGTTTATAGTTTTTCTTTTTTAAATGTATATTGGATATCATGCATTAGTCGGTGCATAAAGAAGGCAGAACTGTTAATCTTAAAAGATTGAAAGTTCTGCCTTTTCTTATAAGTTGTACAATTAGCTGTTAAAGAGAAAATATTGTGTCTAGCAGGCATGCAAATTCAAACAAAACAAATGGAAGGGTTAATAGAAAAGACAATATAAATATAATCCAATATTTAAAAGTTTTGTTTTCCTTTTTTTCATAGAACGATATAATCTGTTGTTTTATTAAGGAAATATATGAATATACAAAATAATTAGTCAAATCATTAGTCATAATAGGAGCAGTGCCTTTGGCATATTTATTTTTTGGGTATAATTCAAAATTTGCAATCATATACTCATAGTTTTGCTGGCGTATAACAATATTGTTGATTATAAAAACATTGTTGTATTGATTGATATTTTCGGAATTTAAAGTGTTGTCAGTGTTATTAATATTATCATTATTAGTATTATTGTCAGTTTTATTGGTGCTACTAATTTTATTAAGATTGTTGTTTACAGTTTTATTTTTTGTAATAACTTTGTTTTCAGTTTCCATTTTGAACCTCCATTTTTGTGAGATTACTCTCGGTATATTTTTAAAACAAATCCTTTAGGTTGGATTCACAATATATTGTTTCTATTTTCTCATAGTACCACGCAGTGTACGCACTGCGAAAATGTCATTATATATCAAAAATCCATCTCGAAAATCTTAGTTCAAAAGATTTCGAGAGTACATTAAAGTATTATAATTGTGGGAACATAATTACAGATATAATTAACATTATGAGTAATATTAAAGAAATTTTGATTATATATCTCAGTCCCGGAATGATACTGCAAAGGTATTTGTAACGTGGGATTCGATCGCCGATATAAAATAAATTACATCCAAAAAGGTATATTACAGCTATAAATATAGCAGAAAAAATATAAGTTTTTGTTCCGGCATTATCAAATATAAGCGATACGGGAACAAGTGCATATAAATGGAAAGCAATCATATTTTTTGGCGGATAATTTGTCTGAAAACCCGGAAATTTTCTTATAATATTGAAAAATAATTTATCAGGATAAGACAATTCTTTTTCAATATCTTTTACAAGCTGCTGTATATTATGGTATCTTATCTCGTAGCTTGCGGTACATGTATTGAAAATATGATTTAACGTATAACTGCATATTTTAGAAAGTGAAGGTGCATTTTTGTCTTTGGGAGAACATCCTGTAAGCATAAAATATAACAAACAGCCGAGGGAGTATATATCAATACGGTCAGTAGCGTTTGTGAAATTCAAAATATCAGGTGCAGCATAATTGAGAGTACCAACAGCATGTGTAACAGTATGATTTTCATATTGTACATTGCGTGATATATCAAAATCAATCAGTTTGACAGATACCTGATTGTGTATGCCCTTAAATATTTTAAACTCATTGTCCCAGTTAAATTTATCAGTGAGCAAGACATTTTTAGGCGAAATATCACCATGAATCATATGATTTTTATGAAGTACAGCCAATGCATCGCAGAGCTGATGAATTAAAATAAGTGCCTCTTTCTCCGAAAGACAGCCAAAGCTGTTTATGTATTGTTCAAGAGTAAGAAATCTTGTAGTAATTTTTTTGTCTTTTGGAAGTGAAGCATAATCAAGAGAAGACGGTTTGTCTATAAATTCGCTGATTGAAAGAGCATAATTAGGATTGTCTTTATCAGTAATAATTCCAAAAACAGTTTCAAGGTGTGGATTCCAATTTTCGGATATTGTTTTATAAACAGGTAATTGTTCTTTGGAAAGCTCCTTAATAATGACACTTGATTTGTCCGGTGCCAGATTTAAGTGCTCATTTTTGATTTCTGCGAGGTAGGTGTGATAAAATTTTGATGAGTTGGTATTGTTGAGACAGTCGAGAAAATCAAAATCATAATAAAGTGAAAGCTCACCTTTGAAATGTTCAATTGTTTTTCCTAACATAACGTATCTAAATTTTCCTTTCCTAAATTTTCGTTTATTAAATCTAAATTAGAATGATTTTTAATACCCTTCATTATGATGAAATCGCGTATATCTCTGGGATATAACTCACTTATTCCAAAATGCATAAGCGATTTTTGGGTTTTATCCACATCATATCCGAGGGTAATAAAAATTGAAAGCAGCTTGTTACGATTTAGCTTCTTTTTGTTGCTAAGGAAATCGGAAAGATGGGACTGGGAAATGGAACATTCAGAAGCAAGTTTATTCATACTATATCCGGCAGCAGCTATATCATTTGCAAGTGCATGACGTAAGTCTTCCGGAGAGACAAAATCAATATCGTCTTCATTTATTTCGTCATCTGATTTAATTTTTTGTAGAATTTCATCTGTATCTAAAGTTTTCTTTTTCATAAGTGTTTAAATTCCTTCCTAGATATATTATTTGATAAAATAATAGCATTGTAATTTGAAAATAGCAACATTCATGATATTATACTTGTCAGTAATATTAACAGAAAGACTATGGTTACTGTTTGAAATTGCGGTGTTTAGAGTGATAAATTATCACTGTCAGTGAATGAAATTTATTGCTAAAGGGAATATAATTGCAAAGAAAGGAAAAGAAAAAATGGGAAAAAAGAGGAAAAAAATAATTATTGTACTTGGAGTTATTACAGCCATTATTACAATTGCCGGTATGGGAGGCGTATTATTAACAAAAATAAAGCAAAAAAACGAGAATCCGCAAAAGATTGAAAAATTGCTTGAACGAGAGAAAAACGGAAAGTTAAAAAATGGGAATATGTATGAGGCTACAGACGCAATGGAAGCACTTGATGCGATGATTCAGGCAGGAATGTATTCGGATGCAGAGCGCATAGCAAAGAAATATTTGAAAATTTATCCACAGGGCTATGCTATGAATACCTATTTAGAGGATGCATTGAAAGGAGAAAAAAAGTGGGATGAGTCAGCTAAAGTAAGTATTAGTTTCGCAAGAAAAAATTGGAAAATGGTCAATATAACAACGACACAATATATGTTTTATACCAGAATGAATGAGATTATTGACAAATTAAGCCCTGACATGAAAAAAGAAGCAGAGAAGTTTATGAAAGAAATTGAAGATAATGAAAAGCTTTACAGAAAACTTGAGAAAGATAGGAAAAATAAAAAACTTAAAAAGGACAAATCAGAGATAGAAAAGCTTCTGAAGAATGGAGCAGCGAATGAAGACTTTTTTGTTATATATATGGACTATCTTATTGAAACAAAACAAAAGGACAAAGCAAAAAAATATCTTGATGCTTATAAGAATAGGGATGGGTCGATATCGTATATCGTGGGTAAGGATGATATTAAAAGGTTTGAAAAGGAATTAGGGGAGTAGAAAACATAAAAGATAGTGAGTAATTTGAAATTACATATAAACACGATACATGGAGGTACATTATGGAAGAAGTAAAAAAGGAAAAAAAGCCAGAAAAGGTATCACTTATAATTGGAATAGTGGCATTGTTGTTTAGCTGTTTGCAGCTTGGCTATTTAGGAATTATAGGAATTATATTTGGGGTTAAATCATTTAAAAAAAAGGAACCCAAAAAAAGTAAGGCTGTAATAGGAATCGTATGTTCTGTATTGGCAATTCTTTTGTCTTTGGCGACATTAGGAAATGAAACTGATGATATAAATGGTAGTGATAAATCAGATATTTCTATAACAGACGAAAAATCTCAAAAGTTTGGGGAAAGTAAAAGTGAAAAAAATTTGAAAGTAACAGAAGAACCAATAAAGGTGGAAGAAAATGATAAAAAGATAATACAGGATGCATTAAAAAATGGTGATAAAGTAGTTTTAAAAAAATACAAAGCAAATAAAGTATCAAAATACGCTGTAGATATATTAGAAAATACAGAATTTAAGAATGATGGTGATTATAAAATAGTGAGTAATGTATCTGAAACAATGAAAAAACTTTATCCAAAGGATGTTAATAGTGAAGAATATTCTTTAATAAGCTCAGCATACAATGATTATATTAATGCAAAAAAGCAAATGAAGAAGTCTGAATATGAAGATATAAAAGATGATTATAGTGAAGCAAAAGATATATTGGATAACTATTCTGAAATGACATTGGATGTACAATATAGCATTGAGGATGATACATCTAAAATATTATCAGAACTTAAAGAAGCTATTACAGGAGAGCAAAAGGAGTATAAATATGTGTACTATGCAAATGGTATTAAACATATAGACTATGCAAATGATTTTATAGAAGATAATGAAGATGAGGAATATATTATTTATGCACATAATGCATTCCCGAAGAGTGGAGATTATACATTAAATCTTTATCCGACAGGCGATACAATGAAGATTGGAAATAATGGGTTTGAACGTAATGTAGCAACATATATGATAATTACTAAAGAGGATATAAAAAAGTGTAAAAGAATCGAAAAAATAGTAAGTGATTATGATGATTATAAAATAGTTAAAAAAGAATGTATTAAGTTAATGCGTACAGAATGTGGAAATCTGGAAATACCGGATTGATATATAATTTAAAAATATAAATAATATGGTGTGAAAAATTAGATTTTTTACACATAAAGTTTGTGTTTGCGCACACTTGGCACAAACTTGATATGCAAAAAACGTGTGCAGAAATGAGGATTAAGATGAAGAGATTATCAAAATTTATTGGAATTATGTTGGCGTTAGTTGTTAGTTTTTCGTTTGCTGCAAATTCGGCAAGTGCAAAAAGTATATATTTTCCAGGGGAATACAAATGTGGAAATATAAAAGTAGGTATGTCAGGTTATACTGAAAAAGATAGTTATAAAAAAGGTGAAGAATGTGGAACAGTTACAATTAATGATGGTAAAAAGTGGAATTTTGTTCTTATAAAAATGGGGGCTAATGTATATAAAACAAATAGTAAAAATTGGGTGGATAAAAATGGTAATAGTTTTAAAGGATATTTAAAGATAACAGTAAAGAAAAAAACAATATCAATCAAAGCAAGTAATAAGAAGATGGAAAAGAAATTTTCAGGTTGGATAAAAACATATAAACTTAAATATCATTTTTATTCATAATATGTAAAAGTAGGCACAAAATATAATTATAAAATATGCTGCATATTACAATGTCTGGTCATTATCAGATGGGATATATAGAAGGACATCCTCTATATTGCAATGTAATATGCGGCATAAATCGTTTAGGGTAGTAGTGGTAAGAGGTTTATTTTTTCTGAGTTTATCTATAGTAGCACTTGAAATATGATGTTTTTTTATTAAAGTGTAGGTCGTTTCATTTGACATTTTGAGTGTTTTCCAAAAAGGGGTGTATTCAATCATATAAAAATCTCCAATCTGATTATAAGAAAAGCATATGTGAAAGCCATAGACTTGACTATAGTCATTAGAATGACTATAATAGGAGAAAAGTATACGGTGAGATGGAAAAGGATAATTGTATGAGAGCAATGGGAATGGAAATTATCCTTAAAAATTGGATAAAAATGGATTTAGGCACAAACACGAGGTGATTAGTATGGAAAAGAAAAATGAAAAAATTAATGCTGTAAAACAATATATTGAAAATGTTGCCGGGATTTATACATCGTATAGTTATGGTGAAATTCCGAATAATATTAGAATTATTTGTGGAGAATTTGGAGAATAAATAAGTTTGGAGGATGATATTGTATGAATGTTGATACTGCAAAGATAAAAAAAATTGTTGATGATTTTAGTTATGAAAAGACAGGAAAGCATATTAATGATATGTTGGGTACAGCTGCGGCAAAAGGTGTGAAAAATGTTGTTATAGATATGGAAAGAAATACTGAAACTACAGATAACATTGAATGTGAATATAATCAAAATGAGTTGGTATTATTAGTTCCAGATGAGTTAAAGAAACAGATAGCATTATCGATAGAATATTTTGTTAGTAGATTCGATAAAATTGAAGAAGCTTTTTCAGATATTGAGCGTAGTTTGGACAATGACAGATTTGCTAAAATAAGGTCTGCAAAATTTGAAGTTGAGAATATTGATGCTATGAAAGATTTGAGTCATATGTATGATGTTAGGACTAATCTTGATGAGGCTATACAATCATTATGGTCTGGAATAAAAGATTTAGTTGTGGATATTAATAATATCCCCAAAGAAAGAAGAAAGAGGGTATTTAAAACAAAAATAAAAAAAACATTAAAAGATGTTCAAAATGGACGAGTAAAAGTAAAAATGCTAGTGATTGGTTTAGAGGTATATTCGGAGATTTCATTAAGATTGGATGAAAAACAAGTTGCAGAGAGAAAATTAAATGAGTATATTGAAAATTTGAAAAATATATATGGAAACGGAGGATTTGAAAGAGTTGAGCAATGGAATGAAAAAATGGACAAATATTGGGAAGATGGAATAAAAAATGAAATCATAAAATTAGAAAGTTATATAACAGAAATAGAACAGCAAAATAAAAAAATAGCAATAAATTAGATATAGGTTGGTTTGATAGGAGGATACTAAAATGAGTGATAAAAGTGATAAATATGAATATCAAGAAGCAAAAGCAGATGAGCTTAAATTACTGGGAGGGGTTATTGTCGCTGCCTGTAGTTTTTTTGGTTTGCTAAAGAAAGTTGGCGACAGTAATAAAGAGCTGCAAATAGCTAGAGATAAAGATGAATTAAATAGATTAAATTCAAAATTTTTTAAAACAACAAGTGATAAAAGAAGGATTGAAGAATTACAAAGGAACATAAAAAAAGGATAGAAATAGCAACAGTTATTAAATTTTATATGGAGAGTACATATGTCAGATTTTGAATTAACAGATGAAAGATTGCAAAAGAAAAGAGATATTGTAAAAAGAGAAATAGATAATTGTGCAAAATATACGACAGACAGAACATATTTTTATGGAAATTTAACAGATAAAGCTTTTTTTGCGGCAAAACAAAACTATGCCGGTAAAGTAAATCGGGAGATGGTGCTTGGAATGATTGATAATACTATTACAGGAAATGCAAAAAATGGATTGCTCTTTGCAGTTGATGGTATTTATTATAAAAGGTTAATGGAAAGTCCGGGTTACATATCATATTCAGACGCTGCTCAAAATAATAGATTGTTAAGTGCAAAATTAGGAGAGGATTTTAATATTAGGTGTATAAGTAAAATAGTCAATGAAATTGATGCAGTTGATAATCTTACATTAAATGAAGTTTTAGAAAAAGCTAATGAAAAGGTGATGGATTTAGATAAAACAATTGATTCGGTTAATGAAGTTTTGTCAACTGCTCAAGGCTTGTTTAACAAATGGTTTAAATAATTATAATTGGAGGAGAAATGTTTTATAAAGATACAAGACAGGAGGTAGAATTAAAGTTACAAGATATTACTGATACTGTAAATTCTGAATATATTTGCGTAAAAAATAAGATTGAAGTGTTAAAAAATAATTGTGAGAATATACCATTTATACTTAATCAAGTAGAAACATTTGAAGGTCATATATCAGGAACTCCACAAAATCTAAGAATTGACAGTGATTATTTGTTAGATATAAATTCAATGGTAGAGCAGATAAATAGATATGATCATGTTTCAGAAGATAATTATTATAATAGTAGTAAAAATTTCAATTATTTAAATGCAATGGATATAATCGGAACAATAAGTCCGATTGCTCGGTTAGCTACTACAGTAGTTACAACAAAGAAAAATAAAGATAAGTGTAAAGATGCATATGAAAAAATAGCGCAAATGCAGGAAGAATTTGAAAAATTAAAAGAATTTGAAATTATTATTGAAAAGAAAAATCGAATTATATTTGGATTAAAAACAAAGATTTACCAGTATCTAATCAAACTACAGAATAGTGGAATTACAAGTTATAAACAATTTGATGAAGCACAAAAAAGTGATTTTCAAACCATGATTTTAAATGTTATGACATTAAAAAAAGAACTTGAGGAATGGTAGAATGGATACGAAGGCAGTTGAATATTTAGAGTATGCGGAGATTGGTAAAGAAGAATTAAATGATTTTAATATCATTTGTGATAAATCTGATTGTCTGCTAGCTGTTTTTGCAGGGGTATGTGCAGGAATAGTAGATATTTTTTTCATTGGGACTCCGGAATTTAGTAAGTTAGGTAATGTTACTGATAAGGCTGTAGATAAAATAGTTATGAAATTTGCAAAAATGGCTGGCTGGAAACCAAGGGTGGAAAAGGAAGATGGTATTGCGTCAGCAATTGGCTTTTTAGAGAGAAAGTTTAAGGTAAATTATGACCAAACTAAAATGATTCAAATTGACAGAAAATTCCAATTAAATACAAAAAATCATCATTTAAAATCATTGGCTCATGCTCCAGATGTTATAGGTCTTTTTTTCTCTATAATTGATCAGTTTACCGGCTCATCGAGTTTTATAAGCAATGGAAGAATAATTACGATAAATAATGATGAGACAGGCTTTGAATTAAGAGGAAGTAATTTTATATCAAAGTTATATTGTGGATTTTGTAACTGGATTGGACATGTTAAGTCTGACTTGGCTGGGAGTTCTGGAAATCGTAGGATAGAGAATGGTGGTCGTGGAATGGGATTGCCTGTGCCGTTTATGGAATTATTTCAACTTTGTGATTTTGGAAAATTACAGGGAAATAATGATGAAGCAACAACTTTAGCTAGAATTATGGAACAGGTTTTTGTAAGAGGATATGATGCAAGGTTTGCAATTACGTTAGGTGTTCCTGTGATTTTGCAAAATTTGATGATAAAAGTGTTTTGGGTATTAAAAGGTCGCTTTTATTATAAGAAAAAGTGGAGAAATTTAATTCCGGATAGATCGCATGGTGATTTAAGAATTATGTTATTATTGGGAAATGCGACATTATGTCTAATTGATGGCACAGACGCAATAATACGTTCAAAGGGAAATGCGTTTTGCTTTATAATGCATATTAATATTGTTGCATGGTCTAAGCTTATTATAATGACAATTTCGGAAATAAAAATAAGATATGGAAAAGATATTGCAAAGAAAATATTAGACTTGTGTTACAGTTGGATGCCATATGATGCTATAAAATATTATGCTTTTATAGAAAATAAAGAAAATGAACTAGATATTATTTTTAGTGATTTTTTAATTGAACAAGAAAACTTATATGCAGATTTTAATAATAAAATAAATAGCTATTCAGTTTTAAATGAAGGAACAGTAAGTAATGTTATGATAGCTTCTGAAATAGCAAGGACATCGGGTGTAGAAGAAGAAAAGGTTGATTTAGTAAATAATTTGGATGAATATTTTAACAGACGTAAAAAATTTTGAATATCAAGGGGAGGGATGCTAAAATGAAACAAAAGAAAAATGACAAAAGTTTAAAGAAGTGGAAAAAGAAATGGAAAAGGAGAATAAAAATTGCTAAGATGGTAGTAAAAATGTCTGGTATAATTATTCCGGCTATTATTTTATTTGGAATAAAAGTAATATTTGATAGAGTAAGTAATTTTGATTAGTGATGCAAGCTAGAAAAGCAGGAGGTGTCATATATGCCAATACCACATTCAATCGTAAAACCAAAATTATGTCCCTATTGTCATAAACCTTACAAAATGGATTTATTTAAATGCTGCAAGTATTGTCACAAGTCATTGAAAGGCTTTAGCTGGTGAAGAACTAATAAAGATAGTTGATTAAAAATCCCCGACAGACAAAGAGAAACTGTGTGTTCAATTTGTTTGCCGGGGATTTTTTGTCCTGTGAATTATTTTTCTAAAATATTCTTATACAAAATATAGTGAAATAATCAGCAAAAACTTAGTCACAATTTCAAATAATGATTAAAAATGATAAATATCAATTTTTTGTTGTGAAAGCTGCATATAAAAAATATTAAAGTATAGTGAAAATGTATATAGACGTAATTTGTTTCGTTTGTTAATATTTTGCAATATCAGATTAGTAAATTACTGTTCACATTAAAGAAGGATTAAAGTATAATAGGAGGTAGAAGTAAGTAGTGGCTGATTATAGAGAAGAAAATAAGATATATGAAAAACAAAGTTCTACACCGTATGATGATGTATTTAGAACGATGTTAAATGATTGTGTTAGATTTGTACTGCCCTTGCTGAATGAGGTGTTTGGTGAACATTATGATGGAACTGAAAAAATTATAATGGCAAATGATTATCATTTTAAAAATATGTAGGATGGCAGGGAAGAAAAAATAATAACAGATTCAAGTTTCAAGGTAGTAAAAGGTGATTATGTAAAGAAGTATCATTTGGAATGTCAGAGTACGATAGATAACAGTATGTCTTTGAGAATTTTTGAGTATGATGCTCAGATTGCACTGGACGATGCGGTTATGGAGGGGGAAGATGGGGAAAAGGTATTGGTACTTACATTTCCGCATTCAGCAGTGTTGTTTCTTCGTTCAAATGAAAGTGTTTCGGATGCTATGAAATTGAAATTTGTGACTCCGGGTGGGAAAATTTCTTATAGTATTCCGGTAATAAAAATGCAGAGATATTCGTTAAAGGACATATGGGAGAAAGAAATATATTTGTTGATACCTTTTTACATATTTACACATGAAGCAAATTTAAATAAATATAATAAAAATAAGGAATTGCTGCAGAATTTATTAGATGAATTTGTTGAAATCAGCAATAAATTAAATGAACTTGCAGACATAGGCAAGATAACAGAATTTGAGAAGAGAACAATAATGGAGCTATCTAAAAAAGTTGTGGATAGTATCGCAAGAAAATATACCAATATCAGGAAGGGAGTGGACAGAATCATGGGCGGAAAAGTAATAGAGACAGAAGCGAAAAAGATATTGAATTATGGAAAGACTCAGGGCAAAATTCTCGGTGCGATTGAATTTGCCAAAGGCATGAATATGTCAGAAGAGCAGATTGTAGAACAAATTGTAAAAAAATTCGGCTTGAGTGAGGATGAGGCTAGAGAAAAAATTTGGGAAGTTTCGGACAAATAAAGAATACAAAAGTTGTTTGAAGATATATTACAAATATGTCTTAATTTATAATAAGATTTTATGATTCAATGTTGCAGCTTTTTGGAGAAAAATTAGTGAATTAGCAGTTATGTTATATAGCAGAAATATATGGTGATTATTATATATAGTTCCAAACGTTCCGTAAAAAAAATACAGTATAGCTTGCGGAAAAATGCAGATAATAATATAATAAAAATAAGAAAGGCTGTGATATTATGTTAAAAAAGTTTTGTGTTGAAAATTTTAAAGGATTCGGAGAAAAATTAGTATTTGATATAGGTTCTCCTAGTAATTATAGTTTTAATTCAAATATAATTGAAAATGGATGTGTGACAAAAGGAATTATATATGGGATTAATAGTTGTGGAAAGTCAAATCTTGGTTTAGCAATTTTTGATATTATTATGCATTTGACAGAAAAGGAAAAACTTTTAAAAAGTTATGATTTATATTTAAACATGAGTGGTAAAAAGTCATTTGCAGAATTTGAATATATTTTTGATTTTGATGGACATGAGGTAATCTACAAATACCAAAAAAAAGATGTAAGTACACTACGAGAAGAGAGTTTGGTTATTGATGATAGGGAAGTTATATATTATGACTTCATTAGTGCTGAAGGATTTACTTGCCTGGAAGGTTCTGCTACATTAAATGTTACTATTAAAAATGAGAGTCCAATATCAAGAGTTAAATATGTAAATAATAACAGCATATTGGATGATAATATAGAGAATCAGATATTTAAAAAATTTATGCATTTTGTTGAACATATGCTGTTGTTCTATTCGTTAGATAGTAGGGGATATGAAGGATTTATAAATGGAAGTGAGAGTGTGGCAGAAGGAATAGTAAATAGTGAGAAAACAGGTGAATTTCAGGAATTTTTAAAAGATAATGGTATTATTTATAATTTATATTCTTGTGAAGTTGATGGCAGGAAAGCAATTTATTGTCATTTTGAAAATCAAGATGTGGATTTTTTTAAGGTAGCTTCTACGGGAACAAGGTCACTTGCGCTTTTCTATTATTGGTATATAAAGATGCATGAGGCATCATTTGTATTTATTGATGAGTTTGATGCATTTTATCACTTTGAGTTATCAGAAAATGTTGAAAAATGCCTAAAAGAGATTGATGGTGTACAAATCTTTACCACAACGCATAATACAGACCTTATGAGTAATGATTTGTTGCGACCGGATTGTTATTATATTTTAAATGACAATAAGATTAAGCCAATATCAGAATTGACAGAGAAGGAATTACGATTTGCACACAACCTTCAGAAAATGTATAAGGCAGGTGCATTTAATGAATGATAAGGATTATAAATTATTTATAGTTGAAGGTGAAGCAAGAGAACCTCTTATTATTGATAATATATCAAAAGTTTTTTTAAAACATGCTAAATTTAAAGTTATTACACTTCCAGCAGGTCAAAATATATATATGCTTTGGAAAAGATTAAAAGAGGATGATTTTGAAACAGATATTATTGAAATATTAAGAGAAGCAAATGAAAAAATTGAGAGACAACTTTTAGGGTTAAAAAGAAATGATTTTTCAGAAATATATCTTTTTTTTGATTATGATGGACATCAGGAGAATCTAGGTGAGGTTGATGATATTAATAATGTTATAGAACAAATGCTAGTTGGCTTTGATAATGAGACGGAGAATGGAAAATTATATATTAGTTATCCTATGGTAGAAGCACTTAGAGATTTTGAGGAAGGAAGATGCGGAAAAAGGGATAATTGTTATATTAAGATAGACGAAATTTGTAATTATAAAACTATATCTGCAATAAGAGCTATATATCCTCAATTTAAGCTGTATAATTATCCGATTTGGAAAGAAGTGATTGATGTATTTGTAATGCGCATTTCATGCCTTATGAATTATAAAAGTGTTATTTCTTATGAGCAGTATGTGAAAATGATAAGTCCATTTGAAATTTATAAATATGAGAAAATAGAAATTTTAAATAACAGAGTATTTATATTAAGTGCATTTCCTGAATTTTTATTGGAATATTTTGGAGTAAAATTATGGAGGGATTGTGTAAATAATGTTGTAAGTTATAAAGAATTTCAAAAATGTAAATAAATTAAAAAAGAGAACTGTTGGAGGGGAAGATGTATCTGGAAAGTGATTTAGTTCGTATCGGCAAAAGAGAAAACAATAAGAAAAGGAATTATCTGGTTGTTAACAGACTTCAGGGAAAGCATATTCCGGTTTCGCCGAGTGAAGCTTTGAGTATGTTTGATGCATTGGCAGAGATTATAGAGAAAGAGTATTCGGGAGAAAAACTGCTTTTGATTGGATTTTCCGAGACGGCAACGGCAATAGGTGCTGAGGCTGCGATAAAACTTGGAGCATATTATATTCAGACAACGAGAGAAATTGTTCCGGGAGTGAGTTATCTGTTTTTTTCGGAATCCCATAGTCATGCAACTGAACAAAAACTTGTCAGGGAAGATATTGATAAAATCGTTGGGGGAGTTGACCGTATTATATTTATTGAGGATGAGGTTACGACAGGAAATACCATATTAAATATAGTAAACATTATGGAGGGCAGATACACTGAAGGAAAAAATGATTTGTCTTGTAACTTAAAGTTTTCTGTCGCTTCAATCTTGAATGGAATGTCAGTTGATAATCTGAGTTTATATGAGGAACGTGGAATAAATGTACATTATCTTGTGAAAATAGATAATAGTAAATTTAGTGAGATTGCTGATAGTTATAATACAGATGGAAAATATATAGTGTGTGATACCACAAAAAAATTTGAGGTGAAACGATACGAGTTTACAGGCTGGATAAATTCAAGAAGAGTTGTCGATTCAAAGGAGTATCAGGAACACTGTCTGAAATTGTGGGATGATATTCATAATGAGATTTCTTTTGAAGCTGGGAGCAGTGTTCTGGTGATAGGGACGGAAGAGTTTATGTATCCTGCACTTTTTATAGGTTCCTGCATTGAAAAAATCGGATGCAGAGTTAGAAGTCATTCGACAACGAGAAGTCCTATTGAAGTTTGTCGGTTTAAGGATTTTGATACATATCCTGTTCACGAAAGATATGAGCTGTGCAGCTTATATGATGATAAAAGAAAGACTTTTATTTATGATTTGGATTCGTATGATAAGGTGTTGATTTTAACTGACTCACATTATGATGGAAATAATGGAGTAAATTCGCTTGTGAATGCATTGAAAAAGAAAAATGAGGACATCTATCTTATTAAATGGATTTAGTCTATTGTATTGAATTGATGTATGTAATTTGGAGTTTGAGGGAAAGATAATAGATTTTAAGATGTTAAATAGTATCGTCGATTCAGAGGTTGAGGGAGGAAAGATATTGATAAGTTCGTATAAAGAAGAAGATGTGATTTTACTGCTAAAGGATATAACAGGACTTGTAGAGCCACAGCCGACAAAAGAGAGGGAGAGGCTTATTCAATCGGGAAAGCATTATAGTGAGATGCTTCCGATAGAATATGTTCCGACTGAAAAATACATGGAAACTTATTATGAAGTTTTAAAGGTTTATTCTGAGCCTGTTGCAAGGGCAGTTGGTGTTGTGGCAGATAAGATAGTAAATGCGAAAGGGAAAAATGTGGTTCTTGTATCACTTGCAAGAGCGGGGATTCCTATTGGGATTTTGATTAAGAGGTATATTAAATTTAAGTATGATATAGATGTGCCGCACTATTCTATTTCAATTATAAGGGGAAGAGGAATTGATGATAATGCTATGAAGTATCTTCTTGAAAGATACGAAGCGAAGCAGCTTCTTTTTGTTGATGGCTGGATTGGAAAAGGAGCTATTTTAAATGAATTAAAGAAGGATGTTGTTCAGTATGATGGTGTTTTAGATGATATTGCCGTTATTGCTGATCCGGCAAATGTCACTGAGCTTTGCGGGACACATGATGATATTTTGATACCAAGTTCATGTCTTAACAGTACGGTGTCGGGGCTTATCAGCAGAACTTTTCTGAGAAGCGATATTATTGGAGAGAATGATTTTCATGGTGCTGTTTATTATGGTGATTTGAAAAATGCAGATTTGTCATATCAATTTATAGAGACAATTGAAAGTTATTTTGTTATTGATAATGAAGAAAAAACAGATAATAAAGGGAATATAAAAGGAATAGACGAGGTAAGAAAAATAGCAGTTAAGTTTGGGGTAGATGATATAAACTTTATAAAGCCGGGTATTGGTGAGGCAACAAGGGTGCTCTTAAGGCGTGTTCCGTGGAAAGTCCTTATCGATGAAAAATATAAGGATTCAAAAGAATTGAGCCATCTTATAAGATTAGCTGAGGAAAAAAACGTACCGATTGAGTATTATCCAATGAATAATTATAAGTGCTGCGGTATTATCAAACAGCTTTCAGATATTTGAAAGCTGTTTGATACCGTAGTTTTCGGCAAGATATAATATTTTCTGTGCCCAGTTAAAATGAGTTTTGTATTCATTCATACGTTCTCTTGTGAGGTTTCCTGAGACGAGAGAACTGTTTTTTGTATCCCAATTTATTATTTCTAGTGCATCATTATAATTCTTTTGGGATACCTTATATTCATTATTTACGACAGAAATCTGATTTGGATGTATAACGGTTTTTCCGGTAAAACCACAGAGTTTGTCATCATTTATTTCTTTTTTCAGACCTGTTTTCCAGTCATTTCCTGAATAATATTCGTAAACAGGACCTGAGATTATATAATCTGTTCCATAAACGGTTACAATATCAGAAAATATATTTGCAATAGGTGATATTTGATGTATTGATTCATTATATTCCCGTCTAAAACCGAAAAGATGTGATAAATCATTGCCACCGACTCTGATATTTAAAACGTATTTTTCTACAGAATCAAGTTTATCTTTTAATGTGTATAGATTGTCGTATCGGTATTTAAGATTTACTATTGAGTCATTTTCATATATTGGCATAAAGTATTTTGAGTGGTTGTGTACGGAATTTAGTTTTTGAATTTCTTCTATATAAATATCTGCATTATTAATACAAAATTTTGGAATTATGTAACCTGTTATTATCTCATTGCTGTCGCCAAGCTGATTATCAAGAAATATGATTTGTTTAGGGTTTCGTATTCTGATAAAAATTTTAGGAAGGAAAAATGATTTATTTGTTTGCAATTCGTTGTAGATATTGTTTATTGTCATAACAAGCTGCATCTCAGCTTCTTTTACGAAATTATCATTTATTGTATCTTCAAGGCACAGAGCAAGTGAATATTTAGAACCGAATTTTTCCGAAATAATGTATTCTGCCAGATCTTTCTTGTCAGCAGGACTATATAGTAATGCACCAACACTGTAATAAATTGAATTATTTTTCATACCCCATTAATACTCCTTATATTCATATCATATTTTTATAATAGCATAATTTAAGATAAAAAAGTAGTCGAAAATTAAGCGGAAATTAAGTAATTAAATTTATTAATTATGAATTTATAACATTTTTCTTAAAAGTTTAATCTTTCTTGTATATTAAATATCCTTATGGTAAAATGGTAAAAGATGGCTGAAAATTGTATGTTTTCGCATAGAAATTGTAAAAATTAATTTATTTTGAGGGGGATAAATGAGTAAAGAAAACAGAGGCATAAGGATTTCGTTTAACTCACCTGTTATATTGATATTTTCGATTATATGCCTTTTAGTGCTGGGGCTTGGGTATCTTACAGGCGGTGTTTCAGATAATTTGTTTTTTTGTGTCTATAGATCGTCATTTACAGATCCATTGACTTATTTTAGATTTTTCGGTCATGTTCTGGGTCATGCGAACTGGGAGCATTTTATAGGAAATATTATGATGATCCTTGTGGTAGGTCCGTTACTTGAAGAAAAGTACGGCTCAGCAGACACATTGATTGTAATTTTAGTTACGGCTTTTGTCACGGGAGTTATTCATTTTATATTCTTTCCGGGTGTGGCACTTATGGGTGCAAGCGGCATTGTTTTTGCATTTATACTGCTTGCAAGTATGACGAGTATAGAGGATGGAAAAATTCCGCTTACGTTTATTCTTGTGGCGGTTATTTACATCGGGGGTCAGATAAGAGATGGGATTTTTATCAATGATAATGTATCAAATCTGACGCATATAGTCGGCGGTGTAGTTGGTTCGGTGCTTGGAATTGTAATGAACAGGTACAAAGGCAGCAAATATTGAGGTGAGTAAATTGACATTAAAACATATAAAGCTTCAAAGCCTTAATGATTTTTTCGTTCCGCTTAGCGGACGTAATGAAAAGGGTGTTTATTTTTATCGTTTTAATAAAACATCAGAAAAAATAGAACAGTTTATTTATAAATATTATAATGAAGCAAGAAAGTCGGGGGTTGTCATTGAGGGGAAAATCGGAAATCCCACCGAGAGTAATCTTTCGTATTATGAAGAAATTATGGGATTAGATTTTCAAATGAGTATGGGATTTATCTCTACTGCTTTGAAAAAGTGGCTTCCAAGAATGGGAATGTTCCAGCGGGAAAATATTGCCGGAGCAATATATGATGTGCTTGATGAACTTAGAAAAAAAGGCAAAAATGAAAATATGCTTAAAAATGCATATATTAAATTTATGTGCTGGCTTTACTATAAATTTGAGAGTGTTGTAAATCAGATGAATGGCGAGAATATACCTAAGATTTTGTTTATCGGGGATATTGTCGGATATGAGTTTATGCTTATAAATATTTTAGCTGACGCAGGATGTGATGTTGTTTTTGTACAGCCACAGGGAGATGATGCATATCTCAAGGTGGATATATCACTTGAAAAGTCATTTGAATATGAAGATACGGACATGGTTCCGTTTGAAAAGGATTTTAGCATAAAAAAACTTATGTATAAAAATGATTTGAAAAATCGGAATAATATGAATTCTTCAGAGCCTAAAAAGCATACACTAAATTGTACAAATGTTTGGATTGAGGGAAAAGGAATTGATGATTTCTTACAGCCTGTTTCGGTCAGAAAAAACAAATTTAATGAATTAAAAAATAATTTGCAGACAGGAAATGCTTTAGAACAAAATGGTTTTGAAAATACGTCAGATAACTGTTATGCAGATGAGAAAAATTTGTTTTATAACTGCTATATCAGGATAAATGGTGTGTGGGATAAACTTACATACGAGAATGAACTCTATCAGTTTTATCTTTCACTCAAAGGAATGAAAAGAAATGTTGTTGTTGTAAGTGAAAATATACCTAAGCCTGATACAGATGAGATAGCAAAGATAAAAAGAGGAAACTATAGGAATGTATATCAGCTTATAAAGGAGCTTCAGATTAATATTCAGTTTCCTGAAAGACCGAGTGTAAGGGAGTTTTTGGTCAGTGCTTTTGCTGATGTTATTTTGGATGAGGCTAATAGGCTTGGACAGAATACTAATACAACAAATATAAATAAAATTTTGAATAAGGCAGTTTATCTGCTCTGCTTTATAAAAAGATATCAGACAGCGTTATTTAAGGGATTAAATGATGAGATGGTATCATGTTTTATATACATGGGAGGGTGCAGTGATGAAAATGAGGCGCTGTTTATGCGTTTTCTTGCAAGGACAAAGACAGATGTTCTGATATTGTGTCCAAATGCAGGAAAGAAGTGCTGCCTTGAAGATAAGATATTGTATGAGATAAATTATCCGGATTATCTTGATGTAAATAAGTTTCCGATGCAAAATGCAGGTATGCATATTGGTACGGCTGCGTATCATGCAGAGAGAGAACTTGATACTCTTATGTACAATGATGATACTTTGTTTAGAAATCAGCAGTATGATAAGGCAAACATTATATCACTTCATACTATGGACAGAGAAATTAAGATTTTGTGGGATACGGAGTTGAAATACAGACCGGGCTTTTCGATAGCTTCCGGTATCGTAAATATTCCGGTTATTTTTTCAAAATTTTCAGGTGTGAAAGACAGGAATACAAAAGAATACTGGGTTATGTTGAAACAGCTTATGACACCTGAGACATTGGTGATTGACAGGGCACCACACATTTCACCTACGGATGCTAATCCGATGAAAATGTTTGCTACGGAATTTTTTAAAAATGGAAGACTTCACAGGAATGTGATAAAAAATCACAGGGCATATCAGTATGGTTTTCTTCGTGAAGATATGCAGGAGCATATTCTGGATAAAATTGAGCTTTTGTTGCAACAAAAGTCAATAAAGGGAACTTTTGAAAATGGGACAGAATATACCATAGTTGCAATGGCTCTAAATCTTCCTAAGGAAGTGACAAGGTTGTTGCAGGCATTTGATTTTACAAAGAAAAATCCTAAACTTATTTATTTAAATACATCGGACCAAATGATATCGCTGGAAGATACAATATACATCTCGTTTTTAAATCTTCTTGGGTTTGATGTTGCTTTGTTTGTACCTACGGGGTACAATATGGAAAATTATTTTAATATGAAGCTTATGGAAGAACACCAGATTGGGGATTATATGTATGATCTTCAAGTACCAAATTGGAACAGTATTCCGTTAAGTGTACACACATCATTGCGTGACAGACTTTTCAGGCGTGGATGACAGTGTATAGCATAAAAGATATATAATGTTTTTTAAGGAGGGAAAATATGGGTCTTGATTTTGGAAAAAAGGAACCGGCTGTTGTTCAGGCACCGGTACAAAATGAGATTGAAACAGTTGAGGCATATGATATTGTTGAAGACAGAAAGCAGATGAGCAATGAGCTTGTCGGCTCTGATGAGGTGGATGCTTTGGTCAGCACAATAGAAGTGAACAATCTTGAGACAATAGTTTCTTTCGGTGCTGAGGCGGCGGAAGAAGTCTCAAAAGCTTCAGATATTGTACTTAACAGCATGAGTATGAGCCAGCTTGATGAGTCAAGTGAGATGTTAAACTCATTATCGAAGATTATGTCAAAGTTTGATATTGATGAGTTAAAGGAAGACAAGGGGCTTTTTAATAAGCTTTTTGGAAATTTGAAAAAGCAGCTCGACAAGATTTTGCAGAAATATCACACAATGGGTGATGAGGTTGATAAGATATATGTTCAGCTTAAACAATATGAAAGTGAGATAAAGCAGTCGAACAGAAATTTAAATCAGATGTTTGATGCAAATGTCGGTTATTATCATCAGCTTGTAAAGTATATTCTTGCCGGTGAGCAGGGATGTAAGGAGCTTGAGGCATACATAGCTCAGAGACAGCAGGATTATGAAAATACTGCTGACAATGCGATACAGCTTGAGCTTGCAAGTCTTAATAATGCCCTTATGATGCTTGAGCAGAGAACACAGGATTTAAGAACAGCAGAGAATGTCGCAATGCAGTCAATTCCAATGATTAAAACAATGGAATTCAGTAATATGAACCTTGTGAGAAAGATTAATTCTGCATTTATCGTTACACTTCCTGTATTTAAACAGGCTCTTGCACAGGCTATTATGCTCAAGAGACAAAAAATTCAGGCTGAATCAATGGCTGAGCTTGATAAAAAGACAAATGAGATGCTTATAAAGAATGCCCAAAATACAGTTGAGCAGTCAAAGATGACAGCAAAACTTGCTTCGGGAAGTTCTATAAAGATTGAGACACTTGAAAAAACATGGAGAACAATTGTTAACGGCATTGATGAGACAAGAACAATTCAGGAAAATGCAAGAAAACAGCGTATTGACGATGCAGCCAGACTTGATGAGATAAAGAAAGAATTTATGCAGACTTATGGTGGAACAGTTAAGCGCTAGTGTAGTGTATCAATGATACATCATACTAAAGTAAAGGAGGAAATATATTATGCCAATTAATTTATCAAAAGGACAGAAAGTTGATCTTACAAAAGGAAACCCGGGACTTAAAAATGTTATGGTAGGTCTTGGATGGGATGTAAATGCATTTGATTCAGGAGCAGACTTTGACCTTGATGCAGCCGCATTTATGCTTGGCTCAAACGGTAAGTGTCTTACAGAAAAGGAGTTTGTATTTTATGGAAATCTTGAGCATCCTTCAGGATCCATAAAACATATGGGAGATAATCTTACAGGAGAGGGTGACGGTGATGATGAGCAGATAGAAGTAAATCTTGCCGATATACCTTCAAATATTGATAAGATTGCATTTACGGTAACAATCTATGATGCAGAGGTAAGAAGACAGAATTTTGGACAGGTTTCAAATGCATATATAAGACTTGTTAATGTTGATACAAATGAGGAGATTATCAGGTATGATCTCGGGGAAGATTTCTCAATTGAGACAGCTGTTGTAGTAGGAGAAATTTACAGACATAACGGAGAGTGGAAGTTCAATGCAATAGGAAGTGGATTTCAGGGGGGACTTGCGGCACTTTGCGAACATTATGGAATAGAAGTAGCTTAAAAATTAAGGAGGAAGATATATAATGCCAATAAGTTTACAAAAAGGACAGAAAGTTAGTCTTACAAAAGGAAATCCGGGACTAAAAAAGGTTGTAGTGGGTCTTGGATGGGATGTAAATCAGTTTGATACAGGTGGAGATTTTGACCTTGATGCAGCTGCTTTTATGCTCGGTGATTCAGGAAAAGTAGCAAAGGCAGAAGATTTTGTATTCTATGGAAATCTCACTCACCCGTCAGGTTCAGTACAGCATATGGGAGACAATCTCACAGGTGAAGGTGATGGGGATGATGAGCAGATTAAAATAGACCTTACACAGGTTCCTGCAAATGTCACAAAGATTGCATTTACTGCCACAATATATGAGCCTGAACAGAGAAGACAGAATTTTGGGCAGGTAAATAATGCATTTATAAGAATTTACAACGAAGAGACAGGCGAGGAGATGTTAAGATATGACCTCGGTGAGGACTTTTCGATTGAGACAGCCGTTGTATTTGGAGAGTTATATAAGAATAACAATGAATGGAAGTTCAATGCAATAGGAAGCGGATATCAGGGCGGGCTTGCTGCATTATGCGCAAACTACGGCGTTGATGTTGAATAATAGAATAGATTATAGGGAGGAAAACGGTATGTCAATCAGTTTAAAAAAGGGACAAAAAGTTAGTCTCACAAAAGAAAGTGCAGGTCTTTCCAATGTTCTTGTAGGTCTTGGATGGGATGCGGCAGAGACAGGAAAGAAAGGTTTTTTTTCTTCACTGCTCGGTACAGGACCGGCAGATATTGACTGTGATGCTACTGCAATTCTTTTAAAGGATGGCAAATTTTGCGATAAAAGTGATGTAGTTTATTTCGGAAATCTTGAGCACAAATCGGGAACAGTAAGACATATGGGTGATAATCTTACAGGTGACGGTGATGGAGATGATGAGCAGATTCTTATTGATTTATCAAAAGTTCCGGCAGACTATGACAGAATAGTCATAGTCGTTAATATTTATGACTGTATAAAGAGAAAACAGGAATTTGGAATGATAAAAAATGCATTCATAAGGATTATTGACGGAAAGACAAACAGAGAATTGTGTAAATACAATCTTTCTGAGAATTATTCAGGAATGACAGCTATGATATTTGGTGAGATTTACAGACACAATGGTGAATGGAAGTTCAATGCTATCGGTCAGGGAACTACAGATACAAATATCGGTGAACTTTGCAGACATTATTGATAAAAAAGCATATTAATCATGAAAAAGAGAGGTAATTTCCTAATTATGAGTGAAATAATGAAAAAAGACAGCCTTAAAAAAGGATTGTCCGGTGAACAGGCGGCAAAGAGCAAAGCAGAATTCGGAACAAATGAGCTTGCAAAAAAAGAGCAGGAATCGTTATGGTCTATGTTTATAGGTGCATTTGACGACATTTGGATTAAGGTTTTATGTTTTGCACTTTTACTTAAAATTGTACTTGCAGTACTGGGGGTGATTTTCCCTGCTATATCAGGTGGAAATGATGCTATTGAAATCGTAAGTATTATTCTTGCGATAGCACTTGCAACAGGCTTTTCTACATTGTCAGAGTACAGAAACAGTTCAAGAAGTGAAGCTTTACAGGAAGAGTACAGTAAAACTTTTGCAAAGGTTGTAAGAGACGGAAAACTTTTGAAAATACCTACCAATGATATTGTAAAAGGTGATACAATACTTATTCAGGCGGGGGATAAAGTACCGGTTGACGGACTTATTTTTGATGGACATGTTAAGGTTTCGCAGGCTGCATTAAACGGTGAGTCAAGAGACGAGTCAAAGTCGGCAGCAGAAAATATGGATGATGCTGAGTCAACTGACTATTCATCAGCAAGTAAAGTTTTCATGGGTTCTGTTGTAACAAGCGGAGAAGCATATATGGTGGCAACTGTTATCGGTGATGCTTCTGAACTTGGAAAAATTAACAAGGCTTTGACAGACAACGAAGAGGAAGAAAGAAAAGATACTTCAAGTCTTAAACTTGAGGTAGTAGCAGCAGGTATCGGTAAGCTTGGTGTTTCAGCAGCAGCTATCGCTGGTGTTTTACAGGTTGTTTTAAATATTGTAAGAGCCGATGAGACAATCACTCCTGTATTTGTAATACTGCTTGTGGCAGAGGCTGTAATGCTTATGGCATCAATAGTTATCATGGCTGTGCCTGAAGGACTTCCTATGATGAACAGCCTTGTTCAGTCGATGAATACGGAATCAATGTACAAAAAGAATATTCTTGTAAGCCATAAGGCTGCATTTTCAGATTCCGCTTATATGAATCTTTTGTTCAGTGATAAAACAGGAACAATTACAGAGGGAAATCTTTCTTTAGTAGAGTTTATTACAGGTGACGGTGAGATAACAGATAAGCTTTTAAATGAAGACTTTATTGACGCTATCACATTGAACAATCTTGCCAAGGTTTCAGAAGGAAAGGCAATCGGAAGTAACAACATGGATAGAGCACTTCTTACTTATGCTCTTTCCAACAATGTTAAGATTGATGAGGGTGAGATAGAGAAAAAAATCAAAGAGAACAATGGATTTGATTCTGAAAAGAAATGTGCTACCGTGGAACTTACAGATGGTGTTGTTTACTGGAAAGGTGCTACGGAGCAGATTATCGATGAGGTAACTCATTATATGACTGCAGATGGCAGTTTGAAAGAATTTAGCACTGCTGACAAGGAAAAAGTTGAAAAACAGATGATGGTTGAAGCTGAGAGAACAATGAAGCTTTTATCTGTTGCAAAAATTGCAGATGGCAAAAAGATACTTCTTGCAGTTTTATGTCTCAGAGACAATGTAAGAAAAGATGCAATTGAGACTGTTGAAGTGCTTAACCGTGCCGGAATACAGGTTGTTATGGTTACGGGTGACGCAGAAGAAACAGCGACAGCTATCGCAAAAGAAGCTGGAATTCTTGTGGATGAGAAGAACGACGTTGTTCTTACACATGAAGAACTTGAAAAGATGTCAGATGAAGAACTCAAGAAAGAACTTCCGCATCTTAAAGTTGTAAGCCGTGCTAAACCGCTCGATAAGAAACGTCTGGTATCGATTGCACAGCAGCTTGAAAATGTCTGTGGTATGACCGGTGACGGTGTAAATGATGCACCTGCATTAAAGCAGGCAGACATAGGTTTTGCCATGGGTGATGGTACAGCAGTTGCACAGGAAGCAGGAGATGTAGTAATACTTAATAACAGCCTTACTTCTATTAAAGACTGTGTACTTAACAGTAGAACAATGGCTAAGTCAGTTGGTAAATTCCTTATTTTCCAGCTTACTGTAAATATCAGTACACTTCTTATAAACATCCTTGCACCTATACTTGGATGGACAGAGCCATTTTCGATTGTTCAGATTTTATGGATAAATCTTATAATGGATACACTTGCAGCAATGGCATTTGGCGGTGAGCCTATACTTGACAGATATATGAATGAAAAACCGGCAAAGAGAACAGACAATATTCTCACGAGTTATATTAAGTCTGCAATCGGAGTAAGTGCTATATTTATAACACTAGGTTCAATTCTGATTCTTGAAAATGTGGGTGGTATAACTTCATTTGTAATGCCTGAGGGATGCAAAAATCCGGATTTATATGAAAAGACATTTATGTTTGCATTCTTTATCTATTCAATAATATTTAACAGTTTAAATACAAGGTCTGAGAGATTTAATCTCTTTGAGCACATCAGTGAGAATAAGAACTTTGGTCTTGTAATGGGGTCTATATTTGTGTTGCAGACAATTATAATTCAGATTGGCGGACCTGTATTTGATACAACTATGTTAAGTGTAAAAGCACTTCTTGTGTCAATGGTACTTGCAATACTTATCATCCCTGTTGATATGATAAGAAAGGCTGTTGTAAGAAAATAAATAAGTTTTAAGTCTTTTAGAAAATTGGACGATTTTAGAGCAAAGGATAAAAATTTAAATTTATAAGGTGTGGTGCCAAATGTGCTGCACCTTATGTTTTTATGGAATAGGAAAATGCTCGTAACATAGCGGAAAGCCAACGAGAATTGCGAAGCAATTCTTGGAGGGCAAAACGCTGGTTTTGCCATTTTTTAGAGTGGAAATGAGGAATAATATGGACAATATATATGTAAACTATTTTTTAACGGCATTGGTATTGACGTTTGTGATACCAGTTGCAGGCTTTGTTATAGAACAAATAGTAAAACTTTTATATTCAATAACGGCATCATTTCTCGGAAATGAAATTACATACTTTATATTTAACAGACTTACGTTTATAGGTGTTTTTCATCATGAGTTGTCTCATGCACTGCTTGCAACACTTACGGGAGCAAAAGTTACTAAGATAGTATTTTTTCATCCTGATGGTGACAGGCTTGGATATGTTCAGTATGTGACAAGAGGAAATGTAATAATGGCGGCAATTCAACAGACAATGGCTTCAATAGCCCCTGTATTTTGCGGAGCATTGACAAGTGCGGGCATTTATTATTATATGTCATGCACAGCTCTTGTAATGTGGCAGATGGTTCTGTTATGGTATGTATTTATTTCTGTTATACTGCATATGACAATGAGCAGTCAGGATTTTAAGGTAATGTGGCGTGGAATACCTGTTGTATATGTGATTGTGTTTATTGTTGTTTATGTTATGAAATTTAATTTGTTTAGATAACTATCAATAATAGTGGCTATTTTATGCGAGGTTTAAATGGAAAAATGAAAATATTAAATATTGATATGGATAATACGTTGATATATTCATACAAACATGATATTGGCAGAGAAAAGATAAATGTAGAATTATACAATGGCAGGGAGATTTCATATATAACTGAGAGGACATTTGAACTTTTGGGTGAAGTGAATAAGGAATTTCTTATAGTGCCTACGACAACAAGAACAAAAGAGCAGTATGAAAGAATTTTTCTCGGAATAGGATTGATAAAATATGCACTTGTCTGTAACGGAGGAGTGTTGCTGGTTGATGGAAAGAGGGATGAAGAGTGGTATAAAGTTTCTAAAAATCTTATTTCAAACAGTGTGGATGAACTTTTTAAGGCTGTTTTATACCTTGAAAACGAAGAGTTAAGAAAATTTGAAGTGAGATTTATTGAGGAATTGTTTGTGTTTACCAAATGTGATGAACCGGAAACGGTTGTCTGCAGGCTTAGAAGTAAGTTGAATTTGTCGCTTGTTGATGTTTTTAACAATGGAATAAAAGTGTATGTGGTTCCAAAAAATCTTGATAAGGGAACGGCAGTTAAAAGATTTAGAGGGTATTTGGGAAAATGTGTTGGCAAGGTTGTGGCAGCAGGTGACAGTGAATTTGACATACCAATGGTAAAATGTGCTGATGAGGGGATAGTGCCTAAAGGGTTTATGAACAGATTTAAATTGGCAGATGATAATGGTAAGATATGTGAAATGCCCGGCAAAAAAGTATTTGCTGAGGAAATGTTGGAAAAAATATGTTTAGAAAGATAATCAGCAAAAACTGAGCAGGCTGAAGTATTATTGATATTTTTGACGTATGCGCTGTTATAAAACGTAAAAAGAATAGTAGCAGCCATATTGAGAATATCATTTATTTTTGATATAATAAATAAGATTGTGCATGAAGAATCAATTATGCTGTTCTTAAGATGAAAATGTGAACAGTAATGCAAAGTCTCCTCATAAAAGAGGTGACAGTATCTTATAATTAATAAGGAGGACATATATACAATGAAGAAATTAGAGGATTATGTCAGATGTATTCCTGATTTTCCGAGTGAGGGAGTTATGTTTCGAGATATTACATCTGTAATTCAGGATCCGGACGGGCTCAAACTTGCCATTGATTCAATGATTGAGGCTGTTAAGGACGTTGATTTTGATGTTGTAGTAGGAACTGAGTCAAGAGGTTTTATCTTTGGTATGCCTATTGCTTATGCTCTCGGTAAGGGATTTGTACCATGCCGCAAAAAGGGAAAACTTCCATGTGAGACGGTTACGGCATCGTATGCTCTGGAGTATGGCACAGCAGAGATTGAAATTCACAAAGATGCAATAAAGCCTGGTCAGAAGGTTTTACTTGTGGATGATCTTATCGCAACGGGCGGAACTATCGAAGCATGTGCAGGTCTTGTTGAAGAACTTGGCGGTGAAGTAGTAAAGATTTTATTCTTACTCGAACTTGCGGGTCTTAAAGGCAGAGAAAAACTTGCGAAGTATGATGTTACATCACTTATTACATATGAAGGAAAATAAATCCTTTGTGTGTTGATAAAAAAGAGTGAGGTGTAAACAGTAGCTGTAATAGGGTACGGAAAACACTGTGATATATTTTAATAGTGACAAACATACGAAAAAGGAGACATAATTACTTATGTTAAACAAATTATTTAAATTGGATGAAAATAATACAAATGTAAAGACTGAGATAATAGCCGGTCTTACAACATTTATGGCTATGGCATATATACTTGCCGTAAATCCTAATATCTTAAGTAGTACGGGAATGAATCGTGATGCTGTACTTTTAGCTACATCACTCGCTTCATTTATAGGATGTATGGCTATGGCACTTCTTGCAAATTATCCATTTGCACTTGCACCTGGTATGGGGCTTAATGCTTATATGGCAGGAACAGTATGTGCAAATATGGGTTATTCATGGAAAGTTGCACTTCTTGCAGTATTTGTGGAAGGTCTTGTATTTATCATACTTTCACTTACAAATGTGCGTGAAGCTATTTTTAATGCTATTCCTTCAGGACTCAAAAAAGGAGTAAGTGCAGGTATCGGATTATTTATCGCATTTATCGGTCTTCAGGGAGCAAAGATTGTAGTAGCAGACAGTTCAACACTTCTTACTTATGTAAGATTTACAAAAGATTTCCATACAGTAGGAATCGGTGCATTGCTTGCACTTATCGGATTATTTATAACAGTTATTCTTTATGCAAAGAATGTTAAGGGCTCTATTCTTATCGGAATATTAAGCACATGGGTTCTTGGAATGCTCTGTCAGCTTGTAGGAATTTATGTTCCAAATCCTGATACCGGATTTTATTCATTATATCCGACATTTAAAATGATTGACATTACAGCAATCGGTGATACTTTTGGCCAGTGCTTTAAAGCAGATTTTTCAAAAATTAAGATACTCGATTTTATCGTTGTTCTTTTCGCATTCCTTTTTGTTGATATTTTTGATACTCTCGGAACACTTATCGGTGTTTCTACAAAGGCAGGAATGCTTGATGAGAATGAAAAGCTTCCTAGAATTAAACCGGCACTTCTTGCAGATGCCATTGCAACATCAGTTGGTGCAGTTCTTGGAACATCAACAACAACAACATATGTAGAGTCATCAGCAGGTGTACTTGCAGGAGGACGTACAGGTCTTTCAGCAGCCGTAACAGGAATCATGTTTTTACTTGCAATCATATTTGCACCTATATTTACGGCAATTCCATCGTTTGCAACAGCACCGGCACTTATATTCGTTGGTTTCCTTATGATATCTTCAATAATAAGTGTAGATTTTACAGACCTTACAGAATCGGTACCTGCATACCTTGCACTTCTTGCAATGCCGCTTATGTATAGCATTTCAGAGGGAATTGCACTCGGTGTTATCTCATATGTTGTTATCAATGTATTTTGTGGAAAAGCAAAGAAAGTAAAACCTTTGATGTATATACTTGCCGTATTGTTCGTTTGTAAGTATATATTCCTGTAGGAATACTTTTAGAAAAGAATATTTTCGTACATTAAAGAAATTGGGATTAATAAATTAAGAACAAATCAATGACTGCCGCTTTTGTGGACTAAAATTCACAGAGCGGCATTTTTTATGGAATAGGAAAATGCTCGTAACATAGAGGAAAATCAACAAGAATTGCAAAGCAATTCTTGGAGGGCAAAATGCTGGTTTTGCCCTTTTTTATGGAATAGGAAATTGCTGTAATGTAGTGGTGTACTAGCGCAGGCAGTGCCCTTTTTTACGCATAGGCAGCTTTTTGGTTTATATAAGAATATTTGCAGAATATCAGCAGCAGTACACATAGATGTGCAAAAAAAAGAACCGCTGGAGAAGCAGTTCTTTGTAATAACCATAAAAGGTTATAACAATCAAGCTTAAGCTTGATTGTTTGGAGAAGGTATGAAAAAAATTTAAGCACTTATCAAATGATTTCGTTTCATTTGATGGTTTTATAATAACGTTCAAGTGTGAACCTGTAATGTTTTAATTGTGAAAGATATGTTAATAAATATGAACGAAAAAAGAATGCACTTGCCATTAGCTGTCAGGCTATGTGACAATGAGCATATGTTATAGGACTTTGAAGGCGTGAAAACGATTTCGTAATTTAGTATTGTTCTGTGACAGAAGCAATACTAAAATATAAAGCAAGATAAAAATATTTATGGATTGAAAATGGTAAAAAATCCGATTTAATAGAAATATCAATTGTTTGTTGGACTGGAAAACAGAAAGGGAAGAATCATGTCAATTAAAAAAATAGCAGAAAGAGCGGGGGTTTCAGCTTCGACTGTTTCACGCGTACTTAACAATCCGAATTATAAATGCTCATCTCCTGAAGTACGTGATAAAATTTGGAAGATTGCAATTGAGCTTAATTATACGCCCAATACTGCTGCACGCAATTTGAAAATGGGGCTTAAAGAAAAAGAAGAAAAGGTCTACTATGTCGGTGTACTTATGACACGAATGGAAAAGGCGACAGCAGACCCGTTTTTTAATGAGCTGCTGCGTGTGATAGAAAGTGAGATACATAAACAGGTTGCGATATTGACAAAGGTATGGTATATGCCAATTTTTTCAAATGACAAAAAATGTAGACACGAAGATATTAGTCTGCTGGTTGATGAAATGTATGATGAGATGGAGCAGAAATGTGACGGTCTTATAATTATTGGAAAATGTAATAAAGAAGCGTTAAAAAAACTTAATAAGAAATTTAAAAATGTAGTTTCAGTAAATCGAAATTCTACGAATTATGAAGTTGATGAGGTCTTGTGTGACGGAAAGAAAGTTGCAATGATGGCTGTAGAATATCTTATATCACTCGGACATACCAGTATAGGTTATGTGGGTGACTGTTATAATGAGGCGAGATACAGAGGGTATCTTGAGGCACTGCACAGACATGATATTGACCCGGAAGCGGATTATATAGTACAGACGGGGCAGACAGAGGCAGAAGGATTTGCGGCTATGCAGAAATTTATGCAGTCAGAGGAAAGACCAACGGGAATATATTGTGCAAACGATATTACTGCCATTGGAATGTTAAAGTTTCTTGAGACAAATAAAAACAGATATTATATTCCATCCATAATAGCCAGTGATGATATTGAGGAAGCACAGTATACAAGACCTATGCTTACAACAGTAAGACTTCCGAAAGAAGAGATGGGCAAGTTTGCACTGTACCTTCTTGTTGACCGTATGCGTGGAGGACACAAAAGTGTAGTCCGCACGGAGCTTGAGGGAAAGCTTATGGTACGAAACAGCTGTATGGGGATTGATGAGGGCGGATGGTGTGATTATTGTATATGAGTAAAAAAGGGCAAAGCCTGCGCTTTGCCCTAGCAAGAATTTCTTCGAAATTCTTGTTTGTACACCACTACATTACAGCCACTTTTTGACAATTCGTCCCTTTTATACCATAATATCAATATTTGCTCCGATGTCCGGATTAACAGACCTTTCCATTACGGAACGATCCATCATATCAATAAGACCTGCACCGGTTTCCTTCATAGTATCAAGACTCTTTGCCAGAACTGCTGTTTCAACATTATTCATCACATTTGCTTGTGATATTCCCATAGAGAGTGCTGCGATATCCATAAAAATCCCTCCTTTTTTAGGTATTATAACCCCAAACATAACATATGTAAATAATCTAAAAACAATCTTCTTGCACTAATCTGTAACTTAATGTATAATAGCTGACGCAGGGGAGCTTGTGCACGAAACAGGCTGAGAGTAGATTGCGTATCTTAACCCTTATAACCTGATGGATAATGCCAGCGTAGGAAGTTGTCGGTATAGATTTGATTTGTATTGATTTATGTTGAGAATGTACATGGTATTTATGTATATTCTTTTTTTGTGCATTATATCTTAACGGGATTTGAATTTAGGACAAAAGCATACTTACGAAAAATAAAGGAGGTCATAAATTTGAAAACAGCATTAACAATAGCAGGCAGTGATTCAAGCGGTGGAGCAGGAATACAGGCTGATATAAAGACTATGATAAGCAACGGTGTGTATGCTATGAGTGCCATAACGGCTCTTACGGCACAGAATACAACAGGCGTAACGGCTATTATGGATGTAACACCGGAGTTTTTGGGAGAGCAGATGGATGAGATATTTACAGATATTTATCCTGATGCGGTAAAAATAGGCATGGTATCGGCAAGTGGACTTATTGAAAAAATAGCGGATAAGCTTATTGAATACAAGGCAGACAATATAGTAGTCGACCCGGTAATGGTCGCAACAAGCGGGGCAAAGCTTATAACCGATGATGCAATAAGTACATTGAAAGAAAAGTTGCTTCCGCTTGCAACAATTCTCACACCAAATATACCTGAGGGCGAAGTATTGTCAGGCATGAGCATTGAGAACGAAAAAGATATGATAGAGGCTGCAAAGTATATAAGTGAAAAGTTTAATTGTGCCGTTCTTATGAAAGGAGGTCATCAGATAAATGATGCCAATGACCTTTTATATAGAAATGGTGACTATAAGTGGTTTAATGGAAAGAGAATAGATAATCCAAATACTCATGGCACAGGATGTACATTGTCAAGTGCAATTGCATCAAATCTGGCAAAAGGATATAAACTTGATGATGCTGTGCTTAGAGCAAAAGATTATATTTCGGGAGCACTTGCGGCAATGCTTGATTTGGGAAAGGGAAGCGGACCGATGAATCATGCATTTGCATGTGATAATGAATTTATGAAATAGAAAAGAGGAAATAAATGGAAAACACAAGAAGAACATCATTATTTGAAAATGGACTTATCTGGTTTGGTGCAGGTTTGTCGATAGCAGAGATACTTACGGGAACAGCATTTGCACCGCTTGGTTTTGGAAAGGGCATACTTGCTGTAATAATTGGTCATATAATCGGATGCCTTATGCTTTTTTATGCCGGAGTTATAGGTGGAAAAGAAAGAAAAAGTGCAATGGATACGGTTACTATGAGTTTTGGAAGTGACGGCAGTAAATTTTTTGCATTTTTAAATGTGCTTCAGCTTGTAGGCTGGACTTCAATTATGATTTATGACGGCGCACTGGCAGCAAACGGGATATTTAATACGGGAAATTGGGTATGGTGCCTTGTGATTGGAGCACTTATTATTTTATGGATTGTGATTGGAATAACAAATCTTGGAAAAATAAATACAATAGCAATGGCAGCATTATTTATTCTTACTATAATAATGTGTAAAGTTATATTTTTCAGTGATGCATCAGGAGTAAAAGTATCAGGTGACAGTATGAGCTTTGGAGCAGCGGTTGAGCTTGCCGTAGCAATGCCATTATCGTGGCTTCCTTTGATAAGTGATTACACAAAAGAAGCAAAGGAACCTATAAAGGCAACACTTGTAAGCACAATTGTTTATGGAATAGTAAGCTGCTGGATGTATATTATTGGAATGGGTGCAGCCATATTTACCGGTGAAAGTGACGTGGCACAGATAATGGTAAAGGCAGGTCTTGGAATAGTTGGACTTTTAATAGTAGTATTTTCAACTGTAACAACAACATTTCTTGATGCATATTCAGCAGGAATATCAAGTGAAACGATTTTTTCAAAATCAGCCGGAAAAAATATGGATATAACAGGAGAAGTGAAGAATACAGCTGTTTTTTTCACAGCGAAAAAATCTTCGGTTATAAGTATAATAGTGACTGTTATAGGAACAGCGGCAGCTATTTTGTTCCCTATGGATGATATAACAGATTTTATGTATCTTATCGGTTCAGTATTTGCACCGATGATAGCTATACAGATAGCAGATTACTTTATATTAAAGTCAGATAAAAGCAGTAAGAAAGCTGATATAACAAATGCTGTTATATGGGTGATAGGATTTATACTTTATCGTTATCTTATGACAGTGGATATACCTGTGGGAAATACATTGCCTGATATGGCGGTGACTATTGTGATAGCTGTGGCAGCAGGAAAGGTTATCGGGGAAAAGTAAATTTGACAAAAGAATAAAGACAAATATATTTCAAAATAACTAAAAACAGATGCTTAGATTAAAATGGCATCTGTTTTTAGTTTGTACTGTACATCAAGACAATTCCCGACAATGAAAAACATTAACTTCTAATTCACAATATCACTGTCTAAGAGCGTCTTGAGATCTTCAATTTCATCATGTATCTTTTTGCCGTTTTCGGTATCTTTGACAAGTATTCTTGGGGTTGCCGTGTAGACAATCTCAGATTCTGAATCAATATCTTTATTGTCTCTAAGTGCTTTATATACACTCTCAAAAGGATGATGTGCCTTTATTCTCATTCCATGTGAGTTGAATATAAGAGTGTATCCGGCAATTCCGGTTGTTTCATGATATGCTTTACTGAAACCTCCATCTATAACAAGAAGTTTTCCGTTTGCTCTTATAGGTGATTCTCCTTCAATTGTCTTGACAGGGGTATGTCCGTTTATAATATGTGACTCAGGCGAGAAAAGACCGAATTCGTGAAGTATCATGTTGCAGGTCTTTTCATCATGATAAAACCGATAGTATGGATTTGTAGGCTCATTCCAGGTTTTTTCATCTTTTATCATACTTCTTTCAAAAGTTTTTATGACACGGCCGCAAAGCGGAGATTTATGTCCTGCCCATAAAAACCACATAAAATCGAGGGCATTTTGGTTATCATTGTCAAGATAAGCAAGTCTTGACATTTTATCGGCATAATCAAGATATTTTTTGCCTTGATATACAACACCGTCAAGTGTGATACCATCAAAGTTTCCGTATTCATCAAGCGGAACACAGCCATGATATAAAAGATTATTATTAAAAATTTTATACATGCTGCCCTTTTCGTATAAAAATTTAATATGTTTCTGCAAACGGCTGCTTCCGATAAAAGCTGCCTGAAGTTCGTCCATCAGTGCATTTTCCTGCTCGGTAAGTTCCAAAGGATTGTCAGGATTTACAGTAGGGAGATCAATATCAGATAATTTGTAAACAAACTTATTTTTAGTATCATTATTATCTTTATTTGCAGCATTATCATTTGAAATAGAATTAGAACTGTCCGGCATAACAGAGTTCCCCTGTACAGTAAAATCATCTAAATTTATTTTTGAGAGAAGAAGTCTTTCATTCATTTCATATTCGGGATGACGTTTTATTATCTGTTCTTCAAGCTTAAATAAAATAACAGATATTGCTTTTAAGGCGGCGTCCATCGGCTCTTTGTCTTTGTATGTTTTTTCGCCGAAAAGGGCAAGGTTTCTAAGACTTATTCCATATCCGTTTTCGAGAATTCTTGTATTGTTATATTTTAGATTATTTCTTATTACATTAGCTATCGATGCTTTATTTCCACATGCGGCACCCATCCACAATATATCATGGTTACCCCATTCAATATCGAGAGAATGATGTTCCATAAGTAAATCAAGAATCATATCGGCGCATGGACCACGGTCAAATATGTCACCGACAATGTGGAGATGGTCTACGGCAAGCCTTTTTATAAGGTTTGCAAGTGCAATAATAAATTCGTCACCATTATTGATATTTAATATTGTATCAAGAATTACTTTGTGATAACGAACCTGATTGTCATCTTCATCTTTCTGCACATGCAGAAGCTCGTCTATAATGTAAGCAAACTCCTTTGGCATGGCTTTTCTTACTTTTGAGCGTGTGTATTTTGAAGAGAGGAGTTTGGCAATCTCAATAAGGTTGCCAAGCATCATGCGGTACCATTCTTCGGGGAGTTCGTGCTCTTTATGGAGCATTTCGAGTTTTTCTTTGGGATAATAAATAAGCGTACATATTTCACGGCGCTCAATGCTGCTGAGTGTGTCACGAAACAATAAATCAACTTTTTCATGTATAACACCTGAGCAGTTATTTAAAATGTGGCAGAATGCTTCATATTCGCCATGAATATCACTCATAAAATGTTCAGTACCTTTTGGCAGGTTGCAAATGGCACTTAAATTTATAATTTCACTGCTCACAGCCTGCTTTGTAGGATATTTCTGCGAGAGCAGTTTCAGGTATTTTTCGCTGTTTTCCATATTACACCTCTTTTATAGTTTTAGTTAAAATTTAAAGTTATCTAATTATACCACATATATTGCACCTGCAATCATATAAAATTCAGACGGTGTTTTGGAGACAATGACAGATATTTTACATTCTTTTACAAAAACTTTTCAGTTAGATGGTTATGAATTTTACATTGGCTTGTTAAGATTTGTTTGTGTCAAGGGAAAGGACATACATTGTTATCAGATGCACCGCAGGTGTAAACAGTAACAATACATTGAAATAGTTGATTATACAAGGTTAGTGAGGAGCATAATGGAAACTTTAATATATCATATTCAAAAAGATGGGAGTATATGGCAGGAAAAAACAGTAGAAGTCAATTCCCACATGGAAAATATGAACATAAAAATAAATATCCCAAAAGAGTACGCATTACTTTGTTACATAATAGTAAAGGACAGCAATGGCAGATTTAGAATGTGCAGACAAATCGGCTATGGTCCGAGAACACTTATTATAGGACGTGATGGAATGCATATTACTGCTGGAGGGACGGCGGGAGAGATTCCGATGGGCAGATGGAAATTTATTATTTGTGCGTTTAGAGAATACGTTATGCAGTGTCTTGGCGAAAACAGTTTCGATGTTAAACTGACTGTTTCTGATGATATTTCTTCGGTTAAAGAGCCGGTGGGAGAACAGTGCTGGATAGGAAATGAGGATTTTGATTTTGACAGAAATTACAGCAGAGACAGCAGATGGTATAAGGGAGATTTTCATACGCATACAAGGTTGTCTGATGGGAAAGAGACAACAAGAAATGCTATGAAAAAAGCGGAAAAAATGGGAATGGATTTTTATGTCCCTACAGAGCACAATGTTTTGCATACAGGATGGCCTGATACAAGAATTATGGTTGTACCGGGGGTTGAGATTACAACAAGTTTGGGACATTTCAATATATTTGGGTGTGTTGGAACGCCGGGCAGACTTACTCATATTTTAAAGCATGACGGTGAGGAAAGGATAAGCCAGGAAGTTGAATACACAATCAGGGAGGCTGATGAAAAGGAATGGCTTTGGAGTATAAACCATCCATTCCTACATATATGGAAATGGACATATGACAATCTTAAATTAAAGAATTTAAGATTTATGGAGATAATAAATGATCCTACATATGAATATGCAAAATTGGCAAACGAAAATGCAATATCATTTATAGATTTTTTGTGGCAGCAGGGATTTAGAGTTTTCGGACTGGGAGGAAGTGACTCACATAATCTCATAGACGAAAGGTACGAGGGGGCAGATGAGCCGAGTGTGCCGGGAGACCCTGCAACATTGGTATACATGGATGGAATGACACCTTCTAATTTGTTAAAGGCAGTTTCAAAAGGACATGTCATAGTTACCAGATATATCACAATGGAAACTTATTTTATTTATGAAAATAATAAGTATCTTCCAGGTGACAGGATAGAGATAAGCAGCGAATCTGAATTTGAAAATAATCTTGTTGCAAGTGTGACAATAAAGATAAATGAAGAAACATATGGAAAAAACATAGTTCCTGAATTGTTTCTTATAGAAAATGGGATAAAAAAAGAAATTGGGCTTGAAAAAAGGGATGAACGGACATATATGGCAGATGTTATTACAAATTGGCACACGATGGAATGGGAGTGGAAAAGATTTGAAGTAATATCAGAAGACTATGGATTTTTGGGTTATGTAAATCCGGTATTTCACGGAAGAAAAAAATCAAAGTTAAAGACATTTGGTGAAGCCGTGAAAGTTTGGAAAGGTGAATAAAAGCTGAAAAATCATAATAAATCTGAACAAAATAGATTATAGAAATGGAGAGAGTTTAATGTTTAGCAGTAACAGCAAATTAAGGAAAATAGGAAGTGTATGGCTTTTTGTACTTCCTGCTTTTATACCGCTTATGGTGTTTTGGATATATCCTATTTTGAAGTCATTATATATAAGTTTTACGGATTGGGATTATATGTCACCTACATATAATTTTGTATTTTTTGATAATTTTATCAAATTATTTAAGGACAGCAGATTTTATGAGGCACTTGGAACGACAGTGTGGTTCAGCATAGGAACATTATTTCCAACTATAGCGGGAGGTCTTTTGCTTGCACTTCTTCTTAGAAAGGCATTTAGAGGAAGCGGTTTTTTTAAGTTTATTCTTTTTTCACCGTGGATAACACCTACTGTTGCGGTATCAATTGTATGGACATGGATATTTAACCCTGACAGTGGATTGGCAAATGCGGTGTTAAAGTTTTTTCATCTGCCGGCACTGCAGTGGATAAACAGTTCTCAAACGGCACTTTTGTCGGTAATCATAGTTACGGTCTGGAAAAGTCTGGGATATGCAATGATATTTTATTTATCTGCACTTGAAAAAGTACCGACTGAGCTTTATGAAGCAAATGGACTTGACGGTGCAAATGCATGGCAGCGATTCAGGGATGTGACACTACCTTGTATATCGCCGACAACTTTTTTCCTTTTGATAGTGACAATGGTAAATTCACTTCAGGCATATGACCAGATTCAGATACTTACACAGGGAGGACCGTCAGGTTCTACAAGAACACTTCTTTATATGTATTATCAGCTTGGATTTGAGGAATATGACATGGGACAGGCAACAGCAGTAGCAATAGTGCTTATAGCGATAACGGTATTGCTGTCAGTAGTTCAGTTTATTATTTCTAAAAAATGGGTTCATTATTGATGCAGATTGTGGAGTTAAAAATCATAAATGAAACTTTGGAAAGTGAGAGAAAAATGCAGCAGAATATAGTAAATGAAAATAAATATACGGGTTTTGGTACAAAAAAAACGTATTCATCAATTACAAAGGTAAACAAAGACGGTGCATCAGAGAGAAATATGGCATTAGAAAAAAGCGTTGAAATCTTTGGAAATATCGGAAAAACATTTGGAAAACTGTTTGTTCTTATTATAGCGGGTATATTTACGGTATTTCCTTTTATATGGATGATACTTAGTGCATTGAAAACTAAGGCAGAGGTGATGGATGTATCAAAATTACTGCCTGCAAAGGCACAATGGGGCAATTTTGTAAGTATCTTTACGGCTTCCCCGATGGTTAAATATATTGGAAACAGTTTGTTTGTAAGCATTGCGGTAGTTGCGATACAGATAGTAACGGGAGCCATGCTTGCATATGCAATGGTATTTATGAGTTTCAGGGGAAGAAAGGTATTATTTGCTATAGTTATGGGAACATATATGCTTCCAGCGGCGGCAACATATATACCAAGTTACATAATACTTGCTAAACTCGGACTTTTAAACAGTTATACAGGTTTGATAATATCAGATACGATAAATATATTCGGAATATTTTTGTTGAGACAGGCATTTATGCAGGTGCCTAAACCGCTTATAGAAGCGGCAAAAATGGATGGGGCAGGACACATGAAGATTTTGTGGAAAGTGGTTATGCCTATGACTAAATCGTCATTTATAACATTTGGTCTTATGAGTTTTATTACAATGTATAACAGTTATATGTGGCCATCACTTATAACTAATGATAAAAATATAAGTCTTGTATCACAGGGGCTTCGCAGTTTCTTTATAGAAGGAGGAGCTTATGGTACGGAATGGCCGAAAGTAATGGCTGCAAGTGCTGTTATAGTTGTACCGCTTTTAATTATGTTTGCTTTTACGCAGAAATGGTTTATTAACGGCATTGGCGGTGATACGGGGGTCAAGGGATAAACAGGCGTCTGTAAATATAATGCAGGATTGCGAAAATTGCACAGCAATGAATCAATCCGTGGCATTAGTTGTTAGTATGCAATATAAAAATGGAAAATTTTAGGAGGATTATTGTGAGAAAGAAATTATTATGTATGGCGTTGATGATGAGTATGACGGTTGGACTTCTTTCAGGATGTGGAACGAGTTCTAAATCAGCAACAAAAGCGACAGGAGATTCAAAGAGTAACGGACCTGTAGAAGTTGAATTTTGGTATTCAGGCGGAAAGACAGCAGTAAATGTTGTAGCAGATATTGTTAAAGAATTTAATAAATCCCAGTCTGATTATGAAGTAAAATGTGTTACTCAGGCTGACTATGATGAAACATATCAGAAAGTACAGGCAGGTATAGCAGGTGGTACGGCACCGGATATTGCACTTTTAGATGTGAACAGTTCAAGAACACTTGACCAGAAAAATGTACTTGAAGATATAAGCACATATACAAAAGACGATTCTGATTTTAACAAAGATGATTATCTTGAAGTATTTTTAAATCAGGGTGTCGATGACGACGGAAAGACATTTGCCATACCTGCATACGGAACAACACAGGTATTATATTACAATAAAAAAGCTTTTAAGAATGCCGGAATTGAGCCGGCAAGCATAAAAACATGGCAGGATCTCGCTGATGCGGCAAAGAAAGTTAAAGAGAAAAATAAGAATATGACAGGATGGGAGCCTATGTGGGGCAAGGACAATCTTGTTGATGCTGTATTAAGCAACGGTGGAAGCATGTTTAGCGATGACGGAAAAACTGTATGTATAAACAGCGATGCATGGGTTGAAGTATGGGATAGCTTTAAAAAGTGGATTCATGATGATAAGATAATGAAAATCCATTCAGGAGGACAGGGCTGGGAATACTGGTACACAACAATTGATGACGTTTTACAGAATAAAGCAGGCGGTTATACAGGTTCATCAGGTGATCAGGCAGACCTTGATTTTAGTATTGTAGGTGCTATGGAGCAGCCGGGATTTGGAAACAATGCGTCAGCACCGGCAGCAGAAGCTAAGAATCTTGTTATGCTTAAAAATTCTTCAGATGAGGAAAAGAAGGGTGCTTATGAATTTATGAAATATTTTACAACACCTGAAAATCAGGCTAAGTGGTCTATGGAAACAGGATATGTAGCAGTTAGAAAATCTACACAGGATGTAAAAGAATTTAAAGATTACACAAAGAAAAATCCACAGGCACTTGTGCCGCTTCAGCAGGCTTCACATGGTTCAGTACTTCCAACTGACCCTACAGGCGGAAAGATTTATGATGCACTTAAAGTTGCCGCTGACAAAGTGGAAATAGAGGGCGTGTCTGCAAAAGATGCACTCGACGAGGCACAGAAGACAGCAGAAGATGCAATGGCTTCTGTATCTAACTAATCTAAATAGAAAATAAGATTATATTTAAGGAGAAATGCAGTGATTAAGGGGATTTTATTTGATAAGGATGGTACACTTTTGAAGTTTGATGAGTTGTGGAATGAGGCAACTAAGAATGTTGTTCCTGGTTTTTTAAATAAAATTGGCATAGATGCTGATAAAAAGAATGTTTTGAAGGCAGAAGCAGCTATTGGAAAAAGCATAGCTGCAATGACTTATTGCGATATGACAAATGCTGTTTTAAAAGCTTTTGGAATAAATGCTGATGAAGACAGGTTTCATGAATATTCAAAACAGCTTGAAGAACTTTATTTTAATGAGGTGACTAAAAGCACTGCAAATATTGTTCCTACTGCTAATCTCCCTAAATTATTTAATTGGCTTTCAGACAAAAACATAATTGTAGGGCTTGCTACTGCCGATACGAAGCAGACAGCAATAAAATGTCTTGACAGTCTTGGAATAATGCCGTTTTTTTCATATCTCGGTTCGGATGATGGCAGGTTAAGACCAAAACCTCAGATTGATATAATAGAAGATTTCAAAAGTAAATTCGGAATAAATTCCGATGAGATAATGGTGGTAGGAGATACAAATACAGATATGCAGTTTGCCAAAAATGGTGGGGCATTGGCTGTAGGTGTGCTCAGTGGTGTTGATGGAGAAGAAGAACTAAATAAAAATGCAGATTTAATATTGGATGATGTTTCCCAGTTGATTTACAACTGGAAGAAAATTGATGTTTTAAGATAAAATTTAGAAACAGCAGAAAGCAGGTAAGTAAATATGGCAGAGTTATTGATGGATGGAATAGAAAAGAAATATGACAGTGGAAATTTTGCTGTAGAAAATTTTAATTTACAGATTGAAGATAACGAGTTTGTCGTTTTTGTCGGACCTTCAGGATGCGGAAAGTCGACAGTATTAAGGATGATAGCAGGTCTTGAAAAGGCAACGGCAGGCAATATATATATAGATGGAAAGACGCTTGATAAAAAGATGGCAACAAACGGTGACATAGCAATGGTTTTTCAAAACTATGCTCTTTATCCGCATATGTCTGTCTACGACAATATAGCATACAGTATGAAAATAAAGAGAACACCAAAAAAAGAGATAAAGAAAAATGTAAACAGAGTTGTAAAAACACTTGGTCTTGAAGCAGTTTTGGATAGAAAGCCGGGACAGCTTTCAGGTGGACAGAAACAGAGAGTTGCAATAGGAAAAGCACTTATAAGAACTCCAAAGGTGTTTCTTATGGATGAACCATTGTCAAACCTTGATGCAAAGTTAAGAACACAGATGCGTATGGAAATAAAAAAACTTTATGAACATTCAGATGCGACATTTGTGTATGTTACGCATGATCAGACAGAGGCAATGACACTTGGAACAAAGATTGTCGTGTTAAATAACGGAAAAATACAGCAGATAGCGGCACCGGGAGAACTTTACAACAATCCGGCAAATCTTTTTGTGGCACAGTTTATTGGAACACCCCAGATGAATGTGTGGAAAGCAAAGGTTGTACAGCAGAAAAGAGATGTAGTTCTTGAGATTGCCGGACTCGGCAGTTACAAATTATCTGAAAAAAATGCAGAACTTTTGAGAAAAAGAGGGTATTTTGATAAAGAAATATACGTCGGAATCAGACCGGAGGATATATTTTTACAGGTCAGGGGAATGGATGACAATATGTTCCAGAGCGGTCTTAAAGCGAGATTAAGAGTATATGAGCCTGACGGAGCAGTTTCGTATCTGCATCTTGAATCAAGTGAGCAGGAAAAACATGGTGAAAAAGTTGAAAATACCTCTAATAATGTTACAATACGTATTGAGGGAAGTGGAGATTTTATAGAAGATTTGGAGTATCATTTTGGGTTCGATGAATCAAAAATTCATTTTTTTGATATAAAAACGGAAAATGTAATAATATGAAAAATATAAGAAAAGAAGTATTTTTGAACTGCATACCGGCGATGTTTTGTATGGTAATAAGCGGGCTTAATACTATAATAGACGGTCTGTTTATAGGAAAAAATATAGGTGAGGAGGGGCTTGCAGCAATAAATATTGCGTGGCCTGTTCCGGCGTTTATCATATCAAGCGGAATTGGAATAGGTGTCGGAAGCGGAATATTTTATGTTTCTTCACATGGGAAAAAACAGGAAAAAGAGGCAAAAGAATTTTTAAAAAATGCTTTTGTCTTTTTAGCGTGTATTGGCATTTTATATGGTATTTTCTTTGAATTGACAGCACCATATCTTATGAAAATACTTGGCGCAAGTGGACGGGTGTATACTCTTGCAACAGAGTACACAAGGGTAATATCAGCGGCAGCAATTTTGCAATTGTTTGGTGCCGGACTTGTACCAATTGTAAGAAATCTGAATATGCCGATTCAGGCAATGGCGGCAACCATAAGCGGAGTGTGTTCAAATATAGTGTTTAATACAATATTTGTCTTTATTTTGCAAATGGGAATCAAAGGTGCAGCATTTGGAACAATACTCTCCCAGGTGATTACAAGCATTATAGCGTTTGTGAGCATAATAAAATCAGGAGTATTAAAAAAATCGTATAATGTGCATGGTGTGACAGAAGCGGATGGTTATGCCAAACAGCCGGAAGCAGAAGATGCATGCAAAAAAAGTTCATTTATGTACATTAGAAAAATTATATTTGGAGGAATAGCTTCATTTGGAATATCGCTTCTTCCGACATGGGTGCTTGCACTTACAAATTATCAGTGCCTTTCATATGGAGGAAGTAAAACCGTGGCATGTTATGCGGTTATTTCATATCTGATCTTTCCGGCACAGAGTATGCTTACGGGGATAGCAGACGGAGCACAGCCGCTTTTTAGTATGTGTGCCGTAAATAATAACATGAAAGAGAAAGAAGCACAGATAAAAGGTGTGGTCACAAGACTTGTAATATTTACATCTGTAGTGATAACATTTTTGTTATTTGTTTTTGCACCGTCATTCCATAAGGTATTTTCTCTGAGTAGTGAAAATTATAAAGATTTTGTGGGAGGACTGCGCATTACGGGATTGTCATTGTTTTTTTACGGACTAAACAGGCTTGACATAACAATAATGAACGGCAGGAAGAAACACAGAAAGGCGGTAGTCATAATATATACGGAAGCGATTGTATATACACCGTTTTTTCTTTTTGTAATGCCGATGATTTGGGGGATAACAGGCATATGGATGGAACCGGTTGCAGCGGCAGTTTTGACGGAAATAATAGTTTTTGTATGGCGTGAGAGTTAAGCCTTTCGGATTTTTTTCTTGCCTGATACAGTCTTTTTGCGTATAATTTAATTTGTGTGTAAAAAAGTTAAATTGTGTACAAAAGGAGAAAATCATGTGGGATAATATTAACAAGATTTTGACAAATATTGATAACTTTGTCTGGGGAGTACCTCTTATGGTTATCATTTTGGCGGGAGGAATTTTGCTGACATTGCGTCTAAAAGGGCTGCAGCTTCGCAGACTTCCACTTGCCTTGAAGTGGATGGTAAAAAATGAGGAGGGCGGAAAAGGAGAAATTTCAAGCTTTGCCGCACTTTGTACGGCACTTAGTGCGACAATAGGAACAGGAAATATAGTTGGTGTAGCTACGGCTGTCTGTGCCGGAGGTCCCGGAGCACTTTTTTGGATGGTTATTACGGCTTTCTTTGGAATGGCAACAAAATATTCAGAGGGATTTCTTGCGGTAAAATATCGTATTGTTGACAAAAAAAATCATAGTCTCGGAGGCCCATTCTATTATATAGAGCTTGGAATGGGAGAAAAATTTAAGTGGCTGGCAAAGATATTTGCATTTTTCGGTGTCTGTGTAGGACTGTTCGGTATAGGAACATTTAGTCAGGTAAACGGAATTTCAAGTGCAATTCAGAATTTTTTTGACCCGGACAAAGCACACACGGTATCGATTCCGGGTATAGGTACATATTCATGGACTGTGGTTATTGCTTCACTGATACTTGCTTTTTGTGTTGGAGCAGTTCTTATTGGAGGAATTAAGAGAATTGCAAGTGTAAGTCAGATAATAGTGCCGTTTATGGCAATAATATATTTTGTATTTGCTTTGACACTTGTTGTATGTAATATTACAAAGATTCCGGAAGCAGTAGTTATCATTGTAAAAGCGGCATTTAATCCACAGGCGGTTGCAGGAGGTATTACGGGAAGTATGCTCGTTGCGATGCAGAAGGGTGTTGCCAGGGGAATTTTTTCTAATGAAGCGGGTCTTGGAAGTGCACCTATTGCAGCAGCGGCAGCACAGACGCATGAACCTGTAAGACAGGGTCTTGTAAGCATGACGGGAACATTTATTGACACTATTGTAATATGTACAATGACAGGTCTTTCAATTGTCCTTACGGGAGCATGGAAAGTTGACGGCCTTGAGGGTGTACAGGTTACAACATATGCCTTCAAAAACGGTTTACCGTTCCCAGCAGAATTATCAGCATTTATATTGATGTTGTGTCTTGTATTTTTCGCATTTACGACAATACTTGGCTGGGATTATTACAGTGAGCGCTGCCTTGAGTACCTTACAGGCGGAAATATGAAGAAAGTAAAAGTGTTCAGATGGATATATATACTTGCAGTCTTTATCGGACCTTACATGACAGTAAGTGCAGTATGGGTAATAGCAGATATATTTAACGGACTTATGGCACTGCCTAATATGATAGCATTATTTGCGTTAAGCGGAGTAGTTGTAAAAGAGACAAGAGAATTTTTCAAGGCGAACAAACACTTAGAATAATTTGAGGCAGATATTTTTTGAACAAATTTGAGCATTTAGTGTGATTTCAGAACTGTTTAAACGGTGCTTGATAAAAGCAGTCAAATTTAGTAAACTATATTATGATGTAAAGGTCAAACATCATAATATGATAATAATAATTGAATGGAGGTCTATAGGTGAGAGACATCAATATTTATAATACATTAACAAAAAAGGTTGATAAGTTCGTGCCAAATGAGCCGGGAAAGATAAAAATGTATACATGTGGTCCTACTGTATATCATTTTGCTCATATTGGAAATCTGAGAAGTTACATTGAGGAAGATATACTTGAAAAATATCTCCGCTATGCAGGATACGATGTAAAAAGGGTTATGAATATTACTGATGTAGGTCATCTTACAAGTGACGCTGACAGCGGTGAGGATAAGATGCTTAAAGGTGCCAAGAGAGAGCACAAGACAGTTATGGAAATTGCAAAGTTTTACAAGGACGCTTTTTTCAGTGATTGTGAAAAGTTAAACATAAAGACACCTGATGTTGTTGAACCGGCAACAAATTGTATTCCGGAGTTCATCCATATGATAGAGGTTCTTTTAGAAAAGGGTTATGCTTATGTGGCAGGCGGAAATGTATATTTTGACACATCTAAGCTTAAAGAATACTATGTATTGTCAAATCAGAATGAGGAAGAACTTCAGGTAGGTGTTCGCGATGATGTTGAAGAGGACGACAACAAGAAAAATAAGACTGATTTTGTACTTTGGTTTACAAAATCAAAGTTTGATTCACAGGAATTAAAGTGGGAAAGCCCATGGGGTGTTGGTTATCCGGGATGGCATATAGAGTGTTCATGCATAAGTATGAAACATCTCGGTGAACAGCTCGACATACATTGCGGCGGTGTAGATAATATTTTCCCGCATCACACAAATGAGATAGCACAGAGTGAAGCATATACAGGTCACAAGTGGTGTAATTACTGGTTCCATGTACAGCACTTGAATGATAAGACAGGAAAAATGAGCAAATCAAAAGGCGAGTTTTTAACTGTATCTTTATTGGAAGAAAAAGGTTATAATCCGCTTGTTTACAGAATGTTCTGTCTCCAGTCTCATTACCGTAAGCCGCTTTTATTCAGTTACGATGTGATGGACAATGTAAAGACTGCGTATGAAAAGCTTGTCAAAAAAACAGCTTCTCTTTCTAAGAAAGGTGATGTTGACAGGAATGTTTTTGAGAACTATCAGGATAAATTTGCACAGGCAATGGGAAATGACTTGAATACTTCACAGGCAATTACTGTTCTCTATGATGTATTAAAAGCAGATACAAATGATGCTACAAAGAGAGCTTTAGTAGAAGATTTTGATAAGGTGCTCTCACTTGATTTATTAAAAGAGCAGGAGACAAAGGCTGCCGATGATGAAATTAAAGTTATGGTGGAAGATATGATAGCAAAGAGAAATGAGGCACGTAAAGCTAAGGATTTTGCTAAGGCAGATGCCATAAGAGATGAACTTCTTTCAAAAGGAGTTGAAATAAAAGATACAAGAGAAGGAACAGTTTGGAAACTTATTTAGCGAAAATTAAAATTAAAAAGCAGCGGGGATTTTGTCCTGCTGCTTTTATGGCATATAAGATTGAAATGGGGACAGCTATGAAATTAAAGAAAATATTTGTTTTAGGTTTGGCACTGTGTATAAGTATATGCATGATGAGTGGCTGTAAGAAAAAGAATGAAAAAAAAGAAGTGCAGACTTCAGGAAAACTGAATGTTGTTACAACTATTTATCCGTATTATGATTTTGTAAAAAATATTGCAGGTGATAAAGTAAATCTTTCGCTGATAACTCCTGCAGGAGAGGACATGCATTCATTTAAGCCTGATTCGACCACAATGTCTGAGGTATTAAAAGCAGACGTACTTGTCTATAATGGTGGAGAGTCAGAAAAATGGATTGACGATTTGTTTAATGTCAAAAAGGATGAGGCAAAAAATATAAAGAAAATATCAATGCTGGAAAATGCATCGGAGATATTAAGTGTATTAAATGAGCAGGATGAAAGTAAAGATGATAGTGTCACAGCGTCTGCTGATTCTGGTAATTATGATGAACATTTGTGGACTGCACCTTTATGTGCCGAAAAAATAGTAAATATCATAAAAGATAAATTATCGGAGTATGACAAGAAAAATGCAGAATATTACGGAAACAATGCCGATGAATACAATAAAAAACTGGAACAGTTAGATTATGAATTTAGGGAAGTCGTTGAAAACGGAAATACAAAGCATGTTGTATTTGCTGACAGATTTTCTTTAAAATATCTTTTTGATGAAATAGGTCTTGTATATAGCGCCGCATATCCGGTATGTGCTGAGTATCAGGCACCGAAGAAGCAGACTGTATTATATTTAGAGAAAAGAATACGAGAAGAAAAACTTCCTGTTATATTTAAAAATGAGATTACAAACTCAGGTATAGCAGAGAAAATAGCAAAAAAAACAGGTGCAGATGTAGAGGTATTTAATACATGTCATACAGTTACACAGAAACAGTTTGAAGAAGGTGTTTCATATATAGAAATTATGAATTCTAATGTGGACAAACTGAAAAAAGCACTTGAATAAATACGAGGTAATTTATGAAAAAAAACAATGGCAGGTCGTGGCGTTTTATAGGGATGATTGTTTTGGTGACACTTGTTGTGTCAGTATTTACAGCGTTGATGGCAGGAATAATGTATGCTCAGAGTCAGACCAAGACAAAAGCTTTGCCGGTGAGATGGGAAGTGAAAAAATATACATCAGATGGCCATTTGGGAAACATTATAACAACAGACCTTACTAAAGCAAATTTTAAAAAGTCGGGAAAGGGAGTAAAAGTTGTAGCGACGGCAATAATACCTGACGGCAGCTCTGACGGAATAACATTGCAGATGTGTTTAAAGAGAACCGCTTATCAGGTGAAAATAAGCGGCGGAAGGTATTATACATATGCGATAAGGAGATATATAGGAAGAAAATCAATTGGGAACGGATACCATTTTATACATATAACACAAAAAGATTACGGTGAGAGAATTAAGATTGTATTTAGGACAAATGGTACTGATTCATATAATAATATTAAACAGGTACAGTTTTATGACGGGGCAGACATGTCAGTTAATCTCGCTTCGAGAAATTTTGTACTTATATTATTGTGCAATTTTTTGATAGTATTCGGTCTGATATTGGTGGTATTAGGTGTAGTTTTGGTATTTAAAGAGAGAAGATATGCACAATTTCTTTATCTGGGCGTTTATTCATTTATGATGGGATTATATGTCATAAGCAGCAGATACCTGCTTCAGATTTTTAACGATGACCTTTTGACGGATACACTGATAGAATACTTTACATTGTTTTTACTTCCGGTGGCTATAGCATTGTTTTTGCTTGAAATAACCGATAAAAACAGGAAGATTTACAGATGGTTTTTAAGAATATATGCATTTGTTGATTTTGTGGCAACTATAGTGGTTGCCGTTGCTTATAGGAATTATAATCTTCATTTAAATCAGGTGTCGGGATATTACAGAAGATATATGGTATTGGGAGTCGTGGTTGTGTTGGTGGTGGAACTTAGAAATATGTTCAGACCTTCGTCAGACAAGCTTAAGGTATCAGGCTTTTTGGTACTTATTTTTTCAAATATTGTATCATTGTTAAGTTTTGTGATTTTTGGAGATACAAACGAAATTACAAATATATTGTCATATCTTATGCCTGTTGGAAACATATATCTTATTCTTGCACTATTATTTAGTTATCTGACAGAATATATGCGTATGTTTAAGGATGATGTGGAGAGAAACATACTTTTAAAGATGGCATATACAGATCCGATGACAAGTCTGTTTAACAGGGCAAAATCAATGGAGGAGTTTTCAAAACTTGATTCTGAAAAGAAACCATACTGTGTAGTATGGCTTGATTTAAATTACTTGAAAAGAACGAATGACAGATATGGTCATGAAGAGGGTGATCTTCTTCTTATCAACTTTGCGGATTTATTAAGAATGGCATTTGAAGGCATAGGTACTGCATGTCGTATGGGTGGTGACGAGTTCTGCGTTATTATAGCTAAATCAATGAATGACAGCAAAATAAAGAAAGGTGTAGAAAGGATGCTTTCGTTTATAGATGAAGATAACAAGGGAAAACACAAGTATTTTATGCAGGCATCATATGGAATAGCGGGAAGTGAAGAATTTGAGGAGCCTACTTCTGACAGGGTCTGTTCAATGGCAGATGAAAGAATGTACAGGATGAAAGCTGCGATGAAAGCGCAGAGAACAGATTAAAAAAGAAACGGTGTCAGTAATGTTTATGTTATCAAAATAGTGTTAAAATTCGCACTAATAATTATAGACGAAGCCAAAATATGTTTATATAATGTAATCAAGTTAATTAAATGAGAAAACATTTTATGGCATGCATTATGATGTGTATTGTATGTATTGCCGTTTTAAAGAAAGGAGATTTCTAATGAAAGTAGCAGACGGATTTTGGTTAAGCAAAAAAGGTTATAATGTAAACTATGCTTCACAGGCATACAAAGTTGAAACTACAGAAAATTCTATTAAGGTTCTTGCAACACCTTATACGGTTATGAACAGAGGTATGACTCTCGGCGGACCAAACCTTGAGATTACATACAGCTCTGCTTCTGAGAATATCATTAAAGTTCATATTGACCATTACAGAGGAGGACTTGACAACATTCCTCGTTATGAACTCAATGAGGATACAGGTTACACTCCTGTTATCGAGAGAACAGAAGATAAGGTTACACTTACTTCAGGAGATACAAGAGTCGAGATAAAGATTGGTGATGACTGGGAGGTTCAGTTCTATTATAAAGACAGACATCTTACAGGAGGTGCATGGAGAGCAACTTCTATCATTTCTGAGAGCCAGTTCACAGCAAATGCACGCATGAATCTTCAGGAAGATGATGAATTTTTCAATTACCCGCAGGATGCACATACAACATATCTCAGAGAGCAGTTAAAGACAGATATAGGTGAGTGTATTTATGGATTTGGTGAGAAATTCACACCATTTGTAAAGAATGGCCAGACTGTTGAAACATGGAACTGCGATGGTGGTACATGCTCAGACCAGAGTTACAAAACAGTACCTTTCTATATTTCATCAAAGAGCTACGGTGTGTTTGTAAACAGCTCAGATAAAGTTTCATTTGAAGTAAACTCAGATACTGTATCAAAAGTTACATTTACAGTACCTGGTGAGGAACTTGAATATTTCATTATTGGTGGAGAAAACCTTGAGCATGTTCTTGAAAACTACACAACACTTACTGGAAAGCCTGCACTTCCACCAGCATATACATTTGGTTTATGGCTTTCAACATCATTCACAACAAGTTATGATGAGAAAACAGTTATGAGCTTTATCGACGGAATGAAAGAGCGTAAGATTCCTCTTCAGGTATTCCACTTTGACTGTTTCTGGATGAAAGAATATGAGTGGTGTAACTTTGAGTGGGATAAGGACATGTTCCCAGACCCTAAGGGACTCTTGGATAAGCTCCACAATGAAAAAGGTCTTGAGGTTTGTGTATGGATTAACTCATATATTGGACAGCAGTCAAAACTTTTTGATATTGGAAAAGAAAAGGGATACTTTATCAAAAATCTTGACGGAAGCGTATTCCAGTCAGATATGTGGCAGCCTGGTATGGCTATTGTCGATTTCACAAATCCTGAAGCATGCGAGTGGTTCAAGGGATTACTTAAGAAACTCTTTGAAATGGGCGTAAACAATATCAAGACAGATTTTGGTGAGAGAATACCTACAAAGTGCAAATATTATAATGGCATGGATCCTATCAAGATGCACAATTATTATACATATCTTTACAATAAGTGTGTATTTGAAGCACTTGAGGATTACTTTGGAAAAGACAAGGCTTGTCTCTTTGCAAGAAGTGCAACAGTAGGCGGCCAGAAATTCCCTGTACATTGGGGTGGTGACTGCTATGCAGAATACTCAGCTATGTCAGAGACTCTTCGTGGCGGACTTTCACTTTGCTCATCAGGATTTGGATTCTTCTCACATGATATGGGTGGATTTGAAGCTACTGCACCTGCCGATGTTTATAAGAGATGGTGTGCATTCGGACTTCTCTCTACACATAGCCGTTTACATGGTTCAACATCTTACAGAGTACCTTGGGTTTATGATGAAGATGGTGATACAGAAGCATGTGACGTACTTCGTCATTACACAGTACTTAAAGGAAAACTTATGCCTTACCTTTGGGCTCAGGCAAATAAGACACATAATGTCGGTGTTCCTATGATGCGTTCAATGATAGTAGCATTCTCTGATGATACAGCATGTAAGTATCTTGACCAGCAGTATATGCTCGGTGACAACCTCTGCATCGTACCTGTTATGAATGAAGAAGGAATAGCAGAGTTTTATGTACCTGACTGTGGAACATGGACAGACATCCAGAGTGGCGAGACATACGAAGGTGGCAAATATTACAAGAGACAGTGTGATTACTTACAGACACCTATTCTTGCACGTCCAAACAGCATTGTAACATATGGTAACTTTGATGCGGAAGATAAGATGACAGTAGTATATGATTATCTTGAGAAAGCAGATGCAGTTATCTATGGTCTTGAAGACGGCAAGACTGCTACAGCAACAATTTATGACAGCGAGTCAAATAAGCTTACAGATATCAAGGCAGAGCGCAAAGGCAATGTTATAACAGTTTCTTATGATGCTACAGACAAGACATTCAATGTTACAGCAGAAGGAAAGACTGTAAGTGCACAGGCTGGAACAACAAGTGTTGAAATTACATTGTAATTTGTAATTGTTGTGTCTGACAATTTGATGTCATGTTAAATTAATATAAATACTTTAAAAAATAAAGGTTGTATCGTTTTTATTAAAATACGGTACAACCTTTGTTTTTTTAGACTATTATTGTAAATGAAATATAGTTATCATTAGAATATTTTTCATTGTCAAGAATTATTATGCCATCATTCTCATCTACGGTATTTTTTAACTTGTATAGACCTATTCCACGGTTGTGGCTGTCAGCATTTTTAGTTGAGTATCCTTTTTGAAATATGGATTCTCGAAATGTAGGAGTTATTACAGGTCCTTTATTTTTGATATTAAATATTATTTTGTCATTTTTAGTGTCTATTTCTATAAAAACGGTATCTCCCTCAGGTATTGCCTCAAGAGCATTATCCATTAATATTCCGTATAATTCTATCAGGGTGTATTCAGGAAGTGAAGTTGATAAATTATAGTTTTTTATTTTTATTTGAACATTTTTTCCGGAAGCTTTTGCATCGGAAGACTTGCTAATAAGAAATCCGGCGACAAGTTTCAGGTTGATCTTTAAAAGTTCGAGTTTTGTATGATCTATCTCAGCATGTTTTTCAAAACTTTTAAGTGCTTTTGTAATAGAGTCATAATCTTCATATATAACAGGAAACATCTGAACTGCCTGTAAACAGTTATCAAAATCATGCTGGCGTATTCTGATATAATCTATAAGTTCCTGAACTATCGGCATATAGTGCTCATAGGATTCGAGTTCTTTTTTTGTATCATTAAATTCTTTTTGAAACAGAATGCCGTCAAAATTTACAAAGAGAATAAAAATAATCATAGTAAAAAGAATAATCAAATCCGCTGTAGATGTTAGTTTTGCGGATATAACCACCTGAACTGCAAGTACGGCTATAAAAGTACATGCCCAGGCTGTTTTAATATAACTATTTAATGACATGAGAGTGGTGTACCATTTGTTCATGTCATTAAATCTGCTTGTAAGCAGTATTGCCGACATGGTTATTATAAGTATCAGAATATCAAACAAAAGTTTTGGGGAACTGCTAAAAGGACTTAAATTCAATATAAGTGTCATTATAATTTTCAGCAGCAAAATAGGAAGAAATGTTATGGTATAGAGAATGACTGTTTCGATTATTCGTTTTCTAAATATAAATAAGAGAGAAAGAATCATAAAACATACGCTGATAAACGGACGGGAAATGTCATTGGCAACAAAAAACTGCAGAGTTGCAGAAAGCAATACTATAGGAATGGCTGCCAATATTTTAAAGCGGTATTTATATATACTTTGATTTGTGTATTTGAAGGCAAGTTCAAATACACAGATATATTGAATAAAAACTACAAGTAAATTTAAAAAGTATGTCTCCATAATTTATATCCTCATATATTTTAAAGGTGAAGTCGTTCCTCAATTATTTTTTTATGTTTTCTTCCGAGAGGAATGGAATGTTTGCCAACCTGTATGATAAATGTGGATTTATCATATGAATAAAAATGGTGCAGATTTATAATATATTTCCTGTGACACTGGACAAAATTGTCAGGGAATATATCTAACAGTTCATTTATAGTCATGTTTGCAAGCTTTATATGACTGTCATGGGTATAGATAACAGTTTCTTTGCTTGTGGATTCAATATAGTCAATATCATCAAGAATGACATGCAGATACACACCATTACTGTCTTTTAAAGTGATTTTTTCTTTTTTCTTTTCTGTCTGTTCACCTATAATATAATCAAGTGTTTCAATTAGTTTGTACGCTGTGTATGGTTTCACAAGATATGAACTGCAGTGAAGTTCCTGCAGGGCAAAAAATATTCTGTCAGGAAGGGCAGTAAGATATACGATAGGGGCATATGTATATCTCTTGATGCTCCTTATATATTTTCCAAAATCAAGTCCGTCACAGTCAAGGTCATCTATGTAAGCAGTGTTGAGTTCGATATCAAGCAGGAACAAATCAAAATTTTGGGTTTCAATAAGGTTGCAGGCTTCCTTATATGTAGCCGCTGTATAGAAGAGCCAGTTGTTATAATGTTTCTCAAGTATTTTTGTAATTGCTTTTTGCTGCTCTGTATCATCTTCTAAAATAAGAACCTTAAACATTGTATTCCCCCATTAAAAATTATAATGTTATATTTAAGATGTTGGGGTCAAAAAGTATTTTGACCCTTGCATCATATTTAGGTATTAAGTATAGCATATATGTCTGTTTTTTTCAAAAAATTGAATTTCAGACCATAATATTTGCATTTCAGACCTTATTTGGTGAAAAGTGTTGCATTTTGGGTGAAATCGGGTAAAATATAACTCGTAAACAGTCATTGATTACTTTGGAGCAATGATTTGGGAGGTGGCTCCTTTGAGAATATGGTCGGGAAAAAAATATTTTCAAGGAAGAAAAAAAGGGTAGAAGAAAAAAAGGGTATTAGGAAAAGGGTATGTTGTTTTATTCATTGATGTAATGCCTCTCATACATATTTTGGATAAGACATCGAATAAATTAGAGTATATTGGGTTAATGGAAAAAGGGAGTTAGGAATATAATTTTTGGGTTTGGAAATGGTAAAATTGTTATAAAAACAGCAGTTTTGCCATTTCTTTTTTTGCAGAAAAAAGAAAACTGTGTGCTTTAATAAAAATTTAATGGAAACTGGGGGAGTTTTGCTTTATACTGATAGTTGTCAAAGTTGAGGATGTATAGGAAAAGGAAATATTATATGAGTTACAGAAGAAAGAAAAAGAAACCGTATTTATACAGGCTGATGCGTAAGATAAAGAGGACATTTAAAAGTTGGGCGAGAAGAAATCCGGCAAAAGCGAAAAAGTTTTATCTTATTTCATCGTTAGTAATTATTATTATTGTGGTATGTGCCACACTGTCAATAATGGGAAAAATTCACAAAACGGGCAGAAAAACTTCTGGTGTGAATGACATAAAAGTTACACAGAAGCCTGCTGCGGAGAAAACAGTGTCTCCAAATCCGACAATTAAGCCGTCGGAAAGCCAGACAGCAGCCCCAAAGCCGGCAGTGAGAAGGAAAGTGGATACAAGACAAATATATTCCTATTTGCAGGGACCGAGGTCGTGGAAGGAAAAAAGAGCGTGGTCAGGATATTGGGGACACACATATATGGATGGTGGAATGTTCGGTGCGTTTGGCTGTGGTCTGTGCTGTATGGCAAATGTTTATTCGTCTGTGACACCTTCTTATTATAAGGCTTCACCAGTTGATATGTATAGATTTGCAAAGAAAAATACATCGTATTGGGGCGGAAGTGCGATAGACTGGCCATATATGGTAAAGGGAATGAGAAAAGCGGGAATACATTGCGGCGTAAAGAGAAAGCCTAAAAGATATTCGGCATTCAAAAGGGATATTTCGGCTTCAAAATGTGCGATTGTGCTTATAAGCAGCTATGATTCGACATGTTATTGGAAACATACTCCAGGGCATTATGTGACGATATTTGCGTACAATAAGAATAATGACATGGTATTTCTTGCTGATTCGGGAGACCCTTCTCACAATCGACACTGGGTAAGTTTAAAGAAGATATATCGTTCATTGAAAAAGGCAAGCAGGTATCAGTATATCAGTGTGACAGGTTATAACAGAAATCAGGATACCTTCAGAAATAGGAGAGCACGCGGAAAATGGATAAGACCTGCTTATATGAAAAATGGACAAAACGCAAGAAGAAAATGATTGTTTTAATTTAAGTTAAACGGCAATAGAAAATAATCTCAAGAGGATTTGAAAATGAGCAGAAAAAAAGAATATGAAGAAAAGGAAAAACACGGTACTGCACAGTTTCCGGTAGGACTTCACAAGTTGACGTATCCGGCAGGAACTGATGTGATTTTTTATATTCATTGGCATCAGGAATTTGAATTTTTGGTGCTTACAGAGGGTAAAGTTTTATTTACCATAGAGAACAGAGAGTATATTATGACTCCGGGAGACATTGTATTTATAAATTCAAATTATCTTCACACGGCAAAAAGTGTATGCGATGGTGTGTGTTCTTTTTATGCGGTTGATTTTTCTTATCAGGTTTTAAATGAGGATATACACAGTATTTTTTCAAAGAAATATATAAGACCTGTATTGAATGACAAATTTATATTTCCTGAGTTTATGCCGTTATGTGATGATGGCACAAATGGGTGGCAGAAAGACATAAGGAGGTATCTGCACGAGATAGATGAATGTCCGGAGCATGAACTTGAGCCTTTTGAACTTATGATAAGAAGCAGAATATATGCAATATGGGATATTATGACAAAAAACGGGATGCGTGCGCATAAGGATGATGATATTGAAAGCAGATATTCAGAGAGACTTGAACCTGTTATAAAATACATAAAAGAGAATTATGCATATGAAATTACCCTTGCAGAATTAGCCGAAATTCTGCCGATGAGCGAGGGGCAGTTTAGCCGTGTGTTCAAGCAGACTATGAAAATGTCACCGATACAGTATCTTATGAGATACAGGATTTTACAAAGCTGTAAATTGCTGCAGGACACTGACAAAAAAATTGGAGAAATCGCAAATTTATCTGGATTTAATAATATAAGCTATTTTAACAGGGTATTTTTAAACACGATAGGATGTACGCCGAAAGAATATAGGGAAAACAGCAGTTATTGATGAGGAGTATCAGTGCAGGGGCTGCGAGATAAATTATGGAAAGTGAGGGGAGATTGTATGGTTAAGGAATACAATGATTTGATTGAAGCTGTTGACAGTGTAAAGTCAAAAAAGGCTGTTATCTTTGATATGGATGGCCTGATTTTTGATACAGAGAGAGTTTTCATGGAGCAGCTTGCAGTTGCTATGAAAGAACACGGTTATACTCTTACAAGAGACATCTATACAAATACGCTTGGGCTTGGAGGAAAGCAGCTTGTAAACTTTATGTATTCAGAGTTTGGAAGCGATTATCCATTTGAAGAGTGCGGCAGTAAAGCGCAGGAGAGGATGGCTGTTATATCTGATACGATAGGATTGTCGGTTAAGCCACAGATTAGGGAACTTTTGGAAAAATTGAAAGCCGATAAGATTAAGTGCGGGGTCGCTTCGTCTACAAAGTCCGAGCTTGTTAACAGGTATCTTAGTAAAGCAGGGCTTGACGGATATTTTGATGTTATTATTGGTGGAGAACAGGTTATGGTTTCAAAACCTGAGCCGGATATATTTATCTGTGCGTGTGAAAGACTTAATGTATCACCGGGAAAGGCATTGGTTTTGGAAGACAGCGAAAACGGAATCAGGGCAGCAAGAGCGGCTGGAATACCGGTTATCTGCGTTCCTGACCTTAAAGAGCCTTCAAAAGAATGTGAGAGAATGGTTACTGCCATTGTAAGGAGATAAAAACTTGGAACAAACGGAAAAAAAGATAATCATCGTGACAAAGGGGAATGTATGTTATGGCTCTACATCATATTTTGCAGAAAGGCTGAATGAGGAATTTGTAAGAGCAGGGAAAAAATCTTTTGTTATCAACATAAATACGAAAGCTGAGGCAGAGGAACTTACAAAGGATATAATAACAAATAAGAATGTAGCATGCATAATAGATTTCAATACGGATATATATGCATATGATGATATTTTTGATATAGAGGATGATTACAGCAATACGGGATATATACCATTGTGGCATGTCATACTTGACCATCCTTTATACCATAATAGTGTTCTGAAGAATAAACTGCACGACATGAGAGTAATATGCCTTGACGAGACACATGCAGAACTTATAAGAAAATACTACAGTCATATAAGGAAAGTGTATGTAAAACCAATTCCGGCAGATACCGCACAAAAGCTTATACCGTATACAGAGAGAAAATTTGAGGTGTTGTTTACAGGGACATATACTTCATCACAGGATATAATAAATCTTGCACTAAAAAGCGGCGGAGAGAATATGGAAATATTTCAGAAAATGGCAGATTATCTTATAAACAATCCGTCAGATACAATAGAAACTGCATTTGAAAAATCAATTTCTGAAAAATCAGATGATTTTGAAAAAAAATTTATGGATAAGCTTGAAATGAATTTTTATGCTGATATGTTTATAAGAGCCGTGATAAGAGAAGAATTGTTGATGGAGATGTTAAGAAGCGGCATAAATGTTGATATATTCGGACATGGCTGGGAAAGATTTATATTGAAATGCGATGAGGTACAAAAAAGAGAAGGAAAGTTTGAAGGGAAGATAAAACTTCATGGAGAAACAGATTATAAAAATCTGTGCAGCATTTATGCGGACAGTAAAATTGCGTTAAATGTACTTCCGTGGTTTAAGGCAGGTCAGCATGACAGAATTTCGCTTGCAATGTGTAACGGCTGCGTTTGTGTGAGTGATGAAAGTGTATATCTTGAAGAAAAGTTTGTTGACGGTGAAGAAATGTTTATGTACTCACTTGAAGATATGCATTATGCAGCGGAAATTGTAAAAAATTTGCAGGCACAGCACTTAGAAGCAGCAAAAGCGGCTGCAAAGGGTTATGCCCGCGCTGTAAAAGAATTAAGTTTCAAGAAGTATAGTGAAATATTTATGGCTGTATAATTTAATGCAAGGGTCAAAATACCTTTTGACCCAAACATCATAATTTACATGATTAGAGAAATGGGCGCAAAAATTCGTATTGGCTTTTTTGTTTTGGAGGCAGCATTTCTATAAAAATATCAGTGAGAAGTTTATCTTCATTTGCTGTAAATGTTATGTTTTCACTTCTTAGTTTATCTTTCCAGTTTGACAATATCGGAAGGGCTTCACTTAGATTTTTTCCGTGAAGGGAATTGACGAGAAGCTCTACCATATGTTGTTTATCCGGTTCCATCTGCATGAATGATTCATTGTTTTTCCAGTTATTCATATACGTTTTCTTCTCCTTTATTATTATTTTTGTTATTCATTATATTGGTGACCTGTTCAAAGGTTGTGCGCTGCTTTGGAGAAAGCTGTGACATAAGAAATTCCATCATAAAGTTCTGGTTATCATTTTCACTGTATTCCTCTGTCTGCATGGCAGAGTGATTTTTTGTGAAATCCCTGTAGTTTTTAAAAAGCTCGTCAGCATGCAGAAAATTTAAAAGCATGCGTACAATCTCAGACTCGGCGGGTGTGCAGTAGTCCTTTATGTTGAGAAGCAGTTTTTCATAAACTGCGGGAGCAGCAGGTATGTCAGCTTGTGCGGCACGAAGCGTCATGTCATCATCATTTGATGAGACTTCGGATGCAAGGCAGAGAAGATTATCGGCCTGCAGAATTATTTCCATAGCCTTCTTGTTTTGGGGAGGAACATATGGAAGGGCAGCTTTAAGCATAGCCAAACGTCGTTGATGTTCATTTGAAAATTCCAAAATAAATCTCCTTTAAAGTGTTTTCTAAATTGAGTTTATGAGATATAATTTTTTTTATGCAGATATGTTGACAACAATATAAGGATTTATGTATATTTTTTTGTGGAACAGATTTTTGGGTGTATATTTGTTTCTGAATGAAAAAGACATTATAGGTTAAGACTGGAGAAAAATAAATGGCAAAAAAATTAATTGATTTAGTGGGAATAACAAAATCATATGGTGATAAGGTTATATTGGATGATATGAATTTATTCATGAATGAGAACAGATTTCTCACGCTTCTTGGTCCGAGTGGCTGTGGGAAAACTACTACACTTAGGATAATAGGTGGATTTGAGACACCTGATAAGGGTAAGGTTATATTTGACGGAAAAGATATAACAACCATGCCTCCGAATGAGAGAAATCTCAATACGGTATTTCAGAAGTATGCGTTATTTACACATATGAATATAGAGGAAAATATAGCATTTGGTCTTAAAATAAAAAATAAATCAAAATCATATATAAAAGATAAGATAAAATACGCATTGAAGCTTGTAAATCTTGACGGTTTTGAAAAGCGTATGCCCGATTCGCTTTCTGGCGGACAGCAGCAGAGAATAGCTATAGCAAGAGCTATAGTAAATGAACCAAAAGTGCTGCTTTTAGATGAGCCTTTAGGTGCTCTCGATTTAAAGATGCGTCAGGATATGCAGTATGAGCTTATAAGACTGAAAAATGAACTAGGAATTACATTTATCTATGTTACACATGATCAGGAAGAAGCTCTTACAATGTCAGATACGATTGTTGTTATGAATCAGGGCTATATACAGCAGATTGGAACTCCGGAAGATATATACAATGAACCGCAGAATGCATTCGTAGCTGACTTTATTGGAGAGAGCAATATTATAGCTGCAACAATGGTGAAAGATAAGGTTGTAGATATATTAGGAACAAAATTTGCCTGTGTTGATGAGGGATTTGGAACAAATAAACCTGTTGATGTTGTTATCAGACCTGAGGATATAGTTATAACCCAAAAGGATAAAGGAATTATAAACGGCAGGGTCATATCGGCAATTTTTAAGGGTGTACATTATGAGATGGAGATTGACGCATGTGGCTTTGAATGGCTGGTTCACAGTACGGTTATGGCAGAGCCGGGAAAAGAAGTAGGATTGTGGGTTGACCCGTTCAATATACAGATAATGAATAAACCGGAATCCGAGGATGAAAAGGTGCTTGTTGAGGAATAGAAAGGAGGAGACTTACATGGGAAGGTTAAAAAGTCTTGGTTCAAAACTTCTGGCAGGACCTTATTTGATATGGATGCTTTTATTTACTGTCGTTCCGCTTGGTCTAATTATATATAATGCGTTTACAAACTCTGACGGAAGATTTACTTTTAAATATGTATCGGCTATTGCGGCTCCTGTGAATTTTAAACCGCTTCTGTTAAGTTTTCAGATGTCACTTATAGTGACGGTTGTATGTCTTTTACTGGCATTTCCGCTGGCGGTTATTCTAAGTAAATATTCCACTGACAAGAATAGTTTTATCGTTATGATTTTTATCTTGCCGATGTGGATGAACTTTATGCTTAGGACACTTGCATGGAGACTTATATTGCTCAACAATGGATTTTTAAATCAGTTTCTTACAATGCTTGGACTATCAAAAGTTTATCTTATGAATACAAAAGCGGCTATTATTTTTGGAACGGCATATGACTATTTTCCTTTTATGGTGCTTCCGATATACAATGCAGTCGCAAAGATAGACAAGGACGTTATAAATGCAGCAAAAGATCTTGGTGCAACAAACATGATTGTGCTTAGAAAAATAATACTTCCGCTTAGTGTGCCAGGAATTGTCAGCGGAATAACCATGGTTTTAGTTCCTTCAATGAGTGAATTTGTAATAGCGGATATGCTCGGAGGAGGAAAGATATATCTGATTGGCAATGCAATAGAGCAGGCATTTAATTCGGGTTATGCCGATGTACATGCCGGTTCGGGACTGTCTATGTCGCTTATGGTACTCATTCTTATAAGTATTGTTATTTATAGGATATTTGATAAGGGAAAGGAGTCGGAGAGCATATGGTAAAAGGAAATAAAGTATTACAAAAGATTTATCTTGCCGTTATACTCATAATGCTTTATCTTCCGATAGGAGTTTTGATTGTATCTTCTGTTAATGCATCTGAAAAAAATAAGGCAGTATGGGGAGGATTTTCATTTGCGGCATATATTGAGCTGTTTCATGATGAAACAATAATGAATGCGCTTTATACTACAGTAGTGCTTGCAGCAGGAGCGGGATTTGCAGCTACGATACTTGGAACTCTTGCATGCATAGGCATGATAGGGATGAGCAAGAAAATGCGTTCAGCGGTTATGGGTGTTACCAATATTCCTATGCTAAATGCTGATGTAGTTACGGGTATAGCACTTATGCTGTTGTTTACAAGATTTACGGAATTGAATTTTTCAACCATGATGATAGCACATATAACATTGATAATACCGTATGTTGTCCTATCGGTCTGGCCTAAAGTAATGCAGCTTAATATAAGCACATATGAAGCGGCGTTAGACCTTGGGGCATCAAGGCTTTATGCTATGTGGAAGGTAGTCATACCGGATATTATGTCGGGGATATTGTCAGGTTTTCTTTTAGCTTTCACGATGTCACTTGATGATTTCTCAGTGACATATTTTACAAAAGCACCGGGAATACACACTATGTCTACCATGATAAATGCTGAGTACAGAAAAGGTATCCAGACAGAGATATATGCGCTTTCAACGATTATTTTTATAATAGTTCTGCTGGTGCTTTTTATGATAAACAGAAAAAGTGCTATGTCTTTGAAAAAGAAGGGGGCAGCAGCATGATAAGAAAAAGTATAAAGAGAATAACGGCAGCACTATTGTTTGTCAGCATAACGGTATCATCCATGTTTTTTCTGACATCCTGCAAAAATAAAGGGACTTCATCAAAAAAAAGAATAGTGGTTTTTAATTACGGTGATTACATTGACCAGACATTGCTTGATAAGTTTGAGAAAGAGACAGGTATAAAGGTTGTATATGAAGAATTTCTGACACCTGAGGCAATGTATACCAAGTATAAAAATGGTGCGGTGGATTATGATCTTATCTGTTGTTCTGACTATATGATAGACAAGATGATAAAGGAAAAAGAAGTTAAAAAGATTGACTATGGCAGAATGAAATATATTAAAAATATCGGAAAAAAATATTGGAATCTGTCAAAAAGTTTTGATAAGACGCTTGATTATACTGTGCCGTACTACTGGGGAACTGTTGGAATATTGTATAATACAAAGATGATGGATTATGTTCCTGACAGCTGGGAGGCTCTGTTTGATAAAAAATATAAGAATAATATTATTATGCAGAACAGTGTAAGGGACAGTTTTATTCCGGCACTTGTAAGGCATGGATATTCAATAAATACAACAGACAAAAATGAATTAAGAACAGCTCTTGACGATCTTAAAATGCAGAAAAGCATAGTGCAGTCATATCTTGTTGATGAGATAAGGGATGACATGGCAAATAATCAGGCTGCCATGGGGCTTATTTATTCGGGAGAGGCGAGTATTGCACAGGATTATAATGAGAATCTTGAGTATGTCGTTCCCAAAGAGGGTTCAAACATATGGATGGACAGCTGGGTAATGCCCAAAAGCGGCAAAAATTATGACGGCGCAATAAAGTTTCTTGACTTTTTATGCAGGGAAGATGTGGCAATGACAAATTTTGAATATATTTATTATTCAACACCAAATGAAGCGGTGTTAAATCAAATTGATGATGAGGAAAAAGCAGAAAGAAATGCAATATTCCCATCTGATGACGTTATAAAAAGATGTAAGATATTTTCGTATCTTGGAAAAGATGCCGAAGAGTATTACAACAATCTTTGGAAGGAACTAAAGGTTTATTGATTTCAGGAAGGGGAAATAAAAATGGCAGCAGGTTCAACAATCGGAAACATATTTAAAGTGACTACATGGGGAGAGTCACATGGAAAAGGGATAGGCGTTGTAGTTGACGGCTGTCCGGCAGGTCTTGAGATAAGCGAAGAGGTAATTCAGAAATACTTGAACAGAAGAAAACCGGGTCAGACAAGATATTCAACACCGAGAAAAGAAGATGATATAGTTGAGATACAATCAGGTGTGTTTGAGGGAAAAACAACGGGAACACCTATTTCAATGGTAGTATACAACAAGACACAGCGCTCAAAAGATTATTCAGAGATAGCAGGTTATTACAGACCGGGACATGCAGATTATACATTTGATGAAAAATACGGTTTCAGAGATTATAGAGGAGGCGGACGTTCATCAGGAAGAGAGACAATTGGCAGAGTGGCGGCAGGTGCAATAGCCTGTGAAGCATTAAAACAGCTTGGCGTAAATATTATGGCGTACAGTAAAGTTATAGGCGGGATAGAAGCTGATACAAAAGACATATCAGTTGAAAGTATAATGAAAAGTCCGCTCTATATGCCTGATATGGAAGCATCGGACAAAGCCGAAAAACTTTTGGAAGAAAAAATGAATGAGCAGGATTCTGTGGGAGGAATAATAGAATGTGTTATTTCGGGCATGCCAACGGGAGTTGGAGAGCCTGTCTTTGAGAAACTTGATGCAAATCTTGCAAAAGCGGTTATGTCCATAGGTGCAGTGAAAGGATTTGAGATAGGAGCCGGTTTTGAAGCAGCATCAATGTATGGCTCGGATAATAATGATTCTTTTTGTATGGAAGACGGGAACGTATCAAAAAAGACAAACAATGCAGGAGGAATTTTAGGCGGAATAAGCGATGGAAGCAATATCGTGCTCAGAGCAGCAGTAAAACCTACTCCGTCTATTGCAAGAAGCCAGCAGACGGTGAATCGTTCGGGTGAGGATATCGAGGTACAGATAAAAGGACGTCACGACCCTATAATAGTTCCAAGAGCAGTGGTAGTTGTGGAGACTATGGCGGCAATATGTGTATTTGATATGCTTCTTATGTCGATGAGTTCAAAAATGTATAATGTGAAGAAATATTTTGAATTGTTTTAAAAATATGCAGGAATTAGGGATTTAAGGTTTGGTATGGAGATAAGTAAGTGTTTGCTGTCATGTTCACTTATCAAAATTAAATACATAAAATAATAGTGGAGAACTGTAATATACGGAGAAAAATTATGGGAAAATGCTATTATTACGGGAAAGAGAAGAATGAGATAAAGGCATTTGAAAATCATAACACATCCAACGAGACCCAAAAAAGTGATGAAATTAAAAGGATTATAATTGACGATAATACGGAATTGGTTATAGAAAAAGATACAATATATGAGATAGACAGAAAATGTGAGAAGTGTAGAAAAAATAAAAGCAGATGATTAGGATGATGAGAGTCATAGGGGGAAGTTATATGATACTTATGGCTCTTATTTTTACGTTATGGGAAAATGCTCGTAACATAGCGGAAAAAAGGGCAGAACAAAAAGGGGAAGCCTGACGGCATTCCCCCTTAAAATTTATAAATTTTAGCTTATGTTATTGCTGCAAAGAGGCAGCAGATGGCATTGCTGCGGGCATTTAGAAACCGCCGCCACAGCAGCAGCAAAGAATAAGTAAGATCCAGATGATTGAGCCACATCCGTTGTCGGAACCGCATCCGCATCCATTGTTGCCAAAACCGAAACCATTTCCGTTACCGCTGCAAGAGCAGAGTAAGAGCAGGATGATAATCCAGCTGCATCCGTTATCTCCGTTGCTGCATCCACCACATGTTGTTGCTGCTAAATCACTCATAAATCCTCCATTTGCCGATTTGTAAATAACCGGCTTAAAAATTATCTACAATCACATGATATGCGGTAAGGCTTGGTCAGTTTCCAAAAATTCAAAAAAAATTTGAAAAAGCAGAAATAGAGGATTTTTAGAAAATTGTAATTAAATATTTTCTTTGTGTATGTTATAATGTTATGTATGTGAAAATCTAAATAAAGTAAAATAAAAAGTGAGGTTTATATGTTAAGGAAGAAAAGAAACGGCGTTCTAAAGATTGCTATAAGTCTTTTGCTCATTATTTCTCTTACAGGATGCTCCATTTCAGGAAAAGATAAGAAAGAAAGCACAACAAAGTCTCCGGCTGCCAGTGAAAAGGCAGTTGAAAAAGAAGGTATGGATAAAGAAGATGCCTATGTTAAGGCAAGTGAATATATGAGAAACATGACACTTGAAGAAAAAGTTGGTCAATTGTTTGTTGTGAATCTTGAGCAGCTTGACAGTTCAAAAGGCAGCTATTTTGAGTGGAAAAAATGTTCAAAAAAAATGGCTGAGACTGTGAAAAAATACAGTATTGGCGGAGTTATTATGTTTTCGAGAAATATCGGTGCGAGAAAGCAGACAAAAAATCTTATTAAAAAGCTTCAGAATAACGCACCTGTCCCTCTGTTTGTAACTGTAGATGAAGAGGGCGGTGACGTTGCGAGAATTGCGGGAAATCCTGATATGAAAACAACAAGCTTCCCATCCATGGAAGAGGTTGGAAGCAAACAAAATGCGGAATATGTAAAAAATATGGGAGAAACTATAGGAAATGATATAAAAAAACTTGGATTTAATGTTGACTTTGCACCTGTTGCCGACGTTAAGACAAGTGATTTAAATCTGGAAATCGGTTCAAGGTCGTTTGGATCCGAACCGGAAAAAGTGGCATCTATGGTTAGGGCATTTGTAAACGGAATGCAGTCCACAAATGTTTCTGCAACACTCAAACACTTCCCGGGACAGGGATCTTCAAAGGGCGATACCCATATTGAAAGTGTAAATATTGACAGCAGTATAGCAGCCCTTAGAAAAATTGATTTTGTACCTTTTGATGAGGGAATAAAAGCTGGTGCGGATTTTGTTATGGTTTCGCATATTTCAGTCAGCAGAGTTACAGAGACAGCACAGCCGGCAAGTATGTCTGAACTTATCATGAAAACAATACTCAGAGAGGAACTCGGTTTTGAGGGAGTTATTATCACTGACGCTATGGACATGGCATCGATAACAGACGAGTATTCCTCAGCAGAGGCAGCACTTGGAGCTTTTGAGGCAGGTGCAGACATAATTCTTATGCCGACTGATTTTGAGGAAGCGTATAATGCTATACTTGATGCTGTGAACTCGGGAGAGATAGAATCTGAAAGAATTGACGATTCGGTGCAGAGAATACTTACGGTAAAGTTTATGAGGGGAATAATTCCTGCCAAACAGGACAGACCTCTTACGGAACAGACAGATATTCAAAAGATTGAGAATACGCAGAAAGCTGCAGAAAAATAACATGGTTAAAGATTAACTTGCGATTTTGTAAAAAATTGATATAATTATATTTGTGGTAATTGCGTTAAAATACAGAGCCGGAGGAAACAATGAATAACGAAACAAATTATTGCGGGGAAAAAAAGTCCTGTCAGAAGAGTGATTGTAAAGGATGTCTTCTGAGAGGTATCGAGGAGCCTAAACTCGGAGAAGAGTGCGGAGTTTTTGGTATGTATGACCTTGATGGAAATGATGTAGCGTCGTCTATCTATTATGGATTATTTGCATTACAGCATCGTGGACAGGAAAGCTGTGGTATTGCAGTAAGCAGAACGGATGGTCCGCCAAGAAATTCAAATGTATGTAAGGGAATGGGACTTGTTAATGAAGTCTTTAATGCTGAAAATCTTGAAAAGATGGCAGGTGACATCGGAGTAGGTCATGTGCGTTATTCGACAGCAGGTGCAAGCGTTGCTGAAAATACACAGCCGCTTGTTTTAAACTATATAAAAGGTACTCTTTCAATGGCACACAACGGAAATCTTGTAAATGCCGTGGAACTGAGGAGGGAGCTTGAGATGAATGGAGCTATTTTCCAGACGAGTATAGACTCGGAAGTTATAGCTTATCTCATAGCCAGAGAGAGATTGAAAGCCGGTAAGGTTGAGGAAGCTGTTAAGAATGCCATGCTCAAATTAAAAGGGGCATATTCGCTTGTTGTTGCAAGCCCTAGAAAACTTATCGGAGCGAGAGATCCGTTTGGATTCAGACCTCTCTGCATAGGAAAGAGAGACAATGCTTATGTGCTTTCTTCTGAATCGTGTGCACTTGATACGGTTGGAGCAGAGTTTGTAAGAGATGTAAAACCGGGAGAGATAGTAACTATTACACAGGATGGTATTCAGTCTGATATGAGCCTTGCAGGAAAGAATACAGCCAAATGTATATTTGAGTATATTTATTTTGCAAGACCTGACAGTTACATAGACGGAATTTCAGTAAACAGCTCAAGAATTACGGCGGGAAGAATACTCGCTCAGACGCATCCGGCAGATGCAGATATAGTAGTTGGTGTACCTGAATCGGGAAATGCTGCAGCGATGGGCTTTGCAATGGAATCAGGCATTCCGTATGGAATAGCATTTGTAAAAAACAGTTATGTCGGCAGGACATTCATCAAACCAAAGCAGTCAGCCAGAGAGTCAAGCGTAAGAGTAAAGCTTAACGCATTAAGAGAGGTTGTAAAAGGCAAGAGGGTTGTCATGATAGATGATTCTATCGTAAGAGGAACAACAAGTGCCAGAATCGTAAAGATGATAAAAGATGCCGGAGCAACGGAAGTACATGTGCGTATAAGTTCACCTCCGTTTTTATATCCATGTTACTTTGGAACTGATGTACCGTCAAGCGACCAGCTTATAGCATACAATCATTCCGTGGATCAGATATGCGAAATGATAGGTGCAGACTCACTCGGTTATCTTGATATTGACAGACTGAGTGAACTTATATCAGGAGATACGGGATATTGTAATGCATGTTTCTCAGGAAATTATCCGGTAGAACCGCCTAAAGAGGATATAAGAGGAGATTTTGAAAAATAATAAAGTGTATAAAAGCACTATAGAGAAAGGAATAGAAGATATGAGTTACGATAAATACACAAGCCCGCTTTCAGAGAGATATGCAAGTAAGGAGATGCAGTATATTTTTTCTCCGGACAAAAAGTTTAAGACATGGAGAAAACTTTGGATTGCACTTGCAGAAGCAGAAAATGAGCTCGGACTCAAAAATGAGCATGGAGAACCGGCAGTAACAAAAGAGCAGATAGAAGAACTTAAAGCTCATGCCGATGATATAAATTATGATGTTGCAAAACAGAGAGAAAAAGAAGTACGTCATGATGTAATGTCACATGTTTATGCATACGGAGTCCAGTGTCCTAATGCGGCAGGTATCATCCATCTTGGTGCTACATCATGTTATGTAGGTGATAATACGGATGTTATCATCATGACGGAGGGACTTAAATTTGTGAGAAAGAAACTTATCAATGTTATTGATGAACTTTCAAAATTTGCTGACAAGTATAAGAGCCAGCCGACACTTGCATTCACACATTTCCAGCCGGCACAGCCTACAACAGTAGGAAAAAGAGCGTCATTGTGGCTTCAGGAGTTTGTGATGGATCTTGAGGATGTAGAATATGTTCTTTCTACAATGAAACTCTTAGGATCAAAAGGAACAACAGGAACACAGGCAAGTTTCATGGAACTTTTTGACGGTGATGAGGAAAAGGTTAAAAAGTTAGATGAGATAATTGCAAATAAAATGGGATTTGAAAAGTGTTTTCCGGTTTCAGGACAGACATACTCACGTAAACTTGATACGCGTGTTTTAAATGTACTTGCAGGAATTGCGGCAAGTGCACATAAATTTTCAAATGATATAAGACTTCTTCAGCATCTTAAAGAGATTGAAGAACCGTTTGAAAAGAATCAGATAGGCTCATCAGCTATGGCATATAAGAGAAATCCTATGAGAAGTGAGCGTATAGCATCACTTTCAAGATATGTTATGTCGGATGTGACAAACACGATGTTCACATCAGCTTGCCAGTGGTTTGAGAGAACACTTGATGACTCTGCCAATAAGAGAATAAGTGTACCGGAAGGATTCCTTGCAACGGACGGTATTCTTGACCTTGTACTCAATGTTGTTGACGGACTTGTTGTATATGACAAGGTAATTGAAAAACGTCTTATGTCAGAACTTCCGTTTATGGCAACAGAAAATATTATGATGGATTCGGTTAAAGCCGGTGGAAACAGACAGGAACTTCATGAGGAAATTCGTAAACTTTCCATGAAAGCTGGAGAAAATGTTAAGAAGTACGGTAAAGAAAACAATCTTCTTGAACTCATCGCAGATGATGATAAGTTCCCGGTAGGAATTGAAGAACTCAATGCGACAATGGATCCTTCTAAGTATGTCGGACGTTCAGCTTCACAGGTTACAGAATTCCTTGAAAATATAGTAAATCCTATATTAGAAGCAAACAGGGATATATTGGGTGTTAAGGCAGAAATAAACGTTTAAAAGTTTGATACAATTTAACAGGGCTTGCAAAGGTATGAATTGAAATAAAGACGCAAGCAGAATGGAGGCTATATGGCAGCTAAGCGTATTTTGACTTCCAGAGCAGCTGAAAACATGGTTGTTGCTGATGATGTTTACACAACAGACGACAAACTGGTCATTCCGGAGGGCACAGTCCTTACGGAAGAGATAATCAAATCGCTTAAAGAATATGGAATATTTGCGATAAGGATAAAGGTTGATGAGGAAGATGGAAGCACTCCTTTGGAGAACGATTCAGAGGAAGATGAGACAAAAGAGAAAGAAGAAACTCCAAAAAGCAGAACTCAGGAGAAAAAGCAGAATTATCTGAGACAGATAAAAGAGAGTAAAGAGTTTGAAGAGTTTCACAATGCATTTATCGACAGTGTTGATGACCTTAAAGGTGTATTTAACAAAGTTGTCATGCACAATGAAGAAATTGACAGCAAAGCAATTCTTGAGGACGTTGAGAATGTTGTAGATAAGGGAAGAAACGGTATTCATATCCTTGATATGCTTCAATGTATGAGAGGTTATGATGATGTGACTTATGTTCACAGTGTAAATGTTGCCCTGCTCAGCAATATGATAGGAAGAATAGTGTATCCTGATATATCAAAAGAAGAACTTGATGTACTTACACTTTCAGGACTTCTTCATGATATAGGCAAAATGATGGTTCCGGACAATATTATTCAGAAGAATGGAAGGCTGACACTTCCGGAGTATAATGTTGTAAAGACACATGTACTCTTTGGAAATAATATTCTTAAGGGACTCAAAAATTTAGACCCGAGAGTTGCAGAAGTTGCAATGCGTCATCATGAGAGATGTGACGGTACAGGATATCCGGGAGGATATAAAAGAGAACAGATTGAACCGTTTGCAAGAATTGTTGCAATAGCTGACACATATGATGCGATGACTTCAGATAGAGTATACAGAGCAGCACTGTGTCCGTTTGATGTTATTCATATGTTTGAACGTGAGGGTATTGTAAAATTTGATGTAGAGTTTTTGCTTCCGTTTTTGGAAAAAGCTGTACAGGCTTATCTTAATACAGAGGTTAAACTTTCAACAAATGAGGTTGGTAAAGTAATAATGATAAATCACAATGAATTTTCAAAGCCTGTTGTGCAGGTTGGGGATGAATTTTACGATTTATCAAAGGAAGCAAGTGATATTGTTATAGATAAGGTCTTGATATAATTCCGCAAATTAGGTATAATCCATTGTGGTCTTATAAATAAGACATATAGTATCGTAAATATATGGTGTCATGCATACAATGACAGAATGGAGGAATTTTATGGTTACAGCTATCGTAGGTGCTAACTGGGGAGATGAAGGTAAGGGTAAGATTACTGATATGCTTGGCGAAGAGTCAGATATCATTGTACGCTTCCAGGGTGGAAGTAATGCAGGTCATACTATCATAAATGACTATGGAAAATTTGCATTACATTTGCTTCCATCAGGTGTATTTTATGATCACACTACAAGTATAATTGGTAATGGAGTTGCATTGAATATCCCATATTTATTTAATGAAATAAATGAATTGACTAAAAGAGGTGTGCCACAGCCAAAAATCCTCGTATCTGACAGAGCACAGATTCTTATGCCATATCATATAGCATTTGATGAGTATGAGGAAGAGAGACTTGGAAAGAAATCATTTGGTTCAACTAAGTCGGGAATAGCACCATTTTATTCAGATAAATACGCAAAGATTGGTATTCAGGTATCGGAACTTTTCCAGGATGACGATGCACTTAAAGAAAAAATTGAGAGAATCTGCGTACAGAAAAATGTTATACTTAAATATTTATACAACAAACCTGAACTTGATCAGGAAGAAATCTTAGATACACTTCACCAATACAGAGATATGGTAGCACCATATGTATGTGATGTATCAGCATTCTTAAGAAAAGCAATCAAAGAGGGCAAAAATGTGCTTTTAGAGGGACAGCTTGGTTCTCTTAAAGATCCGGATCACGGAATTTATCCTATGGTTACATCATCTTCAACACTTGCAGCATATGGAGCGATAGGTGCAGGCATTCCTCCATATGAGATTAAGAGAATTGTTACTGTAGTTAAAGCTTATTCAAGTGCTGTTGGAGCAGGTGAATTTGTAAGTGAGATTCTTGACGAAGAAGAAGCAGATAAACTTCGTAAGCATGGTGGAGACGGCGGAGAGTATGGAGCAACAACAGGACGTCCACGTCGTATGGGTTGGTTTGATGCTGTTGCTACACGTTATGGCTGTGAGATACAGGGTGCAACAGAAGTTGTTCTCACTGTACTTGATTGTCTTGGATATCTTAAAGAGATTCCTGTATGTGTAGGTTATGAGATTGATGGAGAAGTTGTAAAAGACTTCCCTGTTACAACAAAACTTGCAAAAGCAAAGCCTGTATATAAAGTTCTTCCAGGATGGAATTGCGATATAGGCGGTATAAAGGAATACGACAAACTTCCTAAAGAGTGCAGAGATTATATTGAATTCATCGAGAAAGAAATAGGTGTTCCAATTAAGATGGTATCAAATGGACCAAAGAGACATGATATCATTCACAGGAAATAATCTCAAAATAAATATGATGTAATGGAGCAATCCGAGGCATCAGTTGGGGTCAAAATACTTTTTGACTCTAACATCATAAATATATACGGGTTAGTTGATTTTCGAGTACATTGAGATGTTTTTGAAAAACGATTAGCCCGTATAGCTTTAAATAGAAAGGAAACAATGAACTACGGTAAAAAGGAAATTGACAGAAAAATTAAAACTTTAAATTCGTCAAAAAGAAAAGTTTTAAACAAAATAAAGCTTAATTTAAAAATTATTGTTGTTATTGTTATTCTTACGTCTGTGCTGTGTATGGCATTCAGCGTAGTGGGCGTTGTGAGGGGGCTTGCAGACAGTGCACCAAAGATTAGTGAGGAGAGCATGATTCCGGATGGATATCCGTCTACAGTGTATGACTCAAAAGGAAATAAAATCCAGACGCTCATGGGTTCGAATGCAAATCGTGTTTACAAAAAGATTGAAGATATTCCGATATGCGTACAAAATGCATTTATAGCAATAGAAGATGCAAGATTTTATAAGCATAGCGGAATTGACCTTCAGGGAATTATAAGAGCATTGTATTCTTCTTTGTCTGATGAGAAGATGACACAGGGAGCAAGTACGATTACTCAGCAGTTATTGAAAAATCAGATTTTTGGCGGTGGAAATGAAAAAACTTTTTTCGGCAAATTGTCGAGAAAAATACAGGAACAGTGTCTTGCCATCAGGCTTGAAAATAACATAGGCAAAAAAAAGATTCTTGAATATTATCTTAATACAATAAATTTAGGACAAAATACGATGGGAGTGGAAACTGCAAGCAGAAGATATTTTAACAAGTCAGTATCAAAACTTAATGTATCGGAAGCAGCAGTTTTAGCAGGAATTACACAAAATCCGACGGAGTATAATCCTATTACAAACCAGCAAAACAATGAGACAAAAAGAAAAATTGTGTTAAAAAACATGCTCGACCAAAACTATATAACAGAGGATGAGTATGAGGATGCGCTTGGTGATGATGTATACAGCAGAATTAAGAGCGTAAATGAGCAGAAGATTTCAGGCAAAAGTACGATAAATTCTTACTATGTTGATGCAGTTATAGACAATGTAATAAGTGACCTTAAACAGAAACTTGGGTATACGGAAACACAGGCATACAATGCGATATACAGAGAGGGACTTAAGATATATACATGTCAGGATGGAGCACTTCAAAAGATATGTGACGATGTAATAAACGATGATAAATATTATCCTAAGGGAACAAAGTCATATCTTTCTTATGAGCTGAATGTGATTAAAGCTGATAAAGACGTGGTTCAGTATACGGAGAGAGATTTAAAATCATTTTTAATTGATTCACATATAAAAGATTCAAGCCTTTATTTTAAAAACAAAAAGATTGGAAAAAAATATATAAAGAGATTTAAAAAGAAAATGCTTGGAAAAGGTGACAGGATTGCAAGTGAAGTAATTAATTTTATAAAACAGCCTCAGGCATCGTTTGTTCTTATGGAGCAGGAAACAGGAAGAGTAAGAGCAATAGTAGGAGGACGAGGCGAAAAGAAGGCAAACAGGACACTTAACAGAGCAACGTATTCAAAGAGACAGCCGGGTTCAACTTTTAAAGTTTTGTCCACATATCTTCCGGCACTTGACACATGTGGGATGACGCTGGCAGATGTTATGGATGATGCGCCTTTCAGATATCCGGGAACGAACAAAAAGGTTAAAGATTGGGATTCATCGGGGTATAAAGGACTTACTTCACTTAGACAGGGGATAGTCGATTCGGTAAACGTAGTTACTGTAAAGACATTTCAGAAAGTAACACCGCAGACCGGTTTTGATTATCTTTTAAATCTTGGATTCACGACACTTGTTGACAAAAGAGAAAGTACAGATGGCAGGATATATACGGATATCCAGCTGCCCACGGCACTTGGAGGACTGACAGACGGAGTAACCAACAGTGAGCTGACAGCGGCATATGCAGCTATAGCAAACGGAGGAAAATATATAAAACCGGTTTACTATACGAAAATTGTTGACAGTAAAGGAAAAGTTTTACTGAGAAATAATTCTTCAGGAAAAAGGATTATGAAAGAAAGTACGGCATGGCTTCTTACAGATGCAATGAAAGAAGTTATAAGTGACGGAACAGGAAAAGCGGCAGCATTTAAGCACATAAAAATGTCTCAGGCAGGAAAGACAGGAACGACATCTGATAATACGGATTTTTGGTTTGAAGGTTACACTCCGTATTATACTGCCGGAATATGGATGGGATATGATTCAATGTTTAACCAGAGCCAGGGAAGCACACATAAAAAGATGTGGTCTGCTATAATGGAGAGAGTTCACAAGTACAAAAAATTGAAAGATAAAAGTTTTAAGATGCCGATAGATATAGTAGCGAGAAATATATGTAAAAAGTGCGGAAAACTCGCAATAACGGGACTTTGTGATAGAGCACTTGATGGTAATGATATAAAACTTGAATATTTTGCAAAAGGAACACAGCCAAAAGAGAATTGCGATTGTCATGTAAAATATTCATTTTCAGGAACGACAGGAAAGCTGTTAAACAGTACATCTGACAGTGCAAATATAAGAGTTTATCTTAAAAAAGATGAATCATCATATACTGAGGCAACGAAAGATACACCGTTTATTATTCCTAATTGGCTGAAATAAAATCCACATGTCCCTGCATCCAGATAATGCCCTTGAAGCGACGGCCTATCATAGGTTCTCCTTCAAGGTCTTTTCTGTTTATGGCAATATTTAGAACAACATCATTGCAGTTTATAAGCAATTGAAATACATCTTCATTTGTGTATGGATTGGTTGTAAGTGACCAATTTAAAATAGTACCGATAATCATGTAATTGTCAGATTCAGAGCCGTATGGAATGAAAGTTGATTCGACAATTGAGTATAAATCTTCTGTCATAATTCGCTTTCCGAGTCTGCCGGACAAATCGATTTCGTCAAGTGTCAGACTGTCGATGGCGTCCTGATCTCCTTCTTTTGCCTGCAATAATAACTGGCGTTTCATGCGTGTTTCATGATTTTGTCTATTGATACTTTCATTTGTTTTTTGTATTCCAAGAAGAATGCGGCCTTCAAGAGAAAGCCCTGAAAGTGCGAGGTTGGCACGATGAGGTGTGTTGTCCGTAAATTTAAGTTTCATATAATCTATAGAATTCTGAAGATAGAAAATAACGGAAACAGCCATGCGTATATCGTCACACATACCAGTGTAAGCATTTGTGTCTACACGCTTATTTATGGTGACATCTGTGCGCATTGTGATGAGGGAACTGCTGCAATACGGGAAATAATGGTCAACGTGAAAAAAACCGAGTTTGTCATATTCTCCACGGATGGTTATACCTGTATTATGTGCAAATTCATGACTTAGTTCAGTGATTTTTCTGCTATCTCCTGATAAAATCTGTTTGCTCACGGACGGTTTATCCATAGAAATACCAAGGAGTTTATCCATATCCTGTTTTGATGAAATATTGCTGAAACCAACAGCTCTTAAAAATCTATGCATAAAGTTTTACCTCATTTATTTAGTGTAATCATATAATACTACATGACTGGTGAAGCTACAAGTAACATTGTTTCAATTTGCCTAATTTCTTGTAAAAAAATATGATTTAGGATATAATCTATAATATGTGCGCTTACAAATAAAAATTAAAATGTTTTAGCGCGTGGATACAAGGATAAAGAGATATGTGATATTTACCCGGAGGTTAATATGAGTAAAATTGCGATTATAACAGATAGTAACAGTGGTATAAATTTTGAGGAAGGAAAAGAAATCGGAGTAAGGGTTTTACCTATGCCGTTTCTTATTGACGGAAGGACATATTATGAGGAGATAAGTCTTTCGCAAAGTGAGTTTTTTGAAAAACTTGAAAGTGATGTTGATATATCTACATCACAGCCTTCTCCGGAGAGCGTTATGAAAATATGGGATGAGGCACTTGAAGAAGCAGACGAGGTTGTATATATACCTATGTCGAGCGGGCTTTCAAGTTCATGTCATACAGCACTTATGTTAGCGGATGACTATGACGGAAGGGTTCAGGTAGTAGACAATCAGAGAATATCAGTTACGCAGCGTCAGTCGGTTCTTGATGCTTTGGAACTTTCAAAAAGAGGACTTACCGCAGCGCAGATAAAAGAGGAACTTGAGAGAGTGAAGTTTGAGTCAAGTATATATATTATGCTCGATACGCTTAAATATTTAAAGAAAGGCGGAAGAATTACTCCAGCAGCGGCAGCACTTGGTTCGGCACTCAGATTAAAACCTGTACTTACGATTCAGGGAGAAAAGCTTGACGCATTTGCTATTGCAAAGACGAAAAAGCAGGGTGTCAAAAAAATGCTTTCTGCAATTGAAGATGACATAAATAGCAGATTTGGAGGTGTAGACCATATGGAAAACATACATATGGAAATCGCACATACAAAAAATCCTGAGGCGGCAGAAGAGTTGAGACAGCAGATAATTGAAAAATTTGGAGTTAAGCAGGTGGATCTCTATCCGCTTTCACTCAGTATTGCATGCCATATAGGACCTGGATCATTGGCAGTTGCATGTTCAAAAATTATTTAAATTTGAAGACTTTTAGTTAAGTAAATCGTTTATGTAAATGGAGGGGATTGACAGATGAATTATATCGAACAACTCGGTGAAGCTGCAAAGAAAGCAAAAAAGAGTATTGCAACGGCATCGACAGCAAAGAAAGATGAAATTCTTGAAAAAATAGCACAGAATTTGAGAAAAAATATTGATGTTATACTTAGTGAAAATGAAAAAGACACAGCAATGGCAAAAGAGAATGGCATAACAGATGCTATGGTTGACAGACTGCGTCTTACACCCGGAAGGATAAATGACATAGCTGACGCATGTATTTATCTGACAGGATTAAATGATCCTGTAGGTGAGGTTATTGAGGGATATACAAGACCAAACGGAATAAGGATTACAAAGACAAGGGTTCCGATGGGTGTCATCGGTATTATATTTGAGTCAAGACCGAATGTTACGGTGGATGCGGCAACTCTCTGCATAAAAAGTGGAAATGCGGCTATACTCAGAGGTGGAAAAGAGGCTATAAATTCAAACAAAATTCTTATGGATATAATGAGAAAATCGGTAGAAGAGTGTGGTCTTCCAAAAGATATAATTCAGCTTGTTGAGGATACTTCAAGAGAAAGCTCAAATCAGATGATGAAGGCAAACGGTTATATTGATGTACTTATTCCAAGAGGCGGAAAGGGACTTATAAAAGCTGTAGTTGAAAATGCAACTGTACCTGTTATAGAAACGGGAAGCGGCAACTGTCATATTTATATAGATGAAAGTGCTGATATAGATATGGCTGTATCGGTTACAAACAATGGAAAGACACAGCGCCCGAGTGTATGTAATGCACTTGAGACATGCCTTGTACATAAATCAGCTGCAGAGGAATTTCTTCCAAAACTCATGAATGAGTTTAAAAAGTTTGATGTAGATGTAAGGGGATGTGACAGAACGAGAGAAATACTCGGAGATAGCATAAAACAAGCGACGGAGATTGATTATGCAACGGAGTTTGATGATTATATCATGGCTGTGAAAGTTGTAGATGATATAGATGAAGCTATTGAGCACATATCAAAATATTCTACGGGACATTCAGAATGCATAATCACAAACAATCTTAAAAATGCTGAAAAGTTCCAGAGGGAGATTGACAGTGCGTGCGTATATGTAAACTGTTCGACAAGATTTACAGATGGAGGCGAATTTGGATTTGGAGCTGAGATAGGAATATCAACACAGAGACTTCATGCAAGAGGACCTATGGGACTTAGGGAACTTACAACAATGAAGTACCTTATAAACGGAGATGGACAGATAAGAAAATAATTTGAGAGAGAATAGGATGGAATTGAAAATTGAAAAGCTCGTTAAAAGTTTTGAAGAAAAGAGCGTTATTAAGGGAGCAGAGTATTCTTTTGAAAAAGGAAAGATATATGGTCTGCTTGGAAGAAACGGAGCCGGAAAAACAACATTATTTAACTGTATAAGCGGTGAGATGGATTTTGACAGCGGAAAAATCTATATTCAGGATGAAGAAAACAATGAGAGCATGGATTACGAAAAGATAGGATATGTCTATTCGACACCGATACTCCCGGAATTTTTGACGGGATATGAGTTTATAAAATTTTTTACGGATATAAACAAAAAGAAAATAAAGAATATTAAAACACCGGAAGAGTATGCGGATATGGTCTGCCTTGAGAGAAGTGACCTTGACAAATTGATAAAAGGTTATTCGCATGGAATGAAAAACAAGATGCAGATGCTTGCGACAATTATTGCAAGTCCTGATATTATTCTTCTTGATGAACCACTCACTTCACTTGATGTTGTTGCTGCACATGAGATGAAGGAAATGCTCATGGATATGAAAAAAGATCACATCATCATATTTTCTACACATATACTTCAGCTTGCGAAGGATTTATGTGATGAGATAGTGCTGCTTCACGGAGGAAAACTATCAGGTGTGGCAGAAGAGATTTACCACAGTGCGGATTTTGAAGAAAAACTTATGCAGATGCTCAGTTCAAATGAAGATATAAGCGGTGACGTTCAAGAAAATTCTGTTGATGCTATAGTGGAAACAGGCAGTGCAGGGAAGCCGCTGGACATTCAGACTACAGATACGGATTATGACCCGTATGATTATGATTAGGAAAGAAGAGTATAAAAGCAATTTACGTTGTATTAGATAGTGAAAGGGGAGCCTGAATGTTTGAGTTGATGTATCAGCAGATGCAGGTAGCATTTGCCGAGAGAATAAACAAATTTATATATACGATTAAGAGATTGCCGCTTATAGGTAAATGCATATCCGGGGAATTGTATGCCATGATATCGGTAAAAAGAAAGCTTGCTGTATTGGCTGCGATATGCTCTGTACTTGGGGATATATTGAACAAGCTTTGTTATTTTGTATTTGCCATAGTTATAGGGGTTGTTATAATAAATTTTGTAATAGTTGATGAGAAAGTCGGCTCCAGGGAATTAAGCACTGAAATATACTGGTTATTTTTCTTTATGAATTTTTTGCTCGGTTCATTTGTGAACAGCAGAATATGTGCCTGTGATGAAAAAGATTATCTGCTAGTCGGACTTTTAAGGATAGATGCAAGAAAGTATTTTTTGTTAAAAGTGTTTAAGTCACAGATAACACAAATAATATATTATACGGTATTTATGCTTATAACGCAATATTTCTTTGGCGGCAGTGTAAAAACAACATTGCTTTACATGACTGGCTTTGCGGCGTTTCGTTTTATAGGAGAAGCGTTGAGGCTTTACTTGAATGACAGGTTTGGTATGCCGTTTGTGGACAAGAACAAAATATTATATTATTTGTATAATGTCTATACTTTTGTTGTGTTTTGTGTGGCATACGGAACAAATTTTGTGTTAGTGTTTCTGAAATATGTGCTGGAATTTAAAAATATTATATTTCCTGATATATGTGTCGTTGCCACAAACCCTGTATTTCTTGTGGTATCAGTTATTCTTGCGATAGTATCAATAAGATATATCGTGACTTACAAAGATTATCCGTTTGTTGCAAAGAGGCTTGCAGGATTTAATACGGTAATGCAGCAGAAAGCCGCAGCAGAGGATGTCTCAAAAGTAAATAAAGATGTTGAGGCAGATGATCTTACGGAAAGAGAGACAGGTAAAAGAATTTTTGAAGAAAAACAGGGATATGAATACCTCAACGCAATATTTTTTGAGAGGCACAAAAGGATATTTTCAAAGCCTAGAAAGGTAAAGACAGTCATATCGTTTATTCTGATGGCTGCCAGTATTGCAGCAATTGTTATATTCAAGGCAGGTTCAACGGTAAAGGAATTTAATGAATTTGCAGATGATTTGTGGAAAGCGATGGACGAGATAATAACGATTTTGGTATTTATTATGTACTGCATAACATCAGGAAGAAGTATTACAAAGGCATTATTTTATAATTGTGACCATAGTCTTTTGAAATACGGATATTACAGAAAGCCGGAAGCTATTTTGAAAAACTTCAGGATAAGGCTCAGATTTATGCTGAAAAATGAGCTTCCTATGGTTTTGGTTTTATGCGTTGGATTTATAATCGATACGTTCCTGCTTGACAAGATTGACCAGTGGGTGAAGCTTTTATCAATAATAGGATGTATAATATTGTTAAGCATTTTTTATTCAGTGATGTATCTGTGCATGTACTATATATTCCAGCCATATACAGAGGGGGGAAAGGAGACAGGCGTAGGATATTTGGTCTGTAAAGGTGTGATTTATATTGCATCATATTCATGTTTACAGATAGACACGATTCCACAGTATTTTGTAAGTATAGTGCTGGTGGTAACGGTTGTGGGTCTTATCGCAGGTTATGCGCTTGCGTATCTTATGGCACCTAAGCATTTTGTGCTGAAATAGCTTATCATTAGTTATATATGAAAATGATATGGGAAAGGGAGTAATAATGGCTAAAAATAAAAAATACTACTTAAATGTGATATTTATGGCATTGCTTTTGGCAGCAGTATTTTATGTGCTTTTAAAAGACCAGGATTTAAATGACATATTAAATGCTATGAAGGGTGCAAAGAAGTTTGACATGATTCTTTCTATGTTTGCGGCACTTATCTATGTGATAATGGAAGGGATTTCCATGCAGATTATACTGCATTCTCTCGATTTCAAGAAACAGGGATTAAGGTGTATCAAGTATTCATTTATAGGATTTTTCTTTAATGCGATTACACCGTCTGCATCGGGTGGACAGCCAATGCAGGTCTACTATATGCATGAAGAGGGGATAAATGCGGGGGCATCTTCCGTGACACTTCTTTTCTGGACTATAATATACAAAGTAGTCCTTGTTGTATTTGAACTATATGTATTTTTATTTCATTTTGATTTTGCCGTAAAATATATCGGTGGATATATGTGGCTTTTTATTGTCGGAATGGCAGTAAATGTGATTTCAATAGTTTTGTATACCATAATAGTTTTTTCAAGAACAGGTGCAAAAAAACTTGCTTATATGGGAACGACAATGTTACATAAATTGAGGATAGTGAGACATAAGGAAAAAGCAGAGAAAAAACTTGATGCTCTTTTGGAGTCATATCAAGAGGGCGCAGAGTATATGCGTACTCATGGCAAGGTTGCAGTTGTTGTATTTTTTACAACCTGTGTACAGAGAGTATCGTATTTTGCCGTAACATGGTTTGTATATACGGCATTAGGTGGAAATGGCTTTTCGGTATTGGAGATTATTATACTTCAAAGCTTTGTTTCTGTATGCATAGACATACTTCCATTTCCGGGTGGTGTTGGTGCAAATGAAGGTTTTTTTGTGGCTCTTTTTGCACCGGTTATGGGACACAGCATGGCAGTATCAGCAATGCTTCTTAGCAGAGGGTCAAGTTTTTATGTTTTAGTTATAGTGAGTGCAGCAGTATCAATGTTTGCACAATTTCAGAATGTACGGAGGAGTAAATGTCAGAATACAAAATAGTTTATGAAGGCGGAAAAGGAGAAATTGTTGAAAAAAAATCAAGATTTATAGCAAATGTTTTTAAAGTTGAGAGCGAGGATGAAGCTCTTGAAATTGTAGAACAGACAAGAAAAAAATACTGGGATGCAAGGCACAACTGTTTTGCGTATATCATTGGTGAAAACGGTCAGACAAAAAGATGCAGTGATGATAAGGAACCGCAGGGAACGGCAGGAAAGCCGATACTTGAAGTGATTGAGGGTGCAGGGATAGTAAATATTCTTGTCATTGTCACAAGATATTTTGGAGGAACTCTGCTTGGTACAGGGGGACTTGTAAGAGCGTATTCCGGAGCAACAAAAGAGGGGCTTGCAAACAGCAGCATTATTACTAAAGAGCAGGGAAAGAAATTTATAGTCGATACAGATTATAATGGTGTAGGCAAATTACAGTATATTGCTGCAAACATGCAGATAACGATAATGGATACACAGTACACTGATAAGGTTATAATGACACTTATAGTACCGCTTGATAAATGTGATGAATTAAAGAAAAAGATTGTTGAAGCAACGGCGGGCAAGGCAGAGATTAATGACGATGAACAAATTTATTTTGCAATGCTTGACGGTGAGCCGGTAATTTTTTAGAAAGGCAGTAAGTTATGGATTTATTTGAATATATGCGGGAACAAAGCAAAGAAGATGAATCACCTCTTGCATCAAGACTCAGACCAAAGACACTTGACGAGGTAGTGGGACAGCAGCATATTATCGGAAAAGGAAAACTTCTGTATCGTGCAATAAAAGCAGACAAACTTGGCTCAATAATATTTTACGGACCTCCGGGAACGGGAAAGACAACACTTGCAAAAGTCATTGCGAATACTACAAGTGCTGAATTTTTACAGATAAATGCGACAAGTGCCGGAAAAAAGGATATGGAGGAAGTTATTGAGAAAGCAAAGAATAATGCCGGAATGTATGGAAAAAAAACTATTCTTTTTGTTGATGAGATTCATAGATTTAACAAAGGGCAGCAGGATTATCTGCTTCCGTTTGTCGAGGATGGCACTATTATTTTGATAGGTGCAACAACAGAAAATCCATATTTTGAAGTGAATGGTGCTCTTATATCAAGGTCGAGGATATTTGAATTAAAGTCATTACAGACAAAAGATATAAAAGAACTTATTCTCAGGGCAGTAAATGACAAAGAAAGAGGAATGGGTTCATATAATGCAAAAATAGATGATGATGCTCTTGAATTTCTTGCAGATATGGCAAACGGAGATGCGAGAGCAGCGTTAAATGCAATTGAACTTGGAATACTTACAACCGACAGATGCGAGGATGGTATTATTCATATAACACTTGAAGTTGTCGGGGAATGTATACAGAAAAGACCGGTAAGATATGATAAAACAGGTGATAATCATTACGATACAATATCAGCATTTATAAAAAGCATGAGAGGTTCAGACCCTGATGCCGCCGTTTATTATCTTGCAAGGATGCTGTATGCGGGTGAGGATGTAAAGTTTATTGCAAGAAGAATAATGATATGTGCGGCTGAGGACGTATCAAATGCCGACCCGCAGGCACTTGTTGTGGCAGTGAGTGCGGCACAGGCAGTAGAAAGGCTTGGAATGCCTGAGGGACGGATAGTGCTTGCACAGGCAGCGGCATATGTTGCATCTGCCCCAAAGAGTAATTCGGCAATAATGGCTATAGATGATGCAATGGCATCTGTTCAGAATGAAAAGATAAGCGGTGTGCCAAATCATCTTAAAGATGCACATTACAAGAGTGCAGGGAAACTTGGTCATGGAGATGGTTATAAATATGCACATGATTATCCTAATCATTATGTAAAACAGCAATATCTTCCGGATGAACTTGTTGGAAGAAAATTTTATATACCGTCGGAAAATGGCTATGAGAAGAATATCAGAGAATATTTTGATAAAATAACAAGTTAGGTTTTCAATAAAAACTGTATGAGCGCAGCGAACAGAGCTGGAGCATTTGTTTAATGCTGAAAGAAAAAAATTTAGGAATTGTCGAATGTGAGGTGAAATGAGTGAAAAAAATAAAACAGATTGCAGCAATTATAATGTGTCTAGTATTGGTTGGAATGTATGTGGCTTCGTTTATTGCGGCAATTTTTGCTAAGCCGCAGGCGCATGGTCTTTTTATGGGAAGTGTTGGTCTGACTATTATGTTACCGTTGCTTCTTTATGCATACACTATTATATACAGAGTTCTTCATCCAAATACATCTGATCATGAAGAAAAAGCAGATATTGATAGTAATGAAGAAGATGTGGACGATGATGACATTGATTTCGATGGGGATGACAATGATATTATCGAAGAAGAGGAAGATGATAACGATTTTTAGCGGTATAAAAATAGGGACAAGGGAAATTAGATTATGAGAGATAAAAGAGATAATATGAAAGATAAAACCGGATTTGCGATTTGGTATGAAAAAACGGTTGGAAAGCTGATACCAAAGCAGACAGTTATATCACTTATTTCATGCTTTGTATTAAATTCAGTGATATATACGGGAACACAGATACTTATGAAAAATGCGAAACATTACGATTTATCAACGAAGTTTGATAAGGAACTTCCATTTGTAAAGGAATGGATATATGTGTATCTTATCTGTTTTGCATTTTGGGCTGTCAATTACATAATGATATCGAGAACAAAAAAGGAGCATTGGTATAAATTTGCAACCGGTGATTATCTGTCAAGACTTATATGCGGTGTATTTTTTATATTACTTCCAACGACAAATGCAAGACCTGAGGTTACAGGAAACGGAATTTCAAGTATACTTATGAGATTTGTATATACGATTGACCCGGCTACTGACCTTTTTCCATCAATACACTGTCTTGTCAGCTGGATGTGTTTTATAGGTATAAGAAAACAAAAACATATACCGACATGGTATAAAGTTTTTTCAGCAGTGTTTGCAATAATGGTTTTTGCCTCGACACAGTTTACAAAACAGCATTATATTCTTGATGTGTTTGCAGGCGTGGCGATAGCGGAATTGTCTTATTTTATAGGAACACATACCAGCTTTTACAAGAGGATATGGAAATTATTTGACAAAGTAAACTATATAGTATTTGGGAGGGAATAGATGGCAGGAACAAAGAAAAATATTTTTAATGCGGCATTTTTGCTGCTGGTTCTTCTTATTACCCTCTACTCAGTATTTCACGGTGAAAATTTGTCTGAACTTTTGATGTACTTAAAGCAGGCAGATTTCAGATACTGGATACTTGGAGCAGTATTTGTAATCGGATTTATTGAATCTGAATCATTGATAATATATTATATGATGAAAGTTCTCGGTGAAAATGTAAAGCTTACGCATTGTTTTTTATATTCATTTGTGGGATTTTTCTTTTCACTCATAACACCTTCAGCTACAGGAGGTCAGCCGGCACAGCTTTATTTTATGAAAAAAGATAAGTTATCGCTGCCGACATCTACGATGGTTCTGCTCATTGTAACAATAACATATAAACTTGTTCTGGTAGTGCTTGGACTTTTGGTGATGATATTGAGACCGGGGGCTGTGTGGGAATTTTTGAAACCTATATACGGATGGTGTTATTTGGGAATTTTCTTGAATGTTGTGTGTGTTTTTGGTATGCTTATACTTGTATTTCATCCTACGCTTGCAAGCAGAATAGCATTATTTTGTGTGAGACTGTTTGACAGGATATTTAAGACAAATAAGGAAAAAAAGTATGGTGAACGCCTTGAAAGAGCGATGGAAAAGTACAGAAATGCGGCAGAATTTTTCTATAAAAATATAAGAGTTATAATAAATGTTTTTTTGATAACCTGCGTGCAGCGTTTTTTGTTGTTTGCGGTTACATATCTTGTATACAAGTCATTTATGCTCGATTTTGCAAGTGCAGGAGTTGTGATAACATTGCAGGGAATGATATCGGTTGCGGTTGATATGCTGCCGCTGCCGGGCGGACTTGGTATAAGTGAAAAATTATTCAAGGATATATTTGGGTCGGTGTGCACACAGAAATATACATTGCCTGTTATGATAGTGAGCAGAGGACTTAGTTTTTATGTTCAGCTCGGAATAAGTGCAGTTATGACAATCGTTGCGTATCTGCGCATCGGGACAAATGATAAATAGAAGCGAAAAGGGTGGCAGATGAGAAAGACAACAGAAGTGTTGTTTTCCAGAAAGAAATGAGGATAGTTATGAAAGAGAATGTTAAGGAAAAGAAAATTACAGATAAGCTGATAGGAGTTTATGATTATACAGTTATACTTACATATATCAGTCTTTTTATATCTGTTATAGGTATGACACAGGCAATGAATGGCAGATTCAGGACTGCTGTTACATGTCTTGCACTTTCAGGTCTTTGCGATATGTTTGACGGAAAGATAGCGAGAAGCAAGAAAAATAGAACAGATGATGAAAAATTGTACGGTGTCCAGATAGATTCACTTTGTGATGTTGTATGTTTTGGAATTTTTCCGGCACTCATATGTTTTCTTATAGGAGTGAGAGGACCTGTCGGAATTATTGTTATCGGATATTATTGTGTATGTTCAGTCATAAGACTTGCATTTTTTAATGTGTTGGAGACAAGAAGGCAGCAGGTAGAGGAGGGAGCAAACAAGTATTATCATGGACTTCCGATTACATCAATGGCAATTGTACTGCCACTTGTTTTTATGCTTCAGGTGTTTATAAGTGATTGTGTATTTGTAATTGTACTATACTTTGCACTTGCAATAGTGGGAACATTGTTTATAGTTGATTTCAAATTAAAAAAGCCTGACAATAAAACTCTTGTATTTTTGGTATTATTAGTGGCAGTTGCCGTAATAATAGTAGTTGTGTTCTCAAAATATAAAGTGCCTAAACCGCATTTTTTTGAGAAACCGCTTTGGAAACTTTTTAAATCATAACGAATGCGGATAGGATAATATAAAATGCTAAGTCACTGCAGGTGTATTGACTTAGCATTTTTGGCTTGCTATTCTATAATAAGTAAATATAATGATGTTAGGGTCAAAAGGTATTTTGAACTCAATTAATGCCACGGATTGCTTCATTGCTGTGCAATTTTCGCAATCCTGCAAACACCGACAATCCTTTTGTCGGTGTTTGGCGGGTTAAGCCACCAGATAGCAATTTGTATGTAAATATACATTGCTATCTGCTTTTGACCCTTGCATTATATCATATAAGAAATGGGGATTAATATGGAATTTGAAAGAATAAATTGCAGCAAGGAACAAAACAGCCAGGATAAATTTCTTGAAAAAATATACAAGAGCGAAGCAGGAAGGCTGCTTTTAAAACTAATCACAAGTAAAGCGGTATCGGAGATTGGTGGCAGATTTATGGACAGTCCGCTTTCAGTACCTGCTATAAAGCCGTTTATCGAGAAAAATAATATAGATATGTCGCAGTATGAGGATAAGAAATATAAAAGTTACAATGATTTTTTTACAAGGAAGATTAAAGAGGGTGAAAGAATATTTGACATGACACCTGAACTTCTTTGTTCGCCATGCGACAGTAAACTCACGGTTTATAAGATAGATGAAAAATCTGAATATGAGATTAAAGGTACAAAATATTCATTTGAAAGTCTTACAAGAAGCAGTAAACTGGCAGATTATTATAATGGTGGTTATATGCTTGTTTTCAGACTTTGTGTGGATGATTACCATAGGTATTCATATGTGGATAATGGGAAGCTTGGGCCTATAAGAAGAATAGACGGCGTTTATCATACAGTAAATCCTGTAGCAATTGAGGCGGGGTATGATATATATAAGGAAAATACAAGGGAATGCAGTGTTTTACACAGTGAAAATTTTGGAAAAATACTTCAGATTGAAGTCGGAGCCCTGATGGTTGGAAGAATAGTCAATAATGATGAGAGATGTCATGTATCGAGAGGACAGGAAAAGGGACGTTTTGAGTTTGGTGGTTCTACGGTTATACTGGCATTTTCAAAAGACAGCATAAAGATTAAGGATGAGATTATCAATAATTCAAAAGAAGATTATGAAACCATTATAAAAATGGGGGATGTAATCGGAGAAAAATTTTAGAAAAGAGGAAATCAATGGATACGCCAATCTGTGATTTTGTAAATAAATATATAGACAGTGATTTTTCAAGATTTCACATGCCGGGGCACAAGGGAAAAGCGTTTATAGGATGCGAGAGACAGGATATAACGGAGATAGATGGTGCGGATGTATTAAGCCACGCTGATGGAATTATAAAAAAAAGTCAGGAAAATGCCGCAAAACTTTTTGGAAGCGGAGCATCATTTTATTCCACAGAGGGCTCATCGCAATGTATAAAGACCATGCTTGCGGCAGTTTTCATGGATTACAAAATAAGACAGGAACAAAAAAGTTCTGAAAGCACAAAAAGCAGCACAAAACCATTCGTGCTTGCGGCAAGAAATGTACACAAATCAATGATAGATGCTATTGCATTACTTGATTTGAGTGTGGAATTTATGTATCCGAAGGATGCTGACAGTATATGTGTAGGCATGGTCACACCGGATGATGTGAAAAATGAACTTGAAAAAGAACAAAAGCCGATGGCTGTATATATAACTTCACCTGATTATCTCGGAAATACAGCAGATATAAAGGGAATATCAAGAGTTTGTGAAGAATATGATATTCCTTTGATAGTTGATAATGCACATGGAGCATATCAGGCATTTTTGGACGAAAAAAAGTATGGGACAGTACATCCTATAAAAAGCGGAGCTGCCATATGCTGTGATTCGGCACACAAGACCCTGCCTGTTTTGACAGGTGGAGCGTACATTCATGTATCAAAGAAATACAGGGAAAGACTGGCACATCATATTGCTTCTTACATGACAATATTTGGCTCGACAAGCCCGTCATATCTCATAATGCAGTCGCTTGATATGTGTAATCGGTATCTTGCCGGGAAGTTTAGGTATGAACTTGCTGATTGCATTAAGCGGATGGAAAAGACAAAAGCTGTTCTTGCAGAAAATAATGTAAGCCTTATGAAAACTGAGCCGCTTAAAATAGTGATTGACACGGCGGCAGCAGGTCTGGAGGGGGATGAGCTCGCAGATGAACTTAGGAGATATAAAATTGAATGTGAGTATGCAGATAAATATTTTGTTGTGCTTATGATAACTCCGCAAAATGATGATAAAGATTTTGAAAGACTTGAAAAGTGGGCGTCTGATACTAAAGATTTCAGAAATAAAAAAGGAAAGCTTGTACCCAAAAAACTCGTTTTAAGCAGGGCTGAAAGAGTGATTGGAATAAGGGAGGCGGTTTTTTCGCCATACGAAAAAGTAAGAGTTTCTGATGCCTGCGGCAGAATATGTGCATCACAGACAATAGCCTGCCCTCCGGCTATACCAATAGCTGTATGTGGAGAGAGAATAGATGAAAATATGATAGAAATCTTTGAGGAATATGCGATAGAGTATATAAACGTAGTTGACAACAGATATGTATAAAAGTACAAAATAAGGTTTGTGAAAGGCGGATAAGGATATGAAAATATTATTTCCAACATGGAAGAGTTTCGGAGTAGAGGATATAAAAGAGACATTTGAAAAATTGGGGCATACGGTATTATTGTATAAAAATGAGCCAAAGAATTACCGAATTGACCCAAAATATAAATCAGAGATAAAAAAATACATAAGAGAAAACAATGTGGATGCAGTATTTACATCAAATTTTTATCCGGTTATATCAGATGGATGCAATGATATTAAGATTCCGTATCTTTCATGGTGTTATGACAGTCCGCTTATACTTACATATTCAAAATCCGTTTTTAATGAGGTGAACAGAATATTTATATTTGATTCCATTATGGTTCAGGAACTTAGAAATCTCGGTGTAGAAAATGTCTGGTATATGCCTATGGCGGTAAATGAAAAAAGACTTGAAAAAATCAGCATTTCACCACAGGATAGAAAGATTGTAGAAAGCGATGTATCATTTGTCGGAAGACTTTATACAGAGGAACATAATCTTTATGACAGAATGGAGCCGAAACTTGATGATTACACAAAAGGCTATCTTGAAGGAATAATGGAGTCACAGAGACTTATATACGGTTATACATTTATTGAGGAACTTCTGACACCTGACATTGTGGAAAAGATGATGGCAGCAATGCCGGTAAAAGTTCAGGAAAACGGAATGGAGAGCATTGAGTACATCTATGCCAATTATTTTTTATGCCGCAAGATGACACAGCTTGACAGAACAGGTATATTTAAATATTTAGGAGAAAATCTTCCGGATATAAAACTTGAAAATGGGAAGAGCATAGCACCGATGAAACTTTATACATCAGAACCGACACCGTGGTTAAAGGGTATAAAGAACATGGGCGAGGTGCATTATATGTATGAAATGCCGCTTGTATTTAAGTATAGCAGGATAAATCTCAATATAACACTCAGAAGTATAAGAAACGGAATACCGCTTCGTGCGATTGACATAATGGGTGCAGGCGGATTTTTGCTTACAAATTACCAGAGTGATTTTGCGATGCACTTTGTTGATGGGGAAGATTTTGTAAGTTACAGTGACAGAGAGGATATGCTTGAAAAGATAAAATATTATCTCGTACATGAGGATGAAAGAAAAGCAATTGCAGAGAACGGCTGCAAAAAAGTAAGAGAGGAACACACATATACACAGAGATTGTCCGAGATAATTGGGAGCATTTAAAGAGGAATGTTGATTTCCAAAACTGCAATAAAATTCCTAAAACTGCAAAAAGTCTTGAAATACGAGAAAAAAAATGATACCTTTTGAAAAAACAGGAGGTATATAAGAATGTTAGATAAATATTTAAATTTATTAATAAATAATGGAATTATACCACAGAGCGAAGTGGATATATATAAATACAAACTAAATTGTTTAATTGAAAAGGTATTTACGATAAGTGTAATGATACTTATAAGTTTGTTTTTTAAACAAACGATAGGTATAGTTATATTTATCGTATCTTTTTTTTCGCTTAGAAACAGAACCGGAGGATTTCATCTGAGTTCATTTAAAATGTGTTTTTTGGGTACAATGGCAATAGAAATGGTAGTAATACTTTGTATAAAATTACAGGTTATTCCACTTATAATATCAGGAATATTGTCTGCAACAGCTACGATTATTATTTTAATTTTAGGAGCAGCAAATCATCCTGATATGGACTATGATAAGGAAGAATTTAATTTTAATAAAAAATATGCAAGATTAATTGTAATAATAGAATTTTTGATAGTTGTTTTCTTTAATAAAATCAAGGTATCGGCAATGTATATTCAATCTATAGAGTTTTCTATTATCCTTGCATCTGTTTTACTCATAATGGCATTTGTTACGGGACAGCATAAAAAAATAATGTAAAAATCGACAAAATATTTCTAAAACTGCAATAAAATTTCCAAAACTGCAATGCGTATTGAAAAGCAAAATAATAAATGATATTTTCTAATTGTTGTTAGAACTAACAATAGTAAAAATGGAAGGAGGAACAGGCATGAATATTAAAGAGAAAGCAGTAGAGGTTTCAGGTTCTGTACTGAAAAAAATGGTTGAGAAAGAAAAGCAGGGAAATTCTAAATGCTGCGCAATTTTGCATCAGCCAAAAAGACCAACAGCTTTAAAAAGAAGCGCAAGGTAAGTTTAATTATTAAAAAGAATAGTAATGTTTTATAATAGGGAAAATATTGGGAACAAAAATCTCTCACTCTTCAACTCTACCCGGAGTGAGGGATTTGTAAAGAAGATGGATAGAAAAATCAATGAAAAAGAAAGAAAATTTGTTATATAGAGTTATAGTGACATTAATTGTGTCAGTTATAGGATTTACAGGGTGTAAAAACACAAATACGAAAGAAAATAGTGAACCTGAAATTGCAACAGTTGCACCAACTGCAGGTAATATTAATGATAGGGATGCTAATGAATCTGAAAAAGATGCAGATAGTACAATAACAAAAGTAAATACAGTTTCGGAATATTATTTGGAGATGGGAGTATTTTCGGAGAATATTGTTTTGAACGGCGCTAATCGTGAAGAGGCTGAAGTGAGTGTTGTAGATGAGAAAATCTGTCTGCCACAGGGGATGTTTCGAGGTATTGCGGTGGAAGATCAGGCTAGAAAATGTAAAGGATATCGGGTGTCAAGGGATGAAGCAAATGAATTTATAGATATTATGGAAAATGCCAAAATTACTGAAAAGGATAAAGTTATTAAAGGGAGGAATATTGAGGCTCACATGGTTTACTTAAATAGTCATAGTGAGTTTAGAATAATAAATTTGGCTTTTTACAAAAATGGATATTTCAGTGTAGATGTTCAGGCAGATGATGAAAAAAAATTTGCGAAGGACATGAAAATAAAAATACAATCAGAAAAAAATAAGAAACAGATTTATTTGAAAAGCAGCAAGCTTGAAAATTTAATAAAAAAATGGATAGGTTATAGAGAAACTGCTACAGAAGAATTTGAACAAATTAAGAGCGCAGTTTATGAAAATGAAAGCATAAACAAAAGTGTCAAATTGAAAGAACAACAAATAAGTGAATTGAAAAAGCTGGCACAAAATAATAAATTCATCGATGGAATGCCGTGTGATACCAATAATTATTTTGTGTGCACATTGTCAACAAACAAAAAATTATATTTTTCAATTTCTTCTGATGGAGATTGTTTATCGACAGATGACCATGTATATATGCTAAAAACTAAAAAGGCAGAGAATGCAAGAGAGTTTGTAAAGTCACTTGTCGCACAACATTAAAAAAGAATTTCGCTATGTTTCTTTACAGCATTGGTGGTTTGAGATACAATTCTATATAGGATTTAGGAGGAATTTTGTGTGAAATCTGATATTATTAGAATTGCCATATGTGATGATGAAAAAGTTATAGCTGAAAAAATTAAGAAATATGTAGAAGATTATATTAATAAAACAGAATTACCTTATATAATAGATATTTACCTGTCAGGAGAAGAATTTATCCTTTTGAAAAATGCAATGACAGAATATGATATTGTATTTTTAGATGTGAGTATGAAAGAAATAGATGGGATAAAAGCTGCATATGAATTACGAAAATACAGTGATAATACATATATAGTTTTTGTGACGGGATTTATTCAATATTCCTTAGCCGGGTATAAGGTTAATGCAATAAGATACATTATAAAAGATAACGTTACCATAAAATCTGATATAGAAGAGGCATTGGATACTATATTTGAAAAACTCGGTAAAAGAAGTGATGAGGTGATTTATGATTTTGTTGAGGAAAAATCGAAAAAAGTAATGATTTCAAATATAGTGTATATTGAAAGTTCATTGCATAGAATAAGTTTTCATGTTTATGAGGATGGAAAAGATAAAATATATACAATCTATAAAAAGATGGATGATATTGAAATAGAATTTAAAGCAGAGGAATTAGTTAGGGTTCATCAGAGCTTTATTGTTAATATGAAATATGTATGTGATATAAAAAGATATTGTGTTAAGCTGATAAATTCTATTGAAATTCCAGTTTCAAAACAGAGATATAAAAATGCTATTTTGGAATATGCAAGGCAAAAGGGAGAGATTTAATGAGTGTATATCAGAACTATGTGATGATATTTATTGAGATGTCAAGTTTTTTGATATTTAACACAGCGTTTTCGGAATTTAAGTTGAGATTTCCGAAATGGGTACATATCATATGGCTTTTTGTTATGTCATCAGTGGGATTTGTTATAGATTCTGTATTTGTACAAAATTTTTTTTTAAAGCAAATGGCAATTATTATAGTTTTTATAATTGGAAGTATTGTAATCGGAAAGAAAAGTTTAAAAAATGCAGTTATTATATCAACATTATTTGATTTTATCTTTTTAGCTGCTGATATGATTACTATATTGATAGACAGAGATGTATTTCAGATTGATATGAATGGACAAAGTCATATAGATGCATTTGCAACATTGATGAGTAAGTCTGTGTTACTTATATTTGTGCTTATATTCAAGAAAATTGGGAGTAACAGATGTTTTCATATCAGTGAAGACAGAGATGTCTTGTTTTTTTCGGTTTTTCCCTTAATATCATCAGGGGCAATTGCAGGTGTACTTAAATGCGGAGTTGGTTTGAAGTCAGAAAGTGAAATACAATTTGCATGGGTTGTGTTAGCCAGTCTTATTGCAATGAATATTCTTATAATTTTTTTTATGGATGACCTTGCTGAAAAAGCAATGCTGAAACAGGAAAAACTTATATTTGAGATGGATGCAAAAAGACAGCAGGAGATGTATAGTTCATGGGAAGAAAAAATTATGCAGCAAAGGAGTATTTCACATGAGTATAGAAATAATTTACTTTACATGAGTGCGTTACTTGAGCAAAGGGAATATGGAAAGTTATCCGATTATCTAAAAGAAGCCAGTGGTGCGGATATGAGGGGAATGGACATTATAAATACAAACAATTCGGTTATCAATGTTATAATGAATACTAAATATTATGAGGCAAAAAAAGCAGGGGCATCATTTATATGTAAGATTAATAATTTATCAGGAGTTACAATGAAAGAAACAGACATTATATTATTGTTATCGAATTTATTAAATAATGCGATAGAAGCAGTAGAAAAATGTTTGGATAAGAAAATGATAAAAGTTAAAATAGTTATAGAAAATAATAAATTTATTGTTTCTGTATGGAATACATTTAATGGAGAGATAAAAAGAGAGGGAGATATATTAAAAACTACTAAAAAAGAAAATACAGTTTTTCATGGTATAGGTCTTAAAAATGTTGTAAGAATTGCAGAAAAATACAATGGATTGTATTTATTTGAACCTCGTGGAGAAGAGTTTAGTGCTATTGTCATAATACCTATGGATATTCATTACTCTGAAAACAAAAGCCGGTAGAATTTATTCTACCGACAATTCGCTAAACAGGAAACTATATATTTTTTCATTCTTTTTTTTGAAATTTTCACAGACCTGAATTGCTTCTTCCTCTGTCGGGACATTTATTGCAACTTCTAAAAGAGTGCTTCCACGTTCAACCAAAGAACAGCGTGCGATGTACTCTTTATTTTTTACATGAGTGTAATCAGTGTGAATAGATGTGCTTTCGACAATATTTACCCTGTTTTCAGAAAGATATTTTCTAATCTGTGCTTTTGTGTCGTCAGGAAGCTGTTTCCCGAAAAATGTAAGAATTTCCTGACCGGCAGGCATTATCTTATAATATGATGTTGAGTGTGTCTGCTCGCTTTCTATCATATTGTCTTCAAGGAGATTTGTAAGAGTTTCCTGAATTGAAAAGTAATCAGTATAATTATTTCGTAATATAAAATCAGAAATAATAGCGTTTGACATTGGCTGTCTTGTCAGACTTAAAAAATAAAGTATTATAAGTTTATACAGCTTGCGTGATTCCGGTGTCATTAAAATCCTCCATTTCTTTTTTTGAGTGAGATTAAATATTTTTGGCAGAATACATATAGTTCTGCCCCTGATAAACTTCATGAATCTTTAATTCATGATTAAGTGTATTTAAAACCAGTCGTTTGTTTTTACTCCATTCGGGAGCTATAAGCAAATCTTTTGGCCCGTCTCCGGTTAGTCTGTGTATAACGATGTCCGGGGAGAGTCTTCTTATACATTCACATAATATATCAATGTATTCATCTAGTGTTAAAATCTTAAAATTTCCCATCATATCAGCAAGTGCGGTATTTTTTAAAACATGGAGAAGCTGCAGTTTTATTCCATGAATACCCAGTTTGTTAAGATAGTCAATTGTTTCATATAAGTCAGCTGCATTTTCACCGGGAAGTCCTATTATAATATGAACAATAACAGTAATATTTCTTTTTCTTAATTCATGAACAGTATTTTCAAATACACTCAGTTTGTAACCTCGATTTATAAGTGTTGCTGTCTTTTCATGCATTGTCTGAAGACCAAGTTCTACCCAGACAGGTTTTATCTTGTTTAATTTTTCTAGAAGATTGTATATATCTTCGTTAAAACAATCAGGTCTTGTCCCGATTGACAAGGCACAGATTTCAGGATGTTTTATCGCCTGCGAAAATATATTCTCAAGATATGTGACAGGAGCATATGTATTTGAAAATGACTGAAAATATGCAATAAATTTTTTCCCTACATATTTATGACTTGTCTCAAGCTTTTTTATGGCTGTATCGATTTGAACGGTCACATCATTGTCAGCATTTTTCAGGGTTGCAAAATCACCTGAACCGCCGTTGCTGCAGAATATACAGCCGCCTGTGGAGACAGTGCCGTCACGATTTGGACAGCTCATGCCTCCGTCAAGGGCTACTTTATATGTTTTTTCGCCAAATGTTTTCTTTAAGTAATAATCAAGAGAGTAATAAGGTTTCTCACCCCATCTTTTGAGCGATTTATTTTTCTTCATCAGATTAGATATTTGCTTTTACAGCTTCAGAAACTACTTTTGCAACACGAGGGTCAAAGGCTTCAGGCATGATGTTGTCCTCATTTAAGTCTTTTTCATCTACAAGACCTGCGATTGCAAGAGCCGCTGCAAGTTTCATTTCCTCAGTAATCTGTTTGGCGTGACCTTCAAGTGCACCTTTGAAAATACCAGGGAATGCAACAACATTGTTTACCTGATTAGGAAAATCTGAACGACCTGTTCCGACAACTCTTGCACCTGCCTTCTTTGCCACGTCAGGCATGATTTCAGGAACAGGATTTGCCATAGCAAAGAGAATTGCATCTTTATTCATGCTTTTAACCATATCTTCAGAAACGATTCCTGGAGCTGATACACCGACAAATATGTCTGCACCTTTAAGAGCATCTGCGAGAGTACCTGTTTTGCCGGTAAGGTTTGTTACTTCCATCATTTCTTTCTGCATCCAGTTGAGGTCATCGCTTGTTTTACTGAGAATACCTGATTTGTCACACATCACAACATCTTTAAAACCATAGCGGAGAAGTAGTTTTGTGATTGCAACTCCGGCAGAACCGGCACCGTTTACAACAACGTGGCATTCTTCTTTTGTCTTTCCTACCACTTTAAGACCGTTGATTATACCTGCGAGAACAACGATGGCAGTACCATGCTGGTCATCATGGAAAACAGGAATATCAAGAGCCTCTTTTAATCTTGTCTCTATCTCAAAACATCTTGGAGCGGATATATCTTCAAGGTTGATACCGCCGAAAGCAGGGGCAATATTTATTACGGTTTTAATAATTTCTTCTGTATCCTGAGTGTCAAGGCAGATAGGGAATGCATTGACATTACCAAACTCCTTAAACAAAACAGCCTTACCTTCCATAACAGGCATAGCAGCCTCAGGGCCTATATTGCCTAAACCAAGAACAGCACTTCCGTCGGAAACAACGGCGACGGTATTAGATTTGATGGTATAGTTGTAAGCTTCTTTTTTGTCCTTTGCAATTATTTTGCAAGGCTCAGCAACACCGGGGGTATATGCGATAGCAAGGTCTTCTCTTGATTTCACATGACATTTAGGTGTCGTGTCGATTTTTCCGTTCCATTCTTTGTGAAGTGCAATAGCTTTTTCGCTGTTTGTCATTTTTTATATCCTCCATTTTGTTTATTTGTATGTATAAGAAATACTTATATAAGAATAACATATTTGAAATATTTGGTCAAAAATATAAAAGAATGTTGACTTTTTTAAAAAACTGTATTATAGTATTATTGTACTAAGTGAGTAATACAATAATACAACGAAAAAGAAAGGAGGATATATGATTGGTTTGGAAATTTAATGATGAACAGCCTATCTACCAACAGATAATCAGTCAGATAAAAGAGCGTATAGTGGCAGGGGAGTGGAAAGCCGGAGATAAATTAAAGTCAGTCAGGGAGCTGGCGCTGGAGGCTGGTGTAAATCCAAATACAATGCAGAAAGCACTTGCTGAACTCGAGAGGGAAGGACTTGTCTATTCACAGAGAACAGCGGGACGTTTTGTTTCGGACAGTAAGGAAAAGACGGATAAATTGCAGGAGGAGATGACAATGGAATGTATAAAGACATTTGTTGCGCAAATGGAAAAGATGGGATATGCAAAAGAGCAGATAATAGAACTTCTCAAAAAATATATAAGTGAGAATTAAAAACGGGGGTGGAATAAAATGATATTGGAATGTGAGAATTTATCAAAAAACTATGGCAGTTTAAAAGCGTTAGATGAGTTAAATCTTAAATTGGAAAGTGGAAAGATTGTCGGACTGCTTGGTCCAAACGGTCACGGAAAGACAACACTTATAAAAACATTGAGCGGACTTTTGCACCAGGATAAAGGGACTGTTTTAATAGATGGCAAAAAGGTAGGAGTAGAAACCAAAAAAATTGTATCATATCTTCCTGAGAGAAGTTATCTTTCCTCAGGGATGAAAATTAAAGAAGCAGCAAAATTTTTTGAGGAGTTTTATGAGGACTTTGATATTAAAAGAGCAAATGCAATGATTGACGAACTTGGTCTTGACAGGGAGAGCAGATTGAAATCACTTTCCAAAGGAAACAGGGAAAAAGTACAGCTTATTATGGTTATGAGCAGAAAAGCAAAATTGTATCTTCTTGATGAGCCAATGGGAGGCGTTGACCCGGCAGCGAGAGATTATATTTTAAAGACTATTATAAGCAATTATTCCGAGGATGCTACTGTTATAATATCTACACATTTGATTCAGGATGTTGAACAGATACTTGATGAGGTGGTTTTCTTAAAAGACGGAAAAGTAATGTTTCACAGGGATGTGGATGAACTTAGAATGGAAGAGAAAAAATCAGTTGATGCTTTGTTTAGGGAGGTGTTTTCATGTTAAGAAAACTTATAAAATACGATATAAAGTCAAATATAAAGATTGTTGCGGGCACTTACAGTTTTATATTACTGTTGGCAATTTTACATCTGATAATGGATAAACTTACAAGGATATATCCGGGAGCAATTCAGTGGATGGCATTGGAAGAACTTACATTCGTGCTGCATATTTTAAGTATTGGAGCTGGATTTGGAGTTACAATGGTGGCATGTGTTTTACATTTCAGAAAAAACATGTTTAAAGATGAAGGTTATCTGACACATACACTGCCGGTAAGTGGGGGAGAAATTTTTACCGGAAAATTATTGTCAACACTCATATTGTTTCTGATAAATGTCGCAGGAACATATATTACAGTGGCTGTATCAACAGGTAAATTGTCATGGTGTTTTATAATCACGAAACAAATGACAGAGAGTATGAGAGAAAGCGGATTTGACACAGCTTGTTTGTGGATTACTGCAGCTTCGCTGGCTGTAGGGATGGTATATGGAATAAGTCAGATATTTGGAGCAATAACAATAGGATATTCATTTGGAAAGAAAATGAACAAAGATATACTTTCGTTTATTGTATACTTTGCAGGCTATTTGATTATGCAGATGATTTCAATAGTAATGCTTGCAGCAGTATCAGTATCCAAAGGATTTGTCGGCGCTGATATTACGGATATAGTTAATATAGGCACTTATGTAAAGGATGTGCTTAGCGGAAGTCTTGTGATAATGATAGTGATGACTGTAGTGTATTATGCAGTGAGTGTATTTCTATTAAATAGAAAACTTAATCTTGACTAAGTTAAATGTATTGTCAGTGTATATCTCCTAGAATAAAAAAACATATGTAAACAATAGCTACAGCGAAAATAATTCAATCAAAAGCTGTCCTTTACAAATACGAAAAGATTGTGTATATTGATATTAAAAGTATTAACTAAAATTATTCAGACACTATCGTGAAATTAAAATCCCGGAATCGTCAATATAATTTATGAAATTAGACAAAATTAAATAAGAAATCAAAATGTATTTGTAAAGGAGCAATGGAATGGCAGATTTAGAAAAAATGTCTCTTGTTGAACTTAGAGTTACCGGACGCAAAATGGGCGTTAAAAATGTAACTACATATAAAAAGAGGGAGCTTTTGGAATTGCTTTTAAGTATTCAGGAAAAGCAGTCTGAGGAGACAGAAAAGAACCCTGAAGAAAAAGACGAAGATGTTGTTGTGGAAAATACGGCAAATCAAGAAGTCTTAGAAGAGAGTATTCCAAAAAGTGACGAGGAAAATATTGAGGGGGCACAAGAGGAAGAAAAAAGACAGCAGAATCAGGACTCATATATAAAAAATAATGATTATTATGGTGAGGAACACAGAAATACATACAGAGCCAGAAGAGAAGGTGGCTATCAGCCGGGTTATCAATATCAGGGAAGAACAAGTAACGTGCGTGGCCAGCAGAGAAATAATGGAAGAATAAATTCAAGACAGGGAAACAATCCGTATACAAATCAAAATCCGGGATATTCGTCAAATGGAAATAACTCATATCAGTCAAATTCAAATCATGGTGGCTATCAGAACAATTATAATCAGAATAACGGTTCAAACAGTAACGGTTATTCGCAGAACGGGTATAATTCAAATAATGGGTATCAGAATAGTCAATATTCAAACAATAATTATCAAAACAATTATAATCAGAACGCATCAGAAACTGAAAAGCAGCTTGATATAAGCCAGCTTGACAGCGGAGAGACAAGAGAAGGCATACTTGAAATAATGGCAGAAGGCTATGGTTTCATAAGATGCGACAATTTCCTGCCAGGAGATGATGATGTATATGTATCACATGCCATGATTAAGAAGTACAGACTTCGCACAGGAGATATACTTAAAGGTAATCTTAAGATAAGAAGCCAGACAGAAAAATTTGCTGCAATGTTATATGTTACTACAGTAAATGGTTATCCTGTAGAGGAACTTTTGACAAGGCCGAAATTTGAACAGCTCACACCGATATTCCCTGATGACAGAATAAGGCTTGAGACAGATGGCAGCAGCATTTCAATGAGAATGATGGATATAATAGCACCTATCGGTAAAGGACAGCGTGGAATGATAGTTTCACAGCCAAAGACAGGAAAGACAACACTTCTTAAACAGGTGGCAAAAGCGGTTAAAACCAATCATCCAAAGATGCATATAATTGTTCTTTTAATTGATGAAAGACCGGAGGAAGTTACTGATATTAAGGAATCGATTATGGGTCATAATGTCGAAGTTATATATTCAACATTTGATGAACTGCCTGAAAATCACAAGAGAGTTTCGGAGATGGTTATCGAGAGGGCAAAGAGACTTGTAGAACATGGAGAGGATGTTATGATACTTCTCGACAGCATCACAAGACTTGCAAGAGCATATAACCTTACGGTTGCACCTAGCGGAAGAACTCTTTCAGGAGGTCTCGACCCGGCAGCACTTCATATGCCTAAGAAATTTTTTGGAGCAGCAAGAAATATGAGAGAGGGCGGAAGTCTTACAATTCTTGCAACTGCACTTGTTGATACTGGAAGTAAAATGGACGATGTCGTGTTTGAGGAATTTAAGGGAACAGGTAATATGGAACTTGTTTTAGACAGAAGTCTTTCAGAAAAAAGAGTATTCCCTGCTATTGATTTACCGAAGTCAAGTACAAGAAGAGATGACCTCTTGCTTACTCAGGATGAGAAAGATGCTTCATATAGAATAAGAAAAGCATTTGCGGCGATGAGAAATGAGGAAGCATTGGAAAAAATTATAGATTTGTTCAGAAAGACAAGGAATAACAGGGAATTTGTTGAGATGATAAGAAAAATTCATTTCTAGAAAAATTCATTTCTAAAAGAATCCGTTTTTCTAAAAAATTTATTTTTGGAAAGATAAAATATGTGCTTGCGTTTTTTGATGCAATATGTTATACTAATGTAGTTGTGTTGAAAATTGAAATCGAAAAGATACAGTCCTACATGCTGGGTGTGATCTTTTTCGTGATATGTATTTGCTGTCATTGTGACAGCGGAATGGAGGTCATAAGACATGAGAGAGGGAATTCATCCTAATTATTATCAGGCTAAAGTTGTTTGCAACTGTGGTAATGAGTTTGTAACTGGTTCTACAAAGGAAGAAATTCACGTAGAAATCTGTTCTAAATGTCATTCTTTCTACACAGGTCAGCAGAAAGCTGTTAAGGCTCGTGGTGCGATTGATAAGTTCAACCGTAAATATGGCATGCAGGCAAATTAGTATCTGTATAAGTATAACGTAAGATTCGGTCTTATAGATGGTCACAGCAACCAAAAGGGGGCTGTGACCATTTTTCATGTTATAGCAAAATGCACATAACATAGCGGAAATCCAACGAGAATTGCAAAACAATTCTTAGAGGGCAAAACGCTGGTTTTGCTCTTTTTTTCAGGAGGTTTGCCATATGAATAAAAAATCAGTTGTGAAACCGTCAGGCATAGGGGGTCAGGCAGTTCTTGAAGGAGTTATGATGAAAAACAGGGACAGATATGCCGTTGCCGTGAGGAAGCCTGATGGAGAGATAGTAGTTGAAAATGGACATTGCCAAAGTTTAAGAGATAAATATTTTGTTTGTGACCTGCCTATAATAAGGGGTGTGGTTACATTTGTGGAGTCACTTGTTCTCGGAATGAAAAGCCTTACTGATTCTTCAAAGTACTATGAAGATGAGGAAGAGGAAAACAGACAAAAACAAATGGACGATGCCACAAAGAAAAGGCATGAGAAAATAGAGACAACATTTACGGTCATATTGTCGATTATTCTTGCAGTCGGAATTTTTATGGTTTTGCCTTTTTTTATATCAGAGTTATTGACAAATGTTATTAAATCTGCAAAAGTGCTTGCCGTTATCGAGGGAATCATAAGGATAATCCTGTTTATAGGTTATGTTTTTGCAATTTCTTTTGTTGAGGATATAAAGAGGGTATTTATGTATCACGGTGCTGAGCACAAAACCATAAATTGTGTGGAACATATGTTGCCGCTCACTGTTGAAAATGTGAGAAAACAGTCGAGAGAACATAAAAGATGTGGGACGAGTTTTATTTTTATTGTATTATTTATAAGCATAATCTTCTTTGTTTTTATAAGAGTTGATAATATGTGGCTTAAAGTATTATACAGAATAGTGCTTGTGCCTGTTATAGCAGGGGTATCTTATGAATTTATACGTCTTGCCGGAAAATCAGAGAATGTGCTTGTAAATATATTGAGCAAACCTGGCATGATGTTACAAAGGCTTACGACAAAAGAGCCTGATGACTCCATGATAGAGGTTGCCATAGCTTCAGTTGAGGCTGTGTTTGACTGGAAAAAATTTCAGGAGGACTCAAAATAATTATGTTCACATATGAAGAATTATTAAAAAAAGGCGAAAATGAACTTTTGGCATCGGATATTTCTGATGCATCGATTGATGCCTGGTATCTTTTTGAATATGTGACAGGTATGTCGAGAGCATCTTTTTTTATCAAAAAAAATGAGAAAATTCCGGGAGAACAGGCAAATACTTATATAGAAGTTATAGATAGGAGGAAAAAGCGAATACCGCTTCAACATATAACAGGAAAACAGGAGTTTATGGGAATTGACTTTTTTGTGAATGAAAACGTTTTAGTCCCGAGACAGGATACAGAATGTCTTGTCGAGAATGTCATACCATATGCGGATGACAAAAAAATCCTTGATATGTGTACCGGTTCAGGATGTATTATAATATCAGTCAAGAAGTTTGTTAAGACTGCTGAGTGCACCGGTGCGGATATATCGGAAAAGGCACTTGAAGTTGCAGTGAAAAATGCAGATTTTAATAAAGCTGAGATTTCTTTTATAAAAGGTGACATGTTTGAAAATATTTCAGAAAAATATGATATTATAGTATCAAATCCACCATACATCAGACCTGATGTGATAAAAACGCTGGAGCCTGAGGTAAGAGAGCATGACCCGATGCTTGCCCTTGATGGAGGTGAGGATGGTCTTAGCTTTTACAGGATTCTTGCAAAAGAAGGAAAGAAACATCTCAATACTCGGGGAATGATTTTTATGGAAATAGGTTATGACCAGGGACAGGCAGTAAAAGAAATCTTTGCGAGTGAAGGTTTCGTGGATATTGTCATAAAGAAGGATTTGTGCAAAAATGACAGAGTGGTTATCGGAAGAATAATATAAATGGAGGGAAAATAATGTTTGACAAATTAGAGGAACTTGTAGGACGCTTAGAAGAAATAAATATGATGCTTACAGAACCTGAGGTTATAAATGATCAGAAGAAATACAGAGAGCTTATGCGTGAGCAGAATGAATTGACACCTATTGTAGAAAAATATAAAGAATATAAGGCTGCAAAAGATGGAATAGAGGACAGTCTTGCAATTCTTGATGAGGAAAGCGATGAGGAAATGCGTGAGCTTGCCAAAGAGGAACTTAATGAGTGTAAGGAGACTGTTGAAAAGTGTGAGCAGGAATTAAAGATACTTATGCTTCCAAAAGATCCTAATGATGAAAAGAATGTTATCGTTGAAATTCGTGGTGGTGCCGGCGGAGATGAGGCAGCTCTTTTTGCAGCAGACCTGTTCAGAATGTACTCAAAATTTGCAGAGGCAAACCGCTGGAAGGTTGAAGTGATGAGTGCAAGTGAAAACGGAATAGGTGGTTTCAAGGAAATCGTATTTATGGTAATAGGTGCAGGTGCATATTCCAAACTTAAATATGAAAGTGGAGTTCACCGTGTACAGAGAATACCTTCAACAGAGTCAGGCGGAAGAATTCATACGTCAACAGCAACTGTAGCCATTATGCCGGAAGTTGAGGAAGTTGATGTGCATGTTGATCCTAATGACTGCAAGATAGATGTTTATAGAGCATCAGGAAACGGTGGTCAGTGTGTAAATACAACTGACTCAGCTGTACGAATTACACATATACCTACAGGAATCGTTGTAACATGTCAGGATGAAAAATCACAGCTTAAAAACAAGGATAAAGCTATGAAAGTTCTTCGTTCAAGAATTTATGACATGGAGCAGGAGAAGGCAAACAGTGAGCAGGCAGCAGAGAGAAGAAGTCAGGTCGGAACAGGTGACCGTTCAGAAAAAATCAGAACATACAACTTCCCACAGGGGAGGGTTACGGACCACAGAATTAAATATACAAGTCACAGACTTGGAGAAATTCTTGACGGAGACATAAACGAACTTCTTGAAAATATCATTGCGGCAGATCAGACGGCAAGACTTGCCAAGATGAACGAAGAATAGGACGCAGGAGGGAACTTTGTTAAATGCCAAAAGAGTCAATAATATCAAGTGAATCAAATGGGCAGATAAAAGAGATTATCAAGCTTCAGAAACAAGCGAGAGAAAGAAAAAAGACAAAAAAGTTTGTTGTTGAAGGAATAAAAATGGTTCAGGAAGCAATAAATTTCAAGAAACTTGATAAAATGTATGTATCTGAATCTGCACTGGAAAAGACTGCACAAAGTATCGGAAAAAAAATTGAAGAAATATCGTATGAGGTTGTAGCTGACAATGTATTCAAACAGATTTCTGATACAGTTACACCTCAGGGCGTATTAGCAGTTGTAAATATGCCTGAATATGATATAAATGATATATTATCAGATGACAGGAAGTCATGGATTCTTTTAGATGATTTGAGAGATCCGGGAAATCTTGGAACCATAGTAAGAACATCTGAGGGTGCCGGGATGTCAGGTGTCATTATGAGCAGGGAATGCGTTGATTTGTTCAATCCTAAAGTAGTCCGTTCTACGATGGGAGCGATATTCCGTGTACCATTTTGCTATGTACAGTCACTTACAGATGTTATAGACCGGATAAAAAGTGCAGGATGCGAAGTTTTTGCAACTGCTATGGAGGGCAGTGAAGTTTACGACCAGCTCGATTATACAAAGGGAGCTGCATTCATAATAGGAAACGAGGCAAACGGTGTATCTGATGAGGTGTTTGAAAAAGCTTCAAAGAGGATAAGAATACCTATGGAGGGCAAATTGGAATCACTCAATGCAGCGGTATCGGCAGCTATAATAATGTATGAGATTGCAAGGCAGAAAAGAGAAAAATGACGCTAGTATATTGTATCATTGACATTTCGCTAAATAACTTGTATAAATTTCCATCTACTGCGTTGTCATCAATCGCCGTAGTCCACTACGGCTCATTCTTACGTCTTGTAGATTGAAAATTTATCCTGCGTTATTTAACTGAAAGTCATTGATACAGTACACTTAGTTGACAAAAATAGTCATTTGAGCTATATTTAGCGCATATATGCGAAGAAGAAATGCATAAAATATTGGGAGAGGAGAAGAAGTATGGAACCGATGTATTGGCTTATAGCCATGGCGGTACTTCTCATTATAGAGATAATCACGATGGGACTTACTACCATATGGTTTGCGGCAGGAGCACTTGTAGCGGTGATTGCAGCACTCTTTCATGCACCGCTTGCTGTGCAGTTTGCATTGTTTTGCATAGTATCTGTTATATTGTTTTTGTTTACCAGACCTGTTGCGGAGAAATATTTAAATAACAGCCGAACAAAGACAAATATAAACAGTATTATCGGAGAAGAGGCAAAAGTTACAGAGGAAATTGACAATTTCAATCAAAAGGGTGCAGTCGTTGTCAGGGGACTTGAATGGACGGCGAGAAGTGCTGATGAAAAAGAAATAATCCCGGCAGGTTCAAAAGTCAGGGTAAAAGAAATAAAAGGTGTGAAACTTATAGTTGAAAAAGAGTTTTGGTAGAAAGGAATTGAAAAAATGGAATTATTAATAGCAGTAGTAGTTATAGTGGCTATCATACTTTTATCGTGCATAAATGTTGTGCCACAGGCAAGAGCATATGTTATTGAGAGACTTGGAGGTTATCAGGCAACATGGGGAGTTGGAATACATTTTAAAATTCCATTCATAGACAGAGTTGCAAGAAAAGTTGATTTAAAAGAACAGGTTGCTGATTTCCCACCACAGCCGGTTATAACAAAAGATAATGTTACTATGAGAATCGACACAGTTATCTTTTATCAGATAACAGACCCTAAACTTTACACATATGGCGTGGAAAATCCGATTATGGCAATCGAAAATCTTACGGCCACAACGCTTAGAAACGTAATCGGAGAACTTGAACTTGATGAGACTCTTACATCAAGAGAAATAATAAATGCAAAGATGCGCTCATCACTTGATACTGCAACTGATCCGTGGGGAATCAAGGTAAACAGAGTTGAACTTAAAAATATTATTCCACCGGCAGCAATTCAGGATGCCATGGAAAAACAGATGAAAGCAGAGCGTGAAAAGCGTGAAGCAATTCTTCGTTCACAAGGAGAGAAAGAGTCTGCGATTCTTGTGGCAGAGGGAAAGAAGCAGTCAGCAATTCTTGATGCGGAAGCAGAAAAACAGGCGGCAATTCTTAGAGCAGAAGCTAAAAAAGAAGCAACCATCCGTGAAGCAGAAGGTCAGGCACAGGCTATACTTGCCGTACAGCAGGCAAATGCGGACGGAATAAAGATGCTCAATGACGCAGCTGCTTCAGATAATGTAATTAAATTAAAGAGTCTTGATGCATTTGCAAAGGCAGCGGACGGAAAAGCTACAAAGATTATAATTCCGTCTGAAATTCAGGGACTTGCAGGACTCGCAAAATCTGTTACAGAGATTGCTAAAGAGTCATAAAACAAAAATACATGAACAGCAATTTTTGAATTTTAATAAATTAGAGTCTGTCACGGGCAGACTCTATATGCATATAAGAAAAAGAAATGGAGGACATATCAATGGCTATCAATTTAAAAGGACGCAACTTTCTTACTTTAAAGGATTTTACACCGGAAGAAATACAGTATATGATTGATTTGTCGGCTGATTTAAAGGCAAAAAAGAAAAACGGAATATCAATTAAAAACTACACAGATAAAAATATTGCACTTATATTTGAAAAGACAAGCACGCGTACACGCTGCTCTTTTGAAGTGGCAGCACACGATATGGGTATGGGTGTTACATATCTTGATCCTTCAGGTTCACAGATAGGAAAGAAAGAGAGCATACCCGATACTGCAAGAGTGCTTGGAAGAATGTTTGACGGAATCGAGTACAGAGGATATGGACAGGACATAGTTGAAGAACTTGCAAAGTATGCAGGAGTTCCGGTTTGGAATGGTCTTACAAATGAGTATCATCCGACACAGATGCTTGCAGATTTACTTACAATCAGAGAGCATTTAGGAAAAATTAAAGGAGTGAAACTTGTTTATATGGGTGATGCCCGTTATAATATGGGAAATTCACTTATGATTGCATGTGCAAAGATGGGAATGCACTTTACTGCATGTACGGCAAAAGAATACTTCCCAAATCAGGAACTTGTTGAACAGTGTCAGGAATATGCGAAGGCATCAGGCGGCTCAATCACGCTTACTGAGGATGTTGAAAGCGGAACAAAAGGAGCAGATGTTTTATATACAGATGTGTGGGTATCAATGGGAGAGCCTGATGAGGTATGGGCAGAGAGAATAAAGGTGTTATCTCCATACCAGATAAATAGGAAAGTTATGGAAAATGCGGGCAAAGATGCTATCTTTATGCATTGTCTTCCTGCTTTCCATGACCTTAAGACAAAGATAGGTAAAGAAGTTTATGAAAAGTTCGGAATGAGTGAACTTGAAGTGACAGATGAAGTATTTGAATCTGAACAGTCAGTAGTCTTTGATGAGGCTGAAAACCGTATGCATACAATAAAAGCAGTAATGGTAGCGACACTTGGTGAAAGATAAAAATAACAGCGATGCAGAAAAATGGTGATTGACATGAAAAGCGAAATATTACGCATACTGCGTACAGCGGGAGAAGAGTGTGTATCAGGGCAGAGTTTGTGTGAGATATTTGGTGTATCGAGACAGGCTGTTTGGAAAAATATTTCACAATTAAAAGAAAAAGGATTTGAGATAGAATCCGTATCAAATAAGGGCTATAAACTTATAAGTGAGCCGGATATATTAAATGCATCAGCTATAGAGAGTTATCTTCCAAAGGAATGTATCTGCAAAAAGGTTGAAGATTTTGAAACTATAGATTCGACAAATACGAAAGCAAAACAGCTTGCTGAGCTTGGTGAAGAAGAAGGAACACTTATAATATCGGATGAACAAACGGCGGGAAAGGGAAGAAGAGGAAGAAGCTGGTGCTCAAAAAAGGGTGCCAATGTATTTATGACTCTTCTGATAAGACCGAGGATTGAGCCTAAATATCTTTCAGGAATTACGCTTCTTGCGGCAATGTCAGTAGCAACCGCCATAAAAGATATATGTGATATTGAAGCAAAGATTAAATGGCCGAATGATATTGTTATCAATAAAAAGAAGATATGTGGCATACTTACCGAAATGAGTTCGGAAATGAACTATGTCAACTATGCAGTTATTGGTATAGGAATAAATGTAAATGATGATGAGATACCGCAGGAAATAAGACAGAATGCATCATCCATATATCTTGAAACAGAAAAAAAAGTAAATAGAAACAAACTGGCGGCAAAGGTTGTAGAAAGGTTTGACGGTTATTATAAAGAGTTTCTTAAAACAAATGATTTGTCAGCACTTACAGATGAATACAATTCCATGCTTATAAGCATGAACAGTGAAGTAAAAGTGCTTTACGGCATGGCAGAGACAGCAAAACCGGAAGATGAAGAGACAGGAATAGCAAGAGGAATAGATGTGGATGGCTCTCTGTTGGTTGAAACAAAAGAAGGTATTAAAAGTATAGTGTCTGGGGAAGTATCGGTAAGGGGGTTATACGGTTATGTATGATGAGGCAGATATAAACAGCAATGCCGTGATATTATGTGCAGCGAATGCTTATGAACAGAAATATTACCTGAATGAAAACTTTAGTTCACTTCCACAGGCTGTAAAGGACGAGGTGCAGATTATGTGCGTGCTGTATACGGCTGAAATAGGCGGGATTTTTTCGTTACAGTACGATGAAAACGGAAATCTTTATATGAATGTTGTAGCCGAGGAGGACGACTTTTCATTTGATGAGATAGGAAGTGCATTAAAAATAAAAGCACTTCAGAATGAAAAAAGAGATTTACTCGAGTCACTCGAAAAATATTATAGAGCAGTGATTTTACACCAGACAGACGATATAGAAATGTGAGGATAGAAGCATGTTATTAGCAGTAGATGTTGGAAATACAGATGTGACATTTGGAGTATTTGATGGAGAAAAGCTTGCCGCAAGATTCAGATTTACGGTACAGGTACCTAGAACATCGGATGAATACGGGGAATTATTATGTAACATATTGGAGCAGAAGGGATACAAACCTGATGACATAACTGAGGTTATAATAGCATCGGTCGTACCTAAAATGATGTACTCCTTTACAAGCGGAATAATAAAATACCTTGACTGCCATCCTATAGTAGTGGGAGCAGGGACAAAAACAGGTATAAGGATTGATACGATGAATCCGAAAGAGATAGGTCCTGATAGAATAGTAGATGCTGTAAGTGCATTTGAGTTGTACGGAGGTCCTATAATAGTAGTAGATTACGGAACAGCCACAACATATGACCTTGTGACAGCGGATGGAGCATTTAAGGGTGGAGTTATAAGCCCAGGAATAAGAATTTCGGCAAATGCACTTTGGAACAACACAGCTAATCTTCCTGAGATAGAAATAAAATGTCCGGGAAATATCATTGCCAAAGAAACCATTTCAGCCATGCAGGCAGGACTTTTTTATGGAACTATAGGTCAGACTGAATATATCATAAGAAAAATCAAGGAAGAATCAGGACTTATTGATGCAAAAGTTATTGCAACAGGCGGACTTGGAAAAGTAGTATATGAGAATACAAAGTCTATTGAAATATATGATGGGGATCTCACATTAAAGGGATTGCAGCTTATCTACAGTAAACAGAAAAAATAGAGAAAAATATGAGTGGATTTTATATTGGAAATGTAAAGATAGACGGTGACCTCGCATTGGGGCCGATGGCTGGAGTCACGGATATGCCGTTTCGTACCATATGTAAAGAATTTGGTGCGGATTTGCTTTATACGGAAATGATAAGTGCCAAGGGCATTTATTATAAAAATAAAAATACGGAACCATTGTGGCAGATAGCTGATACGGAACATCCGATAGCATTGCAGTTATTTGGCTCAGAACCGGAGCTTATGGCAGATATGGCAGAGCAGATAGAGGAAAGAAACTTTGATATATTGGATATAAATATGGGGTGTCCCGTACCTAAGGTAGTAAATAACGGTGAGGGTTCGGCACTTATGAAAAATCCGGAACTTGCCTCTGAAATTGTAAAAGCAATATCAGACAGAATTAAAAAGCCGGTAACAGTGAAATTTAGAAAAGGCTTCAACGATGACAGTATAAATGCCGTTGAATTTGCAAAGCTGATGGAACAAAGTGGTGCAAGTGCGATTGCGGTGCATGGAAGGACAAGAGAACAGTATTATTCGGGAACAGCAGACTGGGACATTATAAAAAAAGTGAAAGAAGCAGTGACAATTCCTGTTATAGCGAGTGGTGATATATTCACACCGGAAGATGCAGTCAGATGTAAAAAAGAAACGGGCTGTGACGGACTTATGCTTGCAAGAGGTGCAAGAGGAAATCCGTGGTTGTTTAGACAGATAAAAGAATACGAAGAAACCGGTGAGTATTCTGAAAAACCGGCGTTCGATGAAGTTTCTGCCATGATATTAAGGCATACGAAACTACAGATAGAATATAAAGGTGAATATCTTGGAATACGCGAGATGAGAAAACATGTGGGATGGTATACGGCAGGATACAAAAATTCATCATCGATACGAAGAAAAGTAAACGAAGTAGAATCATATGAGCAGTTGGAGCAGCTTATAAGCAGCTGTATAGAAAATAATTAAGGCAGTAGCCGATGAATCCTGATATATTACTAAAATGAAATGGAGATAAAAATGGAAGAACTTATTCAAAAGATTGAGAGATTAAAAAAAGAAAATGATTTTGTTATATTGGCACATTATTATGTAGATGGTGCAGTTCAGGATATAGCAGACTATGTAGGTGACTCATTTTATCTGAGTAAAGTTGCAACGAAGGTAGAGGCAAAAAATATATTATTTGCCGGAGTTTCATTTATGGGAGAGAGTGCAAAACTTTTGAATCCTGAGAAGCACGTATATATGGCAGATGTAACAGCAGATTGTCCTATGGCTCATATGGTTACCGTAGACCGTATAAAAGAGGTCAGAGAGCAGTATGACGATGTAGCCGTAGTCTGTTATGTTAACTCAACAGCAGAGATAAAGGCTGTATCAGATGTGTGTGTAACATCTTCAAACGCTATAAAGGTAGTAAAGAACATAAAAAATAAAAGAATATTCTTTGTTCCTGACAACAATCTTGGAAGGTATGTTGCAAAGCAGCTTCCTGAAAAAGAATTTATATTTAACGACGGTTTCTGTCACGTTCATAAAAGCATAGATCCAAAACTTGTTGCAGAAGCAAAAGAGCATCATCCTGATGCACTCGTACTTGCACATCCTGAATGCACGGAGGACGTGCTTGAACTTGCCGATTATATAGGAAGTACAGCAGGGATACTTGACTATGCTACAGAGAGTGATTGTAAGAAATTTATTATATGTACAGAGATGGGAATTTTCTTCAAGCTCAGTAAACAGAACCCGGATAAGAAATTTTATTCAGTAGGTCACAGACAGTTCTGCCCTAATATGAAGAAGGTAAGTCTTGAAAAAGTGGCAGCGGTTATGGAAAATCCCGCAGAGGAAGTGCTTCTTCCTGCTGATATTATGAATGAAGCATGTAAACCGCTTCAGAAAATGCTTGAATTGGCAAAATAATGACAAAAATTGTTAATTAAATGCTAAAAAAATCCGATATTATTAATGGATAGCAAAAAGGTAAAATACTTACTCGCGCAGTAAACATGCGAAGGTATTTTCAAATTTAAAGAAGTGGCCGTACACACATCTGACAGTTTGAAAATATTGGACATGATTTGCTATATCTGTGTATATCGTATACCGGGCCGTACACCGAAAATTATGATATACACAAAAAAATAACACCAATCACTGTTAAGTGATTGGTGTTATTTTTTTACAATTTTATGACTGTGCAGTTTCTGCCACTTCTTCCTTATCATTTTTTAACTTGTAATTGATACCAAGTCCCATACCGATTAAAGCGTAGAATATAGGAGCTACTGCAATGCATGAATCGTTGGTGAGAGCTATGATAAGATAACCTATAACTGCGACAAATATGCTCACACCGATTTTTGGCATATAACCATTAAAACTATGTTTCCAGTAGAGTTTCAGACTGCTGACAAGGTACCATATAAAGAATACAAGCAATGCAATCAGTGAAATGACACCGGTCTGAACTCCTATCTGCAGGAACATGCAATGAGGTTTTGTGATAATTTCATTAGTGTGGCCTGAATTGTAAAGTCCGACTGCATCATTGTTAGGAAATGCAATAATGAAAGTATCAGGACCTGAACCGAGGAAGAAATACTTCTTTAAAAGAGGAATTGTTCTCGCCCATATATAGCCACGCATGTTAGCAAAATGATAGTGCTTTTCAAGGAAAGAAATCGATTTATCCTGTTTTGTATACTTCATGATAGCACCGTTTGTCATTCCATAATAACTTGTATCATTGTCTTTCATCATGTTTGTAAAGTACCACTGTTTGTCATCAATAGTAACCTGAAAACCGTTGAATGTATCGGAACGGACGGAAGAAAATGAAAAAGGAAATCTTTTATCATTTATAGTGTAAGCAGATTTATCTTCGTTGAGCGAATAAGAAATCTCATTACCTGATTTGTCAGAAAGTTTAAATATGTCATTTCCTTTTGAATCTTGTGAACATTTAACAACAAGAGTATTATTATTGTAGACAATCGATACATTGTCTTTGTTTGTCGTAATTTCACTAAGCGGATGGTATTCAGCTTCGCTGTTGAACATTGTTTTCAAACGATTGATAAGAATGCCCTGATTTGCAACATTGATTCCAATAAATGCAATTATAAACAGTATCACTGCAATAATAACTATTTTTATATTTTTGATAAATACCTTTCTCATGCAGAGAAGCATTACTATAAGAGAGAATGCAAGTGCAAGAATACCGGCGCGTGACTGTGATGCAAAAAGTATTACCATGAGTGATACTATAAGGAAAGCACATCCGAGTTTTGCCCAGACTTTTTTGAGTGTAAAGATGAGGGCTGCAAGGATTGGAACCACAAGACATACATAAAAACCAACATAGTTTGGATTGTACAAAGAAAGATATGTACGTCCTTCTTCAAAATTGAATTTAAACTGCTTTCCGGTGTAGTTTGACGGTGTCATAAGTTTAAAACCTAAGTTTGTACGGAAGAAGTCATGTTTGAATGCCTGTGAAAGACCAAGAGCTGTCATAACCGATATACCGGCAACAAACCACGGCATAATACGCTTTACGGCTGCCTCCGAACGCATAATGAAAAAGCAGTAGTATGTAGTAAGGCAATATCCCATGAGAGCCCATACGGATTCAAATTGTTCATAAATTCCGGAAAAAGAAAATGACCTGTATTTAGATGCAAGAGTTGATATAAAAGTTATACCACAGTAAATGGCAAGCGGTATAAGTTGTTTAGTCCATGCTGCCTTTTGCTCATCTGCAAAGATTACATAAATAAGACAAAAAATGATGTAGACACATGCAATTATGAACCAGACAAGCTTTGTATGAAGGAAAAAGTCAAGTGTTTGTGACGAGCCCTTAAACCATTCAAAAGTTTCCAGTTTTGTATAATATTTATACATATAGGTAATAAGTGGAATCACGCCGAGTATAGCAATAATTGGAAGTAAAAGTCCCAATGGATATTTTTGCTCAGCAGATGCCTGATTTTTTTTAGCATTCTGATATGCCATAATAGTCCTCCCTAAAATAAAATTGTTGCCGAAAGTCAGTAACATATATATTATACATACATTTTTGAAAGAAACAACACTAAAGTTGACATTAAATAGAGAAATTAGTAAAATGAGTGGTATTGTATATACGAAGGCCTGACATTTGTTGTCAGGTAAATAAGTATTTGTTATTTTAGAAATGAGGATTAAAATGAAAAATTATGACCCATACAAAAAAACTATATTGTTTTTTGCATCGCTCATAAATATAGTATTGATGGCACTGGTGTTTTCATATTCATGGTATCATTATTATGCGGGAACCATGTTTGTTACAACTTTCTATCGCAGGGGACACTATGCAATCATAGGTTTGTATGCAATGATATTATTTTTCTTTTCAACGATGTATGGAAGCATGAAGATAGGACAATACAGAAGGCTTGAAGTTATGCTGTCACAGTATCTTAGTCTTTTTTTGTCAAATGTTGTTATGTATTTTATTATATCATTGCTTGCATTTGGCTTTGTAAATCCTATTTATCTTGTGGGTATAATGGCAGTTGAGATGTTTGTTTCAACAGTATGGAATTTTCTGATTATACATTTTTATAACAGAATATTCCAGCCGTGGAAGATACTATTGATATATGGGGACAGACCTGCTGCAGACCTCGTGTATAAAGTTGAAGCAAGAAGAGACAAATATGCGATATATGATGCAATAAATATAGATGAAGGAATTGACAGGATAGCAGAAAAAATAAAAAACTTTCAGGCGGTAATTATAGGTGATATATCGGCAGAAAAAAGAAATGATATGCTGAAATATTGCTACGCAAATAAAGTAAGAGCGTACGTAATACCAAAGATTTCAGATATTATACTTATGGGAGCAGACAGGATTCATGTATTTGACACACCATTTCTTCTCTCAAAAGGATACACATTAAGTTTTGACCAGAGATTGTTTAAGAGAGCATTGGATCTTATTATAGCTGTACCTATGACAATTATAGCATCACCGGTTATGCTGTTTACGGCGATAGCAATAAAGCTTTACGACAGAGGTCCGGTGTTTTACAAACAGATTCGCTGTACAAAATATGAGAGAGAGTTTGAAATATATAAATTTAGGAGTATGATAGTAAATGCAGAGGATGACGGTGTAGCAAAACTTGCAAAAGAAAATGATGAGCGTATCACTCCGGTAGGAAAATTTATCAGGGCAACACGAGTTGACGAATTGCCACAGTTATTCAATATAATAAAGGGAGATATGTCATTTGTGGGTCCAAGACCTGAAAGACCGGAGATAATGAAGCAGTATTGTGAGGAAATGCCGGAATTTCCATTTAGGACAAGGGTAAAAGCAGGACTTACCGGTTATGCGCAGGTTTATGGAAAATACAATACAACACCGTATGACAAATTAAAATTGGATTTATTTTATATTGAAAACTATTCATTGTGGACGGACATAAAACTTATACTTATGACAGTTAAAACAGTGTTGAAAAAAGAGGCAACAGAGGGTGTTGCAGACAACCAGACGACGGCTGAGAAAATTGTGGATGAAAATACGGATTCAGTGGAAAAGATAGTTGAGGAAATTGTAAAAAATGATCAGTAAAAATAAAAAGGCGCTTCTTGTTACAAGAGTGAGCGGTTTTGTGCCGCAATTTGAAATGAATAATGTAAAAATACTGCAGGAAATGGGGTATGAAGTGCATTATGCGTCAAACTTTGATACTGTAGTATATGGAAATGATAATAGCAGACTTGAAGAAACGGGGATAATCTGCCATCAGATAGATTTTCAGCGTTCACCTTTTTCAAAAAACGTAAAGATAGCCTATAAACAGCTTGAAAAGTTAATGATTGATGAAAAATTTGATTTTATACATTGTCATATGCCTATGAGTGGTGTGCTGGCACGAGTTGCAGCACAGAAAGTAAGAAAAGGGACAGGAAGAAATGTACCTGTTATATATACGGCACATGGTTTGCATTTTTATACGGGAGCACCTATAAAGAACTGGGTGTATTATCCTATAGAAAGATATCTTGCAAGATATACGGACAGACTGATACTTATAAATGAAGAAGATTATAAAAGAGCAGGCAGGTTTCCAGTGCGTGGAAAGGTTGAGCATACAATGGGAATAGGCATGAATCTTTCAAAATATAAAAAATATGATGGGAGTCCAAAAGAAAAAAACAAAAGAACCATATATGAAAGATTTGGAATTCATAATAATGACAATATAATTGTAAGTGTAGGAGAACTTAGTAAAAGAAAAAATCATATATGCATTATAGAGGCAATGGCTCTGCTTAAAGATATGAATATATCATATCTTATATGTGGTGCTGGAGCAATGGAACAACAGTTAAGACAAAAGGCAGAAGAACTTGGAGTAGAAAAGCAGGTTATTTTTGCAGGTTATGTAAAGGATGTGCCGGATGTACTTAACGAGTGTGATTGTTTTGTATTTCCATCTTTTCAGGAAGGGCTGCCTGTTGCTGTTATGGAAGCGATGGCAGTTGGACTTCCAATAATTGCTTCTGATATAAGAGGTGTCAGAGAACTTGTTATACATGCAAAAGGCGGATATCTTGTAAATGGTCATGATTCAGAGGATTACGCTGTTAAAATAAGAAGGATGTTTACGGAAAAGTATGGAAAAAGTGCTGTTCCAAGAAATGAAAGAAGAAGACAGATGGGCGGGTTTAATATGGAACATGTCAAAAAATATAGTATAGAAGTTGTAGACAAGCAAATGCGTGAAATATATGCAGATTTATTGGGAGGAGAATAAAGTGATACAGGTACTAATGTCCACATACAATGGGAAGGACTATTTGAGAGAGCAAATAGACAGTATACTGGCACAAAATTGTAAAGAGCAGATGGGTGTAAGCCTGAAGCTTTTTATACGAGATGATGGTTCAAGTGACGGAACACAAAAGATTCTTGCTGAATATGCAGAAAAATATCCAGATAAAATCAGTTGGTATCAGGGGGAGAACATCGGAGTTATAAAAAGCTTTTTTGAATTGATAGAAAAGTCTGATGAAAAAGCGGAGTATTATGCATTTTCAGATCAGGATGATTATTGGCATAAAGGAAAATTAAGTGCAGGGATAAAACAGATAAAGAATATGGCAAATGATGATGTCAAAGAGCCGTTATTATACTGTTGCAGTCCGTTGCTTGTAGATGAAAATTTAAATGAAATTAATAATAAAATGACAAGAAAAGAAAAGAGAGCAGGCTTTGAAAATGCTGTGGTGGAAAATATAGTCACAGGATGCACAATAATAATGAATAAGACACTGCGTGACATGTCAAAAGCATACCCGCCAAAATTTACAGTTATGCATGATTGGTGGTTTTATCTTTTAGCAAGCTGCTACGGAAAAGTATATTATGATAAAAATCAATATATAAGTTATAGGCAGCATGGGACAAATACTGTTGGATACAATACAAGCAAAGTAAAAGAATTTAAAGACAGGGTAAAAAGATTTAGAGGAAACAGGCAGAATATAACAAAGCAACTGTCAGAGTTTATAAGAATTTATAAGTTATATAAGAAAAAAGAACCTGATAACACATTGTTTTTTAATGATGAAGTAAAAAGAAAAACAAGATTGGCATGCGAGCTTGTAAAATACAGTAAGAAAGTAAAATATCTTCCTAAGAGGGCATCTATATTGAAAAAAACAGGAATATACAGACAGAGAAAGATAGACAACATAATATTTCAAATAATACTTTTATCGGGAAGTTACTAGTACAATGAATAATTAAAAATTGATTTAATTTTCGTTGTACTAGAAAGGCGTATTTTTAAAGAAACGAGGACAAGAATGGGGATAGTGGCAAAATTCAGTAAGATTAGAGGATATATAAAAGATTATGGTATAAATTATGCAGTAAAAAAGATATATTACAGGTTTGAAATTAAATATATAAAAGGAAAGAAATATTGCCCATTTGGAATATCTGAGGAACAAAGAAAAGTAGAAGAAGCATATAAAAGTACAAAATCCATAAAAGTAAGTATAATTGTGCCGCTTTATAATACACCGAAGGAATATCTGATTCAGATGCTGGAATCGGTGAGAGCACAAACATATTACAACTGGGAGTTGTGTATGGCAGATGCGAGTGAGAATAAATACGGATATATTGAAGAAATTATAAAAAAATATGCTGTAAAAGATGCAAGGATTAAATATAAGCATCTTGATAAAAATCAGGGAATATCAATAAATTCAAATGAAGCAGCAAAAATGGCATCAGGAGAGTATATGGTATTACTTGACCATGATGATATGCTTCATCCGTCAGCGTTGTATTATGTGGTAAAGGCAATAGAAAAAGAAAATGCAGAATTTATCTATACCGATGAACTTTCGTTTGATGGGACACCGAACAGGGTACAGAGTATAAATTTTAAACCGGATTTTTCTTGGGAAACATTTAGATATAATAATTTTATATGTCATTTGGCAGCTTTTAAGAGAGAAATGTTTGAGGATGTGGGCGGTTTTAGTAAAGAGTGTGAAGGTGCGCAGGATTATGATTTGTTTTTTAAGTTGTTTGAAAAAACAGATAAGATAGTGCATATTCAGAAAGTTCTTTATTACTGGCGGGTATATCAGGATTCATCTGCATCTGGTATAGATGCGAAGCCATATATAATAGATGCGGGAATAAAGGCGATTGAAGGTCACTTAAATAGAAAAAAAATTGAATATGATGATATTGTGCCTGAGTATGGACATGGACCGTTTTATAGAGTAAATTATAAAATAACTGATAGAAAAAGAGTTAAGATATACGCACAGGATGAAGCATTAAAGGAAAGTTTGTCAGAAGAAATTGTCCAAAATGAAAGATATACAATAGATGTTGATATTGTAAAAAGTAAGAATATTATAGCAGAATTGAAAAAAGAAGATGAATTGGTATATGATATTATAATTTTGGCAAGAAGCGGTTACAAAATGTATTTTAATAAAAATGGCGGTTATAATGGATTGGTTGAAGAACTTATAAGATGTCTTGAAACTGATGAAAATCAAGTTGTATCAAACACTCTGATAAATGAAAAGGGTAGATATGAAAATGCAGGCTGGAGTTATAATATCGGATGGAAAGATAATGTAAGACCTATTTGCAAAAATGTTCCGGTAAATGAATCTGGGTATATGAACAGACTTCATTTCAGACAGACAGTATCATTATTAGATGGAAGTATGCTTGCAATGAAGAAAGATATTTTTGTCAAATGGTATGAAAAAAAGGGATGTTCAGGACATAGTTTTGATATTTTTTCATGTAGAAGCTGGTTTGAAATTTGTATGGAAAATGAAAAAACAGGAGGAAATAGTATTATTACACCTTATTATCCGGCTGTTGAAAATGGAGGAACATCAAAAAATGAAAAAAAATATCCGGCTGATATTAAAATTGACGGACGGGACAGATATATAAACAGAGGAATGGAAAAGTTTGGCAGGGAGTACTTGTTGTGGTAGACAGATAATTGGAGGTTGTATTTTGAGTGACATGAAGGCAAAAATTAAATATCTGCTGTGTTCCAATAAAATGACAAATTCTATGCTTAAAATTTATTTTGGTATAAAAAAAGATGGAATATTGCATGTAAAGGATGTTTTGAAAACTGAAAAATACAACAGAAGATATAGAAGACCATTTATTGTTGAAAGCAATGAAATAAAAAGACAAAGAAAGATGGCATACAATTTTAATAAAAAAATATTGATAGGTATTTCATGTAAAGAAAAAAAGTTTGAAAATATCTGTGCCAGTATAATTTCTATAGCAAATCAAAGTATTAATGATGTGAGTGAAGTAGTATGCTTAAACGTATCTGAAAAAATCAAAGCTGATTTAATAAAAATTGCGGATAAAGATTTAGGTGTAAAAATAAAAATCGTAAACCAATACAGTGAGATATGCAGCTATTTGGAGGAAGGTCTGTTTTCGTGTTATGGAGAAATATGTGCAGGGGATATTCTTCATCCCTATACCTTATTTTATTTGGAAAAACAAATAGATAAAAGTGATGAAAGTTTGATAATTTATTTCGATGAATGGCATTTTAAAAAGGATGTCAAAAAAGCACTTGAAAACAATTACAAGAGTGATTTTTCGTTATTGACATTTTATTCCGAAAATATCATTGGTGATTTTTTCTTTACCGATGCAGAAAGTTTTAAGAAACTTGACGGATATGATATTAATAAAAAAAGTGCAAAATATTATGATTATGTATTAAGGTTTACGGAACAGAAAAATTTAATATCCACAGATGCAGCAAGCAAATATATTATTCATATAACAGAGCCGATGTATTATAAAAAATGTGGAGATGTTACAAGAGAAGCAAAAATTGAAAAGGATGTTTTTGAAATAGAAGCTTTAAATGAACACTTGGAAAGGTGTGGAATAGAAGTACAAATAAGGTATGATGATGAACTGTTTCAAAGACATATCTTCTATCCAATAAAAAAGAAAGAAAAAGTATCTATTATCATTCCGAATAAGGAACATAAAAATGATTTAAAGCGATGCATAGATTCAATAAGGAAAAAGACAAAATATGCCAATTATGATATTGTAATAGTGGAAAACGGAAGTCAAAGTGATGAGATAAAGCAATATTATAAAGAAATATCAAAACAAAGCGAGATTAAAGTAATAGAATGGGATAGAGGTTTTAATTTTTCTGCCATAAATAATTATGGTGTGAAAAGTGTAGATGGAGAATACATCATTTTGCTAAATAATGATGTTGAGATAATATCTGAGAACTGGATAGATGAAATGCTTACATATGCGCAATTGCCGGAAGTTGGGGCGGTCGGATGTATGCTCTACTATCCGGATGATACTGTTCAGCATGCGGGGGTTATTTTAGGCATTGGCGGTGTTGCCGGTCATTCACACAAACATTTTAGAGCTTCGCAAAGAGGATACAATGAGAGGATGTTATATCCACAAGAGTTAAGTGCAGTTACTGCGGCATGCATGATGACCAAAAAAGAAACATATTTGAAAGCAGGGGGACTTGACGAAAGATTTCAGGTTGCATTCAATGATATCGATTATTGCATGCAAGTAAGGAAACTAGGTTTAAAAGTTATGTTTACCCCATATGCAAAGCTTTATCACTATGAATCAATAAGCAGAGGATATGAGACGACTGAAGCAAAAGAAAAAAGATTTAGGAGTGAAACAGAGTTATTTTTAAATAAATGGAAAGTGGAATTAGAGAAAGGTGACCCATATTATAATCCACATCTGACATTGAGATATGAAAATTTTGAAATGAAATAAATAATAAGGAGCATTATGAAAAATACAAAAAAAATGCCGGCAGCAATCTGTATGGTAAAAGAAAGTATAGAAAGTCATAAGATGGTATTTAATCTTGCAAAAAATGATTTTAAAACAAAATATGCAGGCTCATATCTTGGTATAATTTGGGCTTTTGTTCAACCTGTAGTGACAATTTTATTGTATTGGTTTGTATTTCAGGTAGGCTTTAGAAGCAGACCGCTTGGCGATTATCCGTTTGTGTTATGGCTGACGGCGGGACTTGTTCCGTGGTTTTTTTTCAGTGATGCATGGAATGGTGCAACAAACAGTATGCTTGAGTACAGCTTTTTAGTAAAAAAGGTTGTATTTAATATTGGAATATTACCCGTAATAAAAATATTTTCAGCTTTTTTTGTAAATATGTTTTTTACGGTATTCATGGTAATAGTATTTGCACTTAATGGCTATATGCCTAATTTGCATACATTACAGCTTATATATTGTCTTATATGTATTATTGCTCTGTGCTGGGCATTGTCTTACTTTACTTCATCAATAATAATTTTTATAAGAGATTTAGGACATTTACTTGGCATAGTATTGCAAGTGCTTATGTGGATGACCCCTATTATGTGGGATGTCGGAATAGTAAGACAGAGTTATCCATGGCTTGAAAAATTACTTAAGTTAAATCCGGTGTATTACATTGTTCAAGGATATAGGGATTCGATGTTTGCAAATAAATGGTTTTGGGAAAGACCTATGTGGACAATATATTTTTGGGGGCTTGTTATTATATTGTTTGTGATTGGTGCACATGTCTTCCAAAAATTAAGACCTCATTTTGCAGATGTTTTGTAATTAGAGAAAGGAACAGTTTCAAATGGAAAAAGGTTCAGTAGAAGTGGATGATTTATCAAAAGTATATCATTTATACAGCAAGGCAAGTGACAGGCTGCGTGAAACATTTAGTATAAAGAAAAAAAAATATTCAAAAGACCACTATGCATTGAAAAATATAAATTTAAATATAAAACATGGAGAGTCAGTTGGAATAGTTGGAACAAACGGTTCGGGAAAGTCTACACTGTTAAAGCTTATAACAGGTGTGGTGACTCCGACAACAGGAGTGATAAAAACTAAAGGAAAAATTGCAGCACTATTAGAGCTTGGTGCAGGATTTAATCCGGAGTATACAGGTATTGAAAATATCTATTTAAATGGAACAATGATGGGATATACTGAACAGGAAATGGAAAAACGTGTTCCTGCCATTGTAGATTTTGCAGATATTGGAGAATTTATATATCAGCCTGTTAAGTCATATTCAAGTGGCATGTTTGCAAGACTTGCATTTGCTGTTTCAATAAATGTGGAACCTGATATATTGATTGTTGATGAAGCATTATCTGTAGGAGATACAAGGTTTCAGGTTAAGTGTATTGATAAAATGCGTGAACTTCAGGAAAGTGGAACCACTATATTATTTGTAACACATGCGATAGAGCAGATAAAAAGATTTTGCACAAGAGCAATATGGATTAAAAATGGGGAAATAGCAGAAGATGGAGAGGCAAGTCAGGTCGTCGATCTTTATGATAATTTTATGAAATATGGTGAGAGGAAGATTGAAAAGGTTGACAACAATGAAGAATTTAAGGTTCCAGAAAATTCAGATTATCTTGCTGTAATACAAAAAGTGGCAATAAATAAAAATATGTTTAAATCTTTTGAAAAATTGGAAGTAGAGATAACTTATGATGTGTATGATGAACATATGGAAGATTTGCAGGTGGGAGTAGCATTTTACAGTCTTGACAGAAAGATATATGTGTTTGGACCTAATACAAATCTTGATAAATTTAAAGTACCTCAGGGGCCGGGAAGACATATTGTGAAATATGTTGTGCCAGATGTTACATTGATAAGTGGGGATTACACAGTAGATGTTGGGATTTTTAACAGCGGCGGTATAGTAAATTTGGATTATAAAAATAATTGTGAAAAATTTTCAGTTGCAAATGAATATTTTTCAGAGGGAATGTTTTATATTGAACATCAATGGGAGATAAAGCAGTAGAAATAAATAGGGATATAAGAGGAACAAAATAAGATGGGATTATTAAAAAAGATAAAAACAGCAGTGACAATAACAAAAGAAGAAGGAATTTATGTAACGTGGTATAAGTTTAAAGCAAAATTTAGAATAGGTTTAGCGGGAGAAAATGCTGCATATCTTGTAGATGATGAAAAAAGATATCAGAGTTGGATGAAAAAAAATGAAACGGATTTAAATATGACAAATGAAGAAGATATACCCTATAAACCTTTGATATCTGTTGTGGTACCGGTTTATAATGTTTCAATGAAAATGCTAAGAGAATGTATAATGTCGGTTGTCAATCAGACATATGCTAATTGGGAACTTTGTCTTGCAGATGATGCGTCAACAATGCAGGAAGTAAGGAAGTGCCTGAAATCTTTTGAGAATAACCCGAAAATAAAAATTAAGTACAGAGATAAAAACGGGCATATTTCACAAAGTACAAATTCCGCAATAGAAATGGCAACAGGAGAATATGTTGCATTTATGGATTGCGATGATGTTTTGGCAGTGAATGCATTATATGAAGTTGTTAAGCTTTTAAATAAAGACAAAAAACTTGATTTTATATACAGTGATGAGGATAAATTATCAGAGGACGGAAAACATAGGCATCAACCACACTTTAAACCGGACTGGTCACCGGATACAATGATGTCTCTCATGTATACATGTCATTTAGGAGTGTACAGGAAGAAAATAGGCGATGAGATAGGATGGCTCAGAACAGGATTTGAAGGGGCACAGGATTATGATTTTACATTGAGGTTTACGGAGAAAACAAAAAATATCGGGCATATACCTAAGATACTTTACCATTGGAGAGAGAGAAGAGAGTCAACAGCTGTGAATCCAGAGGCGAAAGGATATATAGTTGAAGCTGCTAAAAAGGCAAAAACAGAGGCACTTGAGAGAAGAGGATATGTGGCAGAACTTGAATGGGTAGCCAATATATATCAGTTTAGGGTAAATTATAAAGCTGTTGGGAATCCAAAAGTAAGTATTATTATTCCGTCAAAGGATAATTTTGAGGTGTATAAAAGGTGTATAGATACACTTACCGGGAAAACGCTATATAAGAATTATGAAATAATAACGGTTGATAATGGCAGCAATGAAACAAACAGACAGAAGTATGAGAAATATATAAAAGAAAAGGGACAAAAATATATTTATATGTCAATGGAGTTTAATTTCTCGAAAATGTGTAATATAGGAGTGGAAAATTCAGATGGAGAACTTATTCTTTTGTTAAATGATGACATGGAAATAATAGGTGGAGAGTGGATGGAACGAATGGTGGGACATGCATTGCTTCCATATATTGGAGCTGTTGGAGCAAAGCTTTTGTATCCAGACAGTACACTTATACAGCACACAGGTGTGTTTAGTTTTGACAGTGGACCAAGTCATGCATTATGCAGATATGATGATAATACGACATTCAACTTTTGCAGAAATAAAATTGAATATAATTATAGTGCAGTTACGGCAGCATGTCTTATGGTAACACGAAAAAAATATCTTGAAGCAGGCGGGCTTGATGAGAGTTTTGCGGTAGCATATAATGATGTGAAATTCTGTTTTGATTTATTAGATAAAGGATATTATAATGTGGTTCGTGCAGATGCGGTACTGTATCATCATGAGTCATTAAGCAGAGGCAGTGATGTTTTAGATAAAGTAAAATATGAAAGACTTGTAAAAGAACGTCACAGATTATATGCAGCATATCCGAGTTTACAGGGAAAAGATCCGTTTTACAATCCGAATCTTACGATGAGAAGAGGGGACTGTACAGTAGAGGGAGAGTTAGAGGTGACGGATTTGTCGCGTAAAGCAGAACTTGACAATATTGATTTATCGATGTTTAGCAATATTATGGATAAATCTGTTAAGTTTTCGATAGATGACATAGTTGTGACTAACAGACACATTATAATAGGCGGATGGTGTGTTGTGAAAAATTCAAAACACAATAACAGAGATAAAACATTGCTTTATTTAGTAGGAAAAGAAAAAGTTTATTGTTATGATACAGAAAAGTTATATAGAGAAAATATGAATGAACTAACTGGAGTAGAAGGAAAAATTAATCTTAGCAATTTCAGAGTATATATTAATTCATTTTCAATTCCTAATGGAGAGTATAAAATATTTTTGAAGAAAAGTGGTAAAATATGCGATACAGGCAGAATTGTTGAAAAATTGGGAGAAATATAGGGACATGAATATTATTAATAATAAAGAAAAAAGAATATGTGGAATTACAACTTTATTAATACTTATAGTATGTGGTGTGATTTTTATAAATTCATTATATTTAGGTGGATATAATTCAACTTTATATAATGTAGATTCAGGTGTTATTACTGATGTGGCAGGGTATAATCAAAATGCTGGGTCATTTAGCTTGAAAGGTAATGGCGATGCTTATATTAAGCTTATAAATACAGACATAACAGTAAAAGAAATAGTAATGTCATTTGATAATATACCTGATAATGACATATACATAAATGTTAATTATAATACAAATGCAGAGGATAAGATTATAAAGTGGAAAAAGGGAAGTAGATATTTTAAAATTCCTATGGGAATTGAAAATGAAGGAATCACTATTAACATTCCATGTGATTTTGTGTTAGATAATATATGCTATGCCAATAAAAATAATGATCAGGTAAAGGTCAAAATGATTATTTTTACTGTGATTGTTACAATTGTTGCATTATGGTTTATGTTGATGTATTCAAAACAATATAGATTATTGTTTAATAGAATGTTTAATAGAATTAAAAGTGTGATTGATTTTATAGGTAATAAACAAAAAAATAAAACAATATTTAAAATATGTTGTATTGTTTTGGGAACATGGATATTTTCGGCAATTGTTACAAAGCTTATATCTTTAGCTGGGAGATGTGAGTTTAATTGGAAAACAGTTTTTTTAATGATCTGCATTTTTCTGGTAGCAGATATCCTTTTATTTGCCAGAGAGTTAATAAAGAATAAAATTGAAATTGTGGCTTTTTTAGTAGTTTTAATTGTGGGAATAATGTTTGTGGTTTTGGAACCGGTGACACCCGGAATTTCATGGGATGATGAAACACATTATAGCAGAGCCGTTAACATCTCGCATGAGTTTGATAAAAAAATATCAGTGTCTGATCAGATAGTGCTTAATAAATTTGCATCAGTAGCGCTGAATAAAGCTTTTTATGCAAAGAAAGAACAAAAGGCATATATAGAATATCTTAATATGCTTGAAGATAGTAAATATTATGTTGATGCTACAGGGGGAAGTTTAGGAATAGGGAGCATTCCATACATACCGTCTGCTGCATTCATGATGTTTGCAAGAGGTGTTGGTTTGAAATTTTCTTTTGCGTATGTATTTGGCAAATTTGCAAATACGCTGCTATTAGCTGTTTTGGTATATTATTCAATGAAAAAACTTAAAGATGGGAAAATAGTAGTGTTGTTAGTTGCATTGATACCTACCAATATGTATCTGGCAGCAAATTATTCATATGATACATGGCTTACCGGGTGGGCAATGCTTGGATTAAGTACGTTTTTTGGAGAATTGCAACAAAAAGAAAAGAAAATAGATTTAAAGACGATATTTTTGATATATGTTTCAATGTTTTTGGCTATACTGCCTAAAATGGTATACTTTCCGTTGCTTTTTATCTGCTTTTTTATGCCAAAGTCTAAATTTAAATATAAATCAAATTATTGGATGTATAAGATTGGTATAATTTTTTTGTGCATATTGCCTTTTATAATTGTATATATGCAAAACATTGCAGTCAAATCGGATGTAGCAGATACCAGGGGAGGAAGTGAAGTAAGTTCGACTTCTCAGTTAGAATTTATAAAAGGAGATATAAAAGGATTTTTGGGAATTCTTTTGAATTTCTTGAAAACATATCTTAATCCTTTTGTAGAGGGAAAAGAATATATAACTCAGTTGGCTTACAATGGTTATATACCTTTTGAAAAAAGTCTTGCTGCAGTTATTATTGCAGGAGCCTGCATCAGCAGAAATGAAAAGAGTGGCAGAACTTTTCAGTGGTGGTTTAAAATTGGAACGCTTGCGGTTTATGCCGGAATTGGTGCGATAGCAGCAATCTCTATGTATGTTATGTTCACTCCGGTAGGCTCACAAGTTATAAATGGTTGTCAGGGAAGATATATAATAGCAGCTCTTTTTCCGGTATTATATGTATTGTCAAGATTTGGAGGGAAAACAGTTATTAAAAATTGTTTTGGAGAGGTAAATATAAATTCAGTGCTAGTAGCTCTTTTGACAATGGAAAGTATTTATGGGGCATGGCTTGGATGTGTGAGTCTGTATTAAGGAGAATGAAAAAATGGGCATGAAACATACATTTGTTATATGTGCTTATAAGAAAAGTGAATTTTTAGAAGAGTGCATTATTTCATTAAAAAAACAAAACATAAAATCAGAAATGTTTATAGCAACATCAACACCAAATGAATATATAAAGAATATTGCTGACAAATATGGCATTGAGATTTTTGTTAACAATGGGCACAAGGGAATTACACAGGATTGGAATTTTGGACTGAGTAAAGTAAGAACAAGATATGCAACAGTGGCACATCAGGACGATGTATATGAGCCTGGTTATGCTGAAAAAATTATAAATATTATGGAGAAATATAATAATTCAATAATTGCATTTTCTGATTACTGTGAGCTTAGAAATGCGAAAAAAGTGCATGATACAACAATGTTAAAAATTAAACGTATTATGTTATCGCCACTTAGATTAAAAAGATTTTGGAGAAGTGTATTTATAAGACGAAGAATACTGTCAATGGGAGATCCAATTTGTTGTCCTTCTGTTACATTTGATTTAAAAAACGTTAAACGACCTGTTTTTTCTGATGGTTTTAAAAGCTGCGAAGATTGGGAAGCGTGGGAAAGATTGTCAAAATTAAAAGGTGAGTTTATATATATAAAAGAACCGTTGATGTGTCATAGAATACACGGGGGTTCGGCAACAACCCAGATAATACATGATAATGCAAGGGTTAAAGAGAATTACATTATGTATTGCAAGTTCTGGCCGAAATTTATTGCAAAATTTATCAATCATTTTTATACTAAGTCTGAGAAATCAAATGAGGTATGACAATAGTTGGTGATTTAAGATTTGGAAATGAGGAAAAGTACGATGAAGAAACTTGTAATCATTCCGGCTTTTAACGAAGAAGGAAATTTAGAGAAAACAATAAAAGATATAAAAGAAAATGCACCGGAATTTGACTATGTCATTATAAATGATTGTTCTACGGATAAAACATTAGAAATGTGCAGAAAACATGGATTTAGTTATCTGAATCTTCCTGTTAATTTGGGGATAGGCGGTGCTGTACAGACAGGTTATAGATATGCCTATTATCATGGGTATGATGTTGCAGTACAGTTTGATGGAGATGGTCAGCATAGTGCTGTTTATTTGAATGATATGGTATCTATTCTTAAAAAGACAGGTTCAGATATGGTTATAGGTTCAAGGTTTATTGAAAAAGAAGGCTTTCAGTCATCAGGGCTTAGAAGGATAGGAATAAAGTATTTTACACATTTGATAAGATTGTTAACGGGTAAAAAGATTACTGATCCGACATCCGGAATGAGAATGATAAACAGGAAATTGTTGGAAAAGTTTACGGATGAGTATCCAAAGGATTATCCTGAGCCGGAGAGCGTGGTTACGGTACTATGTGAAAAGTATAAAGTGACGGAAATTCCGGTTATGATGAATGAAAGAGAAGAGGGAGTTTCCTCTATATCATTGAAAAATGGTATATATTATATGATTAAAGTTAGTTTTGCAATATTAATTGCAAGGATGAAGAAGTAAAAGGTGGATAAAAATGTCAATTAAATTACAGATTTTGATAATCGTTGTTATTCTGTTAGCAATGTTATATATAATAAATCATGTCAGGAAAAAAAGCATAGATTTCAGATATGCATTGCTATGGCTTTCTGTATGTTTGGGAGTCTTGGTATTAACGGTGTATCCTAAATTACTTGCATTATTAGCTAAAGTTTTGGGAATAGCATCTCCTGTAAATATGCTTTTCTTTTTAGGCTTTTGTTTTTCGATTGTTATTATATTTACATTGTCGATAGCACTTAGCAATCTTACGGATAAGGTAAAAAAGATGGCACAGGAAATTGCAATAATTAGAAAAGACATGTATGAGAGATACAATTCAAATAAGGAAAGTTAGTTGATGGAGGAATGATATGGAAAAGGTTACTTTGATAGTACCGGTTTATAATGTTGAGAAATATTTAAAGCGGTGCTTAGACAGCCTTTTAAATCAGACATATAATAATATAGAAATATTATGTGTAAATGATTGTAGTCCTGATAATAGTCAAGAGATATTGGACGAGTACAAGAAAGCAGGAAAAATAAATGTTATTGTTAATGATGTGAATTTAGGTCTGGGTAAAAGCAGGGAACGAGCACTTAACAAATCGACAGGAAATTTTGTTATGTTTATAGACAGTGATGATTACATAGCAGAAGATTATGTTCAAAGATATATGGATGTAATGAAATATGGCGATTACGATATTGTGATAGGTGGATATACAAGAGATATAGATGGAAAGAAAAAAAAACACTGTGTAAAACAAAGTGATTGGTCTGTTTTAAGTTACACTATTGCATGTGCTAAAATGTATAAAAAATCTTTTTTGCTTCAAAATAATATTGGTTTTATAGATGTACGATGTGGGGAAGATATTTTTTTTAGCATGGAGTTGTTTGTGCATAAACCGAGATATTATGTTATGGAGAATTATGCAGGATATTATTATTTTTTTAATAGAAAGTCAATTACGGGTTCGTTGAATGCAGATAGAAAGTTGGAAAATTTTATTTCGGATATTTTTAATAGATTTATAAATAAATATCCTGTTGTGAATATGGAAAGAGATGTCTATTGGAAAATATGTTACAATTATATTGTCAATATGATAAATGCATTAGTTGTGCATGGTCATGGCTGTGGTATCCGAAATATGAAAGAAAAATATGAGTTTTTTATGAAAGATTTAAATAAAAAATTTAGTGATTATAAGAAGAACCCATATTTGCGTTATGGTAAAATGAGGAAACAATCGTTGAAGATTAGATTATCTGTAAGTTTATTTATGCTTTTTAATAAGATTGGATTAGATAAAATACTCTATTACATAATAGCTGTGATTTAGTTTAGGAGAGTTGAGTTGAAATCGAATAATGGTAATGATTTAGTGTCTGTTATTATTCCGGTATATAATGCAGAGAGATATTTAAAAAAATGTGTAGAAAGTATTATAAAACAGACATATAAAAATATTGAGATTATTTTGATAAATGATGGTTCAGTAGATGGAAGTTTACAACTATGTAAATGCTTTAGTGAAAAAGATAGTAGAATCAGAGTTATAGATAAAGAAAATTCGGGGGTGTCTGCCACAAGAAATCTTGGCATAGCCAGTGCTAAGGGAAAATATATATGTTTTGTAGATAGCGACGATTATGTAGAGCCTGGTTATATTGAGGAATTATTAAATAATGTTCAGGATAAGACCATGACTTTTTGTGGATATTATATAGATTCATATAAAAAATGTGTAGCTATTTCTCCGATAGAAACAAAGCATAAAGAAAATGAATGTGTTAAAATTAAAGACAGTTTTACATATGTTTTCCATCAAGGTTTTTTAGCTGCTATATGGAATAAAATTTATGAAGTGGAAAGGTTAAGAGAAAATGATATAAAATTTGATGAATCTTTAAGTTTAGGAGAAGATTTACTATTTAATCTTGAATATTTGAAAACAGGAATAAATAATTTTAAATATGTAAGTAGTCCGCTTTATCATTATATAAAAAGGGGAACTGAAAGCCTTGATAATAAATATAGAACTGATTTTCTTGAAATACAAGAAAGATTATATGAGAGTCTGATAGAAGTAACTGACATATATGATGTACCGCTTGAAAAAAAGAGTATTATATATGCTGATTTTATGGGGGCAATGATAGTTGCAATTGACAATTGTTATGTATTTAGAAAAGACGATACTGCCGGATTAAAGCAAATTATGTCCAGGGTATGCGAAAGTATAGAAAAATACAAAATATTGCGTAATGTATCAGGCAGTACATTGTTAATATGTAAAATCAGATATCTATTGATAAAATCAGGTTTTTTTAAGATAGATTTTTTTATAAGAGAGGTAATAAAAAAGATATTAAGGATTAAATGATTGAAAAATCAATATTGAGTAAATAAAAATAGACAGTTTGAAAGAAGATGAAAAAATGAATAAACTTATAATACCTACAGGGTATATGGGCTCGGGTTCATCAGCTATTACAGATTTAATTTGTGAATTTGATGGTTATGATGCTGACAACGGAACTTTTGAATATGTTTTTCTTCATTGTCCGGATGGTGTGTTTGATCTTGAAGATAAACTTTTAATAGGAAATAATTCATTAAGAAGTGATGAGGCAATTAGAAGTTTTGAAAAAAGAATGTATGAATTATATAACAGAAAATTTTGGTGGGTGGCAGACTACAAAGAAAAAATTGGAGAAGATTTTTGGAAGATTACGAAAGAATTTATTGATTCACTAACTCAATATAAATCAGATTCATATTGGTATATGCAGGAAAGGTTAAACTTTATCAGATTTGTGCTTATGTCTTTTAGGGCAGGTATTCGTGTGGTTTCAAGAGGAAAAATAAATTTAAAGAAACCATTAGAGTATAAAACAATGCGCTTGTCATTTGTAGAAGCAGATGAGTTTTATCAAAAAGCAAGAAATTATGTAAATAAATTTTTAAAGTGTGTTGGGATTGAAGAAAGGAATATAATACTTGATCAATTGTTACTGCCACATAATGTTTATCGTGCTGAAAAGTATTTTGATGACAGAATGGAATGTTTTGTCGTGAACAGAGATCCGAGAGATGTGTTTATTCTTAATAAATATGTGTGGGCAAAATCAGGAGAACAGGTTCCATTTCCTACGGATGTAAATAAATTTTGTGGTTATTATAGAAGGCTGCATGCGATAGAAAGGAAAGTTGAAAATATACATGTGCATACGATACAGTTTGAAGATTTGGTATATAAATATGATGAAATGTTAGTAAAGATAAAAGATATATTGCAATTGAACGATGCTTGTCATTCAAAAAAAAAGCAGATGTTTAATCCTGAAAGGAGCATAAATAATACACAATTGTTTATGAAGGATAAATATAAGAAAGAGGTAGAGATAATAGAAAAAGAATTGTCAGAATTTTTATATGAGTTTCCATATATAAATGACGCAGATATAAGTAAGAGTTTTTAGGCAGAGAGAAATAAAAGAGGTAGATATGGAAAAGCAGAGTGATAGTGTACAGACCGCAAAAACAGCGATATTAAACACAGTTGCAAACTGTATATCATTAGTTGTTGGTATGATTATGATACCAATTATTACACGAATTTTATCTGTAGAACAGATGGGTATTGCAAATACATTTATGTCTACAAGAAATACAGTTGTTATAATTATAACTTGTGCTGTATACGCTTATGTGCATAAGGCAATGATAGAATTTAAAAATGAGAAGAAAAGTTACATATTTAGTATTGTTGTTTTTTGCTTTTTTGCCGTAGCAGTAAGTTTCGGAATTGGTTCTTTATTTAAAAATCGGTTGATGAAACTTTTATCTTTGGATGAATTTTTGTTTTATTGGTTGTTTATAAGCTGCTTAGGATTTGCTTTATATAGTATAGCGGATTATTATTGTATATTCCAGAATAAGTATTATATAGTAACTTTGATTGTTTTGAGTGTCGGTCCTGTATCACAGTTCTTATCAGTAGGATTGTCTTTTGTATTTTGCAATAATAAATATATTGGACGAGTTATAGGGCTTGATTTTGTATATTTATTGGTTTCTCTTTGTCTTATATTGTGGATGCTTGTTGGGCATAAACCAAAGTTTAAGAGAAAATATATAAAAAATACATTAAGTTTTACAATACCAATAATACCTCATTTATTATCACAAATGGTATTGACACAGTGCGACTTGGTGATGATTTCATATTTTTGTGGAAACGATAAATCGGGAATTTATAGTATGGGGCATACAGTAGGTTTTTTGGCATTGACGGTTATGTCACAGATAATGGCATCTTGGTCTCCTTGGGTATATAGAAGGATGGAGAATAAAGAATATAAAACAATTTTTGAAAATTCAAAACTAATCGTTTTAGTAGGTGCTTATATTTCTATGGGATTATTGACTATATCTACTGAACTTATAAAATTGTTTTTAACAGATGCTTATCGGTTGTGTATTTACATAGTGCCAACACTTGTCGTTGCAATGTTTTTGCAGTTTATCTATATATTTATATATGATTTTCAATTTTTTAATAAGAGGGCAAAATCAATTGCAGTTTCATCAATTGCAGCAGCGGTGTTTAATTTGATAACAAATTATATATGTATTCCTAAATTTGGATTTTTAGCAGCAGGATTTACGACATTGGCAAGTTATTTTGTGCTTCTTATGATAAATTATCTTTATACTATAAAAATGGGAATAAATATAATTTATGATGTTAAGAGATTGTTTATATGGACAGTTGTGGTGGGGATTTATGCTATAATATGTGTTGTGTTAAAGGATGTTATTATTGTGAGATATGTTATATTTATGATTATATCTTTAGTATTATTAAAAATAAAATTTAGAGATTTACTTGAAATGGTTCAGGGATTAAGATAAGAGTTTAAAGGTGAAAATAAATGATATCAGAAAAAGATTTGATAGAAGTAAGAAAAAGAGATTTTTTAAAGAATTATAATCATTACAATGATTTAAGGAATATTGAGACAAGGCTTGTGTTTGGAAAACACTATGACGATGAGGTTTTTCTCACAATTATACTCCCGGTTTATGATCATCCGGAAGAATTTATAAAGAGAGCTTTAGATAGTGCATTAGAACAAAAATGTAATTATTTATATCAGATAATTGTTATTGATGATTATGCAAAAGAAAAGGGACAGACTGTTACTGAAAAATATATTAGAAAACTTAATGATTCAAGGGTTATATATTATAAGAATATGAAAAACATGGGAGTATTTGGAAATTGGAACAGGGCTGTTTCTTTAGCTAAATCCAAATGGGTATCTTTTTTACACAGTGATGATTTCTTAAAAGATAATTATTTGCAAAATATGTATGATATAATAAAAAAGTATCCGCAGATAGATCAGCTTGCCTGTAATTATAAAAAACTTGATTTTTTAAATGGTGATATTGATATTCAAGCTGAAATACATGGTAAATCCGGTGTGAAGAAACTTAGAAAGGTAAAATATACAGAGTATTTATATGAAATGAAAACTTCTGTTAAGGGAGCATTTTATAGAAGAGACAAATTAATAGAGATAGGTGGATTCAGGAGTCAGGGAGATGGAATAGGACTTGACGATTATCCTCTTATGATGAGATTTGCATATTATTATAATACATATTTATTGGAGGATGAATTATATTTGAATTCTTGGGCGCATAATGATAGCCTGAATACAAAACATTGGTATCCCGAAATTGTTGAAAATTATTATATGTGGCTCTATTTTGCTAAAAAAGAAAATAGAGTAAAAAAGTTTTTTTATGAAAAAGCTGCAAAGTGTCTTTTACTGGAAAGAGCCAGAATTTATAAGTCTGGGAAAAGCTGGGTTGGTGTGCCTGTTGAAATAAATTATGATGAGCTTAAACACGATTGTCAATTAAAAAATACAAGGATAAATCGTTTTTGGGAGGCTGTTTCATTTTGTATGGTTTATATATTCCAAAAGAGGAAAAACAGGATAGATATAGAGGAAATGGTTAATATTAAAGAAATGAGATAAAATTTGATAACTTTCGTGAATATAATTGCGAAAGTTATTTTTTTATGTTAATATTGTTCACGAAATGAAAGGAAAGTAAGTACATGAACAAACAAGATATGGATATTCTGAGTATATTATATTCAGAACGATATATAAATCAACGTGAATTATCAGAAAAATGCGGGCATTCTTTAGGTATTGTAAATCGTTCTTTAAAACAATTAGTAAATGAGGGATATATAGATGAAGAATTTATATTGACTGATAAGGCAAAAAAAGCATTTGAAGATGCTAAACCGAAAAATGCTATTATTTTGGCTGCCGGTTTCGGGATGCGTATGGTTCCTATAAATATGGAGATTCCCAAGGGTCTGCTTGAAGTAAATGGAGAGCCATTGATTGAAAGAACTATTAAACAGCTTAACAAAGTAGGAATTAAGGAAATTTATGTTGTAGTTGGCTTTATGAAAGAGAATTACGAGTATCTGATAGATGAATATGGTATTGAACTTATTGTGAATAAAGAATATGCATCAAAAAACAATATGCATTCTCTAAGCTTAGTATCAGATAAAATTTCAAATACATATATTATTCCATGCGATGTATGGTGTGACATAAATCCGTATAGTAAGAATGAACTTTATTCCTGGTATATGGTAAGTGATATGGTAGATGATGAAAGTGATGTAAGAGTAAACAGAAAGATGGAACTTGTGTCGGTAGTAAATAGAAATGGTGGGAATGCAATGATTGGCATAAGTTATCTCCTTAAAGAAGACGCAAAAAAAGTTGTAAAGCGTATGGAGATCCTGTGCGGGGATAGGCGCAATGATGGAATGTTTTGGGAAGAAGCATTGTATCAGAATAAAGAAATGATTGTTAAAGCAAAGGTTGTTCCTTCAGCAGATGTTGTGGAAATAAATACATATGAACAACTTAGGGAACTGGATGAACATTCTTCGCAGCTTAAGAATGAGGCAATAGAAACTATTTGCCAGGTATTTGCTGTAAAAGAAGATCAGATAGTTGATATAACAGTATTGAAAAAGGGAATGACTAACAGATCTTTTTTATTTTCAATCAAAGATAAAAAATACATAATGAGAATTCCAGGAGAAGGAACAGAAAGGCTTATTGACAGAAAACAGGAAGCACAGGTATATCAAAGAATATCAGATAAGGGAATATGTGATAATATTGTATATATTAATCCAGACAATGGGTATAAGATTACTGAATTTATTGATGGAGCGAGAGTGTGCAATTCCCAAAATAAAAAAGACTTAAGAGAATGTATGAAAAAATTGAGAGAATTTCATGAGCTTAAATTAAAGGTAGACCATGAATTTGACATTTTTGGACAGATAGAATTTTATGAATATTTATGGAATGGGACTGCTTCTGTATATAGAGATTATAAAAAGACAAAGAGAAATGTTTTTTCGCTTAAGAATTATATTGATGAGAATGTTCATGAAAAGGTTCTTACACATATAGATGCTGTTCCTGATAATTTTCTTTTTAAGGAAGATGGACAAAATACAGACATTAGGTTGATTGATTGGGAATATGCTGCAATGCAGGATCCGCATGTGGATGTTGCAATGTTTTGCATTTATTCATTTTATGATAGAGCACAAATAGATGAGCTTATAGATATATATTTTTGTGGAAAATGTGACAGAAAAACAAGAATAAAAATATATTGTTATGTTTCTGCGGCAGGTCTTTTGTGGAGCAATTGGTGTGAATATAAAAGAAACTTAGGGGTGGAGTTTGGTGAATATTCACTTAGACAATATCGTTATGCGAAAGAGTATTATAAAATTGTGCAGGAGGAGTTGAATGAAAAATAAAGTTAAAAGAGCAATAATTATGGCAGCAGGTCTGGGAAACCGAATGAAACCTATAACACTTAAAACACCAAAACCGCTTGTAAAAGTGAATGGCGTTAGAATGATAGATACAGTTATACAAGCGTTACATGAAAATGGAATTTATGAAATTTATATTGTTGTAGGTTATTTGAAAGAGCAATTTAAGATATTGACAAATGAGTACAAAGGGATAACACTTATTGAAAATCCGTACTATATGGAGTGTAACAATATATCGTCTTTATATGTTGCACGAGATTATATAGAGGAATCAATGATACTTGATGGTGACCAGATAATATATAATTCCAAAGCCCTTGCACCTGAATTTGAAAAATCGGGATATAATAGTGTATGGACCGATATTGAAACAGATGAATGGCTTCAAACTATAGAAAATGGTGTAGTTGTATCGTGCAGCAGAACAGGTGGAAAAGGAGGATGGCAGTTATATAGTGTTTCCAGATGGACTAAAGCTGATGGAATAAAACTAAGAAAACATCTTGAATTGGAATTTGAAACTAATAAAAATACTCAGATATATTGGGATGATATAGCAATGTTTTGTCATAAAGAAGAGTATGAGCTTGGAATAAGACCTATGAAAAGTAAAGACATTATAGAAATTGATAATCTTTGTGAACTTGCTGCAATTGATGAATCTTACAAAATATACTTGTAAATTTGGTACAAGAAAGCACTTGTTTCAAAAATAAATACTATAATTATTTGAGCATGCATGAAAAGCAAATCGATTAGAAAAGAGGATTAAAATGGATGAAAAAAAACTAATTGAAAAAGGAAAAATAGACTGGATAATAACGCTTGTGCCATTATTTCTAATAATAGTATTATGCATATTATTTTTTATTATGCCGAATCAGTCAAACAAAGTTTTAAGTCAGATTAGATTTTTCTTTGGAGATACACTTGGAACCTATTATTTAATAATAGGTCTTGGGATATTTATTTTATCAATATTTATAGGTTCATCAAAGTATGGTAATATCGTATTGGGAAAGCAGGATGAAAAACCTAAATATTCATTTTTTGCATGGGGATGTATGATGTTTACATGTGGTTTGGCTGCTGATATCTTGTTTTATTCATTTTCAGAATGGATTTTATACGCTACAGATCCTCATATAGAGGAACTTGGGAGCATTCAGGAGTGGGCAGGCGTATTTCCAATTTTCCATTGGAGTTTTATTCCGTGGGGATTTTATCTCGTACTAGCAGTAGCATTTGGATTTATGCTTCATGTAAGGGGGAGAAGCAGGCAGAAGTATAGTGAAGCATGTCGTCCGATACTTGGAAAATATACTCAGGGGATACTTGGAAGAGTTATAGACTTACTTGCTGTGTTTGCACTTTTAGCAGGGACAGCAACAACATTTAGCGTTGCTACTCCGCTTATGGCACAAATTATTGGAGAACTGTTTCATATAGAAATAAGCCGTACAATTATAAATGTTATTATTCTTCTTATAACTTGCTGTGTTTATACATATTCGTTGCTTCATGGATTTAAAGGGATAAGTATACTTGCAAAAGTTTGCATTTATCTGTTTTTTGGATTGTTATTGTATGTTTTTTTATTTGGTGGAGAAACGAGATATATAATAGAAACCGGTATTACTTCTTTTGGGAAAGTAATTCAGAATTTCTTTGAATTATCAACATATACAGATCCAATGAGAACATCAAACTTTCCACAAAACTGGACTATTTATTATTGGGCATATTGGATGGTTTGGTGTGTAGCTGCACCATTTTTTATTGGTAGTATATCTAGGGGAAGAAGTGTAAGGCAGACAATATTTGGCGGTTATGTGTTTGGTGTTGGTTCAACTGTAGTAAGCTTTATAGTTCTTGGAAATTATTCAATGGGAATGCAAATGTCGAAAGCAAAAGATTTCATTGCGATATATAGAAAAACAGGAGATTTATATAGTCTGATAGTGTCGATAATAAAGACAATGCCATGTGCACCTCTTGTGATGGTTGCAGTGTTAGTAACAATGATTGCATTTTATGCGACATCATTTGATTCTATAGCATTGACAGCAGCTTGTTACAGTTATAAAAGACTTGAAGAAAATGAGCAGCCGGGTAAAAAAGTTCAATTTATTTGGTGTATTTTGCTGATACTGTTACCTATAGCTCTACTATTTGCAGAAAGTTCAATGAGTAATCTGCAATCTGTTAGTATAGTGGCGGCCTTTCCTATTGGAGGTGTTATAGTCCTAATAGCATTGAGTTTCTTGAAAGATGCGAAGAAATTTTTGAGTGAAGAAAACAAAATTAGTTAAGTATGCAGGAAACAAATTTAATGGATTTATTCCAGACCACATTGGCTGCTATGGGAACAAAAATAGATGGCGACCGACTAGGACTGGGAACAAATTTATATTCTGATAAAGAAACTTTGGCAGAAAGATACGGATATGAGTATATAGATAAAGAGCTTGCCAAAAATTCTAACTTTTATAATAAAGATATTTTGAATGAGTGATAATAAAAAGTTGTCAAAAAACTTACCTTTTATTAAGTTGTAAATAAAGTCGAATATTGTTATAATAAATTCAAATATTTTTTAGGAGGAACGGTGAATGAGCATTTTAAAATCTAAATTTGGAGTTACAAAAGAAGGTAAGGAAGTTACGAAATATACATTAAAGAATACAAATGGTTTAGAGGTGTCCTTTATTGATTTGGGCGGAGTTATCACAAATATTATGATGGCGGACAAGGATGGTAATATTGATGATATAGTGCTTGGCTATGATAAAGTTTCAGATTATGAGGTAAATATGCCAAGCTTTGGTGCCCCTATAGGAAGATATGCAAACCGGGTTTCAAATGCATCATTTTCTTTAAACGGAAAAGAATATAAACTTGATATGAATGACAACACAAATTGTCTGCATGGTGGAAATACGAGATATAATCGTATGATGTATGATGTGGAGACCGACTCAGTAGAAAATGGAGACAGCATTACATTTTCAAGAATGAGTCCAGATGGAGAACAGGGACTGCCGGGAAATCTTACTGTTGCGATTACATATACATTAAACGACCAGAATGAACTTATGGTAGATTATTATGCTGTGGGAGATGCCGATACTATTGTGAATATTACAAACCACTCATATTTTAACCTTGGAAAAGGTGGTCATAAGTGTAAAGATGTTCTTGACCAGGAAGTTACTATTTATGCGGATAACTACACACCTGTAAATGATATTTTGATTCCAACAGGTGAGATAAAGAGTGTTGAGAATACAGCACTTGATTTTAGAAAAGGTAAAAAGATTCGTGATGGTCTTGGCGTTTTTGATAAGGATGAAAAGACTGTTACGGAGTATGATCACAACTTTGTACTCAACGGGGACGAAATATGTGATGTTGCGAAAGCTGCACAGTTTGTATGTGAAGATACAGGCAGAATGTTGGAGGTTTATACAGACCAGCCGGGAATGCAGCTTTATACGGCAGGTACACTTACTGTTGAAAATGCAAAAGATGGTATGAATTATGGAAATTTCAGTGGTGCATGTTTTGAAACACAAAATTTCCCTAACGCAATAAATACAGAAGGATTTCCGAATGTAGTTCTTAAGGCAGGAGAAGAATATAGTACAACAACGGTATTTCGTTTTTCAGTTAATGACTAAAAAGAAATAGTACAGATTATTATGAATGCAGAAGGGATTGATGAATACATATGAAAAAACTAAGTGGTTCAGATGTTCTTGTTGTTGATGACAATAGTGCAAATACACTTGTTCTTAAAGCAATGGTTGAGAGATATGGTGTTCACGTTGACACTGCAGAATCAGGGATGGAAGCAATTGAAAAAACATGCTCAAAAAGCTATGATTTTGTACTTATGGATTATCTCATGCCTGATATGGATGGTGTTGAAGCCATAAGACAGATAAAGTTTGTTACAAGTGAGACGGATAGCACGGTATTTTTTGGAGTTTCGGCTACAGTTGATTCACAGGTAAAGGAATTGTTTGACAAGGCAGGTGCAACAGATGTGCTCAGAAAACCTGTAAAAAGGGAAGAATTAGAAGCGGCTCTTATCGCAAATGGATTTGAGATTGATGTTACTGAAAGTGAAGAACAGGAAGATGAGGATCAGACAATGTTTCTTTCATCTGTTGAAGGACTTAATTATGAAGAGGGATTGTCACTTATGGCAGGAAGTCTTGAGAATTACATGAAAGTTCTTGTAGTCAGTGTTAGAAACATAATCGAGAATTATAATATGATAGATGTTATAAGAAATACTGAACAGATGGAGACTATGACTTTGTACTTTCACAGTTTGAAAGGTATATTTTTAAATATAGGTGCGGATGAGCTTGCAGAGCAGTCAAAGCGCCTTGAGTTTGCAGCAAGAGAATTTGAAAATCCATATGTTCATGAGATGATGGACGGATATCTCGAAAAAGTAAAAAAATTTCATGACCAGCTAGAGAAAGCGTGTATTTTTTTCAAAGAGCAGGATAAAAATAAGAGTAGTTCAGAAGTTATGCCCGTTTCGGAATTTATGAAGAATGTGGAAAAACTCAAGGAATATATTCAGGATTTCAACTATATAGATATTATTGAAATGCTGGAAAAGATGATGGGGAGTGCATCGGCAGACAGACAAGATACATTAAATAAAGTTTATGACAATATACAGAATTTTGAATACGATGCTGCATATGAAATATTAAATAATATTACGGAGAATTGATATGAATGTCTTTAAAAAGTGTTTACGTAAGGAATTTGGAAAAAAAGGGTATGAAAAATATGTAAAACTTTTTTCTGAGGAGATTGGAGATAAGAAAAATATCAGATTAAATATAGAAGATAAAAAGATTTATAAAGATATGTATGAAATTCTCTCAAAAGATTCAGAGACGGTTATCAAGGAAAAACTGGAAAATTTATCCGTCACTTTATATAATGCATTGCAAATAGTAAGAAAATTTTCGGGTATATTGTTTGTATATGCGTTGGCAAATATTGTGTTACTAATGCTTGATCTGGACTATTATGTTACATGTGCAAGTATAGCAATACTTGGAGCAGCATTTTTGTATAAGCTTCTTGAATTTCTTGAAAACAAATTTTGCTTTATAGACGCATATCTGATAATGATATATAAAGCAGTGCTTGAGAAAATCAGGTAACTGATATACAGAATGATAACTGATATAATGGCTGTGCCAGAAATTATATAAAAAATGCAGGTAAAAGCTTGATTTTGCCTTCATTTTTTTGAATTCCTAGTACATCGTTTCGTAAATAACTATACCAATCCGTATCCTACGCGATTGGTATAGTTATTTCGAAAACGATGTACTAGATAAGTCTAAAATGCTTCATTGCATTATATATGCCATCGTCAAATACATCATCTGTTATATAATCGGATTTATCAAGAACTGTTTTAGGACTGTGTTTCATTGCGATGCTTGTTCCGGCAAACTCAAGCATTGGTAAATCATTGTTGCTGTCTCCTATTGCAATAGTATCTTTTTTTTCTACGTTAAAGTATTCCATAAGAAATTCGATACCTGTAGCTTTAGAGCAATTAGATGGAACTATTTCATAAAAGCTGTTGCCACGGTCAATTATTGTGAATATTTTTGAATACTTTTCGCTGAAAGATTTAAAATCACTGTTCTTATGAACGCCGATACAAAATTTATCGAATACAAGATTTGATGCCGTTGCAGGGTCAAGTTCTCTATATGAATCGGGATAGAGTATTTCTTGTTCATTTTTAAAATCGCCTATATGGGTAGTGTATGGCTTGTTTCTATAATAAAGTGTTTTTTCGCCTTCTAAAAGCCATTCAATATCATATTTCTCAAGATCTTTAATGAGCTCGTTGCCAATCTCGAATGGTATTGTTTGAGAAAAGAGTATCTCGTTTTTATATAAAATATAAGTACCGCATCCGCATATAAAACCGTCCATATTTAATTCTTTAAGATAGACATCAATTTCTGATAAAGCACGACCGGTGTTTATGAAACAGAGATGTCCATTTTGCTGAAGTTTCTTAATTGCATCTTTTGCTGAATGGGGAACCACATTTTTTTTGCCGACTCTGTCAGCTATAGTTCCGTCTACATCAAAAAATAATAATTTTCTCATATGCAAATCCTTTCGATGATGATATAATTTCTATGTTTGTGATTGTTTCTTTATTTTTACAATGTTGTTTATTATAATGCATAAAAGCTGGTAAAGTCAAATGATATTAAAAAAGTTATTGATAACAATAAATGGCAATCGGTTATTATGGTTTGTTGTTTTAGAAATGAGGTTTTATATAAATGAGTTACGAGAAAAAAGACTTTTTGCCCGTGTGCAGGGAAGATATGATAAAGCGTGGCTGGGAACAGGTCGATTTTGTATATGTTTGTGGTGATGCTTATGTTGATCATTCTTCTTTTGGTGCGGCAATCATTACAAGGGTATTGGAGGCACATGGATATAAAATAGGTTTTATTGCTCAGCCGGATTGGAAGGATGAGGAGAGCATTCAGGTGTTTGGCATGCCGAGACTGGGTTTTCTTGTTTCAGCGGGAAATATGGATTCGATGGTAAATCATTATACCGTGTCAAAGAAAAGAAGAAGTTCTGATGCATACACTCCGGGTGGCATTATAGGAAAAAGACCTGATTATGCCACGATAGTGTATTGCAATCTTATAAGAAAAGTTTATAAGAGGGTGCCGATTATTATTGGGGGGATAGAGGCAAGTCTTAGGAGACTCGCACATTATGATTATTGGTCTGATAAATTAAAACATTCGATACTCGTTGATTCACAGGCTGATATATGTATATATGGAATGGGAGAACTTTCAGTAGTTGAGATAGCAGATGCGCTTGAGAGTGGGATTGATATATCTGATATTACTTTTGTAAACGGTACGGTTTACAGAGCCAAAAATCTTGACAGTGTGTACGATGCAAAGATGCTTCCTGACTATGAAGCAATGCAAAATGATAAACTTGAATATGCAAAAAGTTTTTACATTCAGTATTGTAACACTGATTCTATTACTGCAAGCAGACTTGTTGAAAAATATAATGATTATCTTTATATAGTGCAGAATCCGCCAGCAAGACCACTCACACAGCTTGAGATGGACGATGTTTATGCACTTCCATATATGAGAGCATATCATCCTATGTATGAAAAGGAGGGTGGGGTTCCTGCCTTATCAGAGATAAAATTCAGTCTTACAAGTAACAGAGGATGTTTTGGAGGATGCAGTTTTTGTGCTTTGACATTTCATCAGGGCAGAGTGTTACAGACAAGGAGTCAAGAGTCGATAATAGCAGAAGCAAAACAGATGATAAAAGAGCCTGATTTTAAGGGCTATATACATGACGTAGGCGGACCTACGGCAGATTTTAGAGGAAGGGCATGCGATAAACAGGTTGAGCATGGTGTATGCATGAACAGACAATGTCTTTTTCCAAAACCCTGTCCAAATCTAAAAGTTGACCACAGTGATTATCTTAAACTTTTGCGCAGGCTCAGAAAGCTTGATGGAGTAAAAAAAGTTTTTGTGCGTTCAGGTCTTAGGTTTGATTATATAATGGCAGACAGTGATGATACATTTTTGAAGGAACTTTGTGAGTATCATATCAGCGGACAGTTAAGAGTTGCACCGGAACATATTTCCGATGAGGTTCTTAAAAATATGGGAAAACCTGAAAATGCAGTATATGAAGCGTTTAAGGCAAGGTATGACAGGATAAACAGAAAAGTTGGCAAAAAACAATTTGTCGTGCCATATCTTATGTCGTCTCACCCGGGTTCGACACTTAAAGAAGCAGTAGAGCTTGCCGTTCATTTAAGAGATCTGGGTTACATGCCTGAACAGGTTCAGGATTTTTATCCGACACCGTCAACTATTTCAACATGTATGTATTATACAGGAGTTGATCCAAGGACAATGAAAAAGGTATATACACCTGTAAATCCCCATGAAAAGGCGATGCAGAGAGCACTTATACAATATAAAAATCCTAAGAATTATGAACTTGTAAAAGAGGCACTTATAAAAGCAGGAAGAGAAGATCTTATAGGTTTTGGCGAACAATGTCTTATAAGGCCGAGAAAAGAAAAATGGCGTGAGGAGGCATGGGAAAAGAAGAATGCAAAACACGGTAAAGGTTCTAAGTCAGGGCAAAATTCCGGGAAGAGGAAGAATGTTCAAAGCGGTAAAGAAAGTTTAGGCAAATCGAACAGAAAAAACAGTGGAAACGCTAGGTCATCGGGAAAGAGAAAAGTGACACCTGAAAAAAGATATGGTACAAAATCGAAAAGAAGGTAAAATTTAAGGAAAAACAGACGATATAAAATATAGGTGAGTAGATAAATGAGCAGATTATGATAAAGGAGTGTGATTGTTATGCCATCAGTTTTTTCAATAAGTGGTGCAAATAGTATGTTTTTTGCGGATAGCAGCAGTAAAAACTCAAATAATTCGGTGTCATCAATTTTTGGTGAGACAAGCACTTTGCTCGGGGACTATTCGATGATTAAATCGGGCGGTTACAAGAAGCTTTTAACCGCATATTATGCTTCACAGAAAACAGAAAGCAAGAGCAGCGGAACTTCAGGTTCAACCGCAAATTTAGTGGACATAAAGACAGACGCAGTTAAATTAAAACAATCTTTGTCTAAGTTGTCAGAGTCTTCATTATATGAGAAAAAGACAGACAAAGACGGAAAAAGTGATTATGACAGAGATGCAATTACAAGTGCGGTTAAAAATTTTGTTGATGCCTATAACAGTTATGTTGATGTGAGTGGAAAGGCTGATTCGACAAGTCTTTTAAGAAGAAGTGTAAGTATCGTCAATAACACAAATGCGAATTCGGTTCTTCTTTCAAAGAGTGGTATCAGCATCGGAAAAGATAATAAACTTTCGCTTGATGAGGATACTTTGAAGAAAGCAGATATAAATGTTTTAAAGACGCTATTTACAGGTGTAGGTTCTTTGGGTGATACAATATCATCAAAGGCTAATGAGAGTTATGGTATTGCAAACAGTGCAGTATTTAATAATAATCATGCAGCTTCGTACACTTATAGCGGTGCATATACGACATTTGCAAACAGCAATAACTGGTTTAACGGACTTATGTAGCATCAGTATTAAATGTGTAATATCAATGTTAAGAATTAAAATTACAATTAGTCAGAATTAAATAAAAATACAGGCGTGTATGGATAAGCAGACAGGGTATGTGATATTCTCAGTGTAATCTTTGACATGCCTGTATCTTTATGTGGCAGAAAATAAATTTATTAGTTTATGACTGTCAGGAAAAATTAAAGATGAAAGGAAAAAATATGTATCGTTTTTATGTATCTAAGGAGCAGATTGCGGATGATAAAATTTATATAGAAGGAACGGATGTAAATCATATAAAAAATGTTTTAAGGCTGGAAAAGGGTGATTGGATAATTGCCTGTGACAAAGAGGGAACAGATTACATTTCAAGAATAAATACTTTATCTTCTGAGCAGATTTTACTTAATGTTGAAAAAGTACAGGATTCAGATACAGAACTTCCATGTAAGATAGTGCTTTTTCAAGGACTTCCAAAGAAAGATAAGATGGAATTTATAATACAGAAAGCTGTGGAATTAGGCGTATCCGAGATAGTTCCCGTTGTTATGAAAAGATGTGTTGTGAAACTGGACGACAAGAAGAGTGACAAAAAGACAAAGAGGTGGCAGACTATAGCTGAGGCAGCAGCAAAACAAAGCGGCAGAGGAATTATACCTAAGGTGGCAAATCCTGTAAACATTAAAGAGGCATTTGACATTGCGGGCAGCTTAGAGTACAATATGATACCATATGAGTTACAGGACGGAATTGAAGAGTCGAGGAAAATAGTAAAGGAAAGTTGCACGAAAAAATCAGTGGGAATATTTATAGGACCGGAGGGCGGTTTTGAAAAAGAAGAAGTTGAAGAAGCTGTATCTAAGGGGATAAAGCCGATATCACTTGGAAAGAGAATTCTTAGGACAGAAACGGCAGGAATGGCAATTGTTTCAATTATGATGTTTGAGATGCAGGATTAAGATTTAGATATATAAAGTACGGAGGAATACAAATGGAGGCTTATCTTGATAACGCCGCTACGACACAGGCATTTGAGGAAGTATGCAGGGAGGTAGAAAAGGTTATGATGGTTGATTTTGGAAACCCATCATCAAAGCATACAAAAGGAATGCAGGCGGAAAATTATATAAATGAGGCTAAAGAAAATATTGCGGCGACACTTAAATGCCAGCCAAAGGAAATTATATTTACATCCGGCGGAACAGAATCAAACAATATGGCACTTATCGGTACCGCACTGGCAAACAGAAGAGCCGGAAATCATATTATTACTACAAGAATAGAGCATGCATCTGTACATGAGCCGCTGGCTTTTCTTGAGGAGATGGGTTATGATGTGACTTATCTGAAAGTTGACGAGCTTGGTCATGTTGACATTAAAGAACTTGAAGAGTCAATGAGAGATGATACGGTTATCGTTTCTGTTATGTTTGTCAACAATGAGATTGGTGCGGTAGAGGATATTAAAAAAATATCTGATATAGTAAAAAACAAAAATAAAAATACTATATTTCATGTGGATGCGATTCAGGCATATGGTAAATATAAAATAGTACCAAAGAAGTTGGGTATAGATCTTATGTCGGTAAGTGGTCACAAAATACACGGACCTAAGGGAAGCGGATTTATATATATAAAAGAAAATACAAAGATAAGACCTATAATTTTTGGCGGAGGACAGCAAAAGGGCATGCGTTCGGGAACTGAGAATGTTCCTGCAATAGCAGGATTAGGACTTGCTGCAAAAATGATATATGATAATCAGAATGAAAAAATAGATAGGCTTTATGAATTAAAGCAGATGCTTATTGATGGTTTGTATGATATAGGAAATAAGAATAAATGCGCTGACGGTTCATGCGGAGTTGTCATAAATGGTATAGATGGAATTGACATAAAAGATACGGCACCGCACATAGTGAGTGCATCATTTTATGGAATAAAGAGTGAAGTTTTACTTCATGCACTTGCTTCAAAAGGTGTTTATGTATCATCGGGTTCAGCATGTTCTTCAAATCATCCTGACCTTAGCGGAACATTAAAAGCAATCGGTGTGAGTGATGAACTTCTTGATTCGACTCTTAGATTCAGTTTTTCGGTTGAGACAACAAAAGAGCAGATAGAGTATGCATTGGAAGTATTGATGAAGCAGCTTCCGATATTGAAACGTTTTACAAAGCAATGATTTAACAAAGGTAATAAATGTACTCTCGAAATTCTTCGTTCAGAAGATTACGAGAGTACATAATAATAAAAATGGAGGAAAAAATGGCGCAGGGATTTTTATTAAAATACGCAGAAATAGGAGTTAAGGGAAAGAATCGTTATAAGTTTGAAGATGCGTTATGCAATCAGATAAGATTAAGACTTTCTGAGATTGACGGTGAATTTACTGTTGAGAAAGAGTCAGGAAGAGTATTTGTTCAGGCTGACGGAGATTTTGATTTTGATGAAGTGATTGAGACATTACAGAGAGTATTTGGTCTTGCAGGAATCAGTCCGGTGGAAGTTATTGAAGATAAGAGCTGGGATAATGTCACAAAAGCAGTAGGTGATTTTGTAGAAAAGCAGTATGATAAATGTGATTTTTCTTTTAAGGTAAAATCAAAGAGAAGTGATAAGCATTATCCGTATACATCACCGGAAGTATGTGTGGAGATGGGCGGATATCTTCTTGAAAGATTTCCTGAACTTTCTGTAGATGTGCATAACCCTGACGTATATATATGGGTAGAGATAAGAGAGAAGGCATATGTATACTCAAAAGTTTATAAGGGTATAGGCGGTATGCCGCTTGGAACAGCAGGGAAAGCAATGCTTCTTTTGTCGGGTGGAATTGACAGTCCTGTTGCTGGTTATATGATTTCAAAGAGAGGTGTCTGGATAGATGCGGTTTATTTCCATGCACCGCCATACACAAGTGAGAGAGCAAAACAAAAGGTTGTTGACCTTGCAAAGCTTGTTTCAAGATATACAGGCAGGATAAGACTGCATGTTGTTAATTTTACGGATATTCAGATGTATATTTATGAACAGTGTCCTCATGAAGAACTTACTATCATTATGAGAAGATACATGATGAGAATAGCACAGCATCTTGCAAAAGAGAACGGCTGTCTGGGTCTTGTCACGGGAGAGAGTATAGGTCAGGTGGCAAGTCAGACTATGCAGAGTCTGGCAGCTACAAATGAAGTATGTGATATACCTGTTTACAGACCACTTATTGCATTTGACAAACAGGATATAGTTGATATTTCTGAAAAAATCGGAACATACGAGACATCAATACAGCCATATGAAGACTGTTGTACGATTTTTGTGGCAAAACATCCTGTTACAAAACCAAATCTTAAAGCAATCAACAAGTCAGAAGAGAATCTTACGGAAAAGATTGATGAGATGGTAAAAGAGGCTCTTGATACTATTGAGATAATTGAGATAGGAAAATAATGCAGGATTGCGAAAATTGCAACAGCAATGAAGCAATCCGGGGCATTAATTGGTGTCAAAATACATTTTGACACCAACATCAGGAAAAAGTAAAGTAAAAAATGCTTTAAGAAATTTAAGTGTAAAAATATATAAAAAAAGAGAACACCTTACGACATGTCTATGGTGTTCTCTGAAATTGCATTTAAAATTGAGAAGGCTCTGCCTTCCCGGTGTTTAGTATAAACTGTTGTGTCTAAATTGACACACTCTTTTACTCAACGATGTAAGGTGCTAATGTTTTAAGGATATCATCCATGTTGTCATCATCATGAATGTTTAAGTCAATTGCCTTTGAAAGGTCAAGACTGAAAATTCCCATGATAGATTTTGCATCGATAACATATCTTCCTGAAACTAAATCAAAGTCTGTATTGAATTTAGTTACATCATTTACAAATGCCTTTACTTTGTCGATAGAGTTTAAAGAAATCTTTACGGTTTTCATACTAACTACCTCCCTTATATTTTGTTCACATATAATACTAGACATTGA